>DXJG01000010.1 GCA_019056805.1 Candidatus Baldrarchaeota archaeon | reverse complement strand
CTCGTAGTCTCCCGAATCATATGCCTGTTCAGCTTGGGAAAGCAGGTTTTCGGCTTCTTCAACGTTGAAGCCTTGAGCCTTAGCTTCTGAAATAGCATTTCTCGCAGAATTAATTGCATCCCTCGCCAAACTGGCTTCCACAATTATCTCCAAGGCGAGTGCTTCGGCTTGTTCTGCAAGCTGTATGGCTTGCTCGTAGTCTCCCGAATCATATGCCTGTTCAGCTTGGGAAAGCAGGTTTTCGGCTTCTTCAACGTTGAAGCCTTGAGCCTTAGCTTCTGAAATAGCATTTCTCGCAGAATTAATTGCATCCCTCGCCAAAGCTTGAACAGTTCCAAAGAAATAAACATTACTGTCCCCGGAACCAGCGGCTACATATGATCCATCTGAAGAGATTGCAACACTATCAACATCACGGTCGGTAGCGTAGCTCCACAGTAATCCTTCTTTATCGAAGAAATAGACGTTGTTATCCTCGGAGCCAGCAACTACATATGATCCATCTGAAGAGATTGCAACACTCGTAACATCATCGCCAGTAGTATGACTCCATATTAAATTTCCTTTTTCATTAAGGAAATAGACGACATCAGCGGAGCCAGCAGCTATGTAAGATCCATTTGAAGATATTGCAACACTATAAACAAAATAGCCGGTAGTATAATTCCATAGTAGATTTCCTTCTTTATCAAAGAAATAAATTCTGTAGTCCCGAGAGCCGGCGACTACGTAAGATCCATCTGAAGAGATTGCAACACTACCAACACTACCAGTTGCATATCTCCACAGTAGATTTCCCTCTTTATCAAAGAAATAAACATCCTCGGAGCCAGCAACTACATATGATCCGTCCGAAGAGACAGCAACGCTCTTAACCCAGTCGCCGGTGGTATAACTCCACAGTATTCCCTCCCTATCAGAAAAATAGACGTTGTCGTCCTCGGAACCGACAGCCATATATGATCCATCTGAAGAGATTGCAACGCTACAAACATAACCGCCAGTTGCATATGTCCATATTAAATTTCCTTCTTTATCAAAGAAATAAACATCGTTAATGGAGCCGGCGACTACGTAAGATCCATCTGAAGAGATTGCAACAGTTTCAACTATCCATCCTGTATAGTAGCACCATGTTAGGTTTCCTTTTCTATTGTAGAAATGAATTCTGTCATTCCAAGAGCCAGCAACTACATATGATCCATCTGAAGAGATTGCAACGCTAACATGGTAAACATCCTTAACATGAGTAGCGGTTGCACGTTTCCAGACCAGGATGTATGGCTGGGCTTGGGCTGTATCCATGTTTACGGCCATAATTAGAGCTAAAATAATTATTGCAGCAATAAAAATCCTTTTCACGTAACTCACCATGACACTATTTATAATGGACAAAATGGTATTTTTAACTTTTAATTTTTACTTTGAAGCGTATCAAAACAACTAAAAGATATCTAAGAATCAGGCGACTTGTTCTTCTTAATTGTTTGTTTTTTCTCTTTTTCTTTTTAATTTTGATGTAAAGCATTGACGCTCTTTTTCGATAATTTTTGTGTTTTCACCAAATTCTTTAACCGACTCTTTTCTTTTTTCTACGAGGTGAGATAAATAGTTGCTACTATAAGAAGTATAGAAAGTAAGGAATAGGATGCAGATAATGGGAAGGATGTTCTAACACGTGTTAATTACCTTTTAAGGTATTGTGGATGTCTAACGATAGAATAAACACCTTTGGTAACTATTTTTCTTTTTTGCGTTTTTGTTGACTTTAGTGTTGTCTTTTACACTTTGATTCCAAACTAAGCATCCAGTGTGGGAGAGATGTAGAAATTATTAGGTGAATTAATGTGAAGGGGGAATACAATTTACCACCACCATTAAATTTAGCAATATACTAAATTTAAATCGATAACTAAAGTAAGGAAAAATCTTCAAGCTTTGTTGGCATATCTGATAATGTTTGCCATAAAGTTTTTACTCTTATTAATTTAAAATAAGAATCAATACATACACTGGATGATTTAAATGAAGAAAATTAAAGTTGGTGTTTCAAAAATAGATATTACTCCTTCCTCTAGTGTTCCATTAGGAGGCTATCTTGAAAGAACTTCGCTATCAATTGGTGTTCATGACCCTCTTTACGTTAGATCACTTGCAATAGATGATGGGGAAAAAACTGTTGCAATAATATCGTTAGATTTACTTGCTGTTGATAGAAAAATGGTAGAAGAAGTTAGAGAAGATATAGAAGAAACTACTGGAATAGATAAAGAAAACGTTATGGTTGCTGCAACTCATACACATGCGGGTCCAGATGGAATTTTCAGAGATACAATATTTCCGAGTAGATCCGATCCTAACGAGAAATTGATTTCAACTCTGAAAACAAAAATTAATCAATCAATATTAAATGCAGTAGAAAAGATGAGAACAGCAGAGGTGCGAATAGGAAAAGTTATTGTTGAAGGCGCTTCTGCAAATCGCCGAGTTAAAAACGGGCCTGTAGATAAACAACTTATTTCGATAAGATTTGATAACAATGATGGAAAACTTATTTCTGCAATTATTAATTTTGCTTGTCATCCAACAGTACTTGATGCATCAAATCTTCTCATTTCCGCTGATTATCCAGGTTATGCTATGTCACTTATTGAGAAAGCAAAAAGCAATTCCGTGCCGCTTTTTCTTAACAGCGCAGCAGGAGACATATCGACGAGATATGTGAGACGTGAATCTTCTTTTAGTGAGGCAGAGAGAATTGGAAACATTGTAGGGGCATATGCACTAGTAGCGATTGAAAAATCTGAAAAAATTGAAATAGATGAAATAAAAGTAAATAAGAAAGATATGGAGTTGCATGTGAGAAGATTTCCATCAGATGAGAAAATAAATAGCATGATAAGTCAAGTAAAAGCTACGTATATGGCTTTAAAAAAGAGAAAGAGCTCACCAGCGGATTTAAGAAGAGTTACTGTTATTTACGAAGCTCTTAAAGGCTTAAAAGAATACCTTAATAGACTTAGACCACTGGAAAGAAAAACAGTTAAAATTGAGATCCAAATCATTACATTTGGAGACAACATTGCAATAGTTGGTGTACCAGGGGAACTATTTGCAGAAATAGGTATGAAAATCAAGGAAAACTCTCCCTTTGAAACTACAATAATTGCTGGCTATGCCAACGGATACATAGGTTATATCCCAACTCCTGAAACTTACGAGTCACTAAGCTATGAATCTGCTATCGCAATAATTGATAAAGATAGTAGCCAAAAACTCTACAATTCAATAATAGACTTTCTAAGAAATATTTGAATTAAAATTAGGTTAGAGAGAGGTACCACGAATTATTGTCATTTCAACTTCAAGATTTTTGTTAAGTATTACTATATCTGCATCTTTACCAGCCTCTATACTTCCCTTCACGTTATCTACACCTATAACTTTTGCAGGATTATAAGAAGCCATTTTTATCGCGTCTTTTAAAGAAACTCCAACCTTTTCAACCATGTTTTTTACACCACGATCCATAGTTAATACACTGCCTGCCAATTGGCCAGTTGGAAGTCTACACTCACCATTCTTCACCGTGACCTTAATTATGCCAGCGAACATGTATTCTCCATCTGGCATACCAGCATAAGGAGTAGAATCAGTAATCAAACATACTTTATCTGTACCTTTTGCCTTCACCAAAATTTTTATGACAGCAGGATGAACATGAATGCAATCTGCAATTATCTCCGCAGTTATATTATCCATTGACAGTATTGCACCAACAGTTCCAGGTTTCCTATGATGAAGCTCTTTCATTGCATTAAACATATGAGCTGCATGAGAAACACCGCATTTTACTGCTTTCACAACTTCTTCGTAACTCGCTGCACTGTGACCAATAGCTACAACCACTCCTAATTCACGTAGTTTTTTTACAAATTCTAAGCCTCCTTCTTCTTCAGGTGCTATTGTCACAAGTTTAATATTTTTCCCAGATTCCTCGTACAATTTCATAAATTCTTCAAAAGATGGTGGACGTATCCATTGAACCGGCTGAGCTCCAGGCTTCTTTTTACTTATCCATGGGCCTTCCAAATGTATTCCAAGTATTTGCGCTCCTCCAGTTCCTCTCTCAATAACTTCCCTTAATGTTTTCATTGCATTTTTTAAAACTTCATGTGGAGCTGTTACTGTAGTAGCAAGAAACGAAGTAACACCATGAATAGCATAAAAACCAGATAATTTATTGATAGCATCATAGTTTGCATCCACCAAGATATCGTAACCACCGCCACCATGAGTATGGAGATCTATAAATCCAGGCACAATATACTTTCCCTCCACATCAATAGTTTTTAAGGAAGAAGAAACGTTTATCTCGTTGATTTTTCCAACTTTCTTGATTTTTTCTCCTTCTATTAGTACAGCTCCGTCTTCAATAATTTCAAAAGGTGTGATAACAGTTCCTCCCTTGATTAAAAGATGTTTTTTGCCCATAAGACTGCCCTCCAAATATAAACAATAAAATTTCATTAAAGTAACATGTATATATGATGACTCTCCTTTAAAGTATTTTAAATAGTGTGGGTGAGGGATATGGATCTTCTAACCGGAGCTCTATTAGTAGCTATATGGGCATTTATTGCAATGGTTGATGCAGTAGGACCTAAAGTTCTTCTTGGAATATTACCTTTATTTGGAGGCTTCATCACTGGAATAATACTTGGAGATCCGACAACAGGACTATTAGTAGGAGCATATATGCAACTAATTTCATTAGGTCTTATTCCAATTGGTGGCTCCGTCCCGCCAGATATGACCTCTGCAACGTTCTTCTTTACTGCAGTTGCAATTCTCCAAGGAATAGAAGTAGTAGTGCCAGGTGGAGTTACAGAAACAGGAGCAGCTCTCTTCGGATTCGCATTAGCAGTCGCATTCATAGGACAACAACTTGACATTCTAACAAGAACTGTAAACATTAGCTTAATACATGCAGCAGAAAGAAAAATTGAAGAAGGAGATCTAAAAGCTGTTGGACGCTTCCATCTCCTAGGATTTATTCCCTGGGGACTTAGCAGAGCAATCCCAACATTCTTCGCAGTATGGCTTGGCGGAGAATACATAGAAGAATTCGTTATTTTCATGGAGAAATATGCAGGCTGGGTTTTAACCGGGCTTGCAGGAATGGCAACCATACTTCCAGCTGTCGGTCTTGCTATCCTCCTAAGCTTTCTTCCATTCCGCAAGAAACCAATATATTTCGCAATAGGTTTTATCGTTTCTTTGCTTACCCTTGTTGCACTCTACGGTGTTCAAATTGCTGGCTTTGATTGGATAGCTCTTCTAATTACCTCTATTATAGGAGTCTTCGTTGCATGGCTTAGAGTAAGAGGAAAATATGAAACAAAAGAAGAAGCAGGTGTGTTAACCTCTACATATAAGCCTTTACTTGACAATAAGACTCTTAACAATGTTTTTCTAAGATTTCTCACTTTCGAAGCCTCATGGAACTATGAGAGAATGCAAGCACTTGGATATCTTTACACAATACTTCCAGGACTCAAAAAAATATACAAAGATGAAAATGATTTAAAGAAGGCTATGAAACGGCACCTAGAATTCTTTAATTGCAACCCAATAATCACCTCAGTTATACTAGGTGCAAATTTAGCTTTAGAAGAACAAATCCAAGGGAAAGACGAGGACACACTTAGAAACTTTAAAGCTGCAATGATGGGACCCATGGCTGGTATTGGCGATGCCTTATTCTACTTCTTAATTGCAGGCATGATACTGCTTTACGCATCAACATTAGCATACCACAATGTCGTAATGCTAGCACCAATCATAGGACTCGTACTCTTTGATGCTATAACTTTAGGATTCCGATACTGGGGCTTAAAAACCGGTTATAAACGTGGACTAACAATGCTTCAAACAATGGGCGCAAAATTCCAAAGATTGAGAGAAGGAGCAGAATTACTAGGATTAGTTGTCATAGGAGCCTTTATACCAGTAATAGTAAAAATAAGCACACCCTTATTCCCAATAACAACTGCTATCGGCATCCTCTTCTCAGGAATATTATCACTGCCAATATTCTTCCTAGCATACCATCTTATACGGAAAGGGTACTCGCCGATTCGTACACTTCTCATACTAATGGCTGTAGGATTTGTACTTGGAGCGCTCGGTCTCATAGGTCTGGGACTAGGAGGTATATAAGTGGCAGAAACCGCTGCAGAAAGATTCTTCAATAAAGTTTTTGAAATTTTGAAGAAAATAGTTGAAACACAGAAAGAAACTATACAAACAGCTGCAAATATGATAACAGATGCTATTGTCAATGATGGAATGGTCTACGTATTCGGTACTGGACATAGCCACTTAATTGCAGAAGAAGCATTTGCAAGAGCAGGAGGACTAGCATGTTTCGGTGCAATTTTAGATCCTAGCTTCATGCTTCACACTGGAGCTTTCAAAAGCAGTATGTTAGAAAAATTGTCAGGGTACGCCGCAATTCTCCTAAATTATTATTTTATAACTGGGAAAGATGTCTTAATTATTGTCTCAAACAGCGGAATTAATGCAGTTCCAGTTGAGATGGCAATTGAAGGAAAGAAAAGAGGAGCGAAAATCATAGCAATAACTTCAATAGAACACAGTAAAAACATGAAATCAAGACATCCAAGCGGTAAGAAACTCTACGAGTTAGCAGATGTAGTTATAGATAACTGTGGAATTTTAGGAGATGCAATACTTGATATAGAGGGGGTCAAGTATAAAGTTGCACCAACATCCACCATTACAGCCGCTACTATATTAAATGCTCTTGTTGCGCAAGTAGCGGAAAACCTTAGGAAAAGAGGGATAGACCCTCCAATCTGGGTTAGTGGAAACGTAGAAGGATCCGAATTACATAATTTACAGTTAGCTCTAAAATATAAAGATAAATTACGCCATCTGTAGGGATGAAAATGCCAATAGTCCTCGTAAGACTGGATGACCGCTTAATTCATGGGCAAGTTACAGTTAAATGGGCACGAAAAACAAATCCAGATCGAATCATAGTGGTAAATGACAAAGTTGCACAGGATCCAATCGCAAAAATGACACTACCGCTTGCTGCGCCTACAAGTGTAAAAGTTTCAATATTAGGAATAAATGAAGCTATCTCAGAGTACAATTCAAATAAATGGGAAAAGGAAAAGGTTTTCATCATAGTAAAAACTCCTTTCGATGCACTGGGACTTGTAAAGGGCGGAGTAAAATTCGAATGGTTAGACATTGGACAACTAGGCTATGAAGAAGGAAGAAAACGTGTAGCAAAAACTGTGTCATTAAATGAAAACGAAGCAAAGGCGTTAAAAGAAATAGCAGACACCGGGATAAAACTAATTTACCAACAACTCCCGGAAGACAAAGCAGTCAACTTTTTAGAAATACTTGAAAAACACTTCAACCTTTAACATTTTTTTCAATTTTTTCTCTGAAATCTACTACACCGCTTTTTCCTGCATCAACCGCTATTTTAACCAATTTTTTCAAATCTGTATCTTCTCTGTTAAGTAGAACTTCCAATAACATTGGCATATTTACCCCAGCAACGACTTCCACTTTTTCTTCGTCAAAGAGAAAACGAGCAGCTACTCTAACGGTACTTCCACCAAAAAGGTCAGAAAGAATAAGAACTCCATGATCAGATTTAACATTCCTAAAAGCTTCACGAAGTTTCTCTTCAAATCTCTCTGGACTCTCACCTTCTAACAAATGAACAGGAACTATCTTTTCTTGTCTACCTACAATTAATTCTGCTGACTTTATCAAGTGTTCAGCAAATTTTCCATGGGAAATAACGATGATTCCAATCATTACAACACACCACTATCACTATTGTGTCAATCAAAATAAACAAGTGAATTTCAACATTATGAAGACTCATTCAGCCATTATTTAAAATATATCTATTTCTCGTATTATTGTTATTAAATATCTTTACAATTAGTATGTTATAGTTAAGATGTATTTGAAAATAAAAGAACATTTTAAATTTTAAGTTAAATCTTCTCTTCTGATAAAACGTCTGCAGTTTGGACATATACCTTTGATATGAAGCCATTCTAACAAATGATCCCTATGAGCTGGATTTTTGCAGTATGGGCAAAAAACGATATCTTCGTTTTCCATTATTTCTAATCCGCATACCATACATCTAAAATGTTCAATTAATCCTAACTTTAATTTAAATCTCATAAGTTTCTTTTCAATTAAATGAAGTTCTTTTCTATACTCTTTAAAAAGTTTAGAGTATTCTAAGAAATCTATTTTCCCAGTTTCAAACTTTCTATTCAAGTCAGTTATTAAATCTTCGAGAGCCATTTTCTCACTTTCTAAATCAAAAAGAATACGTTTTTCTTCTTCTCCAATTTTTAAAGGCTCTATCACTCTTTTCTTATCACCGTTAGAATAAGTTGAAACCTTTGAAATCGCTGTACCTCCCTCTTCTTCTTGTTGAACTTGATCTAAAATATCTTCTGGAATTTCAAAAAACTCTTCTTCTCTTTCTTGTATTTTTCTAAAAAATGAAATTGTCGAGAAAGTTATAACAAACAGTATTATAGCTATTAACAGCTCTGAAGTTGGAAAACCAGGTATTTCATAGTATCTAGTATAACTTCTACCAACATTACCTTTACTATCAACAGTTTCAATGAAAAATTTAAGAAAACTTCCTCCTGGTTGGCCAGGTATTGTAGTGATCCAATAACCATTTTTCTCAACCATTTCAATCTTTATCCATTCTCCATCATTAACACTATAGTATAAAGTCGCCTTTTTTACTCCACTTCTTTTATCGACTATCTTGGCGGCTATACGGACATCTTCATATGCTTTTGGACATTCAGGTGAAATAATTATTTCAATAACTGAAGGTGGAGTTACATCTACAAATATTATGGTTTTATTTATCCAAATTCCGATTAATGGAAAATAATCAACATCTTCCTTACTCGCTTCATAAGGTGTGTCACCTATTCCATCGTTATCAACATCTTCACCGTCATAATCACTCCAAAAATTGCCAAGGAAACTCGTATAATTCCTTCCTTCATAGTAATATGTAATTTCTTTAGGTGAACTCCATGAATTACCCTTAGAAAAGAGAGAATACCTAGTATAGTAATTTTTGCTGTTTATAAGGCAGTTTAGGTAAAAGTTGTTAGACTCAGAACCAGAATTATAAATCCCGTAGGTGTTATTTCTAATTGTATTATTGAATATAGTATTATATCTTGTTGCAAACTCTAAACGGATTCCATAAGTGTTATTTACAACAATATTATTACTTATAATATTTCCAGAGCTATCAATTAATATTCCAGCACTTTTAACAGCATCTTTAATGGTAAAACCGGTTAAATTAACAAAACTTGCTTCAATCGTGAAAACAGGCTGTTCAATGTTTTTTGCTTGCACAATGGTTGAATTTGGACCGTTTTCAGATACAATAACAACTGTTTTATGGATTTCAACGTTTTCAATGTAAATTCCATCTCTAACAATGATTATATCGTAGCCATTAGCAGCATTAACAGCTTCTTGAATCGTAGTGTAATCATCGGGTACAAAAATAACTTTACTGTCTTCCTTAGATGTAACAAGAGAATAGTTTGTTGTACGGTTCCTTATAGTTAAAGAAGAACTTAAATAAGAATCGAAAAGCAATAAGACAACAAGAATAAGCACAATTGTCAAACTAAATTTTTTATGTAGTTTTAAATAATTCCCCACGCTTTAACCCCTAATATATAATCTTAAACTCATCCTTAAATTTTTAACTAATTTAGTACCTATTCTAAAAACATATTTTACACCTACGTTACTACACTCATCATTTTCAAGTCAACTTGCCAATAAGAGAATAATGAGCGTAAAAATATAACCGTAGTAGTACATATTTAGATTAAAAATCATAAACTATAATTTAATCTTAAAAATAAAATGTGGGGTTTGACATGATCGAAAATGTCAATCCTATGAAACACATATACGCTTTGTCTGTTGATATAGGGCCTCGAAGGCCATCCTCGGAAAACGAGGAAAAAGCTGCAGACTACATTTTTAACTTCTTTAGATCTTTAGGTTTAGAACCTGTAAAACAAAAGTTTTATACACTTTCCACATTTTCGTGGGTTTATATCGTTCTCTTTGGACTTTATATTCTATCATTTATACTTTACTTTTACAATATAATTCTCAGCATACCTCCAGCAATTTTAGCTTTGATAATATTTCTGTTAGAAGGCTCAACAAAACCAGTTCTTTACTATATTTTGCTAAAGGGATTAAGTTATAACGTATTTACAATTATTAAACCGAAGAATAAAGTGAAATACCGCTTAATTTTAACAGGACATTACGATTCCTCTAGACCAGCTTGGTTCTTTAACCCAAAATTTGTAAAAAACTTTAGAAAACTATTTCTCGCAATAGCACTTTCAAGTATCCTATACCCGCTAATACTAATTATAACTCTACTTTATGAAACTTTCATTTCAACAAACATTCTTTTCATAAATATACGCGACCTAGCACTTATTCTATCCCTTGTTCCAATAGGTTTCATATTTTTAGGATTCTTTTCAATGATACATCGAGAAGCTATCTATAAAGACATTCCTGGTGCAAATGACAACGCATCAGGTGCAAGTATGGTTTTAGCTTTGGCAGAAATCTTATCAAAAAATCCGTTAGAAAGCACAGAAGTATGGTGTGTTGCTACTGGAAGCGAAGAGTCAGGTATGTTCGGAATGATTCACTTCTTAAAAGAATACGGAAAAAACTTTGATAAAAATAAGACGTTCATTTTGAACTTCGATATGGTTGGAAGTGGAGACATATACTATATTACGGGAGAAGGACTGCTTACCACTATGAAATCAGACAAATTACTCATTGAAATTGCGGATAAAGTCGCAAAGTCGCATGAAGAATGGAATATACGTTCAAGAACATATAA
Organism: Candidatus Baldrarchaeota archaeon; assembly: GCA_019056805.1. GTDB lineage: Archaea > Asgardarchaeota > Baldrarchaeia > Baldrarchaeales > DXJG01 > DXJG01. The sequence continues at coordinate 80,753 of DXJG01000010.1, read as the reverse complement.
GTTGCTTCCTACTGATGCAACACCTGCAATAGCAAGAGGCTTCAAAGCAATGAGCATCATGGGCTTTAATGAAAAAGGGTTGTTGCCAAATTGGCACTGGTACACAGATACCTACGAAAACATAGAAGAACAAACAATCAAAAAAGCCTTAAAATACTCATACGAAATAATAAAAGAAATAGACAAACTTGCAGTGTAAAATCCAGATCATTTCCTGTATTTAAATTAATGTAAAGAACTTAGGGCTTAAAATGATAATTAGATTGTTGCAACAATGTAAACGATACAATTTTATATTTTCTACACTAGAAATCATTATTTTGACTTTTAACAAAAAATAAACAGTATTTTAGCTTATAATTACAGTTATTGCACATTTTGTACGTAAAGAACAATCAAGCTAATGCGGATCAAATAAACAGAGTTTTTAAGTAGATAAAATTTAAAAGTTGTTATATCTATTACAATTATAACAATATAATACTGTTATCACCCACTGACAGTCCAACTTTATTTTAATTCTCGGCGGAGTGGTGAAAAGAAATGACTTCTATCCCTAAAGAAATATTGAAATTCTTCTCCATTGAAGGAAATTCCACGTTGCTTGTGAAAGGGAAACCTGGTTCTGGAAAAACAATATTTTCTCTTGAATGCCTTATTAGATTAGCAAAAAAGGGATGTGGATTATATTACTCAACAAGAGTTAATCCAGAAACCGTCATAAAACAGTACCCCTATGTTGCAGAACATCTTCCACCCAAGAATATAATCGACGCTACTGTAACCCCGTTCCCTAAAAGTCAAAGCACTTATGATGCCATTATGTATTCTTCAATACCAGAATTTTTACGAGGATTATACGCAGGATTAAAAAGAATAGAAAATGAGAAGGATGCATTTATTGTAATAGACTCAATAGACTCAGTTTGTGAAACAATAAACACACCACAAGAAAAATTTGTACATAGTTTTGCCGAATTAGCTAGAACATCCAACATAAAATCCATTATCGTAACTGAAAATCCAAAGGAGATCACGAAATTAGATTATCTTGCAGATGGGGTTATTAGTCTAACATATGAATATATTGATGGAAAAATTTATCGAGAAATGATAATTGAAAAATTAAGAGCAGTGGAAATAGAAAGACCTATAATTCCATTCACTCTCTACGGCGGTAGATTCACACTTCCAAAAGAATTTACATTTCCTAACCCAGTTAAAATCAAAGATAAAATTGCCAAGTATGTAAGTTTTATTCGTAGCGGTAAAAGTACTGCAGGCGAACATCCAACAGGATCACCATCCTTGGATAAAATAATGGGTAAGTTACGTGGCGGAAATCTAGTGTTATATTTAATACGGGAAAATGTACCATCAGGGGTAATTGCAGCAATTATGGGCCATCACATTATAAGTTTTCTTTTAAGAAATAATGGTGTACTTTTAGTGCCTCCAAGATACGGAGCTAAAAGTTTCATCGTCGGCATGATTAAAATGCTTGTCCCCGATGAAAGCTATCTTAAGAAATTTAAATTAATTACCAGGTTAACGGATGAAAACGATTTTCTTGAGCAATACATGAAAGGTTTGGAATACTTACATAAGGTTTCTAAGACTACTGGTATAATGTTTTCAATAGATGCTTTAGAAAATGTTTTTGGCCCGGTGGAAGGACTTAGAATCGGAACAAGAATGATTATGGAAGCAAGAGAAAGAAACGATATAATTTTTGTTTTTGCTCATGAAAGTTCTGCAATAAAAAATCACATTAAAGATATGTCAGACCGTATAATCGAAGTATTTTACAAACACGGTTATGTCTTTATTCACGGTATCAGACATAGAACACCCATCTACAATACTTATTATTTAGATGACGCAGAAATACCTGATCTACAGCTACTACAAATAGCATAAAATCTCAATTATGATAATTTAAATAATCAAATAAAAATAACAAGGAAATAAAATGACTATTTTCGTTTTGATAGTTCATTAATGACTTCTCTTAAATTATCTAGCATTTCTTTAATATCTTCAAAAGTTATATGTCCCATATGACCTATTCTAAATGTTTTTTCCTTAATTTTCTCGCCATAGCCTTTTGCCAATTCAAATCCACGGTCACGCATCGCATTATAAATATCGGATCCTTTAACTCCTTCTGGCGCAAACACAGCTGTTATTGTTGGACTTTCATGTCTCGGTTCCGCTAAAAGTTTAAGCCCAATATCTTTTACTCCGTTTCTAATCATTTTAGCTCTTTCCTGATACATATTAAGCCATTTCTCCTTTCCACCCATCCTTTCTATCATTCTAAGAACCACATTGAGACCAAAAATCTGAGGCATTGGAGGCGTTGAAGGCGTACCGTCCTTAGTTTCATTAAATTTCCTATATAAAGGAAGATTAAAATACCATCCCTTTTCCGATATTTTTTCAGCAAGTTCAAAAACTCTCTCGCTAAAAGCTCCAATCGCTAACCCGGGCGGAACGCCAAAAGCCTTTTGTGAACTACCAAAAACAACATCTATGCCCCATTCATCAAATTTTATATCCGCACCACCCATCGCACTTACAGCATCTACAAAAAGAAGCTTATCATGTTCCTTAACTATTTTAGCGAGTTCAGGCAATGGATTTAAGACACCAGTAGATGTTTCATTATATGTTATTGTTACAGCTTCAACATCAGGATGCTTCTTCAACGCATCATCAAGGACATCTGGATCCACAGCTTTTCCCAGTTCGAATCTAAGCTCTATGGCTTCTCTACCATTTTCCTTAACAACCTCAGCGTAGCGTTCTCCGAAAGCACCAATAATAGTAACAAGAACTTTCCCTTTTAAAGAAACAGCATTTCTGATCGAAGCTTCCATGATTCCACTTCCAGAGCTTGGAAAAAGCAAAACTTCACCTTTCTCAGCTTCTAAGAAAGATTTTAAACGTTTAATAGTGTCTCTGTGAATAATTTTATATTCTTCCGCTCGATGACTAAACATTTGAACTTTCATAATTTCAAGAACCTCGGGAAAACAAGCCACAGGACCTGCGGTGAAAAGCTTTCTCCTTGGATACACTATTTCATAAACCTCTTTGACGATGTCCTCATACATGAGAACCGCCTCTTTTGGAAAATCACCTTAAAAGTATAAAAAACTAACTCACAGTTAAACAGTTTATTGACTCCGTATGAAAAATGCTTATATAGCATCTCACGTAATATAAGTTGAATACCATGGTACATTCCATGGAGGAAAAAATGTGAATCTGACAAAAGTGGATAAAATGGGAAGGACGGTCATACCGAGCGATATAAGAAAAATTTTGAATATTAAGGAAGGAGATTATATTGAATGGACAATAGAAAACAATAAAGTAATCATCAGAAAGAAAATATCAATCGATAAAAATCTTATCAAAAAGAGATTTGAAGAACTTAGAAAAAAGGCTCCTGAATGTTTTACGGAAAAAGAAGTGGAGGAAGATAAATGGGCACTGGAGGAATGGGCGTTGGCGAAGCTTGGACTATCGGAATAGTTGATGTAGGCTTAATCGTTCTTAGTCACTGTGAAAACCCAGCGAAAAATGAAGCCATAAATTTTCTTGAAAAAGTTTTTCTTGGTGAAATTAATGCAAAGATACCTATAAGTAATTTTATTGGTGCATATCATATATTGACTAGATATTTGAGAGTAAATAGAGAATTAGCTAGCCAAGAATTATTAAAAACACTAGAATTACGACATACATCTTTTGTTCAAGACATTACTATTGATCATGCAATTATGGCTATTAAAAATGCAACAAAATTCAGGGTAGAAGGTTGGGACGGGTATCTCGTCAGTTTAGCAGACGCTTTAAACGCATCGATAATATATACTATTGACCAAAAATTGACAAAAATAAAACATCTCAGCATAGTAATACCTATTAGCAAAAATACTTTGCAAAAATATCATGAATGGCTAAGTAAAGAAATTAAAACCTAAATAACTTTCTATAGACGCTTCTTTCCGTAGCTATTATAATACATTCAAGAAATGTAGCTAAGGGGAAACAGAAGCAGCAAAGCGGCTAAAAATAGTAGAATTGAAATATTAGAGTATTAGAGCTGTGAGAAAATTAATTTTCCTAAACACAATCACTTTCTGGTAAGAGTTTTAAAAATATTAACTATTTGGCTTCAAGATATTGTTATAAACTTATTTATGGAAAATGGTTTATTTTTTAAGAATTTGAGGTTAGATTCTGTTTGCTATTTTAATCTGGAAGTGTGATTTGGCGAATTAAAGATGGATGGATAGCTAAAATTAAAACGCTTAGAATTTTGTAAGTTGACTTAACCACTTTTTAGGCTCCTCGAATATTATGGAGTGCCCTCCATATATAATATCTATTTTTAAATTAATGAGTCGCTGAATGGACTCACGCCATATTTCAAGGTCTCGTCTATTAGTTGGAGGTTCATCTAGATCACCAGTAAACAGCACATGAACTCCATCTATTTCTCCATAAAGAACTATACTTCCATGCGTATGTCCGGGAACATGAATAGGTATAAAGTCTATGTCTCCAACACCAATTGTACAATGACCTCCTAATCCTATGGTTTCCATGGTTTCAATATCTGTTGTACATATACGGAAATGAACATCACAAGGCTCGAATATTTGTCCATAAATCTCTGCTTTAGTTAACCTTTGGTCACCTTTCTCAATAGCATTAGCATCAAGTTCATGAGCTATAACTTCACAATAGCCTAAGAGTTTATTCAGCCTCCGATTTCCACCAGCATGCCTATAATGGCAATGCGTATTCACAACAGCAGATACTAAGCCTAGATCAAAACCAGCTTCACTTATATTCCTTAAGATTCTTTCTGTTTTAAGACCAGATCCAATATCTACGAGAATACATTCATGAGGTCTACCATCTATTAAATACACATTGGAGTCAAGAGGATGGGAGAGTGTTCGCCCACCAACGAGGTATATATGCTTACTTAGCTTAATAAACGATATTCCAACTCACCTCGTGCCACATATATGCACCTTTTGCATTTTACTAAACACTTCAAGAAAACTATTAAAGATCAACGTTGTTGCTACAATTTTATAAACTTAACAAATATATCCCTTATTTACACGCTGCTACAATAATTTAGAGTTAACTCGATTGGTGGGAGAAATAAAATGGCTGAAAACTTTTTAAATAGGTTTACACAAAAACTAAGGGAATCCTATAGATACGTTAAAGTAAATGTGAGAGATTTACTTTTGAAGCAAAAAGAATATCATCAGAAAACAGTTCTAGTAGAGGGAAAGGTAACTCAGGTAGTTAATACAGATCTTATAGAGGAAGTGGTAACTGACACGTGGATTTTCGACCTACCGCAAACAATTCCAATAGCCAAGAGCGCTACATACTTTTATCTAGAAGATGAACACGGAGACACCATACTGATAAAATATCCATCAGACATAGACTTACGGAAAAACGATGAAGTTGCAGTAATTGGAACATTTAACGCTCATAACATAGAAATCGAATACAAAATATTTTTCATAAAAACCAAAAAGAAAATAACCACCACATTCAAAGAACCCTTCATATCAGCCTTATACATCGAAAACAAAACAGCAAACCGCATAGAACACCTACAACAATAACCTCATCAATTTCACACTACCCATGACAAGATCGAGAACAACAATTTTTCTCGTACATACTTATTTCTTGGCCAGGGACTCCAAGAGCATCTGCCCGACACATTTTGCATAAATGAAACTGCCTAATATATTTGTAGCATTCTTTTCGAACAGCTTCCAACATACCTGGTTCAGGTGGATGAAGATTTTTGAAAACACCAAGAGGTATTAAAGGAATAATATTTTGAATATAAACTCCTCTGGCCGCCATTTCTCTAGCAACTTGGACGATATGAGCATCATTAATTCCAGGGATAAGAACAGTATTCACCTTTACAGCAAATCCAAACTTAACAGCCCTCTCAATTCCATTCAACTGGGCCTCAATAAGTCTTTTTGCAGCTTCAAAACCAAAATAAACATCTCTATCAATTTTAATCCAAGAATATACATATTGCCCCACTTCGGGTTTAACAGCATTAACAGTAATCGTTAATGTTCTAACACCAAGTTTCCAAAGCTTATAAACATAAAAAGGTAATAGTAAACCATTTGTAGCAACACATTTCAAAAGATCTGGAAACTCTTCATGAACTAACTCTAAAGTTTCAAAAGTTTCAGGATTCGCTAAAGGTTCTCCTGGACCAGCTATACCAACCACAGATAAAGATGAATAAATATTTTTAGCTTTTCTAATAAGTTCAGCTGCTTCTTTCGGCGAAACTATTTGTGAAGCTATACCCGGTCTATTCACAAAACATTTCCCATCAATTATTCGTTCACAATAATTACAGCGAATATTACATCTGGGAGCAACTGGAAGATGGATACGAGCATAAGTAAAATGGGCTTTTTCGTCAAAACATGGATGAACACGAACATATGAAGCTAAAGAAGACATATTATTTCACTCCCGGGCATATTCTCCCATAAATTTTTTCATAAAAACTCTAAGTTCCGTGAATTGTATAGGGCTTGGAACAACAAGCTCCTTATTCTTCAATATATTAGTAGCTAAGTTTCGATAAATTTCAGCTTGCTCCGAATCAGGTGCACCCTCAATAACAGTTTTACCTTGAAGTTCACATTTTGGAACAATAGGATCCCAAGGAACAAAACCAACCACCCTAGATTTAACAGCCTGTGTAAACATTTCAACAATCTCTTTTTCGCGAGGAACCCTTCGAGAATTACAAATAATTCCACCAAGTCTAGCATTTATCCGCCTAACACCCCTACAAATATTATTCGCTGCATAGAGAGAAAGATATTCCCCAGAGGTCACAATATAAACCTCTCTTGCAAAACCTTCACGCATAGGAACAGCAAAACCACCACAAACAACATCTCCAGGAACATCATAAATTATAAAATCCAATGGCTGTTCAAAAGCTCCCAGCTCCTCAAGAGTTCTAAAAGCGAGAATTAAACCTCTTCCAGCACAACCAATACCCGGCTCAGGGCCACCAACCTCAACACATAAAACACCTTTAAACCCCTCAAAAACAACCTCACCCAGCGACAATTTCCTCTTATCTTTGAGAAGTTCAAGCAACGGTGGCAACTGTTTTCCACCAACCAAAGTCATCGTGGAATCTCTTTTAGGATCGCATCCAACCAACATAACTCTAAGGCCTTTCTCAGCTAAAGCGGCTGAAATATTGGCAGCTATTGTGGATTTTCCAATTCCGCCTTTCCCGTAAATAGCTATTTGCCGTATCTGCATCTAAAACCCTCCACCTGACTTTCATGTCTCCAATTTTTAACATTTGAAAGAATATTTTTAGAAAGAGTAACAGCGTTTTTAAAGCCCATAGTTCGCTCTTCACTATGCATAATATCATATAAAGGTACATTTAACTCGTAAGAAAGAGATCTCTCATAAAGACCTCCCAAAATCAAATCAACCTTCTCCTTCCTCAAAGCATCCAAAACCTCTTGAAAATCAGGTTCTTTCAAAACCCTAGGACTTAAAGAATGCTCTTTAACAACCATATCTAACAGTTCTAAAGTAACCTCTCCAAGTCTATCAATTGAAACAACAACAGGTTCCATTCCAAGTTCCCAAACAAATTCGGTTAAGGGAGCAACACGAGTAGAACCACTAATAATAGCAACCCTTAAACCCCTAAGATGCTCAGCAACTTTCTTAATTTCCTCGATTGCTAACCTCTTTTCTTTCTCAACTGGATCTGGAAGCCTAGGTTCTTTACCTAAGCCTTCGAGAACCTTTAACAAAAAGCGTTCTGTAGAAGTAATTCCGATTGGTAAAGTTGAATAAACATAAGGAATGTTATAAAACTTCTTCATAAGATGAGCAGCTTCAAAACCGCTAGCTTCACACATAATAACATTTAAAGAAGCTTCGGACAATTTTCGAAGTGCATCTAAAGAAGAGTCAACCGTTAATATACCGTTAACACTAATTCCAAGCTTTGAAAAAACTTGTAAAAGATCTTCAACATCAGGGCCAAAACGATATAAACCAACTAAATTAATCGAATCTTCCAGCTTCTTCTCAGGTTCGGAAACAAGTTCTTTGACAATCACATTTAACGCTTCTTTATAGCCATCAATATGATCACCTTCAAATCCCCCGGCAGGAATAAAAATAACCTTAGACTTAACATCGTCTTTAACAGACCTTATAACTGAGTCAACATCTTCACCAATAATACTACTTACACAAGATGTTAAAACACCAATAAGCTCAGGAGAATACTCCTTATCAACTTGTAAAATCGCATTCCGCAACTTATCCCCAGCACCAAAAATAACATCTCGCTCATTCATCTCAGTAGTAAAAATCAACCCTGAAAATGGGCCACGCACACCCAACAAATACCTAATATGATAAGCACAGCCACGAGGACCATGAACCAAAACAACCGATCCACGAATACCAAGCACAACCCTAATGGCCCCAAACAACTTGCACGTCCTATAAGGCACTAAAGCCATACCTCAAACCTCCAAATCACACACAACGTAAACATTAACCACACGAAACACAAACCAAATAAAAACCATACGATTCCAAGCACAAATACAAAATAAAACCTAACATAAATAATAAAAACAACATACAATCAACGTAATTCAATGAAGCTAAATTATAAAGTGCAAACAAAAATAAAAGAAAAGGAAGTCGAAGTCTTCGCAACTATATACTAAATCTCTAACAACGCGCTTTTTCGCTACTCTTCTAGCTCCTCGAACATGTCCTTAGTAGCTCCGCACTCTGGGCAAACCCAATCATCAGGCAGTTCTTCAAAAGGTGTTCCTGGAGAAATACCACTATCAGGGTCGCCAGTCTCAGGGTCATATATGTATCCACAAATCGTGCATCTCCACTTTTTCATAATACCCCCTCCTTTCCATCTACCTAACAATCCAAGGTCTAAAATATAAAGTTTGGTATTTTTCTATCGAAATTATCCTGCTTCTACAATTTTCTTACCGATCTCTTTCCCAAATTTATAGCAGCTCTCTAGCTCTTCTCTACTAGGTACATATTGAACCCTTAAAGGAGACTCTACAACATCAAACTTCATAGCTTTAAGCTCTTCCAATATTTGCTTTGGAGCTTCACCACTCCAACCATATGAACCAAATGCTGCGCCAATTTTATTCTTGGGTCTAAAACCTTTCATATAGGTGAGAAAATCTGCAACCGTTGGAAACATATTGTTGTTTAGGGTCGGAGAACCTACAATAATGGCTCGTGCATCTAAAACCTCTGTCATTACATCAGATCTATCCGTAGCCCTTAAATTAAAAACTTTAACTTCAACACCCCTGCTCATAATCCCGTCGGCAATCGCTAACGCCATTTTAGCGGTACTACCCCACATAGTATCATAAACAACCAAAGCCTTCTTCACAGTATCGCCAGAGCTCCACTTAAGATAATATTCTACAATCTTCGTCGGATCTCTATGCCATATAACACCGTGAGCAGGAGCAATGACCCTTATATCAAGATTCATCTTCAAAATTTCATTTATCCGCCTTGTAGCAATATCTGCATACCTCAAAAGAATATTAGCATAATACTTCCTAGCTTCATACATCACAATATCTTCAGGAACCTCATCGTTAAATCTTTGAGAAGTCGCAAGGTGCTGACCAAATCCATCGCTGGAAAATAAAATCTTTCTCTCGTGCATGTATGTCATAGTGTTATCTGGCCAATGAAGCATAGGAATCTCAACAAAAGTAAATGTTTTATCTCCAAACTTAAGAGTATCACCATTCTTAACTGTAACAAACTCCTTTTTGCACTCATGATAATGTAAACTCAAACCTTTCTGACATCTCTCAGTAGCAACAACCTTAGCTTTATCTGCAACCTCCATAATTTCGGGAAGTGAACCAGAATGATCCATTTCAACATGTAAAGAAAAAATATAATCAATATCCCTAGGTTCAATGACATTTTGAATCCTACTAATCATCTCATCAAAAAACCCTTTCTTCACCGTATCAATAAGGATGTTCTTCTCACCCAAAATCAAATAAGCATTGTAAGTCGTCCCCCTATGTGTAGAATATCCGTGAAAATCTCTAATATTCCAATCAATAGCACCAACCCAATAAACATCTTCAACAATTTTAACAGCATCCATTAATCATACACCCCCACAAACATTCATCATCTAAACTATTATTCCCCAAAACTTTTATGCGTTGGGATTTAATCTCGCAACTTGTATCCACACCAGTGACAATTCTTAAAATCGTAGGACACGATAATAGGTTTACCGCATTTTGGGCAACGCCACTTTTTATCCTGCTCTAAAAGCCACTCCTCAATCCTTCCTTCTTTAATCATCTCAAGATTTTTCCTTAAATCGATTCCTAGACCCTTACAAATCTCAGCAAACCGATTAAACCTTTCACATCTATCATATTCATCACATTCAAAACAAAAATTCAAGCCTTTAGCATTTAAACACTTCACAATTTTACAATTCTTGCCCCATTCTTTATCATAAGACCAACCATAAACATCAATCGCTTGACAACCCTCACACCTAGCCTCATCTGGAGAACAACCATGCTTCCATGCTATCTCCTCCCTAAGCTCCTTTGAATCCTTATAAGCACGATAAATCTCGCAAACCCCACAGTAAAAACCACACCTACCAACAAGGTTCCTATCAACCAAACATAACCCCCCTTTTACCGTACTATTTCAATAACAATATTAAACTAATTAAATAACAGACTTAAATCCCAGAAAATATTTTCCCATCCTTAATATATGCATAAGCCATTCTAGGCGTATTATATGAAACACCAATATTTCCATTCTTATCAAGCACAATCACACCAGCTCTCCCTCTCAACCTATTCCAAACCAACTCAATAGCTTTTTCTGCAGCTTCCTGAGCATTACAACCTTGTGCAATCAAATTAATCACTTCCTTAGCAAGAACAATTTTCATTATTTTTTCTCCATGCCCTGTTGAAGACACAGCACCATAATTGTTATCAACATACGTACCACAACCCACCAACGGCGTATCACCTACACGACCCACCATTTTACCAGCAACACCTCCCGTCGAAGTAGCAGCAGCAAAATTCCCATTTATATCAACAGCAACAGCACCAACAGTTCCCTTCGAAGCAGGTTCAAAAATATCCTTTACATTCAGTTTTCCTTTCTTAAACGCTTTCCAACGTTCTACCTCCCTTTCCAAAACCAACTCTCTTGGATCAACCATCTTTATCCCTATTTTCTTAGCAAACTTATTTGCACCCTCTCCAACAAGAAGAACATGCTCCGTAAGCTCCATAACCTTTCTTGCCAAAACAATCGGGTTCTTAATATTTCTTACAGCGGCAACAGCGCCAACATCTAATGTAGAACCATCCATAATTATAGCATCAAGCTCAACAAACCCTTCCTCGTTGAGAAAAGAACCCTTGCCAGCGTCAAATGTTGGATCGTCTTCCATGGTTTTCACTGCAGCCTCAACAGCATCTAATGCTGACCCACCGTTCACAAGAACATCCCAGCCTATCTTCACAGCGTTTCTAACTCCTTCAATATGGGGATCAACTAAATCGTCAGGTATATTCCACGCACCACCATGTACAACAATAACTGGTTTCTGCAAGCTAAACACCCCTATAATTCAACAAGGTAATACAAACGATATCATACACGATTTTTAAATACATCGTATAAGCTTTTAACCACATACAAGAAATAGAAAATGTAATCAAGCTCCACATTACATATTATTTAACTTATTTTTCCTAAAATCTTCTCACAAGTCTCTCTCAACTCTTTCGCCCTAACTTCTGGTTCTCCACTATATATGAAAACTCCAGCACCCCATTCTACCCCTGCAGCATGCTTCAACTTTTCTTTATCTCTGTAAGGGGGATAAAACTCGATATGCATATGATAAAAATCGTATTTTCCACCATCGGTTGGAACTTGATGAAACACCATAATGTAAGGCATACTAAAATCAAACAAAGAATTATATGTTGCAGTAACAACACGAAGAACCCGTGCTAAATCATCTCTTTCTTCCTCATTCGTATCCAGTAAAGAACCTAAATGACGCTTGGGATATATATGAAGCTCGTAAGGCCACATTGCAGAATAAGGAACAAAAACCATCATATATTTACTTTCATAAATTATTCTCCTACCATCTTCTTTTTCAGCTTTAATTACATCACAAAACAGACATTTTCCATGGTTCTTAGAGTATTCTAATGCTGATTTCAATTCCCTCTCTATTTTAGGAGGAATAAAAGGAAACGCGTATATTTGAGAATGGGGATGATGTAAAGAAACCCCGATAACAGCCCCCTTATTCCTAAATATAAAAACATACTTCACAAAATCCTTTGAACCCAGTTCCCTGTACCTCTCAACAAAAAGATCAATCACCTTCCTCATATTCTCCTGTGATAAATTACATAAATCACCTTCATGATTTGGAGTTTCCACAACTATCTCACAAATCCCATAAGCCTTTTCCACCTTATAGGGAAACTTAGGAGAAGAAAACGGTGGAGGAGGATTCTCAACCAAAGAAGGAAATCTGTTTGGAAGAGCAAGAACTTCCCATTCCTCTCGTATTTCTTCAGAACCGGGGCAAAACGGACATTCAACCTTAGGTTGCCACGGCCTAAACTCTCGATGAGCAGCAACAATAACCCATTCCCTAAGCAAAGGATTCCATCTAAGCTCCAACCTAAAAGATATTTTCTCCATTTCATGTAACCTCCACTTTAACACCTTCACCAATAAATGAAACCCAACCTCTCACACCACCATTTTCAATACCTGCTTTAAACACCTTCTCCCCTACATTCACATTATCCACAATTCCAATTATAGCTCCACCAAGTCCAGCACCTGAAATCTTAACACCATAAGCTCCAGCTTCGAGCATAGCATCTCTTATCTCCTCTACCTCTGGCAAACTTACCTCATATAAATCCCTCAAAAGCATATGTTGATAATCAACAATTAACCCGAGAAGAACAAGATCTCTCCTACCTCTCTCTATCTTCCTCTCAATATCTTCATATGGAATTTGAGTTACTTTAGCAACTTCTCTTGCACTAACAGCTTGATTTCGAAGAATTCTAAGCGCTAACTCGGTGGATTTATGCATGTAAATTGTGAAAAGAATTCGATTTGCAGACTTCTCGTTTATTGTTGAAAGATATGGAAGCAACCCGTCCTCAGATATCTTCTCCCATTTAACTTCATAATGATTCAAAGAAAGCTTTTCCCTTAAATCTTCTGGAAGTTTTTGTTCAAGTAGTTGTTTCAATCCTTCATCAATTTCACGTTGCCTTCTTGGATGAATATCTGCAGTACTATGCTTAATACCCGTATCTACAATAACGAAAAGAAAATCTCTTTTTGGAAGAACCTCCACACCAAATGGTGGACGAGTTTCCAACTTTATAATGCCACCAAAAGCAGCCCCATACTGATCTAATCTCCCACATGGAATACCTAGTTCTTCTCGCTCAGCAAGATAAGAAAACTCTGCAACCTCCCTAGTAGAAAGACCCAGATTAAAAGCAGCGTCAAAAAACTTTACTAAAGCCACTTCCAAAGAGCCACTGCTACCTAATCCCCCTCCCATTGGAATCTCACTATCAATCTCAATTTTCACGCCAGAAATCCTATCTCCATAGCCCTTTCTCTTCAAAATATTTACTACAGCTCTAACATAGTTTCCAAACCAGCCCCTCTCTCTATAAGAAACATTATTAAGCGAAAACTCGTCTTCACAAGGCAAATCTTCCCTCAAAAAATTTAAAGAACGAACATAAACTTTATCTCCACCTATAGCCTTTCCCTTAATTCTTAAACGAATATTTAGAGCAGCAGGAACTACAGGGAGACCCTTATAATCTTGATGAGTATTTAAAAAATCGGCACGAGCAGGAGATGAAACCCCTATCACAAACAACACCTCATAATAAATGATTAATATCACTTATTTACACTTTCTTCACAATCTCAATTACAATCGTTTAAATCCTTACAAAATTGTTAAATCAAAATATATTTTCCAAAATTAAATCTATTTTCACTGTTCGACACAACATAAAACTACATCGATAAAACAGTTGCAGAAAAAGAATATGGCATTACTTTTAAGTTTATCTTAAAAAGATGGTATGAGAGATAAAATTGAAGTTAATTCAAAACATTATGATACTCTGCACAGATAACCCTACTTCAAGTAGAACCTCGTCATCACTGCAACTTCTTTCCACTTTACTGCCTCTCAAATAATACGTTTCCTACTCTGTCGCAATTAAATGAAAGAAAAGCTTTCAATCTTACATGTATGGTGCTATATATATCCATAGCGATGTTCCCAGTATTAGCATGATTCCTTGCACAACTGCAACAATTCCAATTATTATTGAGATTGGTTTACTTGTCAGAATGGTTCCCATGAGCTCGATGAACCCGGTTATTGTTTTAGCAAGGGTATATGCTACAAATGCTACAATTGCGAAGATTATAAGAAGAACTGTCCATGTTTTGATTCCAAACGATATGTATAACCAGTTCCAAACAACTGGTGGTACAAGTGAAGCAACTAACATCGCGATTGAAACACCAGCAATAACACTAAACAATCCAGCTATAGGAAACTTAGTTACAGGGGCAAGACCTAGTGTAACGCCCATTACTGCAAGTAGTACTACTGTAAATCTATCGTAATAGCCCATGACAACTGCGTAATAAGCTGCGATTATTGAAAGAATACCGATTATAAATCCGAAAATTGCTATCAATTTTATTGAACCCTTCACTAATGGCCCAATGAAGGGAATTCTTTCCCCTAGTTTCTCAAAAAACCATGCTGCAATGCTAATTCCACCCAAAATCAACAACACATAAGCATAGTTTATAAGTATTGCCAGCTGCATATTATTACCCCCAAATTTTTAACGCTTACATTTATATAGGCAAAAACTACTCTTTCCTACTTTATAAACATTTTTATCAAGTGTTTAACCAACTAAACATTTTAGCCGCAAAACAAAGACAACCACTTTACGACAATGCATAAAATACACAAAAGAAGCAAGCTAAGGTATCTTCGGTCAATCATCTCCCTCCAAACATCAATGCTAGGAAAACCAGCAAAGTAAAGGTATTTTAAATCGGGAAGCTTTTGATACCCTTCTAACGCTCATTAAATCCCAAATCCAACATCGCCTCTAAATTCTTCAAAAAGCTTTTAACATCTTTTTTCAAACTTTAACGTTAAATTATATATACGGCTCTTCCAAGCCTTACAAATGAATATCCCAGAATTACACGCAGAAACCATATAATAACAAACAACTCAGACATAATAAAACAGCCAGACAATCTGGAATTAGCATTAATCATGTCAACATTAAATCTATTTATTAAGAATCCTCTAAATTATCAAAATACTTTTATATACTATTAGTGTTTAATAGTTTCTATAAGGTTCTATAGGGTGCCAAAAATGTCTGGATACTTGCCATTAAGAATTCCTGAAGAAGACCTAAAATACCTTGAAGAAAAAGCAAAGAGGGAGAAAATACCAAAAGCAGTCTTAGCAAGAAAACTACTACACGAAAAAATATTAGAAGAAAAATTCAATGAAGCAGTCCAAAAATATTTAAAAGGAGAAATCTCCCTGGGAAAAGCTGCTGAAAACGCAAATTTATCAATTAGAGAATTCATTGCACGGCTAGCATCCCTAGGCATTGTAATTCAATATTCAAAAGAATCCTTAGAAGCTGACTTAGAGGCTGCAAAAAGATGGGCAAGAAAACAAAAAAGGAAATAATTCTCAATGCAACGCCCCTAATATACCTAGGAAAAACCAGCCTCCTAGAAAAAATTATAGAAACATTTGATGAAATTTATACAACCGAATCTGTATATCACGAAGTCGTTGTAAAGGGAAAAGAAGTAGGAGCGGAAGAAGCGTATACCATAGAGAAATACATTAAAAAGGGCAAAATCAAAATCATCCAAAATCCTCCTGTAACGGACATTTTTTCGGAAACCTATCAATTAGGAAAGGGAGAAAGCTCTACTATACTAGCTGCAAAAAACAAAAATTATGTTGCTATCATAGATGATGAAAGAGCAAGAAGAATAGGATTCAAACACAACATAGAAGTTCACGGGACTCTATTCCTCCTAAAACTTCTATTTCTTCTCAAGAAAATAAATAAAACGGAAATAAGAAACACAATACAAAAAATAATACAGGAAGGATTTAGATTAGATACTTCTATCATCCTAACTTTTCTAAAAGATATCGAAATCGAAGAAACAGAGAGATAAGCAAATTAATAACTTACCCAGCACTAACACATACTAATTTTATCCATAAGCCCCAGTATACCTTTTTAATCCTTTTTTCCACGAGATCGCAAGCAAAATTGCAATGAAAAGATATTGAAGGGTTTAAAGAGAGAAATTGCTCCTGTGGTTGAGAGTGTTGGAAGTGTTGCTAGAAAGAACAACGGTATTCCGAGGGTCATAAATTTAATGAAAAATTTCGGGAATATATCGAGGGGGAACGTATGAATTCAATATAAAGAGCAGAGGATATATCTTGTATAAAAGATGTCTATGAAATTATTATCTCAAAACACACATCCTCCTGTGAGACCAGTATCATTTAATAATTCAACTTAATTATAGTAAGGAGAAATGAAGATGCGTGGTGGAGGAAGCAATGAAGATCGTGTTTTCGCCTAAATGCTTAGAGTATGGTTCACCATATCATCCTGAAAACCCCAGAAGAGTTCAACTAGCCTATGAACACCTAAAAGATAAATATGAGTTCATTGAACCAAAACCAGCCACAGAAGAAGACCTACTACTAGTACATACCAAGGAATACATTGAAAAAATTAAAAATGGAAACTTCTATGATCCTGATACACCAGCCTACGAAAACATTTACGAATACGCTAAACTTTCCGCTGGGGCAGCAATATTAGCGGCGAAAGAAAAAGCATTCTCCCTAATGCGCCCACCAGGACACCACGCTGGTATAAAAGGAAAAGCGCTAGGAGCTCCAACCCTAGGCTTCTGCTACTTCAACAACATTGCAATAGCGGTCAAAAAACTAGGTAAAAAAACCTTAATCCTAGATATCGACACGCATCATGGAAACGGAACCCAAGAAATATTTGAAGGTTCAAAAGATGTAATCTTCATCTCCCTACACACTAGGGGCATTTACCCTGGGACAGGATTTAGAAGCGAAGACAATTACTACAATTATCCTCTTCCAATTGGAACAGATGACAAACTGTATTTAAAAACCTTAGACAAAGCCCTCAGCAACGTGGATACAAGTGAAATAGAAGTGGTAGCTGTATCAGCAGGTTTCGACACACTTAAAGGAGACCTAGGAGGCTTAAACCTAACCTTAGAATGTTACAAAGAAATAGGGAAAAGAATAGGCTCACTAGAATTACCTGTCTTCATAATACTTGAAGGAGGATACACCACCAAACTAGGAATATGTATAGATAACCTAATACAAGGAATAGAAACCACAACATAAAAGCTAAAATTCTAAAATTTCTCATAACACAATAACACAACCCAAACACTTTTATTTTCAATTTTTGTCAACCATAGAAATTCGCTCATTACACCTTCTAAAAATTTCAAGTTTTATTATTTGATTTTTCTAGAAAATTGACGGCCCATCCTATGTCCAGTTCATGGAGTTTAGCTTTTTTGGGAACTCCTGTTTCTGAATCCCATCCCATCATCTCGTAAAACAGCTTTAAAGCCTTTTCAAATTCTTCTCCTGCAATTTTTTCATCTCTCATAGCACCAGAACGAAGAGGCTGGAAAAATCTCTCAGGTAATGTGTCATCACTTTTATTGAACCCTTCACGAACATTAAAGCAACGTGCCATATTAATAGCTCTTTCTCCCACCTTCAATAATTCCCATATTGTTACCTCCCATCCAGTAACAGCTTTAACAATATCTCTGAGCTGTGATATGCTGAAAACAGCTGCAGGATGGGGCATCACTGCAAATTTACAAACTCCCAGACAATCAAACAAACTCCACCACATGCTAAGATACATGAACATTCTCACTTTTTCTGGGCCAAGATCCATGCTGCTTAACGGTTTTAATATTCCTAATGGTAAAATTTTCTCCACATTTCTTTCAAATAGTGTATCGTGAGCATTCTGCATATGATCCGCACCAGACGGAGAAGTTGCATACGCCAAAGCTAACGATTTTTTACCTCTCGGCTCGTGCATCGGTATTTCTTTTCCCTTAACGTGCATCGCAAATCTCTCGGCATTTCTACCAATTATTCTTGAAGCTCTCATAACACCCTCCGCCAATATATCTCCGATACCTTCTCTTTTTGCTATCATCTCAACAAGTTTTACCATAGCATCCGCATTACCAAATTTTGGCTCAAGCCCCCCAAAATCTTCCTTAGTAAGTATTTTGTTTTCATAACATTCCATGGCAAATGCTATTGTCACACCTGTGCTAATCGTGTCAAGTCCATATGCATTACATAGCATATTAGCATATGAGATCGCATTTAAATCACCAACTCCACACAAGGAACCAAAAGCCGCTAAAGTTTCATATTCAGGGCCTCCATAGTCTGGGTCAGTTTCATAAGGATATTTTCCTTTTACAATTCGTTTACACATAATTCCACAACTATAACACCCTTTTCTACCTAAAAGAATAGTTTCTGCCATTCTTTCCCCCGATATATCTTCAGCATGTTCAAATTCACCATCAAGAAAATTTCTTGTTGGTAAAAGTCCGAGCTCATTTAACGGTAATAAAACAGCACCAGTGCCATACATCCACCTGGAATGTGGTCCAGGCATATCTTTTATTGCTTTAGACGCCCACTTTGCCAACTTAACGATCTTCTCTTTATCTGCAAATCTTAACTTATGACTACCCACCACAGCGATGGCTTTTAGATTTTTAGATCCCATCACGGCACCTAACCCACATCTACCATTTGCATATTTCATATCGTGCAATATACTTGCAAAACGCACTAACTTTTCTCCAGCAGGACCTATTGCAGCAACTCTTGCCTTAGGATTTTTAACTTCTCTACGTATAGTTTCGGTGGTCTCTTTGATTTTCATACCCCAAATATGCGTTGCTTTCCTTATCTCAATCTCTCCGTTATGAATCCATAAATATACTGGTTTTTCGGCTTTCCCCTCTATGATAATAGCGTCAAATCCAGCAAATTTAAGCTCTGGCCCGAAAAAACCTCCAGCATAAGATTCACCAAACGTATTTGTTAAAGGGGATTTAGACACCGCTGCATATCTATTCATACCTGGTAATGGTATTCCAGTAGCAACACCTGTAGCAAATATCAATTTATTTTCGGGAGAAAAAGGGTTGACGCCTGGTTTCAATTCTTTAAGCAAGAAATACAAAGCTAGAGCTCTACCACCCAGATACTTTCTATAAAAATTTTCATCAAACTTCTCAACATCTATACTTCCTATTGACAAGTTTACTCTCAAAATTTTACCAACATATCCATAACTCATTTTAAATTCCCCTCATGTTACCACTGAGATTTAATTGAAAGGCTATGAATATTGTGATGATTATATTTGAAACTAGCTGATAAACATTTAGTAGACAACTCTTTTAATACACAGGTCTGTTAAAAAAGGAGAGATATTATTATAAAAAATGACATTTCAAATTTTCCTCTTCGTGGTGAGTATATAACTGAGTGGCGTCGGAAACTCTCTAGACACCCTTACATCAATTACCGCTGGCAAATCAGATTCAAATGCTCTTTTAATTGCTGGTTTTATTTCATCAGGCTCCGTAACCAGCTCCCCGTATGCTCCTAAACTTTCAGCAAATTTGTCATACCTTACCCTTTCGTTTAACAACGTGAAAAGTCCCGCTTTTTCTTTCGATTTTGATGTGATAAACCTTGTATGATAAACCATCCCCCAAGCAGAGTCATTCACCACTATTACTACGATTGGAACATTATATCTTACAGCAGTGTCCAATTCACTTCCATTGAAAAGAAAACTTCCATCACCAGTAATAACAAAAACTTTCTTATCTGGGTAAGCAAGTTTCGCCGCTATCCCCATAGGTATTCCAGCACCCAAATGTCCAAAAGGCCCCTGTGAACCTATTATCTGCCCCGGTCTATACGCCCTTAAATATAAATAAGCCCATACAGTCGTATCTCCGCCATCCAAAATACATATGGTGTCTTCATCAACCACCTCTCTTATTTCCTTCATTAATCTTTGAGGTCTAATCGGCTTTTCCGAAGACTCTGCTACTTTATCAAAACTTTCGCTAAGACTGATCCAAGCAGATCTAAACTTCTTCGCCCAATTTCTCTCCTCAGATACCGTGGAAGCTGTTTCTCCGATGATTTTAAGCATTTGTGAAAGAACAGCTTTTGCATCGCCTACTATACCCACATCTACTGGACGATTTTTACCTATCTCAGAAAACTCCACATCTATCCTTATTACCCTTACATCATCAGAGTAGAAAGATGGATCCCGTCCAAACCCCAGGAATTCATCAAATTTTGCGCCTACAACCAACAGAACATCCGCATTCCTCATAAATGGGTTTCCAATAGCATTTCCAACATACAAGGGGTGATCATAGGGAATACAGCCCACTGCAAGTCCCTCACATGCAACTGGTATTGAAAGTAGCTCCGCAAGCTTCACTAACTCCAGCCATGCGCCAGACCAATAAACTCCACTGCCAGCAATAATAAGAGGTTTTTCCGAAGCTACTAGAAGATCTACAGCCTTTTTAACTAGTTTTGGATCACCATACACCCTTCCCTTCGACCTATACCGCTCTGGAGGAACGATTTTAATCCTTTCAACGCTACATTTCCCTTGAAGAACATCTTTTGGAACTTCTAAAAGTACAGGTCCCATTTTCCCCGAAACTGCATACCTAAAAGCCTCCTGAAGATATTCATGTATCCTTTCAGTAAACATACATCGTTTTGCCCACTTCGTAACAGATGAAACAATTTCTACTCCATCAATTTCCTCAAAGGCATCCATATCCACATATTTATGTGGTGAATGACCTGAAATTGCAACCACAGGACTCCCTGCATAAAAGGCTTGTATAATTGCTGGTATCAAATTTGCAAAACCAGGGCCAGCAGGAACCACACATACTCCAGGAGACCTTGTAACACGAGCCCAACCATCAGCAGCGTTACCAGCAGCCTGCTCATGTCTAGTCGTCACAACTTGAATACCTTCTTCCACAAGCTCCTCAAGTATTGGCAATATTTCGCCGCTAGGTAATGTAAAAACACATTTGATGCCTTCCACTTTTAGAACCTTTGCAACGATTTTCCCGCCATTAATTTCTGACATTTCACACCACCGGTTCTTCCACAGCTTTTAAAACTTTACCCTTAGTTTCTGGTAGAAACATCGGAAGTATAATCATCAAAAGGAAACCGGGAGCCGCTAAAAGCATCGCAGCTGTTAAACCTACTATCGTAGCAAGATAACCTACTATCAGCCCTCCGAGAGATAATCCTCTTGCAACACTAAATATGAAAGAAGTAGCCGTAGCCCTTACCTTCGTTGGAAAAATTTCACTAGACCAAACCCCAAACAAAGCATGAGAACCAAATCCCATCGCTATTATAAAAAGCGACAATATTGCAAGTCCTTTAACACGTATCATCAACGTAAAGTAGCCAAGTAAAATTGTGCCAATCAATCCCATAAAAGCCGACGCTGCAAAAGACCTTCTCCGTCCAATAAAATCACTAATTAAACCGATCAAAGGAAGGATAATAACAGCTTCAAGAGCAACTAACAAAACTAGGGAACTTGCTTCTTCAACAGCAAATCCCCATTCCTCGCTTAGAAATGTAGGTGCCCAATCCACCACCGCATGATAAGCGAACTCCGCTGTCCAGAAAAGAAATGTACATAGCAACGTTAATTTAAAATATGCACTTTTAAGGAGCTCACCTATACGAACTTTTGTCTTTAAAGCTTCAACTTCTTCCTCTATTTCCTTATACCTTTCCCAAAGTTTCGACTCAGGGAGAGCAAATTCCAAAAGCACTAAAATCGGTATTGGAAACAGTGCAATGAAAAAGCAGGGGCGCCAACCGTAAATTGGATACAGCAAAGTAACAGTTAACGCTGATCCAATGTACCCGAAGCAAAACGTTGCATGAACAATCCCTCCAAACAATCCTCTACGCTTGGGAGAATAAATCTCGCTTAAAAGAGCAAATGCTATACCCCACGAAACTCCCATACCCGAAATAATTCTCAATGCCGCCAATGTCCAATAGTTAGGTGCAAATGCAGACGCCGCTGTCAATATAGAATCCCAAAGAATAGAAATGATTAATGCACGTTTTCTCCCAAATCTATCAGCAAGTTCACCAAACAGTATAGCGCCAAAGACCGTCGCTATATATTGACCAGAAAATATGAAACCCATCTCAACCTTCCCTACATTAAATTCTTCCATTATCGGCACTGCTAGAAAATTGATTATCGTAAGGCCTATAGCATCATGAGCCCATCCAAGTGACACTGCAAGCAACACTATTGCCTTCTCTCTAAAAGTATAAGTTTCAGTTACATCCTCCGCCATGTAACTCCCCTACTTCCGTACCTTTGCCTTTTCATATGGAAAATAAAATATTTAAAATTTCTTAGCATGTTAAAAAGAATAAACATTACATAAGTAAAATTTAGGAAAAGATAATAAAATGGTAACATCAAAGATTTGACATTATTTAAGAGGGGTACAAAATGGCAATTCTTTTAACCGGAGGTACCGGGTTTATCGGTTCACATTTAGCTAGAAATCTTATCAAAGAAGGCCATGACATCATTTTATTTGACAAATACATCAACTATAACAGAATTAAAGATATACTAAATAGTGTTAAAATTGTAGAGGGCGACGTTAACCTATGGAATGAAGTAGTGGAAGTAATAAGTAAACACGATATAGAGGATGTTTTTCATACAGCTGCTGAACTTTCAGTTAAAGCGGAAAAAAGCCATGCAACAGCATTTAAAACAAATATCGAAGGAACATTTAATGTTTTTGAAGCCTCAAGAATACTAGGTGTGAAAAAGATTATTTTCACCAGCAGTTTGTCTGTTTACGGTCCAAAATCTGGCTTCCCTATAAAAGAAAACAGTTACAGAGATCCAACATCATTTTACGGTGTCACAAAAGTCTTCGGTGAAATAATTGGAATGTTCTATCACTACAAACACGGCATAGACTTTAGATGTGCAAGATTCCCAGTTGTAATAGGACCTGGAAGAAGAGGTGAAGGAGCAACAGTAACTTTCTCCACCCTAATAGAAAAAGCAGCATTAAATGAAACGGCTACAATTGACATTCCACAAAACACGATGTTACCTATACTTTATATCAAAGATGCAGTCAACTTCCTCATATCCCTGTGGAAAGCAAAGAGAGTTAAGAAAAGAATTTACATCGTTGGAGGCGTACCCATTTCCATGAAAGAACTTATAGAAACGTTGAAAAAATACATTCCAAACGCAAAAATCAACATAGAAATAGATGAAGAAGCTGAACGAGTAGCAAAAATATGGACATTACTCACAACACTTGTAGTAAAAGCAGGGCAAGAAAAACTTTACAGAAACATAGAAGACATTAACTGGAAACTTAAATACACATCCATAGAAGAAATCGTTAAAGACTTCATAAAATACGTTCAAACCCATAAAGATATGTACATCGGGTATTAAGAGAGATGATTATATGAAAAAAATAACACAAGTTTCCATTATAGGAGCAGGACTAATGGGCCACGGCATTGCACAAACATGTGCACAAGCCAACTGCAACGTAACATTATACGACATTAAAGATAAAATTTTAAAAGAAGCCTTAAAACGCATAAAATCTAATTTAGAATTACTAGCAAACGAAAACATAATCGATCATCAAGATATAGATAAAATAATTTTACGTATTAAAATGATGAATGACCTTAAGAAATGCGTAAAGGAAGCAGATTTAGTTATAGAGGCTGTGCCCGAAGATTTAAAGCTTAAAAGAAAAATTTTCAGAGAAGTAGAAAAATATGTCTCAGAAGACACAATACTTGCAACAACAACCTCCGTAATAAGAATAAGTGATATTTCAGAAGCAATAGAAAAACCTGAAAGAATGATCGGCACACATTGGATGAACCCTCCTTTCATTCTACCTCTAGTTGAAATAGTCCGAGGAACACACACCTCAGACAACACGGTTAAAAGAATAAAAGAATTTTTAGAAGATAAATGCAAAAAGAAAACTATAGTATGCAGAGATATTCCAGGTTTTCTTGTTAATAGAATGGCAGCAGCAGTACTTGCAGAGGCAACAAAACTCATAGAAACAGGCATTACAACCATAGAAGACATCGACAAAACATGGACAGAACATCTAGGACTTATATACCTGCTATTTGGTCCCTTCAGAAACCTAGATTACATAGGCCTAGACATCGTATACCTCGCATCAATCTACCTATCAAAAACACTCAAAGATGAAAGATTTAAACCACCCAAGTGGCTAGCCGACAAAATAAGAATGAACCAACTTGGAATAAAAACAGGAAAAGGCATATATAACTACCAAGGAAAAACGTTCGAAGAAATGTACAACGAACGAATAAAGAAAATCATAAAAACACTTCACATCCTAAACAAGTTGTAAATTGCATATGCCCTTCTACCTTGCAAAGATTCGTTCAATACAGGCAGGCTATTATTTAAATTATCAAATTCAACGTCCTAACAATAATACAGAACAAGACACATACCTAACATCATGACCCTTAATTGAACACATCACCTAACTTATAAACTTTAAAAACTCTGATTAAACCCTTTTGCTACGGAAAGCGTTCCTAAATATAATCACAGCTTGAAGAAGTAAAACCATGTGCAAAGCTACAGGGTTAAAGGCGATTCACAACGTAAAAATTTATAATTCAGCTTTTAATTTTATCATTAAAGAAAATTATGTAAAATACTGAAGTGTTAAAGTATGAATGTAAAATTCAATAAAAGACTAAAAATCCTAAAATTCTCTAAACACCTATTAATAGTGGCTTTATGGATCATTTCAACATTTATAACAGCGTATACCATAAAGGCATATTTAGTATCTATTCACATTTGCTACTTTGATGGGGATTATTATTGGCGTTCCACCGGGCCTGGAACATTTTTTCCATGGCCCAGAGAACCAGGAATGTTAACTGCACTTAGTGAAATGAGTTATAATAGACAAGCTCTTCTACCTATACTTCATAAAAACATTGCTACTTGTCCTCATAATAGGTTTAACATGGATAATCACATATAAATACACTTTGGAATTACTTGAAAAAGACTGAAATAACCAAGCTTAAAAACAGTAAAATAGTAATGGCAATGGTTTAGTAATTGGAGAGAAATATTCTTGTAAGGTTAAAGAAGGTTTCCACATAGTATTATTAAGATGAAACTCGCTTCGTCTTAATAAACACGAAGTAAACTGTTGTTTTAAATCAATTTTAACTTAAAATTTAACATTAAACAAATTTCATTTAATAGTTATCAAGTGACACTGTACTGTAGGAGAATAATATGATGCCCATTGTTTCTATAATACTAACAGTACTTCTTTGGATATTTATTATCTTACTAGGTTGGTTTATCTTCGTTCAGACTGTAATAAGAGTTATAAGACGATATATTCACTTTCCGATCCCTGCATTCGCTGCCCGCTTTATTGACAATCCTATTAGAAGACGAATACAGCCACCCACAAAAGTAGTTAAATGGATAGGCATACAAGACGGTATGTATGTTTTAGAAATAGGCCCCGGCCCAGGAACTTTCACGATCGAAGCAGCAAGACACGTTGGTAAAAGGGGAAAACTCTTCGCCGTAGATATACAGTCAACCCTAATAAAAAAACTAAACAATAGACTAAAGAAAGAGAAAATAACGAACGGCACGGCAATAACGGCATCTGCCTATTACCTTCCCTTCACAAACAAAATGTTTGACCGAATTTTCATGATCACAGTACTGGCAGAAATCCCCGATAAAAAGAAAGCATTACTTGAAATTAAACGTGTTCTAAAAGATGACGGCATACTACCAATAGGTGAATTACTACTAGATCCAGATTATCCACGTCAAAAAACAGTAACCAAATGGTGCAAAAACACCGATTTCGAACCAATTAACAAATATGGAACCATTCTACACTACGTGCTCACATTTAAGAAAACAACCACGAAAAAATAAAAACCTCCTAGAAAAAGGGTGAAGGAAGAAGTTAAAAGTTTATACATTCATGTTTTCTTAGCCCCTACAATTAAAAACCATGGAATACGATTGTGTTCATCTCCAAAATCCCTATAATATTCCTCCATAACTTTCTTAGATGGAACAGGCTCCTCAAAATCCGTCATCAACAGATAAGTTCTAAGCTATCTTGGAACATTCAACAGTAACTTACTTTAAGTTAAGTCTAATTTTAACCCATATTTTTTCAACCTTTCAAAATGTTTTTTATCACTAGTTCTCAAAGTTAAGCCACGTGAAATCGCCGTAGCAGCTATAAGTAAATCTGCATCGGAAATCATTTCCCCTCTTTCCCTCAACCTATCGTAAAGATCACAGTAAGTTTCAACAACTCTATTATCCAAACCTATCACATCAAAACTCCTCTCAATCAAATCCTTAACCCTTTCCCTTTTCTCCGCTTTCACACCCCTCAAAATCTCGATCAAAGTTATAACAGAAATACTAGCAAATTCATACTTCTTTCTTCGCAAAAGCTCAACCAAAACACTCGTATCCAGCAAGCTCATTTCAAAACAAACCCCTTCCTAAACTCCCGACTACTCTTTAAAATATTTTC
The DNA here is from genome assembly GCA_019056805.1 of Candidatus Baldrarchaeota archaeon. Taxonomy (GTDB): domain Archaea; phylum Asgardarchaeota; class Baldrarchaeia; order Baldrarchaeales; family DXJG01; genus DXJG01. The sequence goes on along the minus strand of DXJG01000010.1, from coordinate 53,597 downwards.
AAGCTCCTCCTCGGAAAGAATCTCCACCAACTCCCTAAAAGAACTTTCACCCCTTAGCTTCCTAACCTCCTCATACAGCCAAATCAAAAACTCCCCCCATTCCCTATCACCCTTAACCTTTTCAAGAATCCTTTTAACCTCCACAGGAACCGAAATCGTAGCATACCTTCTCAACAACATCACCACAATATTACATAACAACATAACCATATAAGTATACCGCCAAAAACACCATTAAAGAACTCAATAACATCAAACTTTATTCTCCTTCATCAACATTAGATCATTAAAATATTTAAAAACATAAAAACAAAGATAACTAAACCACAAACAAAATAATCTGCACTATTTAGCTTGAGCCATTAACTCCTTAAACATATATCTAGGAGTATAATACTTATTATCAAACTTAAGTAAAACAGTTTAACACTAGGGGAGGAAACAAATGAACACCCGCTCTAGTAGACGTTTAGCTTTTGCAACTCTGCTTGGAGTTATAGCTTTCCTATCTAAGGCTATGCTACCCACCCCAATTGACAAAGCATTTATTGTTGTTCAAGTTCTTACATTCGCACTAGCCTCACTACTAATAGACAAATGGGGAGCAACCTACGCATCAACAATAAACGGCGCCCTTTTAAGCATTATAAGAGCCAGATACATCCCATTCACCCTAATATTTTCAATAATATACGGACTACTAATCGATATCTTCATTCACACTTTCAACGTTAAAACCAACAGCCAAGTTAAAACAATAAGACTAACAGCCGCACTCACCCTAAGCACAATTATAGTAGGTCTAATATCAATGTGCACAGCAATCATAATAGGATTAATGCCCATGATACCAACACTCTACCTCATAATCTTCATAATTGGAACCATAAACGGAATAGCAGCAGGCTACCTAACTTCCCTCACCTGGAACAAATACCTAATACACTACCTTAAAGAAAACTAACACGCTCATACAGTCTAACGACCCCCCCGAAAACAACAATTTATCAACCAATAAAAACAAAATTACAAACAAAGTCCTTCAAGCCTCCAGCTACATGAAACCTTCACTACCTAAACTCAACCAACTATCCCTTAACTTCTCTACAGGACAGTTAACAACACTAACCTTCTACCTACCCAACTCCTTTACGAACTCCCAAAAAACACAAAGAACAGTAAACTTAACAGTCTACCCAAGAATAAATTTATCTTCACGATAAAACTCAAAAACAACAACTATAACACACATCATTTTTTAGCTTAAACATTTTAATTAATGTGGTTAAACTGATTTATTAATAGAATTTTGCTGGTTAATCGCTCCACCCCGTTTTTGTAACGGCTACTTTCCTACTTCTTTTCTTGCTTTCTCCAATATCTCATTAATATATCGTGTTTTAAGCTCTGTATATTTAGAACCATCTGGACCAGCTTCTTTACTCCATTGTTTTTTGAGTTCATAATACCTTTTAGCTTCATCAGGGTGTTTTCTAAGATAATCTCGGAAAAGCAATTTATCTCTATGTTCTTTGCTTCCAAAAAACGTTATGTGAATATGTATGTGCAGTTCTTTTCCACGATACTTGTATGGTCCCGAGACAAAAAGTCTTTCTGGAGGAGTTCCACCTTGAGGATTATATTTGTATCCTTTAGACTCTAATATTTCAACTATACTTTGCATATGTTCTTTCTTTGCTATGATTAATATGTCGATAATTCCTTTCCCACCCAAACCTGGAACCGCCGTGCTCCCTATATGCTCAACTTCAATCCGATACGGAATTACATCGCAAATAAACCGTCTTATCTCCTCAAATATTTCAGGTGCCTTACTATCATAAGGTAATATTCTTACAGCTAAATCCCGATTCTCACCAGCCATTTTTATCTACCCATATAATTTGCGTATAACATATATTAATGAACCCCGTAGAAGGCAGATTTAGGCAGAACAAGACGCAAACGAACAAAACCGTTAAATCACCGATTTTAACTTTATGTTATTTTGCCTTTATTTCTAGAATTTATTAAATATAGTGTTTAGGGGAGATGTCATAAATGCAAGAAAAAAAACGATGTAAAAGAGGAAAATAAAAAATTAGGCTACAAAATAGTCTACGTACCCCACGAAGTCATAGAAGACCACATCGCCTGCTACAGAGTTAAATACAAAGATAAACTAGTGTTCCCACCCGCCGCAGATAAACTAGGTATACCACTCAACGAAATATGGATTTCCAAAAAATACAAAGAATTTGAAGAATACATTCTTTACCACGAATTAAGAGAAATAAAACATAGAGCCGAAGGCCTTAGCGTAGACCAAGCCCACGAACTAGCAACAAAAGAAACAGAGGAAAAATATAGAGGAGACCCAAAATACGAAAAACTACGCAGAGAAATCAACATCGCCTCCAAAGAAACAATGACAAAACTACTGGGAATAGACGAAAAACTCTTCCAAAAAATCAAAGAAAACCGCCCATACCACACAATAGACGAACTCCCAGAAAAAATCCCAACACTAAACAAACAATTATTCAAAAAATAAAAGAACTATTCTGGTGCATCAATTAACAAAACAACAAACTAAAATCACAATAACCACTACTTACCAACCTTTTATCCTCGTCAACCTCCCATATTGTTCACATAAACTAATCTTATCCAATATTACAACCAACCTCATCCACCTGAATAAGGCTCGCAATCTCTCCACAAAAATACTTATATTATATAATTTTTTCATATAATATGAAAAGGGTGTTGAAGTTGGGAAACGACGAGCATCATGCAAGAATTGCAAGAGAAAAAAGAAGCGGAGCACTAGATGAATTTTCTAAAAAAAGATATACAAATGTAGCAGACCTAGCTCTTAAAGCTGTTGAACAAGCCATAGAAGCTGCAGCATCAAAAGAAAACCTACACTTCCACAAAGATCCAAGAAGCGCACACTACAAACGTAGTATGTGGCTTAAAAAGAATTTCCCTCAAGTTGCAAGTTATATAGACATTCTCTGGGGCATCTACGGGCTTCTCGGATATAATGGTATTAATGGTGAAAGAGCCAAAAAAGCAATAGAAGCTATGGAGAGGATCCTTGATGAAATCCAAAGAAAAACTGGAATCAGACTTAAATAAACTTAGTGAAGCAGTTGTTGTCGATGGAGTAATAGCAGCAATACTTTTCGGCAGCAGAGCTAGAGGAGACTACGATCAATATTCAGACTACGACCTCCTAATAATATTCAACAGCAAACAAAAACTATGGGAAAACTTTGAAAAACTCTACAACAAAATAAGCAAAACTGGACTATTTGTCCAAGCAATGCCCGTAGCCATCGAAGAACTAAAGAACCTAGAAGAAACATTCCTACACACAATATTGCAAGAGGGAATAGTAATCTTCCAGCGATACCCATTTATAACACCACCCCACATCCTAAACACAAAACCCGCAGCAATAATAACATACAATCTAACCAATCTATCACATAAAGAAAAATTAAAGTTAAACTACATACTCTTCGGCAGGAAAAAGACACCAAACATGCGTGAAGGTCTACTAGAGAAACTCGAAGGCAACAAAATAGGAAGAGGAGCAATCATAATCCCATGGAACAAACGCATAGAAATAGAAAAAGTACTAAACAAATTCAAAGTAAAATACCACACAATCAAAGTCTACATACAAACCAACAACACATCATTAAAATCCTAGCCAAACACGCATCCATTTCATCATAATATATCTAAAGGATCTTTTCTCTTTCTTTCCGTTCTATCAAAATCCCTATCAAAGCTAATAATTTGCAAATTATATTTTTCAGCTATCGTGTATTGGTAAGCATCATCAAAATCAAGACCAAACTTTTTCACAAACTCCAATAAACTAAACATATCTCCTAAATTTAAAGACAAAATTTGCACATTTCCATCAGCAACATCCCTTACAAATCTAGCGAAAACCCTAAAATTTTTTAAATTTAATAAGAATTATCCCTATAGAATGAAGAGACAAATCAGTAAGCGATATATCTGACGAATCCACAGAAGAAAAAACTTTCTCACCCCATCTGCCCTCTTCTGTTCAAGAAACCAGCTCAAGAAAAATGTTTGTATCCACAAGGTACATCAATCCCACCACTCAAGAGCCTTTTTCTGAAGCTCCAAAGAAGTAAACTTATCTCGATATTCCTTTAAACCACCCGCCCAATCCAACCTAAGCTTCTTCGCCGGCTTCTTCTTAACTTTCCGAAGCAAAAAATCAATAAAATCCATAACTTCTCTCTGCAACTCAGAAGGCAAACGCCTAAATTTTTCCTCAACCGACCCCATAATAACACCTCCACACCTTAACCAAACCGTCCTACCAAAACTCTCTCCACAAAACCACCAAAATCTACTAAACCACCCAACAACATACACACAAATAATACTACATCCAAACATTTAAACAAATCGAATGATTCAAAAACACCTTAAATAAGCAATCCTTAAACATCATATACCTTTCTTCTATGGGCTACACCAAGTAAATAAACCCTTTTTTCCTTTTCACTTACCATATAAATAACTCTATAATCTCCAACCCTTATCCTATATTTGCCCTTCAGGCTTCCATGCAAAGACAAACCAACAAAAGGAGACTTCTTGAGAATTTCTAGTTTTTCTTTAATTCTCTTTTGAGCATCCTTTGGAAGTTTATCAAACTCCTTAATAAATCTTTTAGATGCAAAAATAGTATACTCCATTAAAGAAACCTCTCGTATTCTCCCCTTTCAATCTGCTTCTCAGATTCCCTAATCTGCTCCATCAACTCCCTGTCCTCCAAAATCTCAAGCGTCTCCAAAATACCATACAGAAGTTTCTTTATCTCTTCAATAGACTCCCTAACCTCTCTTACATAATCAGCCACAGACACACCATCACCACCCTAACAACCACACAAATAATAAACCATATAAACATTTAAACAAATCGAAACACAACCACAACAAACAAAAACAATTATGTCACTCAGATTTTTCTGGTCGTAAAATTGACCTTTCACGACCATACGTAAACCTTCTTAAGAACTTGCTTAGGTAGCGTGTATAAAGATTTTTCATCTTTCCTGTGAAGAAAAACCTTGAACCTAGTCACTTGATTAACTTCCTAACTTTTTCTTTTATGTTGTTCCACGGCGTGATTCCTCCTTTTGAAGATTCCATTTTTAAATTTTAATTTCATTTAATTCTTCCTCACTAACCTCCTCCTATAGAATTCCACGAACTTTTCTATAGTCATTCCTCAAAAAGGTCTCTCGCCATCTTTAAGAATTCCTATCCACATCAATATTTACAATCCCAAAAGCTAACACTCTTGTATCCAATGTAGCAATTCCACTATCAAGCCTAACATAAACCACATCAGATAAATCAAACCTATACTTCTTAGTTTCTTTACCTAAGAATCTAATAGTAGAAAAATGTATTAATAGATTAGTAGAACATTATACCGGAGGTAAAAATGAGTTCTATTAAAATAGATAAAAAAGTCAATGAAAAACTTAACAAATTCATAGCAAACCTTCTCCTCAAATACAATTTGAAAAAAGAAAAAAAGGAAATCGTGGAGAAAGCAATTGAATGGATAATAGAAAACGAAGAAAAATTCATCGAAAAACTAACCGAAAAACTCCCACCACTCGAAAAAGATCCAGCATGGATTCTCCTAGAAAAACCAAAGAAATGGGGCATAAAAGATGCATCAACAAAAATAGATGAAGCACTATACGGGTGATTCCATGTCAGTTTTCATAGACACAAACATATTCGTCGCCCTAAGAAACGCCGACGACATCAACCACGAAAAAGCAAAGAAACTCATGGCAAAAGCCCTCACAGGCGAATACGGATTAATTTACACCTCAGAATACATATTTGATGAAGCAGTAACCGTAGCATTAGTAAGAACAAAAAACATTGAAATCGCAATCGACATCGGAAACTACATACTCTCATCACCAAGAATCAAACTACTTTTCATAGATAACGAAATTTTCAAAAACGCTTGGAAAATATTCAAAAAATATAAAGAAAAAAGACTAAGCTTCACAGACTGCACCACAATAGCCCTAATAGAAAAACACAAAATAGATAAGCTAATGAGTTTCGACCAACACTTCAACGGAATAGTACCACGCATTCACTAACTATGTACATACTTCACACATTTCTCCCATCTACATCAAAAGAAGAACATCCTCTTACAAACTCTTAGCCCCATGAGAGAAAATCCCCAAGCCTCCAAAATATTCCGAAAAAAACGCCCTCGTAAGGGTTTCTTCAAATCAATTTCATTGAGATCTAAGAAACTGTGAAGAATATTTTCATTCACAAAATTAGAAAATTACGCCAACACACTATTGTTAGTTATACCTACTTTTCCCACTCCAACGACCTTTTTAACATTTCAATTCTCTCACTATGACCTTTTAAATCACTTATTAACCTTTCAAACTTTACAAGCCCAACACTTACCTCTCTATGAAACCTTTCAACATCCCTCGGCAAACCATACTTTCTCAAATCTATTTTGGCTTCCTTTGCAGCCTCTAAAATCCACTCCTCCAACCTTGGACACAAAACAACTAAATAATTACTCCTACTTTCATCATATAAGATTTTAATACCAAAACTTGATAAATCCTCAACCACCACCATCCTCCTCAAATAAGGAGGTTGAACACTCCACGGATCTTCATCCACCAAACCCTTACAATTTCTCCGCCTCTCCAACTCTTTACAAACCCTAGGCTTATTCCCCGCATGCCTAATCTTCCTCCTCGAAATCCCCGTTATAGACTCTACAAGAACACGATCCGGCTTACACTCCACAAAAATCATCTCTACTTCCCCAAAAGACTCTCAATATTAAAGAAAACATCCACATCAAGATCCATCAACTTCTCCATACCTTCTTCATCCAGAGTCCTAACCTTTGTCTGATAATCCTCAAAATACGTAACATGAACCGAAACCTCATCCCTACGAGACTTCTCCAAAACTGAAAGAAGAAAATAAGGATTATGCGTCGAAATAAAATACTGATTATTACTCTCATCCAAAGCAACCCTCTCAGCAAGAAACTTCGTATAATAAGGAAAAGCATGCGCCGCAGGCTCCTCAAAAACCAAAATAGAATCTCTACTCGTACTAATTGCAGCAAGATAAAAAACAATTCTTTGTAAAGTCTCCGACGCCAAAAAATACGGGTAAGAAATAAGAACATCCCCATACAACTTAGCAACTTCAATCTTATTCTCATGAGGCTTAAAAAGCAGTTTTAAACCAAACTGATTAAAAATTTGACTAACAAGAGACTTCAAATCCCCATGAGTCAAAAGAATAGTTAAAAGATTCTCTCCAAAAGGCGGCAAAAGAAAATCAGACTCCCTCCTCGGAAACTTCTCTCTCACAACAAACCTATAAAACTTAAAAGGAACCAACAAAGGTCTTCGAAAAGATGAACTCTCGCCAGACCCATCATAGTCAAAAACAAAACTAAAAATCTCCTTATCAGCTTCTTGACAAACACCCCCAAATCTTCCATCCTTAAATTCGATCCTAAAAATTTTATCGTCAGCTTTTATTCTTGTGGTCTCATCTAAATTCTCATCATAAAACAAATTACTCATGATCTCCAACCTAACAAAATCCCTAAGAGAATAATAATTACTATATGCTCCGTAAGAAAAAACACCCAAAGCCTCTAAAATATTAGATTTCCCAGTATTCGGCTCCCCAATAAAAATATTTATCCTCCTACAATCCAACCTCAAACTCTTAATCGACTTAAAATTTTCAATCTCCAAACTCCTAATCATCCAACCAACCTCACACACCTATACTCCTAATACTCTTATTACCTTTTTGAAAACAATAAAAATTCATCCATACATCCCACACAATAACTATAAATTTTGAACGAGAAAAAATTTCTAGAAATTTAAACAAAATTAACAACAAAGTTAAAGCACATTAAAAGTAAAGTCTGAAAGAATAGATAGAAAAATAAACCTTTTCAGCCTCTCCTAGTTCAGGAAAAGTTAGAGAGACTACCTCTTTTTAAAGCGTTAAAAAATAAAAATAGAGGTTCGTAGTAGGTTTATTATAGTGGTGTTCCACAGTTAGGACAGTATTTTGCTCCTGGTAGTGTTACTGCTGCTCCGCAACGTGAACATTTCACCGGTTGCCTTAATTCAACTAGTTTTTTCAGTTCCTCGATCTCTCTGATCAGGATTATCGCTTCGTCTCTAAATCTTCTTTCCTCCTCCTCCTTCTTAGTTGCGAAGTAGTCTGCAATCAGAGTCACCGGAAGAAGGAAGACTGTTATGATCATAATATAGTTGATTTGCCAAATGTAGCCAATTATCCTGTAATTTAATGCTTTCGCCATTATTTTCAGTTGTTCCACCCACGTCATTTGTATGAGTGCTATTAGGAACCAGGTGAACCCCCAAAACGTATATTTCAACCTCATATCGCCTCTTCTCCCAAATATCTCCTCTTAACTTCATCAATTATTTCTCTAGCTGTTCTAAGCAGTTTTTCTTCAGGCTTTTCTCTTCTCTTTTTCTTTTCTTCTTTCCTTGCTTTGACTTTGATATAGTCTAGTGACAGGTAGGTTGGTAGACTTAGTACTACCATTATTACTGTGCCAAAACCCGTAATGGATATAATAATACCTGCTAATATGCTTGGAAGAGCTTCTGCGAGTGATTTTTCTTTCCACTGTATGGTTATGGAGATTATTACCTGTTCATCTACGCTACTCGGATTCTCAACAACGAAGTAAAGCTCTGATGGTAGAGTGATGAATGAAATTGTGAACGTTGTTGCAGCTGTGTTTTTTGCTTCGAAATATGCCATGTATGTTTGGTTTGCCAGCCATCTTTGATAATTATCATAATCCAACACGTAGAAATTGAATTTACGGTTATTAACTTCTTTTACAGTTCCTTTAACAGTGAATTCTTCTCCTGAAATCGACTCCTTGTAGCCTACATAGTTTGAACAATAGTATCGAGATGTTTTCTCGATCCATTCCATCGTAGCCTCGACTCGAACAGTAGGTGGCGAACCTTCATCAACTTCTTCAACAACAAAGTAAAAAGAGCTGGGTAGATCTTCTTCCGAAGCTATGGTAAAGCTGAAACTAGTTGAGAAAACGTTTTTAACCTCATAGAATGCGGTGTACTTTTTACCGTCACGCCACAAGTAGAAATTATCGGAGTCAAACACATAGAAGTTAAAGGGGCGTTAAGGAGAGGATAGTTCAATGGCGCTGCCACTAATTACAAAGTTTCTTCCCTCTCCGACCCAAGGCGTATATTCCCAGGTATAATCATAGGTCCACCAATAAACCTCTAAAATCTCATCGACCAACTCGTAGCTTTTAGATATCCATCCAGCAGATATGACTAGAGGTTTCTCATCGTATATCACTTGGTTTCTCGTCACACCGACCACAGAAAGCCGAACCACAGCAGCCAAAGCAACAGAACTACCAATCAAAAATATGACAAAACCTAGGATAAAAAACAATTTCAAAAATTGATCTACCCGGTCCACCCTAGACCCCCCCCAAGTCCATGTAGAACAAAATAATGTAACACCAAAATATAACTATTATCACCATAGCAAATTAGGACCTTTCCAAGAAACTACTAAAGTAACTTTGTAGCCCCCCTACTATAGTAGGTTGAAATCTAGAATATTTTTCGCAAGACGAAAAAATTGAAAGCAATGTTACAAATTTAGATCGTAAAGAAAATGGAGTTCAAATATTAAAAAGTCATCGAATAGACAACAATACACATAAAAATTAAAAGAATGACAAGTTAAGTTAATCATCTACAACATCTTCATTTCCAAATAAATGAAAATCTTCAGGTTCTTCTTTAAGCACATAAGAGCTGTATTCCCCAAATGTACCATAAGAGAATAAATCGTCTATAAAAGATTCTACAGAATCCATGAAAACATAAATACGCCTACAATAGTTAACTATCGCAGCAATAATATTATTTTTATTAAAAGAAACAGGCAAATCACTAACCACATCACCTATTCCCCTATCCATCTCCTTTATCACACTTTTAAAATCCTCCTCCAACTTCTTTTCCTCTTTCTCAACGTGTTCAACAAAATTTTTTGAGAGTAAATTTGATTCAATAGCTTTCTTAAGTTTTGTGTTCAGCATTTCCATTAACTGAGACTTACAGTAACTCTTAGTCATTATCAACACCAAAAGTAAAAGGCTATGTAAAAATATAATAATTACCATGAAATGAGTTTTACATTTACAAAAGCAAAATAAAGGACGGTTTTAGATTTTAAATTGCCTGAACCACGGTTGATGTGCAATTTTTTCTAAGAGAATGATGGTTGGTATAGTTACTATTATCATTAAAACAGGTCCAAGAAGTAACCAGTTGTCACTTACAGCGAATATATTCAGTTAAACTGTTATGGAAAGTTGGTGAGGGGAGCGTTGAAGAGTTGGAGAGAAGATTGAGAGGAAAATAGAGGGTTTAAAACTTAAGGTAGGTGATTTGAAGGCAGAGATTGAGAAACTTAGAGGTGTGATTACGGTTTGTCCTACATGTGAGAGACTTATGACTCAAAGAGGAAGCAAGGGGGGATTTGACCTTTTAATTAAAGCAAGGTCATAGGTTTTTCAATATATACTAGGATTCCTTGGTTTTGTTTCCTAAAGGTTTAAATGTTATGATTTGTTTAATGTATTGTGTGTGGAGGATATAGGGGTGAATGGTGCTGCTTGAGTGTATTTTGGTAGATATTAATGTGCTTGCTGTTTTATTACTTTTTGGAGTAATAGAGCAGGGTGTTGATCTGATTCAACATCGTATTTCTTATTTGGAAACGATGGAAATAGTTAGGTGAAATGGAGGGGTGAAGATTGGTAAAATTAACTGTAAATATTGCTGATAAATCTATTTACGAATATTTAGAGAAATTGAGTCGGAAAACTAATGTATCGGTGGAGGATTTAGTTAAAGAAGTTATTGGTGCTGCAGCGATTATGGGAGATTTTGTGGTAGATTCTCTTGTACTTGAGAATCCTCCTCGTATCAAGGGTAAAAGAAAGCAATTAAGATTTGCGTTTATGTATGCGCTTGATATGGGGTTTCGCTTTTATCGGTGGTTTGTTAGACCGCTTCTTAAACATCTTCAATGTCTTGAACATTATCGTGTGGAGGATATAGAAGTTAACTATGAAGATGGCTACATCTATTTTTATCTTGGTCAATTGGAAGCTTCAACACTGTATGTTGACAATATTTACCTCTGGATATATAGGGTCAATGGAGAAGCGGAAATTGCCGCTGAAGCCATCATCGATCAAAATGTACCAGATGAAATACTTGATAAAATTCGAGAGTTATGTTCGGTTGTTTTTGATGAAATTTCGTGGCATGAAGACTTTGAGGACCTAGAGGACATCGACCTTTACGTTGGAGGAATTCCTTCAATAATGTTTGAAGCTCAAGCCGAAGACTACAAATATCTGCCTCCGATAACAAAAATATCTAAGATTATGAAGAGGATAATGATGGAATCTGGATATAATAAGTGGAAAAAGTCTCAAAGTACTAAAAGATAAGGCAAGAAATATTTGAAAGTTTAGTATCTCACTGTCAAATACTGTTTATTGATAGGATCTATATAACGTTTTTATACATTTTATTTATAAATATAGGGAAAATTTTCAAAGAATACAGCGATTTCATAGGGTACGGTTACGTGGTTGGGAAGAAAAAACAATAACCCAAAAGCCGTAATTACGATTTCTTTAATCTCAGAGGCTAGTAAAGAAATCATTGAGTTATTGAATTTAGGATTTTAGCTTTAGGCTAAGAATGCAGAACATTTGGAGACAAGGAAAGAAAAACTAAGTAGTTTTATGTATTATCGCAAAATCTTTTTCATCGGATAGGCGGTACACCCCTCTTCTTACACGCTATAAGAATCGTTTATTCTTATTAGTGGTTTATGCTCTTATACTATGGTCTAGGGTATGGTTAATAGAAATAGGCTGCCATCTGTACCTGGAACTGATATTTGGGGAGATCTTAATCCATCGAAAGCATAGTGATGATATTCTGGGCTTGATGCTTCTGCACCTGCTGAGAAGTAAATTTGTTGTCCAGAATGTAAACCAACGACGTTCATAGGTATTCGGAATATGAAGTAGTTTGTTCCAGGTCCACCCTTATATTCTCCATATATTATGTCTGTATTATGAGCCTCATCCTCATCTTCGGTTGTAGGTATATTGTACCATACAGTGACATCTATATCGCCTGGCTCAATGATGTGGGTTTCTTCGTCATATTTTAGGTGAACGGCTATTTGTATGTCTGTACCGTGCCAGCCTGTATTGTAATTAAGGTCTGCATCTATCTCTACTGAGAAACTTATCATTTCTATTGGTTCTTCCTTTTCCACGGGTATTTCGCCGAGGAATTCAAACTTTACATATAAATATCCTTCATAGGTTCCAATGCTGACTTTTGTTATGTTTACTGGTGGCCAGCTAACGGCTCCACCTGGAGGCGCATTGTCGATTTCTGCAGCTTCCTCATCAGTTTCATCGATTATGTGAATTGTTAAGATGTTTTCAATTTCTTGTTCTGAAAGCGGAATTTCCGTACTTTTAATTTCTTCATTATCTATATTTTCTCCTTCGGGAGGTGGATTTTCTTCAAATCCAACATTTTCTTGAGTTCCCTGGAATCTTTCAAGAATATTTAAGGTTTTTCCTAAAATTAGGGTGCTTGCAATGATTACTAAAATTATTGCAAGTATTTTTTTATTCATCTGGTTTCACCTAACGTTGTTAGGTTTTAAAAATTTGTGGTAATATGTATTACAACTAATACTATTAAGTTTTTCGAATATTAGCTAGGTAGATCTTAGATCTTCATTATAGTACAACTTGAGTGTTTTGATGAAGAAGTTTTGTATGACGTTAATATGGTAGGGAAAATTAAAATTAGCGTATGATATGAATCTATGAGACTTTATGATGATAGTGGTTAATTTTTCTTGATTGCTGTGTTGGTAGTGTTTTGATTATTGTTATGTTTGATGGTTTAGTGGAAAGGATGGTTTGAATCCTTTGTTTTTGAGGTTTTTTACGAATGCTTTGAAGCTTGATTCTTTGGATAGTTCGTGGAATATTATTTTTATGTTTGTTGAGGCGTATCCTTTGTCTGTTGTATATATTTCGTTTATGTTTTTTCTGTGCATTACCGCTAGGTTTATTAGGTCTGAAATGCCTAGTGGGTATTTTCCGTAGTTGTTGCATACTTCTTCTTGGTCGTTTAGGGTTGGTGATATGATTTCTAGGTTGACTAGTGCTCTTATGGATTGGATAAATTTTGGTAGTGCGGTTGCTTTGTATCTGGAGAGCCATATGATGACTTCGTCTTTTACTAATGTTGTTGTGACGGCTTTTTCGCCTTTCATGATTTTTGTGAGGATGTAGCCGCTTATTGCAGCTTCTAATGATAGTTTGTTTTTCTTGGCTGACATCCATTTTATAAATATTGGTGTGTCAACGAATTTAGTCTTCATTTTTAATCTTCCTTTTTAGTTCTTCTAAAAATAGTTCGTCTCCTTTGATTTCTGTTGGTGCGCCTTCTGCTATACCGGCGAGCATCATGACGGGATCTTCTTTGATAATGGGGATTAATAATTTTCCGCTTTCTACAATTATCTCTAGTTCGTCTCCGATTTTTATATTGAGTTTTTCTCTGATCTCTTTTGGGATGGTTATTCTATATCCGCTTAACACTTTTGTCCTATATTTGGTTATCGCCATTATGTATCACCAAAGATACATTATATAAATACGTTAATAAACATTGTTTTGCACTGCTCTTTCTTTTCATAGTGTTTTTGCTTTTCTCTAAAATACTTCTAATTGGTGTATGAACCTAGAAAAATAGCAGAGATTGATAGTGTAACTTCCTCTTTTATAGCCGAAAAGTATTTATAGTTTCTAGAAATATTTTATTAGATCAGTCTTGATCGGAGTTGAGAAGGCTCATAGTTCCTGTGGATAGAATGTTTCTATTTCTTGTCCCAGTTTATGTGTTAGCTACGGGCAAGTATTTCTCTGATGCAGGAAGCCCCTTAAGTGAGCTAAGGGGAGTTTGCTATGAGATCCGTTGTGGGTTAACGGTTTCTTCTCTCTCTAAAAGAAACTAAAAGAAAGAATAATGTTGAAAAGGAGGTGGAAAAATGGATCGTGGACAAGTGGTTTTTGGAATTTTTTTACTCGTATTCGGTTTTTGGACATATAATCGATTACAACACCCGGCTGCAATAGGTATCGTTGTTCTTAGTATCTTATTTATTGTCATGGGGTTAGCTACATCTTCGTCGAAGAAGGTTTCTGCACCTTCACCTAAGAAAGTTTCTCTGGAGCCTACACCTATAACGCCTAAAGTATCTGAGTCTCTTCTTGCGATTTGTCCAAGTTGCAAAGCCCGCATCCCCTCTAATGTAAATTTCTGTCCTGAGTGTGGGGAAGACTTAAGACCTAAGGCAGATGGGTAATGCAAGTTGTTTAGGTGCGCGCCACTTGTTTGTTAAATAGAGCTATTGTTTAGTGTATGTTAGCGCGCGCTTTCATTTATTATTGTGGCCGTTGTGATTTGAAGTTCGGGGATAATGTAGATGTAGAGGGAGATTGTGGGGATTATTAATGGTAGGAGTAGTGGGATGGCTAGGAGAGTTAGGGTGGATCCTCGAAACCTAACTATGATGCTTACAAATATTATTAGGAATCCGAGAAGCATTGTTAGGTATGCTATCCAGGGAAAATAGATTGTAAATGTTGCAACTCCTCTATATGTGAGAACTTCGATTCCTATTTCGAATAGGGAGGAGAATATTCCTAGGGAGTCTAGGGTAGTTGCTAGTAGGCAGAGGATGGGTTCTCTTTCCCCGCGTTTAATTGATGCTATTAGGGTTAGGATGCCTGCGAAGCTTATTATGAGTGGGCTGTAGGTGTATGGGTAGGGTTGAAATTTGGTTGGTAGGTGGTCGATGGTCACGATTGTTTCGGCGTGGATGGTGCTTTTAAGATAGCCTAAGCCTGGGAGAAGCTTGTTAATACTCCGAAAACTATGGAGATGATACTTCCAAGAACCATGAATAGGTGAATGGAAGGTTTTGCCATTATTATCATCTTATTTTTTATTGTTTGTGAAATTGTCAAGGCTGGAAGATTCGAAGAAGCTGTTGAAATAGCTAGGAGCATTATGGATGGGAATTTTCGTGTGAAGGCTTTGAAGTCTATTGCTTTTGAGCTTTTTAAGAATGGGGAACGTGAAAAGGCAGAGAAAATGTTCGAGGAAGCAATAAAAATTGCTAAAAGTATTGAAGATGTTTCTAGTCGTTCGGCGGCTTTGAGGGATATAGCTTTCGATCTTGCTAGAGCGGCAATACTTTATTCTAAAGGTTATGAGTGATTTTCGAGTGAGGTAGGTTTGTACATTTGAGAAGTATGAGTGCGTTCATAAGATGATGAACAATGATCTTCTAACTTAACTAATATCCTCTTTTTCTTTTAGAATTTTCAGAAAATTTTACTTGTATTTACTAAGTAGCATAGGCAGTTAAGCCAAGAAAACAAGCAAAGAATTTTATTCTAATGTTAATGAAGAAAGTGATAGTAGAGTGGGGATACCTGCTGTTGTTGTTAAGTTGGATGTGGGCTTACTTTTTGTTGGTGTGGTTGGTAGTGGAAAGGTTTATTTGGTGTGGTTTGGAGAAGTTTATTAGGTTCTCTTTATAGGTTGTTGGGGTGGTGTTTTTGAAGAAGGTTCAGAGGCAGTATATTGTGGATGAGAAGGGGGGAAAAGTTGCGGTTATTATTCCTATTGATGAGTTTGAGGATCTTTTGGAGGATCTTCATGATTTGGCTGTGGTTGCTGAGCGTCGAGATGAACCTACGGTGTCTTTTGAAGAGGTTAAGAAAAGGTTGAGGAGTCGTGGGCTCTTATAAAATTTTGTGGAAGAGATCGGCTGAGAAGGATTTGGAGAGTATTGAGCCGAAGCATGTTTTAAGGATTATTGAGGTTGTTGAATCGCTTTCAGTAAATCCTTTTCCGCCGGATTGTCGTAAGCTTAGGGGTGTTGAGCGAATTTATCGAATTAGGGTCGGGGATTACAGAGTTATTTACCAAGTGGATACTAAGGCGAAAATCGTAGTTATTTATTATGTTCGCCACCGAAGAAGAGCTTATCGAGGAATATTTTAACAATACTTTAAGGATACTGTGATGGTTTATACGATCATTTTAAAAGGTTGAGATTTTACTATTAATTTAAAATTTTGAAAGATTTGAATAAGAGTTGTTTTAAAGCTTGGTGAGTGAAATGTCGCTTTATCTTACAAGGGGAATGAGAGCTGGTGCATTTGTGGGTGTTGTTTTTGGTTTTATTTTTGCGTTGTTAACGGTTTTCATCGTTATTGTTTTGGGGGCGGTTTTTGGGAGATTAGGTGCAGGTCTGGGAGCAGTTATTTCTTATATTTTTGGTGGTTTTGCAACGTCTGGTGGAGGATCTGGAGGACTTGAGATCATTATATTCGGTAGTATTTTTGTAGTCGTGTATGTTATCCTTATTCTTGGCAGTACGATTATTGGACTCGTCTATGCGATATTTTATGCTATATATTTCCTATTAAGTCACGTTACCTCACTGCCATTGTCTACTCAATACTTGGCTGGATTGTTCTTATCTTTGCTTCGGGTGTTGGAGATGAGACGGTTGGATCAATTGTCGGTTCATTTATTGTTCCATTGATATATGGGGCTTTACTTGGTGTTTTTTGGGGCTCTGATAAAAAAGTGCAACCGGTAACTTCTACAGTTGAAGACAAGATTTATTGTCCGCAATGCGCGCGCCAGATTATGACTACTATCCGTTTACGGAGAGGAGTGGCTGGGCTAAACCTGCTGATACGACTCCTCCTGAGACCACGATTAGTTTAAATGGCACGCTAGGGTTTGAAGGCTGGTATGTTTCGGACGTGACCGTTACTTTATCGGCGACGGATGATATTTCGGGTGTAGCTGAAACGGCGTATAGTTTTGATGGCGTCACTTGGATAACTTATACGGAGCCGTTTACTATCACAACTGAGGGAATAATTACGGTTTACTACAATTCAACAGATAATGCAGGGAACGTGGAAGCAACGGAGTGTGAGGTAATAAAGATTGATAAGACTCCTCCAAAACCCAATTTGACTATTGGAACCCACTGCGTTGATGAAGCAGGTAATATCTATGTTACTTCTGCTACGGAGTTCACGCTTACAGCAAGCGACGATGTTCTAGGAGTAGCCAATGTTTCAGGTGTTGCACATACCTACTATCGTATTAATGGTGGCAACTGGACTGAGTATGTTGGACCCTTCAAGCTTGAAGGCCCAGACGGAAACTACACCATTGAATATTATAGTGTTAATGTTGCAGGTAATGAAGAAACGCCGAATTCTGTAACGGTTATCTTGGTTAGTCTCAAAGTTAACTCGTATCTAACTGACAGCGAATTTAATCCAATAACATACTTCGACGTCGTCTTTGCAAAGGATAGGTCGGGGGGGGGGGCTATAAGCTTGTTGCAACGAATCCAGGTCAGTTCTACTATAATATTGAGGTTGTAAACGATTGGCCAATCATGGTTGGCACGCTAACAATTGATGTAAGTATACCTGAGGATTTTGTGTTGAAGGGTGCTGTGCCGATACATGTGTATTTAGATAGCGCGCGCTAGGTGAAGAGAAACGGTTTTGAAGACTTAGATAAGTTTGAAAACTTCTAAACGTTTACAGCCCCTAATAGAGTATATGGTTAATTTTATATATTAGCTATTTTCTACTTTTGTACTGGTGGTAAGGTTGAAAAGTATTAAGGTGGATGAGGAGACTTACAAGCTTTTGTTGAAGTTGAAGTATGAGCATGCTATGAGAGGGGTTAAGCTTACTTTTGGTGATTTGGTGAAAGCTTTGCTTTTGAAGGCATGTCGTTGTCATGAAGCGAAGAAAGCGTCAGGTAGTGTTAGTGAGAGTATTGGGGAAGAGGTTAAGTCGGAGGAAGCATCGCAGACGTCATTTACTTGAAGATTTTGTACGATGGGTGGTGGGGTGAGGGGTGTGAAGGTGAGGAATGAAGAGGGTAGGGTTGTTGGGTTTTTAAGGTTGTTTAATGGTTCTAGGGTGGAGCTGTCTTTTGATAAGCGTTCTGGAATAATTTTAATGGATTTTAAGGATTATATTTCGAGGATGAGTTTTAGAGAGTTTAAAGTTTTTGTGGAAGCATTGAAAAAATATATTAAATATATTGAGGATGATGAGGAGGGGAAATTGAGTGTTTAGTATATTGGGAAAGCATAAGGGTGAAAGGTTCCGTCGGTGTGTGAGTAGGTCTCCCCCCTCCTCCCCCTGTGCGCACTATGCGGTGCACTCTCGTTTTTTGACGGAACCCACCAAACTTTACTCTTTTTAACGATTTTATCACAAATGTGCTGTGTTATTCAAGTTTTGGTGTTTTTGCTATAATAATGAATATTGTATACTCTTTCAGCTGGATCAATGATTTCTAAAATTTCTTTTTAATGGCGTTCCTAAGTCAATTTAAAAGTTCATTACATTTCTTTTTCCAGTACACTCTCCACCACAACACACGATATTAGCCCTCGAAAATTAGAAACACTATACAAAGAAGAGGAGAAAAATACAACAAAATCTTAGAGCACGTAACAAATTATTCAATACTCATTCAGAAACAGAAGATGGAATAAAAGAATGGGGCAAAGGTTTTCTTGGTGATGTGTAGAAGAGGAAAATATGTTCAGGAATTGTGTATTGAAATAGATAGTGTTTTAAGTTTGTTGGAAATATGAATTGTAGTTTGATTTGTTAAATTGTTGAGGATGTGTTGTGTGTGGAATATTTTCCGGATCCGAAGAAAGTGTATGAGAAGCAGAAGCGGGTATATGAGTTTGCTAAGAAAGCGTTAGATAAAGAAAAGGTGCTTATAAATAAGGTAGTGGATTCTGTGGTTGAGTATATAGTTTTTCTGTTTGATGGTTATTATAGGGATATGCAGAAGCCTTCTTCGGTGGGTGAAATAATTTTTGATTGTCTTGATACGGTTGAAGGTATATATGATAGATTAACTGGTGATCTTAGGCGGACAGTTGTAAAAAGGGTTCTTGAAGCTTTACATAAGCATTGTGCAGAGCTTCCAACTACTTAGAGAGCCCTCAAGCCACGAAGTCTCCTGTCTTGGAGGAAGTTTAGGAGAGATAGAGACGGTTCGAAAGTTCTCTGTAACCAATGTGAATGAACAGATAGTACGATTATGAAATGCGAATTAGCAAGATGATTTCATTACGAGAAAATTTATTCTTTGGTTATAATGTGGTTCATGGGTTGTCTGTTTTTCTTGCTGCAATTGAAAGAATGTGCTTGTTAATCCTAGGTTTGTTTTTTATGATCTTTTGTCTAGGGCTTTTGTAGCTGTTTCTGAAGTTGGAGTAGAGGGTGTTAAAACTAATTTGGTGGTTGTTTATGTTAGGGGGGATAATGTTATTAGGGTTGTTACTGTTTATCCTTGTAGGAGAATTGATAGGGAAATTGAAAGAAAGGGTGGGTTTTGGGAGATGGGTAAGGGTAAAGTGAAGATTTGGTATGATGAAGAGTCGGATATTCTTTATATCTCGTTTGGAAAAGGTGTTGCTGTTGATTCTGAGGAGGTTGATGAAGGAGTTAGGGTTGAGTATGATGAGGGTGGTAAATTGGTTGGGGTGGAGATTTCTAATGCTCGTGAAAAATTGCTTAAACAAATAGCTAAATTGATTTCACGGGAAATTGGCGCTTGATAGAGTATATGAGTTTTGTTTTTAGTAATTGTTGACGCTTCTGTTATTAGTAGTTTTTTGAGTATCTGTCGATATAGACTGAGGCATCTATTGTAAGTGACTTTTTTAACTCCTTGTGGAGGTGAGTTCTTTAAACTCTTTGATGCTAAATTCAAGCTGTTTTTCCTTGGTTTATTGTTATTGTTTTTGTGTTTGGTGGGTTTATGTTTAGGTGTGTTATTAGTATTATTTGTTTGAATTCTTCGCTTAGTGTTTTTGTTAGTAGGTTTATTATGTTGTTTCTTCTGTTTTGGTCTGATGATGCTAGGGGTTCGTCTAGGAATAGGAATCGGGGGTATGTTTGTTTTGTTTGTGGTAGTAGGGATAGTATGAAGGCTAGTCTCATTGCTAGGAGAAACTGGTCTACGGTTCCTCCGCTGTATATGTCTTTTGGTATGAATTTTCCTGCGTTAGAGTCTAGGACTTCGATGTTGTAGTTTTCGTCTAGTCTTACTGCTTTATAGGTTCCTCCTGTTATTTGGGAGATTATTTGGCTCATGTTTGTTTCTATCGCTGGCAAAAATTTTTCTCGCATGCTTCTTGCTGTTTCTTTCAATTTTTCTATTGCTGTTGTTTGTGCTTCAATAAGTGTTTCAAGTTCTTCTACTTCTTGTTTTGCTTGCTTATATTCTTGCTCTACGCTTTTATTCTCTTCTACTCTTCTCTTAAGCTCCCCGATATTTCTTTGAAGCTCTTCGATGATACCTTTTAGAGTATTTATTTCTCCTTTAAGATCTGTAATTTCTTGCTCTGTTTTCTCAAATAGTTCTTCGCTGTATTGAATGTCTCCCGGTAATTTTGGTAGATTTATTGAATCTAATTGTTGTTGAATTTCTAACCGTTCGTTGTTCTTTTCTTCTATACTTTTTGTTGTTTCTTCTCTTTTTTCCTTTAGTTTTTCAATACCATTTTCTAGTTCTTCGATTTGAGTTTTTAGCATTTGGATCTTGTTCGTTAGTATGGTTATTTTTGTTTCTGTTGCTATTTTTTCTTTTTGTAGTTGTCTTAAGTTTTCTTTAGTTTTTTGTAATAGTTCTTCGAGGTTAGTCCATGTTTTCGGCTTATATTTTTCTTCTAAGTTAAGTAGGACTGTTTTTATTTCTTGTTTTAGGCTTTCTTCTTGTTTTTCCATGATTGCTATGTTTTGCTTTATTTCATGTATTTGTTTTTCGTTTTGTTGGATTAGGGCGGGTAGACCCTTTAGTTCTATTACTTTGTCTTTTATTTGGATCAATTCTTGTTGAAAAGAATTCCTAGTTCTTGTAATATAGAAAATGTAGAGAATTACAGCTACAGGTCCTATTGTGATGAGTAGGGGTGATAATATGGCTAGGAGTGATGGTAAAAGTAGGAGGATGAGTATTAGGGGTGATATTTTTGTTTTTCCAAGTTTTTCTTTTAATTCTTTTTCTTTTCTTAAGGTTTCTTTAGTTTCTTTTGATTCAAGTTTTTCTTTTAGTTTTCTTAGATCTTCATTTAGCCCTTCTAATTGATATAAAATTTCTCTTTTCCTATTTCCCAGTTCTTGAAGATCTCTAAATCTCCTTTCTACTTTTATCAGTATTTCTTCTGTTTTTTCCAAGTTTTTGTATTCTTCTAATTTTAGTTTTTCTTTGTTGAGTTGTTCGTTTTGTTGTGTCAGTATTTCTTTTGTTTTGTTAAGTGTTTGTTGTTTTTCTGTTGTTTGTTTTTCTAGGTTTTGTAGGTTTTGTTGAAGTTGTTTTATCATGTTTTCTATTCCTTTTAGTTCAGCTTCTAATTGGCGTTTTTTGTTTAGAGCTTCTCTATATTCTTTTAGTTTGAGATATACGGGATGTTTTTCTTCAAATTCTTTGGTTTTCTTTTCGAGTTTTTCTTGGTTTTCTTTTAGTTTTTGTTGCTTACTTTTCAGATCTTCTACATCTCTTCTATATGCTTCTAGTCTTTTGGTTATTTGGTTAAGTTTTTCTGTTTTTGTTTCTAGTTCGTGTTTTTTGTTTCTTCTGTCTTCTGTTATTTTTTCTATTGCTTTGTTGTAGCTGTCGAGGCCTAGAAGGGCGTTTATTATTTTTTCTCTGTTTTGTCCTTTTAGTTCTGTGAGTTTGTTTAGTTCTTTTTGTGCTACTATGTTTGTTACTAGGATTTCGTTGAAGGATAGGCCTCCCAGTAGGTCTTTTATGAATTTGTTTGTTTCTTGTATTGTTAATGCTTGTGGTTCTAGTCCGTTTGGGGTTATTTTCCAGATTTTTGCTTGTGTTCCGTTTCTTTTTATGATTCTTTGGACTAGGTATTGTTGGTTGTTTATTGTGAATGTTAGTTTTATTTTTGCGATGTTTGATTGGTGGTTTATGGCTAGTTCTTTTGTTCCTCGCATTAGTTTTCCGAATAGGGCATAAAGTATTGCTTCTAGGATTGTTGATTTTCCCGCTTCATTTGGTCCTTTTATTATTAGCATTCCTTCTGGGAAGTCTAGTGTTAGGTTTAGTTTTCTGAAGTTTTGAGCTTCTAGACGGTTTAAGACTACCATGCTCCTGCCTCTTCAAGTTTTTCTATGCCTATTTCTTTTGCTAGTTCGAGTATTCTTTTTCGTTGGGGGTCTTTTTCTTTTTGTATTAGTTGGTTCATGTAGTCTGTGAAGGCTTTGAGAGGCGTTAACCTTTCTATTGTTTCGAATTTCTCTGCCTTGTATATGAGGTCTCTGTCGTCTATTACTATGTAGAAGAAGTGGTCGAGGAGTTTTCTTAGTATTTCGTTTCTTTGGTATTGTGTTAGGATGTTTAGGGGTACTTTTCCTGTTATTTGTAGTCTTAAAATTAGTTCTGGGTTTTTATGTTGGAAGGCGTAGGTGATTATTTCTGTTGTTGGGTTTTTTGTGTTTGGTGTGATTTTGTAGGTTAGGGTTTTCATTGGTCTCGTAGGTACTTCGATAAATTCTTTGTTTACTGTTTTTTCTTGGTTTAGTTCTATCCATAGGAAGCCTTTTTTCTCTGTTTTTTCTTCTAGGAAACTTCTTCTTTCTGTGCTTCCAGGGTATGCAATGAGGGTTTTTCCTCGTTGTTTTTCTTTGTGTTCGTGTAGATGTCCTGCTGCTACGTAGTTTATTTCGTTTGGTATGTTTGAGGTTTTTACTGTTGGTTCGTTTGTCATATAGGTTGGTGTGAATCCTTGTATTGTGTAGTGTAGCATTAGTATGTTGATGTCGCCTTCTGTTTTCGGTTTTGTTTTTTCTAAGGGGTCTTCTCCCGGGTTTAGGTTGAAGTTGTAGGTTAGGCCGGATATGCAGATGTCTAGGTCTTTTATTTTTACGTGTTGTACGGCTGGTTTGTTTATTCCTGGGAGGTATGTTACGTATCCTGAGGCGGCGAGTTCGTCTAGAGGCGAAGCTCCTTCCTCAATTGAGCGTGGAGTGTCGTGGTGTCCTCCTATTAGGAAGATTTTTATTCCTTTGTTGTGCAGATGCCTGAAATATTTTAGGATTTGTGTTCTCGGTGGGTTTCTGGGGTTAACTTTGTCGTATAGGTCTCCTGATATTAGAAATAGATCTGGTTTTCTTTGATCTGCGTAGTTTAGGAGGTATTTGAATGTATTCCAGAAGTCTTTTCTTCTTTCGTTTATTTTGTGTCTGTACATGGTTAGAGTTGGGTCTAGGTGGTTGTCCGCTGTGTGTAAGATTTTTATTGTTGACATCGTCATTTTCAGACCTCTGAGAGCATTGTGTTTTCTCGTGTAATGGTTTTTTCTCGGGTTTCTTTTATTTCTTGTAGGATTTTTGTTTCTTCTCTTGCTTGTTTGAGTTTTGTTAGTATGTCTATGTCTGCTCCGCCTTCTTTTGTACGTCTATTTCTGATTTTGACCATTACTGGTACTTTTGATATTTCACCTACTATTACTGCTTCTCCTACGTTTAAGCCTGGGAGGTCTCTGAGTAGGGATTCGCTTAGTCT
The DNA here is from genome assembly GCA_019056805.1 of Candidatus Baldrarchaeota archaeon. Classification (GTDB taxonomy): domain Archaea; phylum Asgardarchaeota; class Baldrarchaeia; order Baldrarchaeales; family DXJG01; genus DXJG01. Next base: position 29,656 of record DXJG01000010.1, on the reverse strand, counting down.
TTCGCTTGATTCTATTATTGCTCTTTGGTCGATGGGGTTTGATACGCGGAGTATTATTTGGCTGTTGCATTGGCTTAGGGCGTCTGGGTCTACTTTTGATGGTCTTTGGCTTATTAGGGTCATGAATATTCCGAATTTTCTTCCCTCTGCTGCGATTACGTTTATTATTTCTCTGGACATTCTTCTTCTTTCTCTTTTTCTGGGTATGAATTTGTGGGCTTCCTCTATTATGGCAAAGATTGGGTATTGGAAGTTTCCGTTTGATACTTCGTTGTAGCAGCTGTTTAGGATACGGTAGGTTATGTAGTCCATGCTTGCATCGTTTAGACCTGAGAGGTCTATGACTGATAGTTGAGCTGGTTTTAACATTTCTTCTATTGGTGTGGTTTTGTCTCCAAAAACCTTTAGTTTTTCGAGTTTTTTGACGTATTTTAGGGCGTTGTAGGCGTGGAGTGCTTTCTTTTTGTCGTCGCTTTGAGCTATTTCTTGTAGTTTGTTTATGAGGTCTTGGTATGTGTATTCTTTGTTTTCTTCGGTTTTTAGTTGGTTGAGGGCTTCTGATATTATTGCTTTGATATTTGTCCATTTTTCAGGTATTTCTAGGATTTCACATATTTCTTCGTCTGTTAGGTCGGAAAATTTTATTGTGTAGTCGTACACATTGTCTAGTTCCTCTTTGGAGTATCTTCCTGTGCTGCTGGGGTTTCTGAATATTTTTATTCTGTTTGCATACTCGTATCTTGTTCCGTCGGGTTTTCTGCTTAGGAAAACGTAGTCTGCATGAGGATCGATTATTATGATGGTGGCTCCTTTCGCTAAGAGTTCTTCTACTAGTACGCCTACGGTGTATGATTTTCCTGCTCCTGTTTGTGCTAGTATGGCTAGGTGTCTTTTGAAGCCGTTTAGTGATATGTGGACGGGTATTGTGGCTCTTGATATTAGGTAGCCTATGTGTAGTCCTTCTTCTTCAGGATATGAGAAGAATTCTTGTACTAGTTTATCTGGAGCTAGGTATACTTCGTTGCCTGGGTATATTGCTCTTCTTGGTATTAGGATTTCTCGTTTTCCGTTGATTTCTGCCATGTAGCCTAGGGTTCTTGCTTGGCAGATTACGTTGATGTCTTCTATTCCTGCGTGGAACATTCTTTCTAAGGCTTCGAAGTCTAGGTCCTTATTGTAGGAAATGCTTTTTGATATTACTCCTGTTACTTGTGCTAGTACTTGTACTTGTTGTATGGTGCCGTTTACGTCTTCTTTTGAGTGTACTATGACGTATTCGTATTTTGGTGGGTGGTTTTCTTTGTCTGCTACGAATAGGAATTCTGTTGGGGATGCTTCGCCTACTATTCTTCCGATGAGTTTAGGGTTATGGGTATTTGACACGTCTTACATCCCTCGTGTGTTCTATTATCATTTTTAGTTCTTTCATTAAGGTGGATTCATAAATGGTTGTGAGATCTTTTTGTTTGAGTTTAACTTTTGCATCAACTTCTTCCAATAAAACGTTGTAGTGTTTTGGTCCAGCATAAAAACTATTTAGCATGTTTAATATCCATTCTAATTTTTCTTGAGAACAAGAAGCTTCATAACTTGTTACATCGTTTATAGTGTAGTTGTGTCCAAGCATCCAGCTGGGAACATCTATACGTAGAGGTATCTCATTTTTCCCAGAAATATAATAGAACATGAAAATTGCAGGGTACTCAAAAATCTTTGGTAAGACTTTTTTCGCCCAGTTGAAGAGTTCTTCTCCTTGTTCAACTAAAGCTTTAGAAAAATTATTTTCAATGTAGGTTTCTATTGTTCCTCCTTCAAAAGCATAAATTAACGGATCGAGAACAGGTGTTGGTATTCCTAAGATAAGTGGAGTTGTGTATCCTGGTTCTTTTATGAGAGAGGTTATGATTTGGATGTCTGGTCTTGATGTTAAAGCTTCTTTGAAAATTTCTCGGATTTCGGAGGGTATTGGAATTTGTTTGGAGAGTTTTTCCATTTTTCTTAGCGCATTTCTTGGTCTTTTCCAGATTTCTCCCCAGCTTGATATTATTGTTTCTTTGATTTCAGGGTTTAGTGGGTTATGTGTAAGGTAGTTTTTTAGTTTGTGGGTTAGTAGGATTCTTGTTAGGATTCTTGATCTCGAGTCTTTGCTTATTCCTATTATTGGTATATGTTTTTCTTCGGATTTTTCGAGAAGATTTGTATAGGTTTCTATGTATTTTAGCATAAATGCTTGATATCCAGGTATTTCGGAGTCTTTGGGTAAGTGGGCTATTCTGCCGTAGAGAGATCCATCTAAAAGTAGTATGCGACTATTTGAGTTCTCATGGTAGTTGTTTAGGCACTTTAGGGCTACTAGGTGTTCTATGTGTTCTCTCATTCTACTTCTAAAAGTTATAAGGTCATTTCTTTTCCTAGGACCGTAGAATACGTTTATTTTTAGTTCTCTACATTCTTTGTGCGTATTTGATAGGCCTAGGGCTCGACAGACATGAATAATTACTCCGTCTCTATATTCGATGACGCCATCGCTGCCATCTACTGCGAAAACCTCGCCATGAAACTCCTGGGCGATTTGTAAAGGGTTCCAGTATTTTGGGAGGAGATTTTCATATAGTTGAAGTTTATCTTTTGATATTAGTAGGAGGTTTTTTATTTTGTCTTTTGTTTGACGAATTTCATGAAGAAACAAATCTAAGAATCGAGGCATAATTAACACTATGTTCTTTGTCTACTTTTAAAGATACTCAAAAAATATACGCTGATAATACCGTCAAGCCCGCCAAATCGAAACTAGCCCACAAAACAATAACAAAATTTGAAATACTTAGAGAAAAAATGTGATGATGTTACTCTGAAACTTTTGAGATCGATCGTGAAAAATATGCGTTTTAAATTAAAGTGTAGAAAATTAGGTGTTTATTATGTTGAACAAGGTTTCTTTTTGTGCGTTTTGTTTTTATGTTCTTCTAGCTCTTCTTTTGTGTTAAAGGTCAATCCGCAGCATTCGTATTTTTCTTTTTTAGTATGGCAGCAAGGCATTTTTGGGGTCCTCCTTTTGGATAAATTCAAATTTTGTGCATATAAACCTTGGGTTGTCTCGTTGTGGTAAAGTCTTTTATGATCAAAATTTTTTGACGAAGATTGTTTTTGAAAGATAGTAATCTTATGGAATCAGTTCTGGGGGTATTACCCATAGGATTGTCCATTTGCCTTGTTCGTCTCTTTCTAGGCATATTATTCCTGCGTTTCTAAATTTTATGATTTCTCTGTTCTCATCTCCGGTTATTAGGGCTGATGCGAGTTTGCTTAGATGTGGTAAGTGCCCTGTGAGCATTATGTCTTCATCTATGGTTTTTATTTTTTCGATCCAAGTTTTTGGCTCGTCTAGTGGGTTTAGTCCGTCGGTTTCTGAAATTCCCTCTTCAGGTTTTAGGTATTTAGCGTATATTTCTGCTGTTTGTTTGGCTCTCAGTTTTCCGCTGTGGAAAATCTTTTTAACTTTTATGTCGAGTTTGGAAATGTATTCTGCAACTTTTTCAGCGTCTTTGATACCTTTATTGGTTAATGGTCTTGAAGGGTCTTCTTCTTTTCTTTTCGCTTCGCCGTGTTGAACTAAATATAGCTTCATAATATAACACCTAAATCGTTTTAACTTCATGTTTCAGAAAATTGCCATGTGATTTTAATTTTTTCTTAGATTTAAATCGTGTAGCTTATATAAATTTGTGAAGTTTTAGATTAAATTTAAAATATTGATGTTTACTTTTATTTTAAATTATTTTTAGGTAAGTTTATGGATCATTTATAGGATTTATTTGGTTGTATATCTGTTAGATCCCATGCTAGATATCCTTTTTCTCGGATTTTTTCTTTGTTGTTGATTTTTTTAGCTATTATTCCATATTTTTTGCTTTTTTCAAAGATTTTAGCTTTCTCTTCAAGATTTTTTAGTATTTTTATTGCTTCTCTGTAGGAGATGTCTGACCATTTGGTTTCTATGAGAATTAGGTTTTCTGAGACTCCTACGCCTACGATGTCGATTTCTTCTCCTTTGTGCCACCATTTTCCTATTTCTTTAAGAGGGTGTTTTACGAGTTTTTTTATGAAATATTTTCTGCATAGATCTTCAAAAACTTCTCCTAGGTAATTGTTGAATTCCTTGTTGAATATTTTCATGAAGGTGCCGAGTTCGCCGCTTTCAAGCAGACTTTTATATGGGAAAATGAAGCGGAACCAAAAGGATAAATACTTATCTGATATTACGTATATTCCTCTTTTTATTCTTGTTTTCTCTTTTATGCTTGTCATTACTGGTAAAATTCTTTCAACTATCTTAAGGTTCTGTAAAACTGAGAGATATTTTGAGATCATGGATTTATCTAGGTCTGTTTCATTTACGATTTCCCCGAATTTTCTTTTTCCTGCTGAGACTGCTTTGAGTATTGCAAAGTAGTTGGCTGGCTCTCTTAACTCTTGTTTAAGAAGTATTTCTGCTTCTTCATAGAGGTAGCTGCCTTTTGAAAATACGTTTTCTATAAGGTTTTCCTTGAGTGTTTTATCGGCATCAAACCTTGTTAAGTAGCCGGGTATACCTCCAACTACTCCGTATATTTTAATTAATTCTGTAAATTCGTATTTTGGGAAAAAATGGTTAAGATACCAGAATTCGATTTCTTCAACTTTCCACTGCCCTGTTCTTCTACCGTATAAAGGACTTTTGTATCCGAGTACTTCGGTTTCCATCATTCCAACGCTTGATCCGCAGAGAATTAACATTATGTCTTTTCTGTTGGAAATTAACGTGTCCCAAATTCTCTGGAAAATGGATATAATCGGTTTGTATCTTTCTATTAGAATTGGAAATTCGTCTATGATAATAATTGTTTTTTCTTTTCCTTTTCTTTTAAGAAATTCTTTAAATAGTTTTTCAAAATCCTCTATTTTTGCAAGTTTAAATAATTCATCTTGGAGATAGTTGGCCATGAGATTTTGTAGGTCTTTTAAGTTGTCTTTTATTGGTTTTTCAGTTGCTAGAAGGTAAATATGTGGTTTGTCTTTGGCAAATTTCAGTATTAATTCTGTTTTTCCAATTCTACGTCGTCCATAGATTACGATTAGCTCTGATTTATCGGATAAATATCTTTTTTCAAGAAATTTTAATTCTTTTTCTCTATTTATAAATTGTTGAATCATAAGTATTATACTTTTATTTCAACTTATATACTTTATTGTATTTTAATCTCAAGAATCCAAAAAAGGAGTATTGTTGTGTTTGTTGTGTGTGATTAAAAGAAGAATTTATGGTGGTTTTTCTGTATGGTTTTAATTTGAAGTATTTTTGTTAATAGTAAAATATGTATGAAGATGGTACAATTTTGCACCAAAATTCTCTAACCTCAACTTTATTAATGGCTGAGCTTTGGTAGTTCCCCTTCAAAAATTCTAGCTATCATTGAAATCTCTAAAACAAGAATATTTCCTCTGTTTTTTAGTGCTTTTTCCTCTATAATTTGGAGAAAATTGTCGTCTTCAAAGGATCTAAGGGGCCTCTCCCCTTCGAGTAAACTTCCATAAATGACTCCTCATTTAGTTTATGGAGAAGATGTTATATTTGTCCGAATGCTAATATAAGGCTTGATTATATAAGTTTTAAGTTTAGATTATTGTTAAGTTTTGTTTCTTAACCATTTATCTTATATACTCTATTTTGTTGTTATTTATGTTGATTTAATTTATTGATGAATCTTGGAGATGAGGTTTATGAGGAAGACTAAGATCTTCGTTACTTTAGGGCCTTCTACGTTTAGTAGGAGTATGATTTTGAGGCTTATAAGGGCTGGTGTTGATGGTTTTAGATTGAATTTTTCCCATGGTACACATGAGGAAAAGGAGGAAATTATAAAGATTATTAGGGATATAGAGGGGCGTAGAAAGCTTTTTATTCCTATTGTGGGAGATTTGCAAGGGCCTGTCGTTCGGGTTGGTGAAATGGAAGATTTACCTGTGAAAAGAGGTGATATTGTTTATCTTATTAATGATGTAAAAGGTGATATCGAGAAGAAGGAGGTTCCAGTTCCTAATGAGAAGTTGTATAGTATGATTGAGGATGGAGATGTTATTTTGATTGAGAGTGGGAGAGTTGTTTTGCAGGTTAGAAATATTTTGGATGTTAAGGTTAAGGCTGAGGTTCTTGTTGATGGTGTTATTAAACCTGAGAAGACTTTGGCAATTAAGGGTAAGGATATTCCTCTTCCGACTTTAAGTGATAAGGATGTTGAGGATGTTAAGTTTGGGGTTGAGAAGGGTCTTGATTATATCGGTTTATCATTTGTTAGAACTGCTAGGGATGTGAAGGGGTTAAGGGAGATACTTGATAGTTTAGGTGGGGAAGATGTTAAGATTTTGTCGAAGATTGAGACTAAGAGGGGTGTTGAGAATCTTAAGTGGATAGTTAAGGAAAGTGATGCTATTTTGGTGGCTAGGGGGGATTTAGCGATCTATTATGATTTGGAGAGAATACCTGAGATTCAAAGAGATATAGTTAGGGTGTCTAGGGAGCTTGGGAAACCAGTTATGATTGGGACCCAGCTACTTGATTCTATGTGTGAGAATCCTATACCTTCTAGATCTGAGGTTGTTGATGTTGTTGCAGCTATTAGGGAAGGTGTTGATGGTTTGCTTTTAACAGGGGAGACTGCGATCGGTAAATATCCTGTTGAAAGTGTTTTATGGCTTAATAGAATAATAAGGGAAGCTGAGAAAGGTAAAATTATGGAGGTTGAACCTAAGGAAGAAGAATTGTATGATAGGTTTGCTCATGGTATTGTTCAGCTTTCCGAATCTTTAGGAGCTAAAATAGTGGCCTATACAAGGAAAGGTACTACTGCTTACAGGCTTGCTAGGTATAGGCCTAATAGTGAGGTTTACGCATTTACTCCCATGTTGAAAGCTGCAAGACAACTAGGAATACTTAGAGGAGTAAAAGCGTATACTATAGATGAAACTGATCCTCAAAGTGCGTTTCCGAAAATTATTGATTTTCTCAGGGAGAAACAGGAAATTACATTAGGTGATATAGTAATTTTAACTGCTGGTATGACTGCTGGAGCAACCGACATTATAAGAGTAGAAAAAATTGGAGTAAGCTAGCGATATTAAACATGTTTCAAAACCAATATCCTATCTTTATTTATACACTTCGTTAACAGCATTTTAAGTTCTAGGATATTTTAATCTTAAATGATTGTTATGTGGATAGTTTTTGGCTTTGAGATTATAGTATCTGTTTTTGTTTGGTGTTGGGATTATATAGGATAATTTTTGTGTTTGAGGTTATTTCTTTTAGTTTGGTAGCTACTTCTTCATTGTCATCCCATATTTCCAAGATTTCATATTTTCTTTTTAAAAGAAGTTTTATTATACTTGCTTTATATATGAAGTCTTTTCTAAAGTCGTTTTTTCTTCTGAAGTATATTTCATCGTAGGGTATTTTCCATTTATCTAGTTGTGATAAAGTTGCAGCTTTTTGAGTGTCCTCTCTCCTCCCGGTTAACAATATGATTTTTACTCCCTTTCCTTTCAATTTTTGTAGATACTTGATATTTTCAATGATTGGTTCATCTAAATCCATGTATTTGTCGCTTAGAAAACATTTCCAAAAAACTCGCTTGCTACGTTTATCTAAATTTTTAAAAGACGATGCTCCTTGTTCCTCTAAGCATTTTTCTAAGCGTTTACTAGGATCAATTAATACTCCATCGATGTCAAAAACCACTACACCCAAAAAGACCACCCTACACTCACATCTACTTAAATCTATTATGGTTTATCTACATTTAATTTGCTGAAACTTAAATGTACCTTTAAAAGTGATGAAGATAGGTGCGGAATAAACTAAAGTGAAATTTGCAAATGGTATATAAAAATAAATTGAAAGTGACAAAATATTAGCCCTTTTATTGTTTTTTAGATGTTGATTTTAGGAAGAAATTGATGAGAAGTATAAGTAGACCAAGAGCTATCAGGATTATACATAGTGTTTTGAAAAGCGCTATTCCGGTGAGTAAACTAGCTATTCCAAGTAAAATTCCTCCACCTACCAGTAAGAAAACGGCGACAATAACGGGATATTTTGCAAATACGTTTAAAAGTATTCCTATACTCAATTTTCATAACCTTTTTTCATTAAATTAACCTTTAAGTTTCAAATTTTGTGTTAATTTAATGATAGTTTAATGGGTTTATTAGTGTTCTTTTTCTGGGTGAAAATATGATTTGGTCATTTTGATTTCAATTTTTATGTTTGAGTTTTGTAAGATTTTGGTTAGAAGGATACGACAAAAATACATGAGGCCTTAGTAAAGAAGTGACCATGAAATTATCTTAGTTGATGGTTATTGAATATTCGAAATACTACGTTGGGTTGTATAATATTAAGATTGGTGAATCTTTTGGAAGCCGCTGCCCAGTATATTATTGAGATCAATGTTTTTAGTTTTAAGGCTTGTATTCTTAATTAAAATTTGGTTATCTATCTTATGCTACGGGTATGAAATTTGATTCTATGTGATTTTCTTTTTCTTGGAATGTTATTCCGAAGAGTTGAATGTATGGTTTTTCACCGTATATGAATGTTTTTCCATGTTCTTCAAATACTTTAATAATTGCTGTGGCAAATTCTCTTAACTCTTTGTTCTCACTTTTATCGGAATGGGATACTGTAATTATACAGATATCATTTTTTATCATGCTTGATGAAATAACTTCTTTTATGGTTCTTCTTGCCGTGTTCTCTCCAAGGATTTCTCTCAGCAGGTCGTAGCGTACAATCAGAAAAATTGGGACTTTGTTTTTATCCTTTAGCTCGTCTATATTTTTTGAATTGTATTGGCGAAGTTCCATGGGAGTTTTACATATTCACCTTCGGTCTTAGGGTAGAGGGAGCGGATGCGGCTTGTTATCATGTTCGGAGCAGATATGTGTTGTTTGCTTCTTAAGAATATGGGGTTTGATACTTCCGAACTAAAGTATGTTCTTGTTCTTATGGATCAAAAATTGTGGTAGATGTGGAGATTTTTACCATTGTATGGGATTTATCGATTTTGTTCTTAGAGTGGAGGAAATGTTAAAAATTACTTCGAAAAGTATTGAGCAGTTTTTGGAAAATATCTCGGGGCTGTGTGGTGAAAAGTTAGCTACAAAGATGAATGTGTATGTCAATTACTTTGATGAGAAGAGAGCTTTGAATAGTTTGGAATGGACTTTGCCTTTTTGGTTTGGGGAAAGAGAAGCTGTACCTACGAGAGAAGCTTACAAGTGTAAGGGCTGTGAATATGTCAATGAATGTCCAGATAAATTAATTGATAGATAGGGAAGATGAGTAACATTGACGTTTTGATTTTATGGTAAGTTGAATGGGCTAAAAGAGAATTTTCAGATAAATAAAGAGATGAGAAGTTTTATTTTGATCACTTATAAAAGATTTAAGGGACGTATTGGAAACTTCTGGTCGGAACGGGAGGATTCACATGGTTAGAAAGGCTCTGGAGACTAGAGGGATTGAAGGGTCAATGTTTTATATAAGTTGTTTTGTTTACGGTTTTACTATTGTTGTTTGTTGGGGTGGTTATGCATGGTTAGATTTGTGTTTTTTGATTTGGATAATACTTTAGGTGAAGTAACGGATAGAGAACTGTTTGCGAGGACTTTTGTTGGTGGTCTTGTGGAAGTAGCTGTAGAAGAAGTGAATTTAAAGGAAAGTTTTGTTGCGGAGGTGTTTTTGGGAGTTATAGACGGTATGAGGAAGAACCCTCCGCTTGTTAAAACTATTATGGATGAGTTTTGTTTAAGAGTTTCTGAAAAGTTTAGGGTTTCTCCTACAGTTGTTGAGAAGATTGTTAATAGGTTTTATGACGAAAAATTTGGTTTGTTGAAACAGTTTTATCGTTCTGTTAAGGGCAATCGTGAAGTTGTGAAAGCTTTATTGGATAGTGGTTTAGGTGTAGGTGTTGCTACTGATCCTATTACTAAGGCTGTTGCTGTGGATCTTAGGCTGCGGTGGGCTGGTGTTGATGGTTTACCTTATTGTTTAGTTACTCATGGTGAGAATATGCATGCGATAAAGCCTCATCCAGCGTATTTCGAAGAAATATTGAGTAGGTGTGGTGCAAAGGCTGATGAAGCGGTTATGGTGGGAGATGACTTATTGTATGATATTTATGGAGCTAAGAAGGTAGGTATGTATACTATATTGGTTAAAACAGGTGTTGTTAGACGAGGTTTGGATGTGAAGCCGGATTTCGAGATAGAATCTATTAGGGAAGTACCTAAGGTTTTAGAACGTTTTTAATTCGTACTTAAATCTTATATTTGTTGGAAAGTGGTTTATTTTATGGCTTCGTATATTAGGGGTTTTTCTGCATAGAGAAGATACGCTACGAGTACTAGGCTAATAAGCTCTGTGATTCCATGTACTATATCAAATATTGTGGGTTTTGTGACTGTTATTATTGTTGTGGCGAAGAAAATGGTGAATATTAGTGTTGAGATTTTTATTCTTCTACTTTCTTTTGTTTTTGAGACGTAGTAGATTAGGTTAAAGAAGATTATGTACCATATTTTGAAGAGTGCCTGTCTTATGTGGTTTATGAGTGGCGGTAGGTTCCAGAAGAGGCCGAATTTTTGGGTGCTTAGTGGCCAGAGTATTGCAACACCTAGCATGTAAGGTAGGTCTATTATTGCGTGTAGTATTATGCCTGTGCCTATGCCTAAAATTATGGATTTGGCTTTAGGGTAGCGGGATCCTAAGATATATCCTATTATCATTAATGTGGCTGCGAAGAATATACTGTGGGTTGCGGTTCTGTGAAATGCTTCATGTATTTCTGCAAGTTTTTCTATGCTGAGTTCTCCTGATGTTAACCATATGAGAAGAGATATGAAGGGGTCATAGTCTGGTAGGAAAGCTCCAATGATAAATCCATAGTAGAAGTCATTGGATATCTTTCTTTTTGTATAGTTAATTTTCTTTGAAACTTTAACTATAAGGTAATGTAATATGCCATGTAATCCTGTGGCAGGCATTCGAAACACCTAAAATTTAATTTATTAATTTATAGTTTAACTTAAATTAGACTTCTTATGAGAAATGTTAAGACTTTAAAGTTGATTCAATCGAGTATTGAATGAAGTTTATTTTAAATATTTATATAGTAGTTCTTTTGCTTTTTTCATTGATTCTGGGTATTTTTCTGTAAGTTTGTTTACAATTTTCTGTGGGCTGTTGGATTTTACTACTATGTTTAATACATCTAGTAGTGTTTTCTCCGCTTTTTCTGTATAGTTTTTATGGATTTCTAGGGTGATATAGGATCCATGTTCCTTGAATTTATTTTTTGCAAAAGGTGGAGGGCCTCCGTGTAAAACTTGATCCTCTATTAATGGTTCTTGTTTGTAAGGTATGAGAGGCGGTACTCCTCTTTTTTCTAGGCGATTAGGATCTGTTAAGTTTGAGTAGGCTTTGGAGTTAAATGCATGTAGCTCTACAACTATAGTGGGCTTATAGCATTCTAAAACTGAGCGATATACTTTGTAGGCTGGTGTCTTCATGTATTTTGGGTTGACAACACTGATATACACGTTTCCTGCAAGGTCGACTGTAGGAACTATTATAACAGATCCCTCTAAGGGTTCTGGTTTAAACTTCTCAAGTAAAGGCCAGGTAGCGTGTCTTTCTCGATTGTGCATTTCACCTATGATAACTCGTGTAATGCCTTCGTCAGCGTGATATTCTTTTATCTTTAGTTTTCCTCTTAGATTTTCTCTTTTTCTGTTTAGATCCTCTAATCTATGAGTTAACATCTTCTTGCAACTTGTGGTTAGTAGTTGTTTAAAATATAAGGTTTCTAGATGTATGAATTTAAATGTGCTTACTTTGTTGAAGTGTGTTAAAGGGTGTTAGTCTTGTGGTGGTGTGTTGATGACTATTAGGATTGCTGGTTGGTTTGTTGTGTTTTTTGCGCTGTGTTGGACTCCTGGTGGTATGTGTATGGCGTCTCCGGGGTTGAGGATGTAATTTTTTCCATTGCATGTTATGAGTAGTTGTCCGTTGATCATGTAGAATATGTGTTCGACTTTTTTATGTGAGTGGGGTTCGGCTGTTCCTCCTGGGTCCATTCTGAATAATCTTAGGGATATGTTGTTGGTTTCTGTGTTTTCAGGTGTTATTAGGTTTTTTGCAAGGGATTTCGTATGTAAGGGTGGTTCAAACCATTCTACCTGAATTGAACGAATAACTTTTGCTTCTGGCAATTTTAAATACCCCCATGCAGAAATACATAGCTTTGTTAGGTGATGTACGTTTTAATTTTGCCTCTATAATATATAAGTATCAAACTTGTGGAAATCATTGTTTCCAAGTTGGAACAAATTGCATTTTGATGTTAATCATAGAAGAAATAGAAAAAGACTGATAGGTTTAAAATTTATTTTTAGTTTTTAACGATATTATGAAAGAATTGCAAGATGTATTTTCTTGTCAAGAGAACAACTAAAGTTCTAATTCAATACCTATAGGACAGTGGTCAGATCCTTCAACTTCTGACAAGATGAAAGCGCTTTTTATCTTATCTTCTAAGCTCTTTGAAACAAAGATATAGTCTATTCGCCATCCGATATTTCTTTTTCTAGCATCATAGGCACGAAGCCACCATGTATAGTGACCACCAGTTTTACAAAACTTCCTAAAAGTATCAACGAAACCTAGTTTAATTAATTCATCTATTTTATGTCTTTCCGCTGGGGTGAACATAGTATTGTTGACGTTCTCTTTAGGCCGTGCTAAGTCTATTGGTTTGTGGGCGACATTGAAATCTCCTGCCAAAATGATGTTGAGGTGGGCTAGCTTAGCTAAGTAGTTAAGTAAAGCGTCATAAGCTTCGAGTTTATAATCCATTTCTTCTTTAGCTCGTCCACCATGAGGCATGTAAACGTTGATAAGAATAAACTTGTAGAAATCAAGTCTTAGAATTCTACCTTCCGAGTCAAATCTGGAGTGACCAATTTTCTTTGTAACTTTCAAAGGCTTCAGTTTAGTTAACACAGCTGTACCGTGAAATCCTTTTCGCCAAGAAGAATTAACGTAAGCTTTGTAGCCGGAAAGTGCGAACTCGAGAGGTATTTCAATTTTCGTAGTTCTTGTCTCTTGAAGGCATATTATATCAGCTTCATATTTTCGTAACTCTTTGGCAAAACCTTTTGCGTAAACTGATTTCAACCCGCATACATTCCAAGAGATTATTCGCATAATTATGGGCCACACTTTTAACTTGTCAATTCTATTACCTTAAATTAAAGTGAGTTGACAAGATTTTAATGTTTAACGTTCCAAAAATCTATTTAATGTAAATTATGTCTAACATTTGTTAACTGGGATCTTTTAGGTTGACGAACAGCTTATATTTTCTAAATATAACCAATATTTTTAGGAATATATTTTTGAACAAGTTTAAAGGATTTTTCTCCTCTACATATCTCGTTTCATTTCCATTTGCTAAGATTTTCTCATGATATATCTTATCCATTTGACCTCGAAGACTTGATTGAGCTCTTTTTAGCGTTAATTCCATTATCAGAGAGAACTGGTAAATTAAATTTGGCAAAATTTTATTTTATGTATTTTTCAATGAACTCTACAGCGTTTTTCCACAAAATTCTTTCTTTTATTTTTTCGTCAATGTTAAGCTTATGTATGTTTTCTAATGTTTCTTCTGGTTTCCACCAGATTAAAGGTATTTCACTTCCGTATAAGATTCTATCCGGATAGTCTTCTATTAGTTTAATTACATCTTCAGTTAACCATTTCACTTTTTCACCCGTAATAGGATCGATGGTTTCTAGGTTGATGAGTGCGTTTGATGTTTCGGTGTATACGTTTCTTCGTTCGTCGAGAAATTTTCTAATTTCTTTGGTTTTTCCTAGCATCATGTGAGCAAGGATTACTGGAAAATTGTAATTGTATATTAGAGGTTCGTACATTTCTGGGGCTGAATATTGGAAACCATTGTCAGGGAACCAGCCAGTATGAATGTACAGTGGCTTTTTCAATTCTTCGAGTAAATCGTAGATTTTTAGGGCTTCTTTTGAATCCGGTCTAAATTTTTGGACAGGTGGATGTAATTTTAGTCCGTCTATCCATTTTTGTTTAAATGCTTCTATAAGTAGTTCTTCGTTGTTTTCTGGGTGGAATGCTCCAAAGGTTATAAATCCAAATTTCTTTTTTAGTTTACCTTGCCATTCATTGAGCATTTTACTGTATTCAGGTGTAACAGCATGAGTTAAGTTGAAAATTTGTTTTATACCCATATTTTTAAGTATTTCAAATGCTTTTTCCCATTCAATCGGCATTACAACTTTTAATTTGTGTTTTTTCTCAATCCAAGCATAAAAACGCCACACTATTTCATCAGGAAATAAATGAACATGAACATCAATCATGCAAATCACCTAAATAACGAAAACATTACTTGGAAGGAAATATAGGTTGAGTGTTAATAGTATTTGTAGGTAATTGGAAATATTAAAGTAATGTAATTTGTAACAAGAGTTTAAAATAGTAAATTTTAGTTTTTGAAAAAGAAATAACTTCTTACGAGTTCGCTTATACGCTGATCAACGAATATAGATAGGTCTACATCTTGTATATTATATAGTCGAAATTTATTGTTTCGATGTGTTTTATGACTTTTTTCCGATTTTGAGGTAGACAACTTTGATTTTTATTCGTTCAGCGATTTTGATGATTGAGTATTCTTCTTCCTCTTTTATTATCCAATTGTTTTCAATTAGATTTTCTAGGTTACTTATTATTTCGTTTTCTTCTAGGCCAAGGTTTTTGAGTTCTTTTTTGAGTTTATCGAGAGAAAGTTTTCTGTTTTTGAATTTTTCATAATAATCGTAGATAAATTTGAGGATAGTTTCTTTAATTTCGTTGTTTGTCTTTTTTATCAAAATTTGTTCTTCCTTTATTATTTATTCCTCCATTTTAACATGGAAATGTTTGTTATGGTTTATATTACTACTTTACGTACATTAAATTTTCGGTGGTAAAAAGTAAAGAAATAAAAACTTTTCAAGTTTCAAATTGTAAACCTTCTAGATGGGAGAGGATAAATGGTTTATTATATGGTGATAGATGATACGATTAAAATACGAGATACGTGTTTAATATTGTTGTAAATGTTGATAAATGGTGAGCGAGATGGAGGGTGATCAACTTTTAGATTTTGTTGTGGAGATTTGTGATACAGTTGGTCCGAGGCCTCCTGGTAGTGAGGCTGAGGCAAAGGCTGCTGAAATTATTGCGGAGAGATTGAGGAATTATTGTGATGAGATTGTTGTTGAGGAGTTTGTTACTTGTCCTAGGGTTCTTCAAGCTCTCATAGATTTCGTTGTATACTCTTATGTTATTGCTTTTGTTCTTTACTTGTTTTTCCCGTATTTGTCTGCTATTTTTGTTA
Source organism: Candidatus Baldrarchaeota archaeon (assembly GCA_019056805.1). Classification (GTDB taxonomy): domain Archaea; phylum Asgardarchaeota; class Baldrarchaeia; order Baldrarchaeales; family DXJG01; genus DXJG01. Next base: position 14,141 of record DXJG01000010.1, on the reverse strand, counting down.
TTAATGGGATTTTGGTGTTTTATTTGACGAGATTTCGAGGTAAAGAGATTTTGGATAAGTTTGCGAAAAAGGCTAGGTCGCAGAATATAATTGGAAAAATTAAACCTACTGGGGATGTTAAAAGGTATGTGGTTTTTTCGGGGCATCACGATTCAGCGTATATGATGCCTCTTTTTCAACCAAAATATCTTCGTTACGTTCCTTTGATTCAAAATATGGGTGTTGTTGGTGCGATATCGCTGTTCATTTTGTCTACTTTGAAGTCTTTGGTGATTTTAGGAGTCAAGAGTTTAGATTGGAGACCTGTTTTTGGTATCTCTATCTACGATTTACTTTTGATAATTCCTTTGATTGGATTGTTTTTTGCTGTGTTTTTTAAGTTGAATATTGTGACAAAGGTTCCTGTAATGGGTGCAAATGATAATCTTTCTGCAGTTGCTGTTGTCTTAAGGTTAGCAAAGGTTGTTTCGCAAAGTAGGCCTAGAAATGTTGAGGTGTTTTTTGTTTCTTTTGGGTCAGAGGAACCTGGGCTTAAGGGGTCTCGTAGGTTTGTAGAAATGCATCCAGATATTGCTAGGAATGCATATGTAATAAATATGGAGATGTTAGGTGCTGGTGAACTATTTGTAGACGTTGAAGAGAAGTCTATAGGAGTTAAACATTCAAAGAAACTTGCAATGTTAGTAAGGGAAGCTGCAGAAAGAGTAGGATTGAAAGTGGAATATGTTTCTTTACCTTATGGTGACACAGATGCTGCATCTTTTTCTCGAAAAGGTTTTGATGCCGTTACCTTAATTGCTTTGAGTTCGAAGCTCGAATTAGTGAAGTGGCATTTGCCTGATGATGTTCCGGAGAATATGAGTGAAGAGAATTTGCAGAGGGCGTTAAAATTATGTAAAGCGATATTAGAGGTTATTGATGAGAAGCTGGGAGAATAATAAAAAGAGAGGTTGAATTTATGGGAGTTTCATGGTTTGATATTCTTTCCACAGTTTCATGTAGTCTATTTTTCCTACGCTTGTTTTCGGTAATGTGTCTACGAATATGAATTTGTCTGGAATCCACCATTTAGCTATTTTTCCTTGTTCTACCGCTTTCATAAGGTGGTTTCTGAGTTCTTCTTCTGTTGGTGGTTTTTCTTTATATTCTGGTTTTAAAACTATAAGAGCTACTGGTCTTTCGCCCCATTTTGAACTTGGAACGCCTATTACAGCTACTTCTAGTACTGCTGGATGTAATGATAGGAGATCTTCTAATAGTAGGTGGGGGATCCATTCTCCTCCGCTTTTTACAACGAATTTTGTTCTGCCTCCAATTTGAATGTATCCTTCTTCGTTCCATTTTGCCATGTCTCCTGTGTGAAGCCATCCTCCATGCCATAGTTCCTTTGTTTTTTCTGGGTCTTTATAGTACTCTGGGGTGCACCATGGTGCTCTTACGACGATTTCTCCCATTGTTTTCCAGTCTTTTGGTACGTCCTTCATTTGTTCATCTACAACTCTTAGTTTGACTAATGGAATTGGATGGCCGGTACTAATGGCAACGTCTAGTTTCTTTTCTTCATCCCAGTTTAACATATGGTCTTTGTATACTGATATTGTTAAAGCTGGACAGGTTTCGGATAGCCCATAGCCTACCATTACTGTTATTCCTAGTTCTTTTGCTCTTCTTGCCAGTCCTTTTGGTAGGGCGGCTCCTCCAATTACTACTTTCCATTTTGATAAGACGTCTTTGTATTCTTCTGCTTTTGGATGAAACACCATCATGTGTAATAGGGATGGAACCATGTGCGAGAAAGTTACTCCTTCTTTTCTCATTATTTCGAATATTGTTTCTGGCTCGTATCTGCCTAGTAGGACTAGTTTCATTCCTAGTAGAGAAGCGATATATGGCATTCCCCATGAATGGACATGGAAGAATGGAACCATTGGCATTAATACGTCTGTTGAACCTATTCTTGCCTCAGACGGAAATGCTGCTAAATGAATTATGACTGATAAGCTGTGTAGTACTATTTGCCGGTGGGAGAATATTACTCCTTTTGGTAGTCCTGTTGTTCCGGTTGTGTAGAAGAGTGTGGCTGTTGTGTTTTCATCTAGTTCTGGGAATTCGTATTCTGGTTCTGCTTCTTTTAATAGGGATTCATATTCGTAGGCTGGTTCTAGTGTTGTTGATGGCATTTCTCCCTTATCGCTTCCAATTATAAAGTGTTTTATAGATGGTGGAAGTATGCCTTTGATTTTATCAACCATTGGGACGAATTCATCTCTGATAACTATTACTTTGTCTTCTGCATGTTTTACTGTGTATAGTATCCATTCCGGTGGCAGTCTGAGGTTTACTGTATGTAGTATTGCTCCTATCATTGGGACTGCAAAGTATAGTTCTAAGTATCTATGGGTGTCAAAATCCATTACTCCGACTTTGTCACCCTTTTTTACTCCAAGTTTGGTTAATGCATTTGCCAATCTTTTAACTCTGTCGTAGAATTCTTTCCAAGTATAACGGATAACGTCTCTATATGCGATTTCTTTGTTTGGGGCTCTTACAAGTCCGTATTCAAGTAGATCTTTTATTAGAAGGGGGTATTTGTACGCTTCCGACATAACCTCCCCTCGAATCATATATATGGACGAAAGTTTCTTATAAGATTTTATGTCATCAACAAATTTCGAAGTTATAGATTTCCATGTTCACCCTCTTAAATTACTTTCAAAAACACTTTTGATGGAAGAACTAGATTTCTGCAATGTTAAGAAGTGCGTTTTATTAGCAATAGACGTTGACCATAGAATTCTCGATAAAAAAGATGTAAAAAGTAAAATGGTTAAAATACTGTTTGATAGTGGACATTGGGGACTATGGGCTATTGAACATATTAAATGTACATTGCAATTAGCAAAAATTACAAACGAGGAAGTTGCCTCTCTAATGAATTCGTGTCCAAGTAGACTGATAGGAATCGGCTCGATAAATGTCTTTTTTGGTGAGAACTATGTGAGGGAAAAAATTGAGGAGATTAAAAAACTTGGGTTGAAGGGAGTTAAAATAATTCCAACTTTGCAGTTTTTTGATCCAATTGAAAAAATGGAAGAGCTAAGATTAATTTTTGATTTTTGTGAGAAATATAGAAAACTGGTTCTAATTCATACTGGCTGCGATCCAGGTCCATGGGAGGATCCAAGATTATCTGACAACGCGAGGCCAAGTAGGTTTAAGCAGATAATATCTGAATTTCCAGATGTTTATGTGGTGCTTGCTCATGCTGGAAGTTATAGTATTAAGTTTCCTGGAATTTGGCTTGAAGAAGCTTTAGAAATTTGTAGGAAGCATGATAATGTTTGGATCGATATAGCTGCTGTATCATATCTCATTTTTAAAAGAAAATTCATAAGAAAAATCAGGGAGAAATTAGGGATTGACCGTGTATTATTTGGTTCAGATTATCCAGTTATTGCCGGAAAAGCTATAAAAGATTCAATAAATGACGTAGTATCCTCGAAAGAAATAAGTGGCGAGGAAACTGAGCAGATACTTCGTCTAAATGCGTTAGAAATTTTAAAACATATAAAATAATAAGCGATTTATTTTACTTGTTTTTCCAGTTAGTTAACGCGATTCCTATGTTTTGAATCGTTGTTTAGAAAATATTTTAAAATGTTAGAAGGAAGCATGGTTTGGAGGTTACAGGATTGTTCGATGCATACAGGAGAAAGGAATTGGTTGATGCGGTTGTTAAGTCGATTAAAAAACTGGTCCCAAACCACGAAGTTAGGCTACTTCATGTATGTGGTACTCATGAGCAAGTCATTTCGAGATTTGGTTTAAGATCTTTATTGCCAGATAATTTGGAAGTTATTGCTGGGCCTGGTTGTCCTGTTTGCTGTGTCCCAGCTGGAGAAATCGATGAAGCTATCAAAATTGCTACCGAGAAAAAGAATGTTATTTTAACCACTTTTGGAGATATGTTTAAAGCTCCGGGATCCAAGTTTTCCCTTTGGGATGCAAGAGCTATGGGTGGAGATGTTAGAATTGTTTACAGTATTTCTGATGCTGTTGAACTTGCAAGAAAGAATCCTGACAAAGAAGTTGTGTTTTTTGCTATAGGTTTTGAGACAACTGCTCCAACAACTGCCTCTGCAATTCTAAATGAGCCGCCAGATAATTTTAGTGTCTTGGTTTCTCATCGTTTGATTCCGCCAATTATGGAATTGTTGTTAGGTGTTGGAGAGACTTATTTTGATGGATTTATTTGTCCTGGTCATGTGGCTACGATTATAGGTGTTAAGCCGTTTAGGCTTTTCTCTGATGTTTATGGAATGCCAACGGTTATTGCAGGGTTTGAGCCATTAGATATTTTTGTTGCCATTAAAATTTTGTTAGAGCAGATTAGGGAGGGAAAGGCTGAGACTGTGAATGAGTATACTCGTGTAGTAACGGAAGAGGGTAATGTTAAAGCTCAGAAGTTGATGGATGAAGTTTTCGAGATTGTTGATGGTCGTTGGAGAGGCATAGGTAGAGTTCCATACTCAGCGTTAAAAATTAGGAAGAAGTTTGAGGAATATGATGCACGTGTTAAGTTTGATGTGAGAATTGGGAAAGCTGTAGATATTCGGCCGGAGTGTTGCTGTCATCTTATTTTAACTGGGAAGCTTAAACCGACTGATTGTGCATTTTTCAAAAAAGTTTGTACGCCTGAAAAGCCTTATGGACCTTGTATGGTTTCAAGTGAGGGAACATGTAACATATGGTATCGCTATGGTGAATATCCTAAAACTACGAATAAGTAATTTTGAATAGAAAGGAAAAATAATTGACATGTTTTAATGTTAGGTTATTTGGTTTAGCTTTTCTATAGCCTTGTTCATATTGTGAAGTATTAGTCCTAAGGTGGATTTAGGTTCTGCCATACTGACGAGTACAAAGTCTTTGTTAGCAGCGGCAGCTATTATTTTGGCATGAGTACCTTCGATTATAATTCTCTCGATATCACCTTTGTTAAGTTCTGTGAATACCGTTTCTGCAGCTTTAAGCATGGTAGCTGTCATAGCTGCCAGGGCTTCTTCATTTATGTCCGAAGGCATATCACTAGCTACTATTAAACCGTCTTTTAAAACGATTGCAGACGCATATATCCCTGAGTTAATTTTAAGCTCTGTTAAAATTTCTTTAAACATATGTGATGGTACTGTGGAAGTCATTTTTCTCGACCGTGGAACTATGATTTATAATTATAATGTTTATTCCACAAATAAAAACTTTACAATTAGTTGAGAAAATTATGGTGAAGTTCTCAATAAATTTTACGACATTCAAATGTAGGATTAGTTTTAAAATTTTTGAATCTGGTTTCCTGTCTAGAAGGTGAACAAGCAAGAATCATTCCAGATAAAGATTATGTTGATATTTTATTTGTATTAAGGTTTAAAAAGAGTTTTGAGAATTAGAACTTAAGAAAGGGGTATTGAAATGGTAAATATTAGTCGTGCTCACTATCTTGCATCCTTATTATTGGGGGCTGTATTTGGAGTCGGAGCCGCGATTTTTAATACAAAACAAATGATATTATTACTACCTTTTGTGGCCTTTCAAGATATTTATGCAAATGTTATATTGATAGTTGTTGCCGTGATGATAGCTCCTTTTGCAGAAGAACTCGTTAAGATTCTTCCTCCTTTCTTTCTGAAAACTCAAGAGAACATTGAGCCAAGCGTTATCGAATGGGTACAGTTGGGCGTTGTATCTGCGCTTGGATTTTCATTGCTGGAAAACCTGTCCTACTTTTTTACATTTATTAATATTTTTGGAATGTATGGTGCAGTGTGGCTTCTTTTGCTACGTTTTTTGCTAAGTACTCCACTACACTTAACAACCACTACTATTGCGGCGTATGGTGTTGGAAGTTGGGATAATTATGGCGAAAATGAATATTTTTTATTCCTCATAATAGCAATGATTATTCACAGCCTATATAATCTTGGAACGATAATGTTGGGATTATAAGAGGTTGATATGTTATGGCATTGAAGAAAATGTTAATGTTACTTAGCATGTTGTTAATATGGAGTTCAATGGGATGGATCTCATCAACCTATATTTTGGAGTTTAGCGGTGTTCTTGGTAGTAGTGTGCGAGGTTTTCATGAACTTAGGTTAGCAACAATCATAATAGGCATCGCTTTATTGTTTTTATCCACAATATTGTACATGGCTTCACGTTTTTTAAGAGAAGAGAAAAAGCGGATAGGTAAATACATTTTTTGTAAAACGTGCGGAAAAAGGATACTGTTTGATGTCGTAATTTGTCCTTATTGTTTAACTGCTGTAAAAGAAGAAAAAATGAATTAATAGCTAGCGATAAAGTGTAGACATAAGAGCATCTTCAAAAACTGCATGTGCATCAAAGTGCTGATGAGGATCTTTTATAAGGGTCCACATCCAGTAGATTGCGAATAAACCGCTGAGAACTATTGTTAGTATTAAGTAGAGTCCTGCAGATCTTCTTGGCAGTTCTTTCCAATATGGAAATTGCGCTGGAATTCCTAGCTTGTTAGCGGCTGTGGAAAGTGCTTGGAAGAATGCCCTTTCTTTTGTGTCATGTGAAACGAATTCCTTTGTTAGGAAATACATAACATAAAGTGAGACGAATGGTACAATGATTGATAGAATTGCATATAGGCCAGCTGATTTATCTCCCTCTTCACTATTCAATTCTGAATGCACCATTCTCATCGTAGAGAGTTCGGACATAACGTCTTGGGTTCTTCCTAGTTCACTAGCTTTACTTTCGATATGTCTGATCAATCCTTCTCTTAACATTCTACTTCTCATGAAATGTTTGTTTCTTCGATTTATCAACTTGTAGTATAGAACTGCTGCTAGAACTAAGGCAATAATGGCTACTAGGCCACCTATTAGAAGCAATACTGGTGCGAAAAATCCTATGAGTACCATAAAGATACCGATGGCTAGAAGTACAGGTGAGAATATAACAACAAGTATCCAGGCACCTGACATTTTAATATCCGATTCTGATCTTCTTCTAATTGCATCTTGGATTGTTGCAACAGCTGTTCCTGCTACCGGTGCTGGTGTAGGCGCAGACGGCGGTGCTACAACAGGTGTAGGCGGCTTAGTTACTTCAACTGGTGGTTTTTCTGCGACATTAGCTCCGCAGTATGGACAGAAGGTTGCTCCTGCAGGTAATTCCGCGCGGCAATATGGGCAGTATCTTGCGCTCATTTTATTTTTCTCCCCCTAGTTACCACGAAGTCTATAATAGAATGTTATAAAATGGTATATTAACCTTTCTTGGATTTAAATTAATATTTTTTAATTTGCATTTAATAACGTTGTTTTTAAAACCGTATATTTTTCTTTGTTACTAATTTTAAGCTTAAAATGGAATTTAGTTTGAAAATTTTATATTTAAATTAACAAAATTTATACAGAAAATAAATTATTTTTATAAGCAGTGCTGTATATAAAAGTTTATAACTTTGTTATGTCAATTTGCTTTCTGTTTCAGAGAGTACTTGTTGCGACATTTGTTACGAAATCTCATTTAACACTACACCTCATTACCAGACAATGATCTGAAACCAGAAAGAATTCGCGGTAAATCTCGCGGAATAAAAAGAGATTGACGGTGTTCAAAATGAAAAATGGTTTAAAATACCGGAAGAAATACGATGATGACAGGGCTTGCATACTTTTGAAACCATTAAAGACTTTTACTGAAAATGAAGTTATTGCTTGTTTTGATAAGAGAAAAAAGGAGTTTCTAGTTATAATGGGAACTGAAAGTATGTGGTTTTCTCTTGATGAAATAAAGAATTTACTTGACATTTTACAGAGTTGGGTTAAAGACGTTGAAGAAACGTATCTTAAAGAAGAAAAAGTCGAGTAGAGAAGATTTTAAACGTTTTTTATTCTTTTGGGACTTACATTTAGTAGTATACTTCGTTATTATGCTTGATAGATAATAGTTTTAAGAAGTTGTGTTATATGTGAGTCTATGAGCTGGGAAGAGAAGTTAAAAGAGATTGTTAAAAAATATATGTGGAATAATTGGCCGGGACACGACTTTTTTCATGCTATAAGAGTCTATAATTTATGTTTAAGACTTGGCGAAAAGCTTGGCGCTGATTTAGACGTATTGAAAGCTGCAGCTTTGCTACATAATGTAGGATATAAGGAAGACGTGGAGAATCATGAAATTTTGAGCGCTAAGATGGCGGAGGAAATTTTAAGGAATGTTGGTTTCCCAGAAGAGAAAACGGGAGACGTGGTTTATTGTATAAGGGTTCATAGGTTTCTTAGAGGTTGTAGAGCGAAGAGTTTAGAGGCGAAGATTCTTCAGGATGCTGATAGGTTAGATGCTATTGGAGCAATTGGAATTGCGAGGTGTTTTTCAGATTCTGGGCTGAGAAATCAGAAGATATGGATACCTTGGATAAAACCTAAAGAAAAATATGATGGAAAAAGCGATAGTTGTATAAATCATTTTTATGAAAAATTGTTGAAAATAAAAGATAGTTTAAATCTTGAAGAAAGTCGAAAAATCGCCGAAGAGAGAACAAGATTCATGGAAATTTTCTTAGATGAGTTTTTTAGAGAATGGAAAGGAGAAAAGTAACTTGCATTAAAATCGAACTTTATTTAGAAGATACTAAAGGTTTAGAGGCTTAAATTGCTTCTTTTAAATGCAAGTTATTTGATTTCATTCCGTGTTACAGGAAAAATTTTGAGGAGTTGTTTAAACTGCCTTCCAGTAAATTCTCGGTCTTCCTCGACTGTTTCGTTTTTCTGGTTCCTTTACTACTTTTCTTTTTATTAGAAGTTTGGAAAGTTTATCATATATTGTCGTTCTAGGTAATCCAGTTATTTTTACTAGTTGGTCTCTTGTTAAGGGACCTCGTTCTTTCAATATTTTGAGGAGTTCTTCTTCGTTCATTTTATCCCTCCTTAATAGTCTTAGGGGCGATGTATTGATATTTGAAATGTTCGTGTTGTGGAGTTAATTTAAATTGGCTTGGATAAGTCATCATTTCCGAACAAAATAATGACAATCTTATATATGCTTTTCTCTTTCCATTTTGCTAATAAACGATAAAGATCTTGTTTCTTTAGGTAATGGTAATTAAGATTTGAAGAAAACAAAAATTATAATCTTTGTTTACTATTGTAAAATGTTGATTCAAAATAAAATATAATTTCGAATCAAGATTTTTAAGTATAAGATTTGTTTTCTTGTATTTTGATTATTTTTGTTACGTCATTTCCTAAGGTTTCTTTTATTATGTTTAGTATTAGTTTTGTGTAGGTTCTTTCTACGTATTCCATTTTTTGTAGTTCTTTCACGAATTTGTCTAATTCTTTTCTTGTCTTGAATATGGCGAGTATAGCTACATCAAAGTCTCCGGTAATGTCGTAAACTGCTAGAACATGAGGGTCTTTTGCTATTTCTTCTTCGACTTCAAATAATTTTCCTTTTGAAACTCTTACATCAATTATTACTGGGAAATCTAAGCCGAGTTTTGAGTAATCTATCTCAACAGTATATTTTTTGATTATCCCTATTTTTTCAAGCTTTTTTACTCTTGACATTACTGTCGCCACTGAGAACCCTGTTTTCCTCGCTAATTGTCTAAATGAAAGTCTAGAGTTTTCTTGCAAGGCTTCCAATATCTTTAGATCTTTTTCATCGATAGCAAGGGTTTTTTCTTTGAACATTTGCACAATTCCTCCTCGATAAAATGAGTTGTACTGATACATTTGTTCATATATTTTTTAAGTTTTATGTTATTTGTTTGTTTTTTATTTGAAAAACTTTTAATTTGATAAGCGTTTCTAAGCTATATTATGTTAAATGTTTGGTAAGTGGTGTAAAGCTTTGACAAGTGAAAATGTGGTTGAGTATTTGCAACGTGAACAAGTTAAGTGGATAAATTTCTGGATAACTGATATTAATGGTCGTATACGTAGTTTTTCATATCCGCTCGCCAATTTAGATGAAAAGGATTTTGAAACGGGCATGGGGTTTGACGGGTCTTCAATACCTAGTTTTAAAAGCGTGGAAGAATCGGATATGGTGGCGAAGCCAGATATTAAAACGATGAAAATTATACCGTGGACTAAAGGTGATCATAAATCTGCATTTTTCATTACTGACGTATATGAGGGCTATAGTGGAGAGAGGTTTAAAGGCGACCCAAGATATGTAGCTCAAAGAGCAGAAAAAATCTTAGATGAAGCAGGTTTCACAGCGGCTTACATGGCGCCAGAGATAGAATTTTTCGTATTTAAAATGGCTGAGGAAGTCACTGTAACGAATTTTAGGCATGGAATAAAGTTTAAGGATGGATATTTCCAGATCCCACCTCTTGATGAAACCCATGAGTTCAGAATGGATTTTGCAAATGCATTAATGAAGTTGGGTATAAAAATAGGTAAAACGCATCATGAAGTTGCTACCCTTGGGCAAGTTGAAATTATAATGATTGCTGATAAGCTTACGAATATGGCCGATAAGGTTCAGATATACAAGTTTACAGCGAGGAACATAGCGGATCAACATGGACTTGTGGCTACTTTTATGCCTAAGCCTATAGTTGAGGATAATGGAAGTGGAATGCATGTGCATCAAAGCTTATGGAAAGGAGATGTAAATGTTTTTTATGATCCGGATGACGAGTATGCAGAGTTAAGTCAAGTGGGTCGATACTATATTGGCGGCATCTTAGAGCATGCTGAAGCTTTGGCTGCGATTGTTGCGCCTACAGTGAACTCATATAAGAGACTTGTTCCTGGTTTTGAAGCACCAGTATATGTATGTTGGGGTCGAAAGAACAGGTCAGCTCTTGTAAGAGTACCTTTGTATTTAAGAGGCGAAGCTGTGAAAAGTAGAAAGAGGGTAGAGGTTAGGTTTCCAGATCCATTGTGTAATCCCTATTTAGCTTTTGCTGCCATGGCTCTAGCTGGGTTGGATGGAATTAAGAAGAAAATTGATCCCGGGGATCCTGTTGATGAAGATGTTTACGAGTTTTCAAGGAAGAAGATGAGGGAATTAGGTATAAGAGAGTTGCCTGGATCTTTGAAGGATGCTTTAGATGCTTTGGAATCTGATGAAGTTGTACAAAATGCGATTGGAAAAGAAGTTTTAGATCAATTTTTGGAGGTAAAAAGAAAAGAGTGGATTGAATATTCAATGCAAGTAACGCCATGGGAATATACGCAATATTTCAATTTCTAAATTATTTTTGAATTTGTAGAGTTCCAATCTTATTTTTATTTGTTTTTCTTCTTTTTATATAGAGAAATGGAGTAAATGGAATTGATAATATCATAGAAAATGGAATTATGCATAGAAGCCAACAGTTACATGATCTTTCTATGCTACTTATTTTTCTCCTTATATTTGTCATTTCTCTCCATATTTTTATGAGAGACTTTTCTCTTATGTTTCCTTGGGGAATTCTTAGTCCATCGCATGGATAGACGTCACCTATTGGATCAACTAAGAAGCTAAATGATCCTGCAAAGCAGATAAAATGATTGTTTAGATTGTTTGGGTTTTTTAGGAATTCTGGAAACTTTTTGAAATATCGTTTGTAAATGGTTTTGTAAGCTATGTTTACATAGGGGTCGCAGAAAGTAGAGTTACTTAGAAAAGCTTTTACAATTTTCTTGATTTCTATGTATTCTTTGTTATTGATTTTAAATCCGTTATTTGCTATGTATAGGCTTGAGGATATGTTGTGTATTGGTTGGGCAAATAGTGGGACACCTAGTTTTTTGAAGAACTCTTGCATGTATAAAAATTCTTGATAATTTTTATTTGAGAAAACTGTTTGCACAGCTACTTGGCTTTTTCGTTTACTATTTTTTACTAACAGTTTTATTGCTTTTAATGCTTTTTCAAATGTACCTTTTACTCCTCTGAAGAAATCGTGAAGTTGAGGATTTGTGCTATCTATGCTGATTATAACTTGATCAAAACTCTTTGTAATTATTTTCACATTATTTTCATCTATTAAAGTACCATTAGTATTGAGGAAAGTTAATATTCCGAGTTTTCTCGCTAAATTAGCTAAATTAATTGTTTCTTTTCTTAATAGGGGTTCTCCACCTGAAAATGCCAGAAGCTTTATATTCAACCTTTTTGCTTGGAAAAGTAGTTTTTTCAGTTCTGACCATTTAAGTTCCTTTGCATGTATTTCTGGACCAACCTTCCATCTATCGCAAAAAACACATTTAAGATTACATCTGTAGGTTATTTCAAGGTGCATTGCCACTGGTTTCGGAATAATTTTAAAATTAGTTACATAAGACGACAAATTATGTACACAATTAAGCATTGCAGAACCTACATTTTTCATCAACACGACTACCCCTATTACCCCCCTTCAAAATCGCCTTTGCTTCTATATTAATTTTTTTATGGAAAACTATGAAGATGATTAATAAAATAAATCTACATTGAGTGCAATATGAATTGCGAAATTAAAATGAAATCAGATGGCTTATTTCACAACAATATAAGTTTCTATTTCTTCTTTAATTCCAAAATCTCTGAAGTATAATGACAAAATACAGTTTCTTCGCAAACTTCCAACATAAATTTCTTTACAGCCTTTTCAACAAGTATTTAAGAGTTTAAAAAAATGATATGGGTTTTAAATTTATGCTTAAAGTTTTGCCATTTTAACAGTTAGTTATTTGTTTTAGCGTTTTGTTTTCTTTAGGTCTCTTATGTAGTTATATGCTGAAGTAGCGGCTTTTGCGCCTTGCGCAGCGGCGGTTATTACTTGAAAGAGAGAGTTGCATGTGCAGTCTCCAGCGGCAAATACGCCCTCAATATTCGTCTTCTGCATATTATCTACTATAATACAGCCTCTTTCATGGGTTTCTATACCTGCTTTTCTCATAATTTCGGTCATGGGGACTGCTCCGAGAGCAAAGAAAACACCATTTACCTCTATTTCTTTTTCTTCACCAGTATCTATATTTTTTAGTTGTACAGCCTTTACTACTTCGTCTCCAATTACTTTAGTCACCTTATAATTATTTATTACCTCTATTTTTCCGCTTTCCCGTATTTTTCCCTTTAAAACCTCTTCACATTCCAAACTTTTAGCATTAGTAATGAGATACACCTTTGAGGCTAGATTTGCAAGAAGAAGAGCATCCTCTGCTGCTTCGTCGCCAGAACCTATAACAGCAACGATTCTGTTTTTAAAGAAGAAACCGTCACATGTTGCACAGTATGAAACTCCACGACCTAGAAATTCTTTTTCTCCAGGTATAAGAAGCTTTTTTCTCTCGGCTCCAATTGCAATTATTACAGCCGATGCCAAGTATTTCCCTTTTCTTGTAACTATAACTTTGGGATCACTTTTAAAATCTAAATCGACAACTTCTTCCATTTGATGAATTTCAACTCCAAACTTCTCAGTTTGTTTTACAAATAGAATTGCTAGTTCTGAGCCTTTTATTCCATCTGGAAAGCCTGGATAATTTTCAATAAAAGGCGCGTCGTTCATTCTACCGCCTGGAATCCCTCTCTCAATCACTAGTGTTTTCAATCCTTTTCTTGCAGAATAAATGGCAGCGGTAAGACCAGCAGGTCCCCCACCAATTATAACCAAATCATAATGTTTTTCGCTTTCAGACATCTTACATCACTAATGAAATTATTTGAGTGTTTGATTATAAAATTGATGTTTTCAATGTTACTTTACAAGTATGGAATTTTAATTTTTGAGTAAAATTTAGTGAGAACGATGAAAAGGATTTTTATACTTTTGTTAAGGGGTAAAAAATGTTAACCTTCAATTCGAACTTTTAAGCCATATACTTTTATTATGCTTGCAATATTTTGCAGTTTTTCTTTTGTTGGAGGTTTTGCATCATTCAATTTATACTCTCTACCTAACTGCTTATATTTGGAAATCCCTAATCTATGGTAGGGTAGTAATTCGACTCTCGTAATGTTTCCACCTAGTTTACTGATAAAATCAGCGGTGGACTTAATGTTTTCTTTTTGATCATTGTATCCTGGGACTATAGGAATTCTTATGATTATTGGAACTGTTTCTCGGGATAGTTTTTTGAGATTTTCGAGAATTAATTCATTAGGTT
>DXJG01000009.1:239472-338768 GCA_019056805.1 Candidatus Baldrarchaeota archaeon | reverse complement strand
GCCTAATCTACTTATAAACATTCCCTATTATAGTGCTTTATGTTGTAATATTAACAAGTTATTTGATGTTAGTTGAATGGATAGCGATAGAGGTAATGGAGAGTTGAATAGTAAGGTTTTTGAGGTTGCTGAGGCTGGTGTTCGTGGCGGTTTGTTTCTTTTTGCTGGGAACACTGTTGCTACTGTGATTTTAGCTGTTGGTTCGATTGTTATTGCTCGTTTGCTGGGTCCTGAAGGCTACGGTTTATATAGTGTTTGTTTAATTGTTCCCTTTTTTGTTTGCGGATTTTGGTGTTAATTCCGCTTTAATTAAATATTTTAGCTCGGTTCAGGACTGAGGGAAAAGATTCTAAGGTTGCAGGCTTGATTAGAAATGAATTTTTGTTTAAGTTGCTGGTAGGTTTCTTTCTTTTTTGGTTTCGTTTGTTTTTTCGGATTATTTTGCTCTGTATGTTTTGAGGAGGCCGGGTATAGGGGTTTTTATTCGATTAGTGTCTTTGTTGATTATTTGTCAGATTTTGTTTAGCACGTCGAATAGTGTTTTTGTTGGTTTGGATAGGATGGAGTTGAGTGCAGCGACTCCGGTGACGGAGACGGTGGTGAAGGTTGTTTTGGCGCCGCTTCTTATTGTTTTGGGTTTTGGGGGAATTTTGAGCTTAGGGTTTCGAGTATTATTGATACTGCTAGTTTAGATGTTATGTCATTTATCTTAGGGCAGTAACATAGGGTGGAATTTTTGGAATATTTGTTGGCGTTCAGGTATCAGAAGTTTATATACTGTTGTTTTTATTATTTTATGGTGAGATGTGGCGATGGAGAAGTTTTCAACGGTTGTTAAATCGCAGTTTAGAATTGTTATTCCAAAGAATGTTAGAGAATCTTTAGGGTTAAAGATCGATGATAAAGTAAAGGGTAATTATTATTGGGGAAGGGGAAATGAGGGAATTCGTTAAGCTTACTGCAAGCTTCAAGCTTGATGGAGAAATTCCCGATATATTCAGTTTATATAAGCAGATTGTAAATGAGTTATTGGACTATGCTTCATTTAAAAATATATCTTCTTTTAAAAAGCTTAAAGCAGAAAGATATTATGAACTTAGAGAAAAATATCCTAACCTACCTTCACATTACATTTACACAGCTTGTCAAATGGCTTGTTCAATCTATAAATCGTTTAGGAAGCTTAAGCGTAAAGGTAAAGCTAAGGGAGATAAACCTCAATTTAAGAAAGACGTTATAATGCTCGATGAAAAACTGTTCTCTCTTAATTTGAACAATTTGTTTGTTAGTATAGCTACTCCTAATGGAAGAGTTAAGTTAAAGTTAATTCACAGAAAATATCATGAGAGGTTTAGGGATTGGAAGGTTGGACAAGCATGGTTGATAAAGAAGGATTATGAGTTGTTTTTGAATGTTGTTTTCTCAAAAGATATTGAGGTTGAAAAGCCAATTGATGTTATTGGCGTTGATGTTAATGAAAATAATGTTACAATAGCTAAGCTAAATGGTTTCGGGAAGAAGGTTACGAGAGAGAAAGTTATTAGAACTGTTTATTTCCTTAAGCGTAGAAAAATACAATCTAAAATTAAAGTTGGAAAAACTAGGAGAAAGTTATTGGTCAAATATTCTGGAAGAGAGAGAAATAGAATACTGGATATTTATCATAAGGCTGCAAATTGGATTGTTGAAGAAGCTTTAGAAACGGGTTCAGCGATAACATTGGAAAATCTTAAAAACATTAGAAAGAAGATAAAATACTCAAAGAAAATGAATGGTAGGTTGCATAGGTGGAGTTTTAGAAAACTTCAATTAATCATAGAATATAAGGCAAAATTGAATGGAGTTCCCATAATTTATGTTAATGCCCGTGGTACAAGTTCTTTATGCCCGATATGTGGGGCAAAATTAAGCCCGAATGGGCATAGAATTCTGAAATGTAAAAGATGTGGATTAATTGCTGATAGAGATATTATTGGAGCATGGAATATTAGGTTAAGAGGTTTAAAACAGATAGATGTGGCGAGCCCCGTTCCCGCCGAAAGCCTCCCAATGAAAACAGAGGGAGGAAAGGAGACAAAACACCATAAAATGTCAAGTCTCCTAGAACGGTAGGTTATTGAGTGGCCTCCTAGGAATATTCTAAATGCTTTTAGTCCTTTGAGTTCTAGGGCTTTCTTGTATATGGTGTTCATTGTGTTTTTTGGTCTCCGAAGGGTAGGTTCATGTCTCCTAAGTCAACTATTTTTATGTTTTTTAGAATAATTTTCTCGTGGGAGGTGTCTAGGAGTCCTTGGTTTTCATCGTAGAATTTGTAGGTCATTGATGCTCTTCTAATGCCGGCTGGTCCGAATCTTGCACCGGGCATGTAGGATGTTCCTGCATCGAGGGGCACACCTACTACAACGACATCTTCGTCTCCTTTGGGTTTTTCAATAAATGGTCGGCCGAGGAAGGTTTGAATGCCGCTATAAGGTACAGTATCTTTACTTGGCTTCATATAACAGCACCTAATTGATTTATGGATGGTTGATTTTTTAGGTTTAAAGATAAAAAAGTTCCTAAAGACATAGAATTTAGCAAATGGTATTTATCCGTATATTAGGTCGATTAATGGTTTTGCCAGGTCGTAAATTGTTGGTTGATATTTCTTTGGAATTATTGCTTTACCTATCTCAATAATATCGAATTTTGTTATGATTTTAATTTTCATGAGGATGATATAGTTTAAAATAATAGTTATGCTGAGGCCTATGATCCAAAGTTTTGGAATAAAAAGTTTGAATAGGAGGCCGAGAGGAGTTCCAATTGCTAAAGAGGTGATGAAAATCGAGGTCAGTGTTTGCCAGTTGAAATTTAGGCCAACTTTTGGGGCGATTATTAGAGCGGTAAAGATTCCTGTGACACTACCTATGGCAAAGGATAATGCAGTACCAGTAGAACCCCAGATAGGCGTTAGGATGATATAGAGGATTAGTCTGGGAATGCTCGTGACGAGTCCTATGAGAAAGACGTAGTAGTATTTCTCGTAGGCATAGCAGAGATTATTAACTGCAGAGATGAAAACGAGTAGTAGGGAGGAGGACATAATTATTTCAAGTTCAAGCCAAGCCTTTGCATAACTTGGTCCTAATAAACCGAGGATATATTCGGGGAATAAACCGACTCCGATAACTAGGGGCATTGTGAATGCTAATCCTACTCTCAATGAGTTCCAAGCAGCTCTTTTTCTACCGTCAGTTAATCCGCTTAGGTAGGGAAGCATCATCCGCTGAACTGCCAAGGCTATGCCGATGACAAAGCTTCCAATTGTAAATGCTATGTAGAAGGTTCCAGTTTCGGCTGCACCAACCATTATAAAAACACTAATAACTGCTAATTGTTGTCCGATAATCACTATCATTCCTGGGATCCAGCTTGGAATTCCTGCTTTTAAGAGTTTTAGAAGGTGTTTTGTAGAGAAGGACGGAGTAAAGCCGATCAGTTTAGCGATATAAAATATTCCTATTAAGGTTGTAATGATAGAAACCATTAAATATCCGATGGCGGCACCAACCCATCCAAATCCTATTAAAACTAGAAGAATACCAACAACAATCCTTAGAATTTGACCGATTAGTGTGGAAAGGAAGTAGGGGAAAGTTTTCATAAATCCCATATAGAGAGAAATTAAAATGACATTTAAACTAAATATTAGAAATATAGAAATGAAAATTAGCGTGAGGGAGTTATATCTGCTGAAACCTAAACCAATGTAGCCCATAAAGCCCAATGTCAATGAAACAGGTACGATTAAGGTGATTAGAAAGAGTGATCCAGACCAGAAGAATTTTTTAGCTTCAACAGTTTTACCGCTGCCAATGGAATGGCCAAGCCAGCGGGTAAGCCCAACAGGAATCCCAAGACTAAGAACGTAAGCAAAGAGATTAGCTAGACTGGAAATTGCACTGAGGATACCGACGATAGAGGGTCCTACGATGAAAGAAATTGAAAGCCAAAATATGAAACCAAATGCATTATTTACAAAGCTGGTTGCATAGATCCAGAAACTACTACGAACAACTTTGGAAAAACCCACTGACCCAGATTTACCGTCAGAAGACATCTTTGATCACTTAGATTTTTACAGGATTTCATACTCATAAAATTTATCCTTAAAGTGAAAATATGCTTGGTGTTTAGGGTTCTGATTTCTATGACTTTGTTTTTCTGCTTTTTCGAAGTTTGATTTGGATGATAGAAGAAGTTGAAGAAGTTTTGGGGCATTCTTTGAAGTATATTTTGTTAGTTATTGTTTTTAATTTTTAAAATTTTGGTATTGTTCTCTTCTTTTTAGTCTTGTTACTTAGGTAATAAGAGATAAATTTTTTGGTTGTTATTTCTACTTTGGATATACATTGTAAAATAAAAACGTAGGGTGTAAACTGTGTTCAGAATCGTTATTTCAGGTTGGTATGGTTATAAAAACACGGGTGATGAGGTGATTTTAGCGTCAATGATAAAAACAATAAGGGATGAATTTAAAGATGTTGAAATTATCGTTTTATCGAGCGACCCTGCATACACCTCAAAAGTTCATGATGTGGTGGCTGTTCCGTTAATGTATTTTGATATTTTATCTTTGTGTTCATTAGCCTTGCGTAAAAGACTTTTTGAGACTGTTAATGCTATTAGAACGTCTGACGTGTTTATTCTTGGTGGTGGTGGTTTTCTAAGTGACTGGCAATCTTGGACTGTTATTTTACAATGGTTAGGACAAGTTATGTTAGCAAAAATGTTTGGTAAAAAAGTTATGCTTTATGCTATTGGTGCTGGGCCAATAATAACCAAAATTGGCAGGTTCTTAACGAGAATAATTCTTAACAGATGTGCTGACATAATCACTGTACGTGACGAAAAATCTAAAGAGTGGCTAGAAAGTGCAGGTGTGAAAAAAAGGATATACGTTACGGCAGATCCAGCAATTCTACTAGAACCAGTAAAACCTGATAGAATAAGTAAAATATTGAAAGAAGAACGTATAGATTCCAGTAAACCTTTAGTTGGGATAGCAATATCGCCAATATTTCACATTCAGAAATATTGGCCAAATCAACAGAAGAAATTCTTAAAATTTAAAAATGTATGGCCAAAGGTAGTAGATTTCATCATTTCGAAACTAGATGCAAATGTTATTTTTATACCAATGCAAATCCCAACAGATAGGGACTTTGCATCCGAGTTGATAAAAAATGTAGAAAACAAGGACAGAGTCAAAATTATTACTGGAGAATATACTCCACAAGAAATGATGGGTATTATTGGTCGAATGGACATGATTATCGGAATGAGATTACACTCACTTATTCTTGCTACAAGAATGAACGTACCAGTACTTGGAATTATGTACCACCACAAAGTTGAGTGTTTTTTGGAACAAATTGGGCAAAAGAAGTGGGCTGTTGGTATTGGTGAAGGAATACATAGGAAAAATGAAGATATTAATATTGAAGAATTACTATATAAATTATCAGCGTTATGGATATGCCGAAAAAGATATAAAAAAGAAATAAAAGAAAAAATGGCTTATTTAAAAAAAAGAGCAAAACTGAATAATAACTTTCTAGTAAAGCTATTGAGGTGATGAGATGCCAAATTATTGTATGATCTGTGGCTCAAAAAGTCTTGGAGAAATTTCTGAGGGGTTAATTTGTGATTCTTGCAAGGGCAACCCATTCAAAGTAGAAAAACTGAGACAAAAGCTAGCCGAAAAATCAGATTTAATAAATTTAAAAAAGACGTATTCTCAAGATTTTGCATCTTTGAAGGATATAAATTCCGCTGATATGTGGAATTTTTATGTCGAATATCATAAATCAGTAGAGGAAGAAAATAAGACAACCCAGAAAAGAATAAGAGAAACCATTAAACTATTTCCATCTACTGCATCTAATGTTCTCGATATTGGTGTTGGATACGGTTTTGTGATAGAAGAGCTACATAAAAAGTTTCCTCATCTATCTTTAGCTGGGATAGATATTTCTAGTAAAGCGATCCAGAACATTAAACAAAAACTTGATGGCGACTTCCGCGTTGGTTCGGCTGAAAATCTCCCGTGGCCAGATAACTCTTTTGATGTAGTTCTCCTACTAGAGATATTAGAACATATTCCTGCAACAAATTTGTTTGGAGTACTAAACGAGGTACGAAGAGTATTAAAAAATTCTGGTGTACTTATAGTGTCCGTACCTCTTTACGAAAATCTTGAAGCTTATACTTTCAAATGCCCAGTATGTAACTCTTTAATAAATCCAAACGGGCATGTCCGCTCTTATACTCCAAAACTCGTTCTCTCCGAATTAAAATTAGCTGGATTTTTGATAAAAAAAGTTAAAAAAATTTGGCCTGCATCCAGAACTGCATATTTTTCGCCATTATTATCTAGGTTATTTCCTAGCAGATTTAAACCTGCTAACTTACTAATCCAATGTAAAAAAAAATCAAATAAGAAAGTCCTGATGTTTGCCCCATTTTTCTATCCACATATAGGTGGTGTAGAAAGGCATGTACAACGATTATCCGAAGAGTTGATTAAGAAAAAGCACAAAGTCACAATAGTTACTGTAAAGCACGACCAAAATTTACCAGAATTCGAACAGCTAAACAAAATAAAAATTTACAGATTCCCTAAAAAAAGATTGTTAAATATATGGTTTTGGGTGTTTAGACATAGAAATCTCATTAAAAATGCAGATATTATTCATTGTCACGATTCTCACACTTTCATTTTTTGGTATCTACCCTTTAGATTTTTGTATCCGTTAAAACCAGTATATATTACATTTCATGGTCATGAAGGGTCATTGCCAATCCCAAGAACAAAAAAAATAATGAGAAAAATTGCTGAGAGGTTAACAAACGGAAATATTTGCGTTGGTGGTTTTATTGCAAAATGGTATGGTACAAAACCTAATTTTGTTGTGTACGGCGGTGTAGATGAACCAAAACATACAGGTAATATTATGAATTCTAAAATCTCTGCAGTTTTTATTGGAAGGTTAGAAAGAGATACAGGAATTTTGACGTACATAAGCGCTGTTAAAATTCTAAAAAGGAAATACAATATTAATCTTGAGGTGGATGTTTGTGGGGATGGAAGTCTGCGAGAAATTATTGAAAAGATCATAAGAGAAAATAAATTAAATATTAGACTTCATGGTTTTGTTGAGAATCCAATTGATTACTTGATAAAAGGTAAATTTGCTTTTGTTTCTGGGTATCTTGCGATATTAGAAGCGATGATTAATAAAAGATTGGTGTTCAGCGTGTTTGAAAATGAGTTAAAAAAAGATTATTTAACTTTAATCCCAAATTCAAAGGACATGATGATTATAGTGTCATCTCCTAAAGAATTAGCAGAGAAAATTGTGTACTACTATAAAAATCCGAAAAAAGCGGAAGAAAAAATTAAAAACGCATATCGTTTCGCAAAAGAACAGACATGGGAAAAGGTTGCAAACACGTATCTCAAATTGTGGGGTGTGGAGAAATAAAAGACATAAAAGTTTCGTTAATCTGCACGCTAAAAAATGAAGAATCCTCCATTAAAGAATTCTTAGACTCATTATTATCTCAATCAAGACCGCCAGATGAAATCATTATTGTTGATGGTGGGTCTATAGACAGAACTGTTGAAATTATAAAATCTTATATTGAAAAAGGTGCTCCAATAAAATTAATTGTTAAAAACGGTGTAAACATCGCAGAGGGAAGAAATATTGCTATCAAAAATGCAGAGTATGACATAATCGCATCAACAGATGCCGGATGCCGATTAGATAAAGACTGGCTGAAAAATTTAGTTAGACCATTTGAGGAAGATCCAAGCGTGGATGTAGTGGCGGGATGGTACGAAGCCGACGCAAGGACCGAATTCGAGAAATGTGTAGCTGAATTAACTTATCCAAAATTGGAAAACGTGTTAAAAAATCCAGATAAGTTTTTACCGTCAAGTAGATCAGTAGCATTTAAGAAAAAATGCTGGGAAAAAGTTGGTGGATACCCTGAATGGTTATATACCGCTGAAGATACTTTATTTGACTTGAATTTAAAAAAAGCAGGTTGCAAGTTTGCTTTTGCACCACATGCTGTAGTTTATTGGAGAGTAAGACCAAATTTAAGAGCTGTCTTTAAACAACATTATTTATATGCTAAAGGAAATGGTGAGGCAGGTTTATTATTTAATTACAGACTACTCTTTATACGATATACACTTGGAGGATTAATGCTGATATTGGGATTTGTATATCCACAAATTTGGATAGCACTTTTGATTTGTATTTTAGGATACTTATTGGTACCTCTAGTAAAGAATAAACAGTTAAGAAATTTTAAGGTTTTACATTTAGTTCCTATCATTATATTAATCTTAGATTTTGCAAGAATAGTTGGATGCTTAACAGGAATTTTTAATAAGACTTTCAAATTCAGTTTTAGTGTAGTAGTGAAAAAGTGTAAATACTTCAGTTGTACTCAATAAAGAAAATTTAGAAATCTTTGGTATATGTGTTATTACTATAGATCTTTATTTTAGGTGTAATGTTATTAAAAGGGGTTTGAGTCATTCGACAGCGACTTATCCATGTTTGATGATGTAGGTTTATCTCTGTTTTGGCTTCTAGATCTATTGTATACCATGAAATATGTGTATCTGGAAAGCGTCCGCGGATAGGAAACTAATTTGGATGAAGAATTAGATTTGTTAATACTAATAAATAGAACTGTTTAAAAATTTATGTTAAATATAATTTAGGAGGATTGACATAGTTTGACGAAGCATAAAGTTAAAATTATTGTACATAAGGTCATAGGAAGATGTGGCATGGGCTATAGACAAAGTGATGAATTTATAATAGAAGGATACTACATTAAACCTAATCGATGTGTTCCAGTATGTATTCATGCCTTAAATTCTATGATGACACTACTAATACCATTTATTAAAGGAATATCAGTGAAAGAACTTGGTATTGGTGAAGATAATGATACTGGGTATGTTCAATGTCCTGACCCTGGCTTGCCATATACGAAAGGTGGTACGGTTATATTTGAATTAAGGAGAGAAAGACTTGTGAATGATGGAATAAAATAATTCAGGAAAATAAAATTATTATGGTTCTTAGCTATTTATTATAGTAACAACTGAGGTTGTGGCACTATGAATACAATTGGTGTTATTGGATTAGGATGTGTGGGATTACCTGCCGCTGTTATATTTGCATCAAGAGGAAAAAGAGTCGTGGGTTTTGATATTGATTCACAAAAAGTAGAAATGGTAAATAAAGGTATAAGCTATATTAATGAACCTGGTCTTGATGGATTGTTAAAGGATGTTGTAAATAGAGGCTTATTAGAGGCTACGAATGATGGTTCTTGTGTTGTTGAAAATACTGATGCAGTAATAATAACTGTACCAACACCATTCAAAGAGGGGAAAACAGACTTGACATACATTGAGTCCGCGCTAAACTTAGTTAAGTGTGGACTACATGATAAGCAGCTAATAGTTATTGAGTCGACCATACCACCGGGAACAACGAAAACCTTTGTAAAATATAAACTTGAAGAAACTGGTTTAAGAGTTGAAGAAGACTTTTATCTGGCTCACGTACCCGAAAGAATTGCGCCCGGAAAGGCCATATATGAATTAACCAACGAACCGAGAATAATAGGTGGTGTTGGGCCTAAATCAACGGAGAGGGCATATGAACTCTACAGTACTGTAAATAAAAAACTTTACAAGACTGATGCGACTACGGCGGAATTTGTAAAACTTATCGAAAATACATTTAGAGATTTGAACATAGCATATGCCAATCTCTTGGCATTAATGGCTGATTGTTTAGACGTAGATGTTTGGGAAGCTATTGAGTTAGCTAATACACATCCTCGTGTTAATATACATAAACCTGGACCCGGTGTGGGTGGTTCCTGCTTGACTAAAGATCCTTATATGTTGGTATATTCTGTTAATGATTTATTTGGTAAAGAATTGATACTGATTAGTAGATCAATAAATGAATTTATGCCTCAATATACTGTTTCATTAATAGAAAAAGTTTTACAAGAAAATAATGTACCAAGGAAATCTAAGATCGCGGTGCTGGGAGTAGCGTATAAGGGTAATATTGGTGACACTAGAGAGAGTCCAGCTATATTTATAGTGAAGGAATTGCTTAAGAAGGGTTATGAAGTTTTCACATATGATCCATATACAAGGGAATCATTTGGAGCTATCTCAACTAATTCTATGGAAGAAGCCATCATGGGAGCATATGTTACCATAATTGTGACTGATCATGAGCAGTTTAAGGAAATAGATCTTGGTAAACTTAAGGACAAAATGGCCAAGCCAATAATTATTGATTGCAGACATCTAATAGATCTACGTAAAGCGAAAAAACTGGGATTCATATACTACGGAATTGGTTGTAAAAGGTGCAACAAAAATGACAATACTCGTAGTAGTGGGAACAAGGCCGGAAATAATTAAAATGGCTCCAGTGATCTTAGAATTGGAAAAAAATGGATTAGAATTTGTTTTTGTGCATACGAGGCAACACTATGACTACGAAATGAGTCGCGTCTTCATAGAAGAACTGGGATTACCAAAACCTCATTACAGTTTTGAATTAAAAGGAGAATCGCCACCGCAACAAATTGGAGAGATGATGATAAATCTAGAGAAAGTAATTAAACAAACGAAAAAGCAATTCAAAATTATGCTTATACAAGGCGATACAAATAGCATGCTGGCTGCAGGATTAACAGCATTGAAGGAAAATATCAAAATAGGACATGTGGAAGCTGGACTAAGAAGTTATGATTGGAGAATGCCAGAAGAACATAACAGAAGAATGATCGATCATGTTAGTGATTATCTATTTGCACCAACTGAAAAGTCAAAAAACAATTTACTCGAAGAACACGTGTGGGGTAAAATTTTTGTTACTGGTAATACAGTTATTGACGCTATAAAAAAATATTTGCCGATAGCATTGAAAAAAGCCTCCGATATTATAACCCAAATAAAATTTGACGAATATGCCATAGTTACTTTTCATAGGGCAGAAAACGTAGATGATCCAATAACGTTGAGCAAATTTGTCAAAATTCTCGAAAAATCTTCCATTTCATTGGTATTCCCTATTCATCCTAGAACGAAAAAACGACTGGAACAGTATAGATTGTTTGATAAGGTACAATCCATGCCACACCTTCAACTATTACCACCATTGGGATATTTTGAATTCTTAGTACTAATGAAGGATGCTAAGGTAATATTAACAGATTCGGGAGGATTACAAGAAGAAGCAACAGCTCCAGAAATTCGTAAACCAGTGTTAGTATTAAGAACTTCGACAGAGAGACCGGAGGCAGTTGAAAAAGGGTTTGCACACATAGTTGGTGTTGACCCCCCCACGGTTATAAGTAAATTAAGGGACATTATAGATAATACACCAAAATTACCGATGCAATCACCGTTCGGTAATGGGGATGCTGGTGTAAGAATAGTTAAAATAGTCCGCAAAATAATTAGTGTATAATGTTTTATTAATTTTGAATTTTGTATGGTTTAATTAGTTACTATTTCTCTTGATATCCTTAAGTTATTGTAAAAGGCTCACTATTAAAAATTCCAAAAATCCTGGAAATACATGGTATTATCCGATATCACATGAGTCTAACTTATGATTTCCTTGAATATTTTAAGTTCCCTGTTAAATATTACTTCGTGAGAGAAGTTCTTAACAGCAAAATTTCTAGCGTTTTTAGCTAATTCGTAATATAATTCTTCATCAGAGATCATTCTTGTAATAGCTCGTCTTAGGCTTAACGGGTCTTCAGGAGGGACTAATAACCCGTTATGCCCGTCGATCACAAATTCTGGAATCCCTCCCACATTTGTTGCTATTACAGGCAGACCTGACGCCATTGCTTCACACATCGCTACACCTTGAGCTTCTGTACGACTAGGAGCCACAAAAAAACCATGAGCATTGTAAATTCTTGGTAATTTTTCATGGTCAACTCCTTTTGTGACAAATTTAACACTAGAGTTTAATTTCTTGGCTAATTTTCTTAAATACGGTTCAAGAGATCCTTGACCTATAATTGTAAGAGAACTCTTTCTAAAATTCGAAAATGCTTTTGTCGCTATATCTATACCGTACTTCCATTCTAGCGCTCTTACTGTGACACCAGATGAAGGAATTCTCTGTTTATTTGTTGTGAATGGCTTAAATAAATTAGTATCTACTGGATTAGGAATAACATGGGAGTTTGGGTGACGATATAAGAGGTACTTTTCAGCCATATTTTGCATCCAGTGGGAAACATAAATAATAGCGTTTACTTTTTGAAGCAATATTCTAAGAAGCGTGTTTCTAAATATGTCATAAAGAAAACTAAGTACCCTAATCGTAGTATTTTTAAACCCAAAGGGTGGATAATAGTGATGTAGTGATCTTATTAGGACTTCAGCACCGTGAATCCATACAACTATTGGTTTTGAAACCGCGTTTATTATTTTTAACATTGTGGGTATTAGAGAATGAATACAAATTATATCTGGATCAAAATCACTTAATATTTCTTTTAAGTATTTATATGGAGCCTTATAAACTTCCACGGACTCATAGGTGTATCTATAAAATTTATTACTAGGTACGTATACTTTAACTTGCAAACCTTTGCTAAGATAAACTTTAACTCTTGCATGAACGAAGCCAAATGCATGTTTATTTTCATATGAGGGGTATTTTGGTGATACTATGAGTATCCTTATCATCTATCATCTTACCCCATTTGCTTTACTTTCTTCTTTAAATTATTAAGCAAACTATGTAGAATATATTTGCTCTATTTTTTCTGATATAAAAGTCCAAGAAAACTTTTCTAGGTATTTTCTTAAAGAATTTTCACTTATTTGTTTTTCATCTAATTTATTAGTGATAACATGGGTTAGTTTTTTATACAAATCTAACGGATTTTTAGGTTGTACATAAATTTTTTTGTCATATTTTTCTAAGATATCAGGTATTCCTCCAACAGGGGTTGTCATAATAAAAAGCCGCGCAGCCATAGCTTCTATGAGTGTGATGGGAAGAGCTTCCCATCTAGAAGGCAAAACAAATATATCAGAAGCAATGTACAGCTCATGGATCAACTCTGGTGGTTGCCAATCAAGCAACCTCACGTTATCAAGTTCTCTTAGTGTTTTTTGCATAAAAGGCTTAAGATCTCCTCCTCCTATAAAAAGAAATAACAAATTTTTTCTCCTTTGTGCAATTTTCTTAACTACACTTATATATTCTGGTAAGCCTTTAACTTGAGAAAAACGCCCCCTGTAAAGTATTATTTTTGCATTTATTGGAAGCTCATATTTTTCTCTATAGTAGTCTTTTTTGTCAAGATTTTTTTCGAACTTATCGATGTCCGTCCCGTTAGGAATTATATGAATGATTGGGGATGTTAGGGTATATTTTAGTGCGTATCTAGCTAATGATTTTGTTAATCCAATTAGATGTGTAGTATTTGCTAATATTCTCGAAAAGATCACATAGTTGAAGAGTTCCTCAATATAAGTTTTACCACCTGGTTTTTGAGGATCAAGCGCATACATTCCATGAAGTGTTAATACTGTTTTTCTTTTTCTTTTCTTACCCCAATAAAGTGCAAGCCAAGATAAAGGATAATGATGACCATGAGCGTGTACGACATCAATTTTGTTTTTCCTGTCAATATTATCTAAAAGCTTGAATACATTTATCTGAGGGATCCTAAAGCTTTTTAGGGTAATATATAAAGAGCTCGGAGGACTAAATGACTTTATCCTATAGATTATCAATTTAGAACTTTCTTTTGATTGCTCTTTTATTATCGATTTTTTCGATTCTAGAATTTGCGTTATTAATATGATTTTATGGTCTCTCTTAATCAGATTCTTTACTATATTTTCTACGTGATAAACAATACCTCCGTGGTCTGGAGAAAAAAAGGGGGTAACCATAAGAATACAAGTCATAGAGTTACCACCTCACTCATATCGGGTTTAATCACTTGTACATCTCTAACGAAAGAAATTAATTCTTTAGCGAGTTTTTTAGTATCGAAGAATCGTGCACATTGCATAGCTTTTTTAGATATTTCAATTTGTTTTTCTTCATTATTTAAAAGTCTTAAAATCTTATATTTTGTTTCGTTAACTTTTCCATAATTTACTGTAATAGTACATTTATCTAAAATAACATCGAATATTGTATTAAATGGTGTTCTAATTACAATCTTACCTGCAATTAATGACTCAACTAACTTCACTGGTATCATACTTGATGAAAACTCTGGAGGACGTAGCAAAAAAACAAAACGAAACTTATTAAACCAATCCTGTAATAACTTTTCTCGAGGAACGGGAGAAACAAACATGACATTATGTTCTATCCCTAATTGTTTTACTTTTTTTATTAGGTATTCTTTTAGGCTACCCCTCCCTATTATATAAAAGGTAGCATTTTTATATGTTTTTACGATCTCCGAAAAAACCATCAAAGCAAAATCGATACCTTGCCATTTTTCTAATGCACCATAGAAACAGAATGTAAAGTTTTCGATAGTATCAATACTACGAACCTTGGGAAAATCTTCGATATTCACCCCTACATATGATAGTAGAATTTTCTTCTTCTCGCCTTTTTCTCCAATATTTAATAAGTTCATTATACGCGGATTTAAAATTCTTATCTTTTTAAATCTTGATATAAGGCCTAATTCTATAATTAGAAGGAATTTTCTAATTCTTCTTGGAAATGAAGAAAGATCATGCGCCATTAACCCGTATACATCTACTACTATGTTATTTTTATCTATGAATGAAAGAAGAAATATTAGAGGTAATGTCAATACATGATATCTTACTAAATATGCTTTTTCAGTCGCAATACGTTTATATTGTATATATAAGAGTAGTGTATAAATAAGTTCAATAAAGAGATATACTACGAGCCGTACTAGGATAGATACAATACCAAGTAAATTCTTTCCTCTAAACTTTGAAAATTCGTACAAACGTGGTGGACGGTATGGTATTCTTTTTATGATAATGCCTTGCCGTAAACTTTCGCGGTCAAACTTTTCAGAATTTTCTTTTTTGGGACAGATTAGAATTACACGATGTCCCATTTTTACTATCGCTTTTATTAATTCGTAATAATTGGTGAAATCGCCGGTAACACCTGGAAAGTCCGATGGTGATATAATCAGAATAGTAATCACTTTTTCACCATCCAATGTTTAGCTATTAGAACATCTCTTCATTACTTTTAACCTTATTGTAGTGTAAATCAAACATTATTATTGAACCTGTAGGGGAGCTATACATTATCTCGTACATATGAGATAATTCTTTGACGAGTAGGTTATACTTGTTTGGAAAGAAGAAAACTAAGTAATCAATATCTGTAATGTTCCTTAAAAATGATATAACCAATGAAACATTGTTAATACTTAATCTGAAAAGGCTTTCATACCCTATAATGATGCGTGGATAAATCGCGTGTTGTACGTACCATATTTGACCTACATACTCAATACCATTAATACGGTTCTCTCTTCTGATCAAGAACCATAGAAGATAATCATATGTTAGCGGATTTGAGAATCCTAATTGCTTTGTTTTTGTTATTAATGATATATTCTTCCATAGGATGTATGAGTCACCTTCATCTGCTAAGATTACAGAATTCGTGGGTATGTTTTCATCTATGTACCTTATAAATTCAATGGTATCTAACCGAACACCGCCACTAAATGTGACGCTCTCAAATTTTTTAATAGTCCAGTTGATTTGAATCAAAAAGCCCGAGGTAAGTATTAGTGTTATCATAATCACTCGAGCTACTTTATACCAATTATTATGGAAAGATGTTATTATAGATCTAATTAAATGAAGGGTATTTCCAGATTTTAGGTGGGTCAATTGATTTTCTAAGTTTTTCTGCAGGATATAAATACCTATCGCTATATAGTTTGTTATAGGTATCGTCATATGTAACGTCATTCTCGTTGGTAGGTATACACTAAGATGGATAATAGAAAGGAATTTATCAAGATTCGAATTATATCCTCCAATTATGGGTGAAATATAGTACATATAGTACAAAAGAACTGCGAAAAGGTTTATTTTAACAAAAATAGAGATTTTTCTGTCAATTTTCTGTCGTGCTTTTACAATAATTGATAGAGAGATCATGAAGTACACTAGAGGTAAATTATTCCACGAACTAAATGGTATCAGAATATAACGCAATAAATCTTGTGTGGGAAAAAGCCATCTTATGTTAGCCTTACTTGTTAGTAATAGTCCTAATACAAACAGGTTCCTATGTTTCCATATACTATATATGTAAATTATAAGTGAGAAAAAATAGGGTAATGTGAAGATAATTATATAACTAATTATCAATATAAAAAATTTAAGTCTTACAAAAATACTTTCCTTAATTTCTTTCACATCTAATAATTGAACAACTAGTATAGGTAATATTGTTAAGACAAACAATATTGGATGATAGATAAGGATAGTACTCAATATAGCTGACAAAAATATTACAAAACCTCGTTGAGATTGATTTCTTGTTTTATGTGAATCTAATTTAGTTACCGAATCATCAAAAATAATAGCAACAAAAAGCCAGGATATAGGCACTAAAAATTCCACTATTCTATGAGCTACGTATAATCTAGAAAACCAAATCCAAACATAATTGCTTCCAACAAATATCATACTAACTAATGCAGGATATACTTTTTTGGTTAGTAATTTTATCGTAAAATAAACCGAGGCTAAAGATAACGATCCAAATATGATAGGAAGAAGTTTAACTAAATCATACGAAAGTATCGGATCGACTATCGCTAACATAGAAAGAAGATACACAATACCCAAGGGGTATTTTAAAGAAAACCCTCTCGATGCTTCGTAAAAAATATAATATAATTCACCATTAAAAAGTAGAAATCTACTATGAAAAAGCCAATAAAGCGGATCCGAAGGATATATAAATGGGCTAAAAAGATTAGCGTACCAGTTAACGAAAACAAGAAAAATAAAGATACCTATTGGGAAAAGGGGAGATAATATTCTTTTAATGTCTGGTAACGAAAAAAATCTTTTTAAACATATTTTAGAAATATTTATTTTAAATTTAATCAAAAGAAAGAGTGAAAGTGAAATTATAACGATTAAATTAGCTAAAAAAATTATCGAAAAACAAAAGAAAAAGATAATATCTATTAAATATCCCAGTAAAGTAAGGTAATTAAGACCTAAGCCTAAGTCTATGAGAAATAATATAGTTTTTTCTTTTATAGTTTCATGTAGTATGTCCTTATTAGTTATCAAGTAAGATATTGTTTTTCTTATAAGATATCCTGGTAACCACCAGATAAAGATAGACCAGCTTATTAATCTAAAAAGTGTAATTAGGATTTCCATCATTGACTTTCCCCTTTCTGTATGTTTATCCATAGTTTACATTTTCTCTAATATATTGTTTTTCAGATTAATTCAGCAAATATACAGATTGAATAATTGTTCTATTTAACACTTTGGATTATCAGAAAATCAACATTGGATATTAAATTATGAAGTAAACATTGGCAAGCCTTTTATGGAATAAAAGCTAAAGATGTAGATGTTTATGAATTGTTAATTGAGAATACATTTTTACATAAAAATTATTGAGTTAATGGGTGGTTAAAATATAGTTTATGTTATACTTGATATATACTTCTCTTGGACGTATAACGCCAATAGGAGAATGTTCTTTTTTATAGTTTGAAACTGGAGATTTACAGATGATTTCTCTTTAAAAACTTGGATGTTTTCTGTAACATGTTCACTTTTCTCGCTTCATTAAACATAAGAACTGATCCGGTAACTCCTTATATTTATACCAATTCGAAATTATTAAATGTGACACTTCATTAATTCATTAATTAGTACCTTCATCATATTCTAAAGACAACTATAATAAGTAGGGTACAAAAGTAAGATGATTTAGCGAGATGAAGAAAAAGTTCAGCAATTTAGGTGCCAATAATATGCAGGTCGAAAATAAAACCCCGTTTAAAGGTAAAGTGTTCATTGTTGCTGCAATTCCAGCTTACAACGAAGAATATACTATCGGAAAAATAATATTATTATCACAGAAATATGTTGATAAAGTTCTGGTTTGTGATGATGGATCACAAGATTTGACCGGAGAAATTGCTGAAAGATTGGGAGCGATAGTTATTAGACATGAAAAAAACATGGGCAAGGGTGCTGCGTTGCGTAGTCTTTTTAGAAAAGCGCTAGAATTGGGTGCAGATGTTGTTGTTACGTTAGATGCTGATAATCAGCATGATCCGAATGATATTCCAAGATTGATTAAGCCAATATTGACGGGTGAGGTGGATATTGTTAATGGTTCTCGTTTTTTAGGTGATATTAACGATGAAATACCTTTGCATAGAAAAATAGGAAATAAATTTCTGAGTAAACTCACTAATACTGCTGGTAATGTCAATGTTACTGATACACAAAGCGGATTTAGAGCTTATTCTAGAAAAGCATTAGAGCAAATAGAAATTTCAACAGACGGTATTGGAGTTGATACTGAAATTATACTAAAAGCTAAAGGTTTAAGAATTAAAGAAGTACCCATTACATGTAGGTATAAAGGTATAAGAGTAAAAAGAAACCCTTTTAAACACGGTTTTGAAGTTTTAGCTACAATTCTAAATTATATTGCAGAAAAAAGACCCTTATTAATGGTCGGTGCTCCCGGTTTAATCGCGTTTATTGGAGGATTTTTTATACTATTTTATGTTATCTATAGGTATTTTCAGATAAGACAATTGGCATTAGGAACTATGTTGTTGGCTATAACATCTATTATTGTCGGCGTGTTTGCAATGTTTACTGCTCTTATACTTTATACGATCACTAAGAAAACGAATACAAAGAATAGTACGTAATTTTTGATGATGTACACAATTCGTAAATAAAAAGGAACCTAGAATTCTTTGAAATTCCCCCAGGATAGTAAATGTATATTGACATGCCTCATCCGTGTGGAGACGAAAATACAAAATAACGATAACCAAAGGACACTACAGATAAAAGTAGACAAAACAAAAATCAAAAAACATGTACTTCCTTCTTGATGTCACTTTCACACGATATTAGTATATTTCCATTTGGGAAGAGAATTACTATTAAGATTAGAGACTCTACGTTAGAAAAAACTGCAAGCAAATTCAATCAATAAAAAACACTCCGCTACACAGTAAGCTACAATTGCCAAAACAATAAGTTATGATTAATAAAAGTTTCTATTCCTCTTCTTTTATCCCAGCAATTCAAAATATACAATGCTACATTCATATGTGCTATTTATCAATGTATTTTTTTCTTAATATTAAGATGAGTATGTTAAGAGGTATAATTTTTGAGAAAAATGAATTCGACAAGAAAAATAATACATTTACAGTATGTTACTAAGCAAATTAGAAGTTGCATTTTTGTTAACTATTTCCAGTTATAGCATTGTTAGAAAAAATTTACATTATATTCGCCCGTTAGCTTTTAGTTTCAAAGCAATATTTAAGACCAAATAATAGTTTTTGGAGAGAAAATATGCAAATATGTAATTTGGCGTTAATTAAGATTTTAGATTAAAGCTATGTAATCTATTTGAACGTGGCTTTCTGTGCTGATTATATTTTGATTTTGGAAGGCTATTCTTATTCTCCATATAGGCATGTCTGGTGAGAGTTTTACTACAAGATATGTATATTTTGTCGATGACAAATATTTTTTAAAGTTTACCCCTGCTAACCACTGTGTATCTGACCACACCTCAACGATAAAATCTAAAGAATCTACTTCTCCCTGTACCTTCATTATTAAGTATCTTGTTTGATATAATGGTTCCGAAAGCCACCTCTCTATAGTAAGACATTTGTTTGGATATAATGGGGTTAATGATATATTCAACACACCACTTACACTCAATATTTGATGTTTAAAGTCTATATAACCAGATATTACCTTCCATTCTTCTAGCCTAAAGCTATCCTCCATCCATATGCTACTATTTTTTATTACTTGCCCTATTTGCGTTAAATCTTTAACTTTCACTCTATATATTCCCAGTTCCGAAATTTTTTCAGTAATTTGATACTCTAGTGGGCTCATCTGGTATAATTTATCTGGTATCACTATTATTTTCTCTGCAATACCTTTGTATCTTATATTATGCTCATCGGGTAGATTTTGAAGCAAATGTAGAAGCGGAGCATCATACACGATATTCCCCACTGTCGCTATTGCCCACTTATAATAATTGCTGTAACCCTCCCCGCTTATGGAAGGTGGGCAAATATCTATACACACTATTATATTGCGATTTTCAAAGCCATAGTGTTGTTCTATCCAGTATAATTGTTGCATTACATCATCTGGGGGTCTAAATACATGATCAGGAATATATGCATGTGGCAACATTGCTGTAAAACATACCAAGAATATTAGTAAAGGAAAAACCACATTTTCTATCGATTTTATATTTAAGTATGTTTTAATTTTGCGGATTATTGTTTGTGTTCCGTGAGCTGCTAGAATTGCGATGGGCATCAGGCACATTAATCTATAAGGCCAATAGTATAGGGCGGTTATCATTGTTGTGGATGTTACTATTAACCATGAGATCAGTAATTTTGTATAGGAAGTTTGTTTTTGATTCATGAGCGTAATTATTCCAATAATAGCTAATATAAGTATGTAGGGATTTTCTTGTGAAGTATATTCCCATTTATCTGGTGCCAAAAATAAACGAAGCATCTTAAGTGTTCCTAGTATTAATCTAGGTTTATATGCTACAAAAATGATGGTAGGAGCGTAAATAATAAGTGTCTTTTGAAGATTTTTTCCAAAACTCTTATCTATTGTAATTTCTAGCAAATTGTATACGAATATGACTGCTGTTACAAACATAAATGCCCATACATGTGTCAATGCAACACCCATCAAAAGCGTTGAAGTTACCACAATATATTTTATCTGTATTTTTGTCAGATCTATTGTCCTAATATATAGTGAGAGCGCATACATTGTTAAAGTCCATGCTATATAGTTTGAATATAAATCTAAGGATAACCTTATTGTCGCATAAGTTAATGGAGCATATAGTGCAGCAAGAAGCGACAATAGTCTATTTTTTGTTCCAGTTAAAACTAGGAAATATACGCCAATTACATATAAAATTCCTATTAATGGTGTTAAAAGCACCATCAGATTTTCTGGTGTCATTCTAAAAACTAAAGTTATACTGAACATTATTAGAAGTGCTAGCGACCTGTTCCAGTATCTCTTTAATATTTGCATTGGATCTTGTTGCATTTTCTTAAGTATATAGGTATACCAAGCTGTGTCAAATCCTTGTGGAACCCACAAAACCATGTAACGATACATAAATACGATCAAAGTTATGGCTGTTAATAGGAACAGATGTAATATGTATATTTTCCAATTCTTCTGTTCTATCTTTATATCTTCTACTTCATCTTCATCCATCTTTTGCTTATTTTTAGCTCCAACTAAATAACGGGTAATTGCAAAAACGATCCAAATATATGCGTATATTATGTAAAGGTCTTGTGAAAATTGAAATATGGTTTCGTGAATTTTCAAAACTGTTCGAGTTAATATGAAAATTGCTTCATTCTCCGTACTGTAGTTATAGAAAGGCTCCATTTCCCATATTGCAACAACTAAAAATATTATTGTTAAAGAAAACAAAAAGACGACTAAGACATTTTCCAAAATTTTATGAGAAAACATCTTTTTTATCTTACTTTTTATATTCAACTCCGACTTTTCCTCCTGAAATAGATATGTTTCTAATGGTTATCTTTTGATAAATTTTTGTTGATACTTTTAGTTATTATCTCTTTATCTCAAAATGTAACTCTCCGAGACCATTTAATGATAAGCCTTTCTAGTTTTCGTTGAAATTTAAATGCTTTTTCCTTTTTGTTACATTAAATAATTGTTGAATAATCATATAAGCTACTGTTATCATCCATGATGTAAATGTTATAATCAATGTTAGCTTACTATTCGTTGTTGTAGTTATTTGTATTCGTATGATATGATCCCCTTTTGGTGTTTTTATCGCAATTATTTGAGGGTAGGCGGTTTCCACTTGTACTGATCGATTGTCCAACGTTATTTTTAAGTTTTTGTCGTATGTTATTGGTATGACTATCCAGTAATCTTGGGGTAATTGAATGCGAATTTCTAATATATCTGTTTTCTGAATTACTTGTATTTTGTTGATTTTTTCTGTGTTCCACGGGATTTGTTCTCTATTCTTGGGCACGTAGGTTAGAGCGTGGACTGGTGTAAAGTTTTCTATTCTGAAAAGATATCTATGTGTGTAATTTTCTAGTAAAGTTACTTGGTTTGTTCTATTCGCGGTTCTGAGCATTGATTTGAGTATTTTTTGAGTTAACTCGGGAAATACTGGGTCTTTTCCGTCAACTATGATATATTTCACTCCCAAGTAACGTATAAGATTTATAGTGTTTTCCGGTTCCACTGTTAGGTTTCTCTCTAGGTAGGCGTATTTATCGTAGGTTATCAAGCTTCCAAGGGTGTTAAATACTTCTGGTGGGAGGCATTGAGGGTACCAGCCATTTAGTGTAGGATGGTTAGTATATAGTGGGGTAAGTGCTCCCCATGGCTCTCGTGGTAAGAAAAGTACTCTAAACCATTCAGGATCCTCTTTTATCGTTTGATATAACTCATTATAGGTTCCAGGATGTACAGGATTATATGGTTGATAAAGAATTCCTGTGAGCAACGTTATGACTATAAGCATTACGGCAAAAATTTTGAGAACACGAAGATTCTTTATCTTCGAAATATAGTATGCTCCTATGAAAACTACTACAAAACCGGAGGTCGTGAGAACTCTATCTCCTCCTATTATTGAGAAGGGATATATTTGAAGAGTAGAAAAAACTAAAGTTATCACAATTACTGCCACCATGATTTCAAAAGATTTCTCCCAGTGCGGCTTCTCAACTTTCTCTATTTCCCTTCCTCTAAACTTAAGATATGTAAATACTACTGCTATATAGGCTATAATAGTTAATTCAACTTGTAAAATTGATATTCCATAAGAATTTCTTAGCCATTCCACTAAATGTTCAACTTGAGATAAGGGGGTGAGCACTGGTAACATGATGCCTTCTGCAGTCAGATAGGCATAGAGAAAAGATGCGGTGAGAGACGCTGAACATACACCGATTTTCAAGAGGTTCATCAATTGTTTCTTTGAGAGAATCCATATTGATGTTAAAAGTGTCATCCAAAAACCAACAGCCATATTTAAGAGTATTATTGAAGCTAGCATTAACGCGGTTGTAAGCGCATTTCTGTTTTTGTTTGTTTGAACGGCTTTGTGAAGTTGTATAAGATATTGTGGTATTATTATGGTTGTTAGAGCTTGACCTACAGATCCCCAAAGATAAAAAGGTACTATGTGAGCTGGTGAATATATATAGACTGTAGCAAAAACTATTGAAACTATTTTATTTTTAGTAAAGTATTTCAGAGCTTTATAGGTGGATATATAGGCTAAGGGTGTTATTACGCTTAACAAGATTTTTGCTGTTAACCAGAATGGTGCTACTAAACTTAGGGTTGCAAGGACATAGTAGAAGAGGGGTGAATAGCTTCTTAAAAACGGATTGCCAAGATACCATGTCCAGTCCCATTGGCCCCAAAGCCATATGGGCATAGTTTTTATTTGTTGTCTAAGTATCCACGCCTTATATAAATGCGTAAAAGTATCATTTCCAGTATTTATTATATCAAGGTTTAATATCATAAGTAGAATAGGTAATAAAACCAGTATATGAGGTAAAATTTGAGCAATTTTGCTCTCGTATTCTATCTTTTCATATTTGATTAGTTTTTGGTAAAGTTTCCAGTGTTTCTCTGCACATTTTTCGACTGTCCTTTCTTTTGCAAGTTTTCTAAGATTTTCCGAATACCTTAACCGTCTTTTCCTGTCTTCCAACAATTCTATTATCGTATTTGCAAGATTTTCGATATTTTCTGGTTCCACTAGTTTTCCATTTTCTTCATCAATTATTTCGGAAAATTGTAAGGTTTTTGCTGCAATTACAGGAGTTCCAAAATTCATCGCAAGATGCAATATTCCACTAGCTGAATAGTAGGATTTCCCTTTTTCATATGGCAGTACTAATAAGTCTGCAGCGCTGAGAAAGATGGGAACTTCTTCATCTGGAACATATCTCGTTAAAAATCTTACATAATTTTCTAATTCAAGTTTTTTAACAAGTTGTTTTAATTTCTTTAAATACTGTTCTCCCCAATATAATTCTCCCGTTTGTACTGCCCCGACTATTAGAAGAATGCTATTTGGATTTTTTTCTTTGACCTTTTGAAAAGCTTTTATAACATATTCATAACCTTTTCCCTTTCTTATTAATCCAAAAAGAAGAGTAATCGTTTTACCTTGAAGGCCTAGCTTTTTCTTTGCCTCGTCCCGCCTTACTTTAGGTAATTTCTTAACGAAGTGTGGAATTACTACAACTTTATTGGGTGAAACTTTGTACAGCTTTACTAAAGTTTTTTTCATGTGTTCATTATGTACTATTATGGCGGTGCTTGCTTCTGCATAAAGTTTTGTTAGAATTTTTATAACGGTTTTAACAAGCTTTAGTGGATACGCTATGTTAAAAGTCTTTAACGTATCTTCTGTTAAACGATTAAGATCAAATATTGTATGGAAAGTCACAAGAGTTTTTTTACCAAGAAGTTTAAGAAAATATAGCATGAAGGCATAGATAAGATTTGCAGGTAGT
The DNA here is from genome assembly GCA_019056805.1 of Candidatus Baldrarchaeota archaeon. GTDB lineage: Archaea > Asgardarchaeota > Baldrarchaeia > Baldrarchaeales > DXJG01 > DXJG01. The sequence continues at coordinate 313,787 of DXJG01000009.1, read as the reverse complement.
GAACCGAAAATTAACCATTCGTGTTGAAGATGCACAACTCTACAGTTTTTCTTAAATATTCTATGAAGAATTTTAAATGGTGAAAGAAAATCTAGACCCTTTTTCCAGACTCTTTCATATTTTACATTTCCTTGGTAAAAATCATTGGATAGTATAACTATTTTGTCTCTTTTCTCTTTGGGTAGTGCGCTGTAAAGGTTCTCTGTGTAAATTCCTATACCGCATTTCGTTGAGGGCGATGTACTTATAACCGCTACCTCTGTTTCCTCTTTCAATGCCTGTCACTCCAAAGTAGAGTTAAACGATTAAAAGGGTGTCGAAAACATTACATATTATTAAGTTTGTAGGTTTAAAAGGTATTATTTTATATGTTTTGTTAAATGTTTTGTTTAAAAAGATGAAACATCGAATGAAAATGGGTTCTGAATATGATAGTACATTTGGTTTTGTTTTAGAAATGTTTTTTGACGGAACTACTTTGCTTTTCATCCTAGAAGTTTCAAGTTATAGCTAAATCACTTCATTCTCATGTACTTTGTATTTGAATAAGTGGTCTTTCCCTTCAACGTAAAATGACTTGCTTCACAATTGTTTAATGTACAAGGTAAAAATTCTAAGTGAAACAGTGGGTGTATTTTACTTAATCGCTAATTTCTAACTAAGAAGTAAACACTTAGAAGTTATTTTCTACTTAGTAATTTAGTTGCTACTACCGTGTTTTCCATGTTAACCAAACGTTCATTGCATAGTTCCATATGACCGCCCCGGTTGCGCCGAAGAAGTTTGAGATGAGATAGTAGACGTTGAAAACATTTGTAAATAGCCATAGAATGCCAATGTTTATTAGTAAACCTCCCAAGCATAACATGTTATATTTTACAGCTCTCAACACGGCGCTAGTTGGTTTCTTAATTTTTCTGTTTTTTGAGATCCACATTTCGCTTAAGACAAAACTGAATAGTATCATGGCTTCTAAACTTAGAATAGAGGAGTACAAGTAGTGAAGGTTGAGATAGTTTGTTAAAGCAAGAAAGAAAAAGACATTTACAAATAATGATAGTACACTTATTACCATGTATCTAACTAATTTTACGACTTCTCCTACAGTTTCTGAAAGTCTATATAAATGTCTTAAAAAGTTAGTGTACTCGCCTACCGTTAATTTGCTTTTCCCCATCTCTCTTGTTCCAAAAGTGAAGGGGACTTCCGCTACCTCTTCGTAGCTTCCTTTTACTAAGATTTCTAGGAGGATTTTGTATCCGACTGGATTTAACTCTGCTTCTTCAACTACTTCTCTTCTGAGAATGAAGTAGCCTGAGAGGGGGTCTTTTATGCTTCTTGCTTGTGGAACTAGGACTTTTGTTAGAAATCTGGCTCCTTTGGATACTATTTTTCGTTTTAGTCCCCAGTTTTCTATTTTTCCTCCTTTGACGTATCTACTTGCTACTACGATGTCTTTGCCGTTTTTTATTTCTTCTATTAAGTTTGGGAGTATTTCTGGTGGGTGTTGTAGGTCTGCGTCCATTACGCCGAGGAGTTCTCCGCGTGCTTGTTTGAATCCTTCGATTACTGCGGAGGATAATCCTAGTTTTCCCTCGCGTCTGATTACTCGTACTGGGTATTGTTTTGATAGTTCTTGTGCAACTTTCCAGGTTTCATCGGGGCTATCGTCATCAACAACGATAATTTCGTAGTCACAATAGTTAGATAACGATTCGTGAATTCTTCTTACGAGCACTGGTAGGTTTTCTTTTTCATTATACGTGGGAATAATCAAAGATATTGTTGGCTTTCTCATGTAGTCCCCTCAGGTTACTCTCGGAGTTCTTACATCGTATTTCTCCTTATTTTATATTTAGACACGTTAATACAATACATGTAGATATATAAATGTCATGATAATATTTGTCACTTATGGCTTAAGTAGGTGAACTACCCCTAGCTGACGCAAGGGGCTTCCTGCTTCATTGAGAGAACTTGCCCCGTAATTACTTCCCAATAAGAAACGATACGGAGTAGAGGTTCTCTCTCCACAGGCGCTAAGGGCCGTCCCAGCCCCGCATTCAGAATGTTCAGGGAGGCATTATAATCTCTGTCCGCCTCCCAACTGCAATAAGGACAAACAAATAATCTGTCCTTTAATTCAATCTTGATAATCTTACCACATCTAGCACATATTCTTGATGTATTTTTTGGATTTACCTTAACTACTCTTCTATTAGCTCTTTCAGCCTTATAGAAGAGTAGTTGAATGAACTTTGACCAAGAAGCATCCAAAATGTGACGGTTCAAAGTGTGGGATCTGTTATTTTCAACCAAACTCTTAATATCTAAATCCTCAATGCAGACAACATCGTAGTTGTTGATGTAGTAGCGGGAAAGTTTGTGAAGGAAATCGTTTCTCTGATTTTCTAATTTTTCGTAAAGCTTAGCCAGTCTCTTTCTAGCCTTTTCTCTATTCTTTGAACCTTTCTGTTTTCTTGATAGCACTTTTTGGATTTTCCTTATCTTCTCTATTGTTTTATCTAGAAACTTTGGGTTTTCGAAACGATTGCCATCTGAATCGGTAGCGAAGTGATGAACTCCCATATCGATACCAATGACCCTTCCAGTTTTTGGTATCGTTTCATCTACAACTTCGAGTTGAACGAGTGCAAACCACTTTTCAGATTTTGTCCTCTTGATTATAACTCCTTTGATTTTTCCTTCAATTTTTCTGTGTAACTTGATTGGAATCTCACCAACCTTGGACAAGACGAGTTTCCTTCGTTTAAAATCGATTTTAAAGCCTGATTGATTAAAATTCAGAGTTTTGAATGAGTTTCCAGTTTTATACCTTAGCGTTCCAGTTTTCTTTCCTTTTCGCTTCAATTCAGCTAAAGTCTTAATGTTTGACCATAGCTGATAGTTCACCATTTGCAAAACCTTAGAGTAAACTTTGTTTAGTTCTGGCTTCTCCTCTTTGAGCTTTACAATAAGGGCTTGTGTATCTTGCCTATTGATTTTCCTTCCTTCTTTTCTTGCCTTGTTAACTTCTTCTAATAGTCGGTTATAGAGCCATCTACATATCTCAAGTTGCTCATTCAGCTTAGCTTGGATCGTTTTTGAAGGATATATGCGAAATCGGTAGCTAAGAAGCATTATTCATCTACCTTCTCAAATATAACCTCTACCTTATAACTTTCCTTGATAACAAGAGTCTTTTGCAGATCGATTTTGGTATAACTATTCTCCTCAAACTTCCGAATTTTGACATGTATTATTGATCCCTTTATAGTATTTTATTATAGTATCGCAGCAGAAATATATGAAAGTTATTTTCATTCTCATCCTTATGGAAGAGAGAATTTCCCCCGACTGATAGTATTAAAATATTTTGTCGATGGATTTTAGTTATAATCATCTTCTATGATGATTATTTATAAATGATTTATGGTTAAATCCAATTGATTTAAATAGTTAATGGGCTTAGAATGTTAATTGAGGTTAAAAATATGGATAAGCGTACTAAAAGTTGCTACTATGTAAAATGTAAAGAATGTGGTTGGGAAGGTTATACTCTACTTAGGGGTTACGGTAGCAATGGTTATTTATACATAGAATGTGAAAAATGTGGAGCAAGAAACTTGTACACAAACCCGCCACGCACCGATAAAGCCGTTGTCATCGGAGGGTCCATACTATTTGATTTCACTCGTCTTCTTATTAATCTAATTCTCCTTGGTTTTCATCAACTCAAAATTTCACTAAAAAACGGCTGGACCTGGTTTAAGCAGCAACCAAAACTTAAAAAATTTACATTGGGAGGTAGTTTAACCGCTACTCTGGTAATTGTAATTTGTTTAATAATATTTCAGACATATTTTCTCCATCTTCTAATAGCTGCAATAGGCACCGCTGCTGGAGCCTTGACAATACTATTTCGTAGTGAAGAATAATAATACTCACTATTCCTCTTTCTACAAGTCTAAAAACAGAACAGTAAACTTCATCTTTCTCCAAACACTAACAAAAGTAGAATTTTAATAAATTTCAGATATTTTATTTGTAGCCGAGGGCCTTTAATCTACGATCGAGATCATCAGACTCAAGGTCAGCGAGATGTTTCCTGATAAGGAAAATGATATATTCAGTCGGACTCCTATAGCCAGAGTCCTTTAAAGCTTTTTCTAAACGTTCATATAAAGGCTTAGGGATAGAAATATTTACATATTTTACCTTACTCATAACAATTCCCCACAATAAATTCTCAACAATCAATAAAAAGCTAATGCCGTTCAACCACCCCGTATCTTTTAATATCTTTTGACACAGAGTGTCTCATCACGGGTGTGAGTCGCCCAGACCCGACTGAAGGAGCACCTACACGCTAATTCAGCACTCCCATCATCGAATCTGGGTTCATCTGTGCTCATCCCCCTCGCCTTCTTCATAGGGGTCGATGCTTAAAAATTTTTATATACTCAGTGGTTTATAAATATTTCTGGTGATACCATGGAGTTAATAGGGGTATATAGGGTTTTACCCAAAATGAAGATGACCATACCTAAGGAGATTGCCGAGAAGTGGGATCTTAAACCAAAGGATAAGCTCGTAGTTTACTATGATGAGAAGAATGGTAGGATGGTGGTCGAGAAGTGGGAAAAGAAGTGAGACCTACAATTAAGGGAAAGCTCGTTCTCAGCTCAGCAGAGGATAAAGCCTTTTTACTATACGTTATGAGGAACTTTAAAGATGCTGTTGACTATGCTCATTCACTGTTGAAGAAAGGATTAAAAGAAAACAAAATAATCAAGCTGTTAACGTCAAGAATACTTAACAATAAATGGTACTCGCGTTCAGCATACATAAGGGCAAAACTGTATAGTGAGCAACCGTATCTCAAACTTAAGAAACCACAATTATATTCGGTTGGTGTTAAAGCTGAGAAAGGTAATAGAAACATAAGGTTAATGTCGACTGAAATCGTGCTAATTAAAATACCTTCAGCTACTGGGAAACATAGATGGTTAAAAGCTAAAGTAAAGTTTGGAAGGAAACACATACCGATAATTCAAGAATTGACGAATTCCAACATATCTTATGGAGCGGGTATATGTACAAAAGACAGTAAATTAATCCTCTACATAAATATTCCACTAGAACTCTACGTTAAATATATGAGGAAAGAATCAAAGACGAAGATTACTGAACATATTGCCGGCTTTGACTTTAACCCAGATAGGATAAATATGGTGATAATTGATAGACAGGGAATTATGAGAGACGTTAGAAACGAGCATTTTATGGAGATTACATCTCATGGATTTCCAAGGGAGAAGGCGGTTTCTTTAAGGAGAGAATCCCTTACTAAGCTTGTGAAGTATGCTAGAGAGCACGGCGTAAAATACTATGTTATTGAAAGATTGTCTAAACCAAAACCTAAAGGTAATAAGACTGCTAAGAGGAAGATTTCAAAGATGGCTTTAAGGGAGTTTACACAACAGATGGAGGTTTTAGTCCCCAAGGTTGAAGGAGAGTTAATAAAGGTTAATCCAGCATACTCATCAATAAGTGCTAAGATAATAGCGGGAGATTTGGGACTAGACGTTCATACAACATCAGCATACATAGTAGCCATGAGAGGACTTAAAAAGATACAGAAAGCTGCAGTTTGATATATTTAATTGTTTCGCCCTAAGCGTGGGTTGTACTTGATCATTTAAGGGAGTTGGAAAATGAGGGTCTTAGTAATTGGCTCAGATGGTTTGTCACCTATATTGGTAGAAAAATGGATAGAGACGCTGCCAGCTCTAAGAAAAATAAAAAAGCAGGGGATAATGGGTAGAACGATACCGCCGTTACCAGCACAAACTCCGGTGGCATGGACAACTTTTATGACGGGAGTAAACCCGGGGAAGCATGGAATATTCAGCTTTATGACAAGAGAAAAGGGGACATACAAAAGAAAAGTGAATACTCCTGATAAAATAAAAACAAAAACTCTATGGAAAATATTAAGTGAACATGACAAAAAAGTGGGTGTAATAAATGTCCCCATGGCAAGAACAGAAGAGTTAAACGGATTCATAATACCAGGATTTCTAGCAAAAAATGAAGGGATACCGTATCCAACCAAAATAAAAGAAAAATTACAAGGCAAATTCGGAATTAAACAGTTTAAAGGTGATGTGGAAATAAAGCTACTCGAAAGGGTTAAGGAGGAACCGGACAAGTTTTTTGAAAGAGTAGATGAAATAACTGATATACAAATGGATATAAGCTTATTTTTACTTGAGGAAGAAGAATGGGATTTTTTTATAACGGTGTTTATGGGTACAGATCGTATACAGCACTTTTTCTGGAAATATGTGGATGAAAGACATCCAGAATATGAGAAGAATGAGTTTACAGAGAAAGTTAAGAGATATTATCAAAAAATGGATGTAATTATTTCTAGGTTTCTGGAGAATATAGATCTTGAGGAAACTTTGTTTATTTTGCTTTCTGATCACGGTTTCTGTCCGGTGCATAGTGAGGTATTAGTTAATTGCTTACTACATAAACAAGGTTTCCTAAAGGGAGATGTTAAGGGAGAAATAGATGTTGAAGGTAGTGTGGCGGTTGCGTATGAGTATGGAGATGTATGGTTAAATTTGAAGGGGAGAGAACCGCAAGGGAAAATAAAACCTGAAGAATACGGAGAGATTCTGCAAAAAATTAAGAAAAATTTAGAGAAGATAGAGGTAGATGGGCAAAAAGTAGTGAAGTATGTGGCTACACGAGACGTATATTGGGGGCCTTATGTAGAGGAGGCCCCAGATCTAATAATACTTTTTAATTCAGGTTGGCAGGCAAGTAGAGGCAAATCAAAGGAATATAAAACTCAAAAATGTATTGTAAAGTCTGAAAAGTGGAATGGAGGACATGATGGAACACATGATCCAAGAGACGTACCAGGAATATTAGCTATACTAGGACACGGTATTCCTGAAGGCTTAGAAGTTGAAGCTAATCTTTACGACTTGACGCCAACAATATTAAAGATATTACAAGTTCCAATACCAAATTATATGGATGGGAAACCTATTCAACAGATTTTTACTTCTTAATCCATCACGTATATATACGTGAATTTTCATGTATATAACCGTGAGGTTTATATGGTCGTTTTGTAAATCCACTACAAAAATAAAGGATGATGAAATTGACCGAAGAAAAAACAAAAAGCAAAAATTTCACCTCAATTCTAATACCAACATCTCTATATAAAAAACTTGAAGAAAAAGTCAAGGAAACAGAGTTTTCTTCGGTTTCAAGCTTGGTAACCCACATAATAAGAGAATACCTTGCAAAACTGGAAGAAGAGAAAGAAGTATTTTCGGAGGAAGAGGAGGAAGAAATAAAAGAAAGACTAAGAGCTCTTGGTTACATAGATTAAAAGGAGTATGACGAAAATGCCACCGCCACACGGAGGGAGACTCATAAATAGAGTGTTAAAAGGCAAGGAAAGAGATAGAAGATTGAAAGAAGCACTAGAACTACCAAAAATAAAATTACCAAGCGAATACATCAAAGATATAGAAAACATTGCTCATGGCGTCTTCAGTCCACTAGAGGGCCCAATGATACAAGAAGATTACTTGAATGTATTGGAAAATATGAGACTATCTAACGATCTTCCTTGGACAATACCCATAGTGATAGATGTTGACGAAGAAGAGATAAAAACAGTAAAAGAGGGCGATAACATAACAATAATTTGCCTTGAAGAAGAAAAGCTCATAGCCATACTACATGTGGAGGAAGTATATGATTACGATAAAGAAAAACATGTAGAAAAAGTGTTTGGGATAAAAGACCCAGCGCATCCAGGAGTAGCAAAAACATATGGAATGAAAGAAAAACTTCTAGGAGGAAAAATAGACCTAATAGACCATTCAGCAAATCCATACTATAAATATACATTATGGCCTGTGGAAACGAGACTACTTTTCAAGGAAAGAGGATGGAGAACAATAGTAGGGTTCCAAACAAGAAATGCTCCACATACAGGACACGAATATGTACAAAAAACTGCCCTAACATTCACGGATGGACTATTCATAAATCCGGTAATAGGGAGAAAAAAGAAGGGAGATTTCAAAGATGAGGTAATTCTAGCAGCTTACGAAGAACTAATAAAACATTATTATCTTAAAGATAGAGCAGTTTTAGCAATACTACGAACAGAAATGAGGTATGCAGGGCCTAGAGAAGCAATATTTCATGCTATTGTAAGGAAAAACTTTGGATGCACTCATTTCATAGTAGGAAGAGATCATGCAGGAGTGGGAAACTTTTACCCACCATATGCTGCCCAAGAAATATTTGATGAATTCCCAGACTTAGGAATAATTCCCATATTTTTCAAAGAATTCTTCATATGTAAAAAATGTGGCGGTATGGCGAATGAAAAAACATGTCCACACCCAGAAGAATACCGTGTAAGATTTAGCGGGACGGTGATAAGAAAGCTCTTACAACAAGGCAAAAAACCACCAAAAGAAATAATGAGGCCAGAAATATCAGAAATAATTTTAAAATGGAAAAATCCATTTGTTGAGTAACAGAAGGCGAATGTAATGAGTGAACCAAAAGTTTTAGTTATTGGTTTAGACGCAGCGCCACCTGAACTACTTTTTGATGCGTTTCTAGATGAACTACCAAACATCAAAAGCCTTGTAGAGAATGGAATATATGGAAAAATGAAAAGTTGTGTTCCACCGATTACGATTCCAGCTTGGATGGTAATGTCAACAAGCAAAAACCCTGGAAAACTAGGGATATATGGGTTTAGACATCGCAAAAACTATTCATACACGGATATATGGATAGCTAACTACCAAAAAATCAAAGAAAAAACCGTATGGAACATACTTAGCGAAAAGGGTAAAAGATCCATAGTTATTGGAGTACCACCAACCTATCCACCGAAGCCTCTCAACGGTTACCTTATATCCTGCTTCATTACCCCTACGAATGCGAAACAATACACATATCCTCCAGAACTTAAAGAAGAAATCGAAAAAGTAGTAGGAAACTATATTTTTGACATACCGTTTAGAACAGAGGAAAGAGACAAATTATTAAAAGGACTATACGAGATGACAGAAAAACGCTTCAAATTAATAAAGTACTTGCTTAAAAATAAGAAATGGGACTTTTTCATGTTTGTAGAAATAGGGTTGGATCGTGTTCAACATGCCTTTTGGAAATTCTTTGACCCAGAACACCATTTATACGAACCACATAGCAAATATAGCGATGCAATCTTGAACTACTATAAATGCCTAGATCAGCAAATTGAAGAGCTTCTAAAAATAATTCCAAAAAACACGAAGATTGTTGTTGTTTCCGATCATGGAGCAAAGAGAATGAAAGGGGCACTATGTATAAATGAGTGGCTAATAAAAGAAGGCTACCTAACCCTAAAGAAATACCCTGAACAAAAAATACGGCTGGAGAAAGCAGAAGTAGATTGGAAAAAAACCATAGCATGGGGATGGGGAGGCTATTACGCAAGAATCTTCCTAAATGTAGAAGGTAGAGAGCCACAAGGAATAATAAAACCTGAGGAGTACGAAGATGTAAGAGATGAACTAGCAGAAAAAATAGAGAATATACGTGGACCTAGTGGTGAAAAACTAGAAACAAAGGTAATAAAACCTGAGGAATATTACCCAGAAATAAATGGTGAACCGCCGGATCTCATGGTTTTCTTTGACGACTTATATTGGAGGTCGGCAGGAACAATAGGACACAATACAGTTTATTTACCGGAGAATGACACTGGACCAGATGATGCTGTACATAGTCAATACGGAATACACATAATTTATGATCCAAACCAAAATTTTGGTGGGAAGAAAATAGATATAGATATACTTGACGTAGCTCCTACAATTCTAAGACTTTTAGAGATAGAACCACCAGGAGATATGGAGGGAAAGGTAGTAGAGGGTGTATAGAATGAGGGGATTTGTTGTTTGGTTAACGGGATTGCCAGCATCGGGTAAAACAACTATTGCAAGAAAACTTGAGGAAAAATTAAGAGAACTTGGTTGGGATACTGAAGTACTTGATGGAGATGAGCTAAGAAAAGGTTTAAGTCAAGACTTAGGTTTTTCAAAGGAAGACAGATTAAAACATGGAAGAAGAGTAGCATATTTAGCTAAAATGCTAGCTAAACACGGAGTAGCAGTTATTGTAAGTTTAGTTTCACCATATAGGGCAATGAGAGACTATGCTAGAAGCATAATAGAAAAGTTCATTGAAGTTTACGTGAAATGTTCTGTGGAAACATGTATCCAAAGGGATCCAAAAGGCCTTTACAAAAAAGCCATACAAGGAGAAATAAAAAACTTCACAGGAATATCGGATCCATATGAGGAACCTGAAAATCCAGAGGTAATAGTTGATACGGAAAATGATACACCAGAGCAATGTGTTCAAAAAATTTTGGAAAAATTAACAGAATTAAAATATGTGTAGTGTACGTTCATTTTGATTATTATGTTAAAGGTATCCTAGTCCTCGTAACCTTTCCTTTATTTTTTCTTCTTCTTCGGGGCTATATTCAAATTCTTCCTCTTCTTCCTCCTTTACGATCTCGCTCAAAACAAATTCCACGTATTCTTCGACGCTTTTGAATTCTCCACCGCTTGAGTCAACACGTTTCTTAATTTCCTCATATAGATCTTTAGAGATATAAACAGCGACCTTATCTTCTGACAAAACAATCAACCTCCCAAACCTGAATTCCTAAATTTACATGAAATATTGTGAGGTATAATGGATTATAAGTTTCTCGGTTAGCAGCCATAAAGTTTTTTCTCGACAATTTTTGCTTTAAGCTTTAATCTATTCTTTAAATTTGCTTCAGAATGCGAGTTAATTCTAGTTAGGGGTTCTCCGCTCATCCAAGAGGGAATAGGGATCTTAAAGAGACTTAAAATCGTGGGAGCTATATCAACGACGCCGCAAGTGTTAAAGTTTTTCATATCGTTAAGAGATGGCCCTAAGGCGGCAAAAACTCCTTCAAAACTATGGTCTCCATGTCTATAAACACTAGGATTAACCACATAGCCTGAACTAACATACCAAGGATCAATAGTATATCCGTCGTTAGCAACAACCATTAAATCAGGAGAAACCATATCTCCTTTACCATTACCAGTATAAAGATTTTCAACCTCCACAACATCTCTAACTATCGCTATACCACTCTGATCCTTAACTTTAAAAAGACCGTCCACAATTTTTTCTCTTATATCAGATTTCTTCGATTTTTCAACAGCAAATTGTTTAAACCTTTCATCATTAATCCAAATGAAAGTAGTAGGACTAATAGTACCAGAGGCAAAAGCTAAAGTCTTCCTTAAAATGAAATCATTTACACTAAACCTTCCATGTAAAGGAGCCCCGCCCAAAAACAAACTACCAATCTTTCCAACTAGGGTAGCGAGTCTTCGGTTGGAAGCTCCCCAATAAATAGTTCTCAAATTAATATTATTAACAATGTATTCTCTAATTAAAGAACGAAAACGACTATATCTCAATTTAGCGAAACCCGTTTTTACAAGCCAAGAATTTATAAGAAAAGATTTTCTAATTGGTTGAAAACCATGATCAGAAACAACGAATAACAGACCTTCTTCTTCCTTTAACAAATTCAAAGCTTGCTGAATAAATTCATCAACAACTCTATAAGCCTTTAAAACCCATTTTTTCCATTCTTTACGCCCCAAGGCAAAATGCTGAATCCGATCACAAACGGTAAAAACAGGAAACAACAAGTTCCAGTCTCCAACCTCCTCAGCAAGTCTTAAACATGCCTCACCACGAGTTTTAGCAGTTTCAACTAAATCGTCAACAGTAGCATCTGGATCTTTCCTAAAACGACCTTCTAAACCATCAACATCAATCTTATATCCAACTTCTTTCAAAACTCTTCTAAACCTATCAGGATAAACAGATACTCTAGGAGAAGGCCAACCTGAAACCAAAACACCATTAACTTTAAAGGCTGGATAGACCATTGGAGGATTCACAACAACACTTTTAAACCCGAATTTTCCAAGCAAACTCCAAAAAACAGGAAATTTTAAACCGTTAACAAAGCCTAAGCCTCTAACGTTATAATCGTGCTCAACACCAACAAAATCAAACATACCATGCCTACTAGGCTTAACACCTGTATAAATACTAGCCCAAGCACAACTACTCAAAGGCGGTAAAGTAGTTTTCAAATTACAAAGAATTCCATCTTTTGCTAACCTATTAAAACCGCTAAGCCCGAAAAGTAACTCTTCGATAATCCAAGATGTAGCGCCATCCACCCCAACTAAAATAACCTTCAAACAACTCACCATACCAACACAAGTAAACCTTACAAATAAAACTTACTAAATAGAAACAAGCTTCCAAAATGTCATATTTTTTCATAAACATTCTCCAATAAAATCTTTTAACTTTTCAACGTTAAGAACAGCAATTTTCAACAAATCTAAAGAAATTCTTAATTTTACAGCAACATTCAAAGTTTCTAATTTTTTGATTATAACATAAATCGGTACATCTTTCCCTAAAATAGTAGAGAAATTATATTATTATGTTATTCTGTGACATTTAGCCAAAGCTGGCAAGTTCTTTGATGAAATTGTTCACTCATTGTTGTCTCGTTGTAAATCCATAGTTCAAATACAAGTCTATAATTGATCCCTGTTTCATTAATTGATAGGTATATAGGAAATATCCAGGACTCGTTATGCATTATAATCCTCTCATAACCCACAATTATAGGAGCAGGATAAGGATAAGTAAAATTGAGTGGAATACTTTGATTTCCTAGCTTTATATAAACGATGTAATACATGACACGACCCATATGATTCCCAACGTATATATAGAGCTTAAATTTCTCGCCAATGTGAACTTCCCTTGGATAATCTCCGATTTTCATGTAAGGGCCTAGAACGCCTAGTTCAGAAAAGGGTTCGACAACCCTACCTGCAAAAAACGTTTGTGCAACAGCAAAAACACTAACAACAACAAGTATGGCTAAAACGACAGCAAAAACTTCTTCATCAACAAGCCATCCCTTTCTAGGCCTTCTGCTACTCTTCCTAACTTTCCAGTCACCCTTAATCCTAACCCAGAGACCCCAAAAAACTCTAGGACCATAAAAATAGATCAAAAACCCTGAAAAAACAAATAAGACGCCAGAAGAAATCCCTAGAAAAAGACGGAACCTTCTCAAAGCTAACCCTTCTTCCTTGACAATTCCCACTTCGTCTAAAACTTCATTAGCAATATTAATAGCTCTTTCAGCTAAAATAGCAGCCTGTTCTGGATCATCTTTAGAAATCTTCTCCGCCCTTCTAACAAGATCGATGGCTTCATTAATACGATCAACGAGACCAGTTACATTACCACCACTAGCTTCAGCATCCACGACAGCACGATAGGCTTCATAAACCTTTTCTCTAGCCTCATCAACGACATTATCAACTTTAGATATATTTTCACTACTTAGCGAACTTGGGGGTAAACATAAAGCCATAATAGAAACAATTTGAAACGTCAACATGAAAAATAAAATTGTTACAACAAATAAACGTCTCATAATTTTATCCAAGTCTCCTCACCCATCTTTCTCAACAACGTTGCATATAAACACATAAATCTACTATTACCATATAAAAATAACACATAATACAAAAATGTAATCAACAACCTTGCAAATTCCGATTATTTGTAGGTGAGTTTATGGAAAAAGAAATGGAAAAAAGGGTTCTCAATGTAATTCGACACACAAGAACCCTAACACTTAAAGAAATGGTGGAAGAGGTAGCTGAAAGACTACATATAAAGAAGCATGAAGCTGCAAAGTATATTCATGATTTATGGAAAAAGGGAGAAGTGGAGATAGAAGATCCTAATCCTCCAAAAACATTACCGCGTTATGTTTTCTCTATATATGGGGCATGGTTTTGGACAATAGTAATCTTAATAACTTTAACTGCTACAGCGATTTATCTACTTCCACAGGATCCACCCTACATATACCTTAGATATGTTTTAGGATCCCTTTTCATTCTATACTTACCGGGACACACCTTGATAGAAACTTTATATCCAAAAGAGGAAGACTTGGAACCTTTAGAGAGATTGGCTTTATCTATAGGATTAAGCTTAGCTTTAGTGCCTCTAGTAGGATTAATTTTAAACTATACTCCATGGGGCATTAGACTAACACCAATATTTACAGCCCTAGCTATACTAACCACAGCACTATCAATAACAGCCGTAACAAGAAAATACTCTTACCATAAACTCTTAATAAAAGCTTAACACAAAATATAATCTTCATTTTTCTATTTTTCCACTAGTTTTCCATCTCTAATCAAAATAGTTTTACCTAGTTTTTCAGCAACTAGAGGATCATGAGTTGAAACAAGCAAAGTTAACCCATGTTCTTTGTTAAGTTCTAAAAGTTTGTCAACAATTCTTAAAGCGGTCTTAGAGTCCAGATTACTTGTGGGTTCATCAGCAAAAAGAATCTTAGGCATAAAAACAAGGCTCCTAGCAAGTAAAATTCTTCTCCTTTCTCCACCACTAACCTCACTAGGCAGCCTATTCTCCAAACCGTCCAACTCAACAAGACTCAAAGCATCTTCAACTATTCGCCACCTCTTCTTTTTAGGTACACCAGAAATGAGTAGAGGTAACTCAACATTCTCAAACAAAGTAAGTTCCCAAATTAAAACGTCTTCTTGAGGCATAAAACTAACATTTTTCCTCAAAAACCTAATTCTATCTTTTTGAGAAAGACCATAAATATCGACACCAAGTAACTTAACTTTACCCTTATCAGGTTTCAAAAACCCAGAAGCAACTTTCAAAAGAGTAGTCTTACCACTGCCTGTTGGACCCATAACACACAACACATCGCCTAGCTTAAGATCTAAATTAATATCCTTCAAAACCTTGATTTCCAATAAATCAATAAAATAACTCTTATAAACACTATAGAGTTGAAGAGCATATTCCATCTTATCCCACCTGTAAACTAGCTGACTCCAATCTCCATAAGTTATTCAAACTTCCAAAATACTTGAACATAACCTCCACTAAAAACAACTCCGCAACTATCCACATTAAGTTCATTAAGCACAAATTCACCACTTACCCATTGATATCCCCCACCCACAAAAAATCCACCCTCCCAATTACTCCGCAAAACCACATAAAAACCAGAATCAAAACCAAAAGGCTGTAAACCAGAAACATCTGAAACACCATAAAACATGAGAAGAGTCCTACATTGAACGCCTCCATAAATCTTCGAAGACCCGTCCATAAACCTAGACAGGCTTCCAATCTCAAAAATCTCACCACTATAATAAGCTGCAATTCCACCAAGCTCAGGATCCTTGAAAACAATGCAGCGAATCCCAGCACCAAAGGAGACCAAAGTGCCTAAAATTAGAAGCAAACAAAAAACCCTTTTAATTCTTTCTGAAGTTCTAGCTAGTAAAATTGTTGAAGCAAGGGCCATGACAGGAGCAAAGTGATGAGAAGCCTTAACAACAAGCCAAATACCGATTTCATCAAATCCCCAGAGAAAAGAAGCAAAAATGACACAAACAAAAGAAGAAAAGTAAGTTCTCACATAAACCATTTCAGAATTACAACCAGAAGCTCTAGAAAACCCCAAGACACTAAGAAAACCGATTAAAAAGTAACCTGGAATAAAAAATAAAGCCGAACGAGAAGGCGGAGAGACGACAAAGTAAACTCTACCAGAGATAACAAAGTAACTCAAAATAAAAGCAATGATAACTAGAAGAGGAGAAAACTTTGGAAACCTACTGACATGAGATTTTCGAACACAGCAACGACTAACCCATAGAGTAATGATAAAGGATGAAAACAGCAAAGGAACAAAAATATAAGCAATATCATAAATTGTGATAAATCCTTCCCATAGAAATATAGCTCTTAGAGTAAAAACAGAGATAAATATGAGAGCAGATAGAACGAGCCAAGGAAAAGTATCATCATGTTCTCTGGGCTGTAAATAACTCCAAGCGGAAAGACAGGTGGCAAAACAAACGAAAACAAGTGCAAACAGAGACAAATAATGGTGACCGAGCAATAACCCACAAGACAAAAGTAGTAAAACCGCTAAATGTTTCCAACTCGTTCTGCCAGAGAAAAATAAAAAATAAACAAAAACAAACGTAATCAAAACGTAGAGTGTTGCTGTCTCTTTCATAACACTTGAAGTAAAAACTACATGAAATCCTTCAAGACTATAAAGCAGGGTAGCAAAAATAGAAATTTTAACATTTTTAGAAATTCCTTTAACAACTAAATATAGAGGAATAGCGGAAAGCCCAGCTAGTAAAGGGACAAACTGAGAGACATATAACACATTAAAACCACAAATCAAAATAATAAATGTAAAAAGAGCATTTATGAGAGGCCACTGAGCATTATAAGTCAAACCAGAATAATTGTATTCTAGAGGTAAAATTCCAGAGGAAATAGCATCAAAAGCAATCTTCATATGTATCCAACAATCAGAAATAAAGGGAGCTCCATGAATAAGAAAGGGTAAAAGAGGCGCTAAAAAGCTAATGAAAAAAACTAGGAATAAACCTGAGACCCTCTTCATTCAGCATACCTCCTTCTAAGAGGATAAACAAAACCAATAAGCCAAGCCAGCAAAGTATAAACTGCAGGGAAAACAAAAAGATACGAAACGCCTAGAGGAATAACATACCCAAGAAAAGAAGGGTAAAAAACATATTCAAAGAGAGAAGTTAATAATATTGCAAAGGAAGAACCGCAGATACAAGCAAAGATAGAAACTAAGAGAGAAGGAAAACCAAAAATTTCGAATAAAAGAATATAACTAGCTCTAAGGCTGAGAAATACATCTATAGCATATGAGACAGATGTAAAAGCCTGTTTCTCAACCATTACAGCAGCAATAAGGAGAAGAGAAGCTAAAAAAATAGCTGTGGCGACTATAACAGCCCCGGTTAAACCAACAAATCTTCTAAAAGCAAGCTCAGAAGCTTCTTCAGACCCTAGAGCCCTAACCACAGTTTTCAAAACAGGGCCACCAATTCTTTCAGGATTACTAACAACATTAGGAAGCTTTACAACAATCTTTTTTGACCTCTCAATCCTAAAACTTGTTTTCACATATAATGAAGGAGGCTTAAAAACGGTTAAATCATATTCGCCAGCAGGTAATCTAGCATAAAACTGTGAAGACTCACTCCAACCAGAATAAACAAGAAAACCATCAGACTCAATTGTAAAACCAAAATCTTCAACCGGATTACCATCAAAACTCAAAACCTCAAAAATAACCTCAAAACCCTCGCTAGAAATGAAACTAAGATCGATTGAAACGCTTCTAAAAACATAAATCTTATACTCGTTGCCATCAACTTCCAAAACGTAACCACCAGGGGGGACCTTAAAAACAATATATTCATTGATTCGAATACCTTCAAACTTAGTACCATTAGAGGAAATAAGATAAATAGAGGAATCTAAATCTACCTTAATTTTAACTTCAATAAGCCCAACTTCTTCAAAAAACTCAACTCTCAAATCACTCGCTAAGTCGATACGACCTAAACCATAGGTAACATTGGCAGCTTGATAAACAATTTCGTAGACCCCACGAGGTAATCTAAACTCAACAGAACCATTACCTGCTATAACCTTACTAGAAGCAATCGGTCTACCATTACATTCAACAAGAAGCCAACCATCAAAGGGAAAACCGTAATCAATAGTTAAATTCCTAGGTTTAAGAGCATCATTAACCTCCTCTAAACTAACTTGTTCTATAACAACAGCAGAAGCCATGTCTTCGCCCATGCCATTAAGTTTACGGCCGATCCAAAGAGGAACAACAAGCTCATAATCTCTAAAATCACCAAAACTATAAATTCCACGAACAATCAAAACAAAAATATTATCATTTAAGGGGCTAGGAACAACAACAAAATCACCAACTTTTAAATGAAATTTCTCAGCGGCTTCTACACCAACCAAAACCCAAAGATCATCAACATCAATTTTATTTGAATTCTCAATGATAGCATCAAGATAGTTCTCTAAACCCCTTTCATCAATTCCTCTTACAACGATAGAATTACCATTAACAACGGTAGGAGTGAAAGTAATAGGGTAAACAGAGGTATTAAAAACACTAGATAAAATATCTGCATAAAAGGCAGGAGTCCAAGCAGTAAAAACACTTCTAGAACCTTCACCAACGACCAAAACACAATCCTTAGAAATAACGCCACCCAAAACACGCCTAACACCAAAGACATAAACCATTGTATGAGAAACAACAAGAGAAACACAAAAAGAAAAAACAAAAACACCAACAAAAAGCAAAACAAACCTACGAAAACCGAAAACTCTAAAACCAACCATCCATAAACTCTTCACTAAAACGCACCCCTACTCCTACACCTAACATAATTTTAATGATTCATTAACATATAAATCTCATGAACCCTTTTCCCTAATGTTGCGAACAAAACAGAAAACCAAACTGATACTAAAAGATGCCCAAGAAGCCACTAATATAGCCATGCTAAAGGGAAGTAAACTCTGTGGAAAAACAGGTCGAACATAAGGAAAACCGAAAACCAAAGAAATAGTAACTGAAAAAATGGATGAGCCCAAAAAACCAAGAGCAACCCCCATTAAAACACCACATAAACAAACAATAAGTGAAGCAAAAAACAAAGCGATTATAAGTTTTCTTAAAGAGGGAGAAAGATGTCTTAACTTTTCAAAAACATCTTTTGATTCTAAAACAAGAGCATAACCAGCGTAAAAGACGCCAATAACAAGACAGATGGTTAAAACGGCTAATATTATGGAGAAGGAACGCCAAACTTCTAGTAAAACAGAAGAGAAAAGAGAAGTGATGGAAGGAGCAAAGACACCGTTCTGATCTTTTTCCTTAGTTATACGTCCTTCATAAAATTTGAACCCGTTTTCCAAGCTGATGTTCAAAGAGGAGGAACCAACAACAGAATAGGAAACATAGTCATCACAAAAAATGATACCAACAATTGTTAAATTCGTATTGATAATTGTTAGGTTATCACCAACTTGAAAACCAAGTCTAAAGCCAGCAACAACTTCATTCTCAACAGAAGGTAATCTACCTTCAACACGGCAACCATGCAAATCAATATAACCTTCAATGTCATCAACAAGAACCAAAAGACCCTCAGCACCTTCAAAATCCACATAATAAACAGTCACATTAATAGACCCCTTAAAAAACTCGCCAGAAACGTACAAGTTCTCATTAGAAGCCCAAGTTTCAAAAACTAAGCTTAATTCGCTACTATAAGAAGAAAATATGGAAAATAAACCAACAATGCAACTAGTAAAAATCACAACAACAAGTAAAGCTGATCTAACCTTAATACCACCACGGGCAAACAACTTCAGAAAAGTGCTGCACAAATCTAGAATCTCAGACACTACTAATCACCAAAGATTTAAAGTGCTTAAATTCTCCAAGATATTTTTTACATTTTAGTTATTTTAGCGGATATTTGAACGGGCTTGCCTATATTTGTTTTGAGCTAATATTGCTGCTAACTTTATCGCATTATACATGGATGTTTCATCAGTTGTTCCTTTACCAGCTTTATCCCATGCAGTACCGTGGTCTGGCGATGTTCTTATTATGGGTAAGCCGAGTGTTACATTTACACCTTCCATAAATCCCACCATTTTTACAGCTATATGGCCTTGATCATGGTACATTGCTACAACAGCATCAAATTCTTTTCCATAGTAAGCTCTGTAAAATATTGAATCAGGAGGATAAGGTCCTGAAGCTTCTATTCCCTTAGATTTAGCCTCTTCTATGGCCAATCTTATTTCTTTTATTTCCTCATCACCAAGTAGTCCTCCTTCCCCTGCATGTGGATTAAGTCCTGCAACAGCTAGTCTTGGATTAGATATGTTAAACCAATTAACCAAAGCATTATATGTAAGCTTAATCACCTTCAATATTCTATCCTTTCTTATTAACTCGATGGCTTTTCTAAGTGGTACATGTGTAGTAACGTGAGAAACCCTCAAATTTCCGACCACAAGCATCATCACATAATTTTTGGTTCTAGTTAGATCAGCAAGAAACTCTGTGTGTCCTAAGTAGGGATAACCAGCCATATGTAGTCCTTCCTTACTAATTGGCGCGGTTGCAATCGCATGTACCCTGCCTGACACTGCAAGTTCTACGGCCTTTATTATACATTCGGCAGCTGCTTTCCCGGTCATTGTTGAAGGTTTACCGTAAACCAATTTTTCAACATCTACGTTACCTAGATCCAAAATATTCATCGTATTAGATTCATCAACAGCGTCCTCAACCCTCTCTACTACGTTTACATTCATATTTTGAGCTCCAATGATCTTAATAGCTTTCTTAAATACTTTTACATCTCCAATAATAATTGGCTTACAAAATTCTTGAACACCTCTTTTCTGTAAGACTTTTACAATTATTTCGGGGCCTGAACCTGCTGCATCACCCATAGTCACAGCTATCAAAGGCTTAAACAACCTAATCACCACCAACAGGTAGAGTTTCAGCTGCATGGGTCAAAATACTTACCTTAGAATTATTACCATGCTTCTTAAACGCGTAATCAAGAGCTTTTTCAATATTTTCAAAATATCTAAAACCTAATTTTTCTACTTCATCTGGCGAAAGACCTTGCGAAACAAGTAAAACTTCAGCTCTTTCACGTATTTTAGCCCATGTAATGAGAAGAGAAGCAGCAACCTTATCCTTTACAACGCCTCTCCTAACCATCTCAATTATTTCTTGCGCATCTTTCCATGCATATTCTAATAACTCTGGATGAGTTTTCGACACTCCTTCTGGACAAGGGGCAACCACAATTATCGTTCCTCCATCTTTAACAAGCATATCAGCTGGGAACAGAGCCTTATGAGCTTGCCACCAATCTAAAATAGCTGGATAAGAATTTGCTATAACAATATCGGGTTTAACACTGACCGTTTTTACACCATATATTTGTTGAGAGATTTTTACTCCAGTTCTATGAGCTTTAACCAGATCACCATAAACAGCATTCACAACGTTACCAAATGGGTCTAAAACAACATTGACAATGACATTAAAGTTTATTCTTCGTGCTACATTCTCCATTTCATGTCTAACAATATTATCTACAATTCCAAGATAATTACGTCTAGTTGTAGTGCTAAGTAAATGTACCGCACCTATTGTAGTCTCACCAGAAACACCTGGCACCACTATTTTAGCTCCACCTGAAAAACCACATATGTGATGAGGGACAATGTTACCTATACCGATTTTAAAATCAGCATTTACAACTAGCTTATTTACATGAACTGGCGTATCATTCTCGGTAACACCTAGATCAATTAAAGCATCAGGATTTCTAAACTCATGATTTACTATTTCAACCCTCTTAGTAATTTCTTTACCGAACTTAGAAACTATCTCATCTTTGGTCATTGGTCTATGAGTACCTAAAGCCACAACTATTTTTATCATCGAATCATCTATTCCCGCATCATTAAACTTCTCCAGAATAACTGGTATTATCTTATCTACTGGTGTTAACCTGGTGTAATCATCAACCACCACAACAATATTTCTCTTACCTTTAACAATTTCTTCCAAAGAAGCGGTACTTATAGGTTTCTTCAAAGCATCCACAATAATATCCTCAATATTTTTAGTTACAGAAATTCTGTTTGGCGTCAGTATCTCTAAAATGTTCCTCTCATCTATATCAAAATGAATTTTACTAACTCCGCAGTTTAATTCAATAGTTTTTATTCCCATAACAATTTCTCCTACTCTAAAATCATGGAACATAGTTATATTAAACTCTTTAACAAAATATCTATCAACAAAATATAAGAATACTCTCTAACTATAGGCAGGGATAGTTAAATGGGAGAGAACAGAAAACTATGTATTTTAGCTGACGATTTAACAGGGGCTCTCGACACAGGTGTGAAATTCACAGTTGCAGGTCTGAAAACTCGTACCGTTATCGTAGATGACCCGTTAACATTACCAACTATTTTGGATAATGATGAAATAAATGTGTTGGTACTTGATACAGAAACTAGAGCGTTATCTTCATCAAAAGCGTATGAAAAAATAGCAGAAACATCTAAATTAGTAACTAATCTCGGCTATGATATTATTTATAAAAAGATAGATTCTACCTTGCGTGGTAATATAGGATCAGAAATAGATGCGCTTATAGATATACTTGATTTAGATGCTGTGCTTCTAACTCCAGCTTTTATGGAACAGGGAAGAATGGTAGTAGGTGGATATGAACTTGTTCGAGGCATTCCCTTATCACAAACATCTTTTTCAAAAGATCCACATACTCCTATCGCAGAATCCTATTTACCCACAATAATTGCCTCTCAGTCCAAATATAACATTAAACATATAGACATAGAAACTGTTGCCAAAGGAAGCTTGGAAATAGAGCGAAAAATCATAGATGCCATAAAATCTGGGTATAAAATACTAACTTTTGATGCTGCAACAACTCAGCACTTGGAAAATATAGCTATCGCATACATAAAATTAAGAAAAGACGATTTCAAACTTGTTGCAAGCGGATCCGCAGGGCTGGCTTCCCCTCTAGCAAAACTACTGAAAGAGGATAAGAAAAGATCTCTAGTAATGATAATTGCTGCTTCTGTAAATGAAATATCTATAAGACAAGTAGAAAAACTCATTTCCACAACTCAGATACCGTACATCAAGATAGATATAGAACCTTTAATCCTGGAACCCACAAAACCCTATCCGTACAATGCATATGTTAAGAAGATTGTTTCAAAACTAAAAAATGGTGTAGACGTTGTAATAAGAACTGCAGATAATCGAAATGAAGTGGATGAAGTTCTAACATTGGCAGCAAAGAAAAATATGAGTAAAGCAAACCTTAGAAATATTATTCTTGAAACATTAACCAATATAGCTAATAATATTCTAAACATGGTTCCTCATTTAACAAAAATTATAGTAACTGGAGGCGATACCGCTTACGCGTTTTTAGAAAGTATAAAAGCAAAACATGTAGACATAGTTGACGAGGTACTCCCAGGAATACCTCTCTGCAATGTTAAACTTAATAGAGGTAAGGAACTGTTTTTAATAACGAAAGCAGGAGGATTTGGAGACGAAAATACCTTAATAAACTTATATAGCTATCTTAAAAATAAATAACATATTTAGTGTTTATTTTTCCCTTGTTTCTGGTTCTCTGAGGCTAATTGCTGTAATTATAGCACATATCAAGGTTACTATTGCGAAAATTGTAAATGGTATTCGGGGATCTACATAATTGTAGAAGTATCCTCCAAGAATACTTGCTGGAACTGAAACAAGGCTAACTATTAATGCAGATCCACTTATAACTCTTCCTCTCATTTCTAGTGGAACTAGGTCTGCTCTCATTGATTGATAAGCCGTCATAAGGCCAAATTGTGCAATTACATAAATAGAATATGCAAGGAAAATCATGTAAAAACTAGGCGGATAAATAAACAAGTACGCGGAAATAGATGCTAACAAAAGAAAAATTATAAGAGATTTTTTCCTGCCAATCGTGTCTACAAGGAGACCTATGGGAATAATACAGAAGGCAGTTACAATTCTAGCAAAAGTAACAATCCATCCCCAATCAACTTCACTAAGCTTTAAAACATCTATCGCAAAAACCATCCAAAGACCAGCTCCAGCAACTTCCCCAGCACCTCTACCTGAAAGAATAAAGGAAGCCGCAAAGCTAAACATACAATAAATAAAGAGAAGCTTCAAGAAATCTTTTCTAACCTTTTTCATAGCTTCAAAAAGCTTGGAGAAAACTTCCTTAGAGATTTCTCCAACATCATTAGCCTTAAAATCATCATGCCTAGTTAAAGTTTCTTTTAGGAAAAGCCATCTAAATAAAGCAGCCATAATTCCCATAACAGCAGCAATGACATAAGCTATTCGCATACCTGGGACTAGACCCATATTTTTCACAAGAATCAAAGCAATGATAGACCCGGGAATCCCCACAATTACGGGTAGAAGACGTATGATGCTGTATCCAATGCCTCTACTTTCAGGGGGAAGACTGTCAGCAACAATAGCTTGCAGAGCAGGTTGGTACAGTAAACTTAAGCTTGAAAGGATTGCAGCAACTAAAATCCATGTCCAATCGATCGCAAAAGCATAAATAAAATAAGTTAAAGCAACAAAGAAAGTTAAAGAATAAATAACTCTTTTTCTACCCCATCGATCGGCAATATATCCTCCAGGAATACGTATAAAAGCTAAAACAAAAGTTGAAACAGCACTAATGATGCCCAAAATAAATGGAGAAGCGCCAAGAGCAAGAATGTATAAAGAAGCATAGGACTGAGTCATTCTCATACCAAAAGACCAAAACCCAACAGTAACAGCTACAACAAGAACATTTCCACGAATAAAAGAAAACCTCCTAAGAAAACCATGAGACTTACCTTCATGCATCTATTAATCTAGCCCCCTTTAGCTAAGTTTCTAGCAGCGATTCTCATAACGTATTAAAGCAAGTCTAACGCTATCCCTCAAATGCTTAAAAATATCTCTTTATAAAATCTTCGAGCTTAAAACTACTTTGTAACTGCGAATTACATGAGGCTTCATGTTTTCTCAGTCTTCTGCTTTATCCTCATAAAAAACTTAATTATTGATTAAATCGATAAGAAGTTTCTAAAATATTTTCAAAAGCTTAGCTGGATCACAAATTGTTTATTTACCTCGTAGATTAGCTGTTTCTGCAAATAAAATACTAGAAATCCTTGTACTATACATTCCTCTTGTGTCTGGTCTTTATTTCATATTTTACCTAAAACCGCCTAACTTAAATCAGACACTTACAATGATCTTTATGAATTTTTATCTTTGTTAGAAGAACATCATAAATTATAGAAAATGGATATTTTAGTATTAGCATTATTATAATTTATTATTTTAAGCAAAAATATAGGAATTCTATTTCTTTTGATGAACTTATGTCTCTATCCAAGGTCTTCCGATTCCTGTGTATATTATGTTGGATGGAAGATCTTTAAGTTCAATTAAATCTCTGGCGTCGACTATTGCCATTTTATCCTTGCCACTTAATTTTTTAATTTCATGGAGATTTATATTTTTAAATTCAGGGTGATCTGTAGCTATAATAACAATGTCTACTCCTGTTAACAATTCTTCGAGACTAGACGCGGTTTCAAAACCTAAATTTTGAAGTATTGAGGGTTTTATATATGGATCAAAAACTTTAACTCTGTATTTTTTTGCCAATGTTTTTGCTATCTCCAAGGAAGGAGAATTTCTCGTATCGTTAGTGCCACCACGAAAGGCTATACCTAAAATGACTATAACGGGTTTACTGTTATTTAATCGGTTTATTGCTTCTTCGACAAGCTTAACAACCTCTCTAGGCCTCTCTTCGTTAATTTTTCTGGCTAATGATGTTAATTCAAGTTTGATGCCAAAGTTTTTCGCAACCCACGTTAATAGATATGGGTATACTGGTATGCATATTCCTCCGACACCTGGTCCAGGCTTATGGACGTGTGAATAGGGTTGACTATTGGCTGCTATTCTAGTTTCTTCAAAGTCTATCCCTAGTGCCTTGGCAAGCTTAGCTAGCTCGTTTGCAAGTGCTATGTTGACGTCACGGTAGACGCCTTCGATGAGTTTTTCAAACTCTGCGGCTGTGGCATTCATTACCTTGATGACTCCCTTTTTCGCTATTTTTGTATATAATTGAGCTACAATTTCGGTGGACTTTGGTCCAACACCGCCTATAATTTTCGGATAGGATTCTTCGATATCTTTAACAACATGTTCAATCATAACTCTTTCAGGGGAGTGTGCGAGAAAGAAGTCTTCTTCAGCTTTTAATCCGCTTATTGATTCAAGTATTGGTTTTATTCTTTTCATGGTGGTTCCAGGTGGAAGACTAGTTTCTACTATGACAATATCGTCCTTCTTAAGTCCTTTAGCAATTTTATTAACGGCATCATCTATGGCCGTAAAATCTGGGTCTCTTCCCTTAATAAATAGAGGTACAGCGACGATCTTAATTTTACTTAACTTGGAAGCTTCAACGCCATCTACGGTCCCGTGAAAATGTTTTTCCTTAACAGCTTTTGAGACAGTTTCGATAACTAGAGGATCGGGATGTCTAACAATTCCTTGATTGATATCCCTAATCTTATTGCTATCTATATCGACGCCGATAATTTTATATCCAGCTCTGATCCAAGCAGCACAAATACCTAAACCAATACCACCAAGACCATAGACCGCTATTTTATCTAAATTCAAGACAAGCCCCCACAATAATATTTGAAGTGAAATTGAGCAATTTCTTGATATTGTAATATTTTTAGGGTGAGTAGCAAATTTGAAACTAAATTAAACTTATGGTTTTTCACATTGTTGATAAATTTATATCTTATAACTATTATTCAAGTATTTTCTTTAAAATTTCCTCTATTTTCCTTGCATGTGGTTTCAAAACACGTTTAAGAGGGTGAATACTACCAAAAATAACTTTAAGATTACGAATATCCTCCATAGTTAAAGCACGAGTAATCAGAACAATGAAAATATATACACCAAGACCCACGAATCCTCCAATCAGCAACTCAACAATGGGATGACCGTTAATCCACATCCGCAAAAAATATGCAACAAAACCACTAAGACAACCAGCTAACAAAATTTTAATAGAACATTCCCACTCAACAGTAATTCCCAATTTCTTTTTAATAAAAACAAGGAAAAACGCTGTTAATATGCTTGCCACCACAATATTCGTTAAAATC
The DNA here is from genome assembly GCA_019056805.1 of Candidatus Baldrarchaeota archaeon. Taxonomy (GTDB): domain Archaea; phylum Asgardarchaeota; class Baldrarchaeia; order Baldrarchaeales; family DXJG01; genus DXJG01. Next base: position 286,793 of record DXJG01000009.1, on the reverse strand, counting down.
AAACCAACAATACCTAACAAAGGTATAACCAAAAAACTTACCGGAATACCCACCAATAGTCCTAATAAGTTGGCGATCATTACAGTTTTCGTATATCCCTGCCCTGACAATAACGGACCAAGGTTAAGATAACCAATTGTGGTATATAAATATACAGCTGCTAAAAGCACTAAGTAAAATGAAGCATCAGGGAAACTTTTACCAAAAAGCACCTCCTTTAAAGGTTCTGAAAGCCCCATAATAAGTGCGGCTACTGGAACTATTAACAATGAGACATATTTTACAGCTAATCTGAACGCGGAGTCAAGAAGTTTACGTTCTTTTACGCCATTAATTTTGGAATACGCCGGAAACAATACGGTTGAAATGGGCATGGCTAAAATGGGTAACGGAGTTAACAAAGTAGTTGCAGCACTGTAATTACCAAAATCCCATTTGCTACAATATCTACCAGCTATAAAACTATAAAATTGCTTACCAAAACCAGCAATTATACTCGCAACTGCCAATGGAAAACCGAAACCCAAAAGAACCCTTAGTACATCCCACCAACCTAAATCTTGATTCAACGTAGGGGTTTTGTTGCTTTTGTTTCCTCTGTATTTTGAAATTTCTCCAGGAATAAAGAGTATTCCAAGTATTGCAGAAGCAAAGAAACCTATTACATAACCTATGATTGCTCCTAAAACACCATAACCCAACAAGACTAAAACAAGTGCAAGACCGCCCTTCATAATAGCATTGATTACTAGCATAGCTGCGTTATATTTTGTATCCTCAAATCCTAAAAATACGTTCCAGGCAACATTGTAAATTGCTCCCGCAAGCAGAACTAAGGATACAATTCTAATTAATGGAGCAACTTCAGGTTTTCGATAAAATACAGCAATTGACGTGGCTAAAGTGGATGTAATAATAGTTAATATTATACCGATAGAAGTGGTGAAAAAAAGAGATAAAATAATAAGTTTTTTAATTTCATAAATACGATTTCTTGTCTTAAACCATGCAACGTATTTTGTTAATGCTGGGGGGATTCCCCAATCACGAAAAAGCATAATCATAGAAATTGGAACAAGTACTAATCCGTAAAGTCCATATTGTTCTTCACCTAGAAGTCTAATGACAAAAATCATTGTTGTAAAAGATATTAACGTAGAAATTATACGGCCCACGGTCAAAAACGCTCCACTTCTCACTGTTATCTTTGCACTCTTTAAAATTTCATCATCCAAGACTATCACCAAACCGTGTCCACAACTATATATTTTTAGTGAAATCTTTTCCGATAGATAGAAGTGACAATATATATTTTATTTTGTTTGTACTGTGACATCGAACCTCTTATTATTGTATTTTTAGATATAAAACTATATGAACTAGTATCTGTTTAGCTTTGTTCTTTGATAACAGTATCATATAAAAGTTATTTTTTGGAACCAAAAATAAGCATACTGACAAAATTATTTAATTCATCGAACAACGAACTTAAAAACTAGCAAGTGTAGCTTTAATTATTTATATTTATTGAACAGATTAAATAGGAATATGTCTGGAAATATTTAAATTTACATATAAAGCCGTTATGACCCGAGGCGTTAACGTTGATCACTATAGTAGTTGGTACTAGGCCGCAATTCATTAAATTGGCTGTACTTGTGAAAACGTTTAAAGATGAAGATTTAAAGTTTCAAATAATTCATACTGGTCAGCACTACGATTATGAAATGGATCGTGTATTTTTTGAAGAACTTAATTTACCAGAACCTATTATGCATCTTGGCGTTGGTAGCGGTAGTCATGGTGAACAAACTGGTTTAATGCTTGAGAGACTTGAAAAAGCTTATTTCGAAATTAAACCCAAAGTTGTCATTGTACCTGGTGATACTAATAGCGCGTTAGCTGGTGCATTAGCAGCTGTTAAATTAGGCATCCACGTATTTCACGTTGAAGCTGGCCTCAGATCTAGATTACCTTTCATGGCTGAGGAAATTAATCGTGTCCTAGTGGATCATATGAGCAGTCTACTCTTCGCCCCCACAGAAACCGCCTACCAAAATTTACTTCACGAAGGAATAGACAAAAATCGTGCATATCTAACGGGAGACGTTATGATTGACAACATAATCCAGTATAAGAATAAAATAGATAAAACAGAGTTACCAGTAGAGGTTGAATCCAACAACTACATCTACACGACAACCCATAGAGCTGAAAATGTAGATTATCCTGAAAAACTTAAGGAAATAGTTGAAGCACTTAGACTCATACCTGAAAAGTATGGTCTTAAAGTTGTCCTTCCCTTACACCCTAGAACAAAGAAAAGATTATCAGAATACAATTTACTAGAAAAACTCACTGAACATCAAGATGTGTATCTTATTAAACCTTTAAGCTACTTTGAGAGTCTTAAATTGGCAAAGGATGCAGCTATAGTTTTAACTGATAGTGGTGGTCTCCAAAAAGAAGCATTTGTTCTTGGCACACCTGTAGTGACCATGAGAAGAACAACAGAGTGGATTGAAACTGTCAAATGCGGCTGGAACATAATCACGAACTGTAACAAAGAAAAAATCCTAAATGGTATAAGGAAATTTTTAGACAATAAACCTGAACCTGTCAATGCAGTAACTCTCTATGGTGATGGAAAAGCATCACAAAGAATAACGAACATAACTAAGAAGTTTCTTGAACAAATTGGAGTTGAGTAAAAGTGAGAATACGGGTAGAGATAGTGGAAGTGCGAGGAAAATGTCCAGTGTACGAGGTAGGTGATAGTTTCTTAGTTGAAATGCCCAAACTCGTAGTAAAACCAGAAACCAAGGTATGTGTGCACGCGTTCATAGCAATACAGACTTTTCTACAAGCATTAGCAAGAGGATATTCCGCTAAAAAACTAGGCATAGGATCAAAAGATGACGAAGGATACGTACAGTGTCCAGACCCTGGGCCACCCTACACAAGTGGAGGTACAGTGATATTTAAACTAAAAAAACTTCCAAATCTTGGTGATGAATAGTTATGAAGATAGTTGTAGCTTCTATGGAAGCTTGGAAGCACCCTAGAGCAGTAAAAATAGCCAAGACCCTAGTTAAAAAGGGTCACAATGTTAGACTATGGGCAGCACCCCAAGTAAAAATACGTAACAGACTTCTGAGAGCAGTCATTAGATATCTTGTATCAATGTTTTCTATAGCAATATGTAAAGCAGACCTTTTTTGGATTGAAAATATACCAGATATAATTTACATTCCACTAATACTACTACGAAAAAAGTATATTTATGATAGAAGAAGCCCTTGGGCCCTTGAAGTTTATACGGAAACCAACAATAGAGTATACTATAAGTTAACAGAGATTATTGAAAGATTAGTCATGAAATATGCATCATCAATAATATGTGTCTCCAAAGAACTTGCTAAGGATGCAAGAAAATTCAAAAAACCAGTTTACATATTACCCAACTACCCAGATGCCAACTTGCTTAATTACGTAAACAGAAACATAAGAGAGGAACAAAATATATTGCCATCGAAAAAAATAGTATTATTCATAGGTAAACTTAGCATAGTTGAAGGGGCAAATCTCCTACCTCAAGTAGCTAAAGCCCTACATAAAGAAAATGCTGAACTATGGATAGTCGGCGATGGTCCAGAAAACACCATAGTTGAAAAAATCATTAAAAAATACCCAAAAACCGTTAAATGGTTCGGTTGGGTTCAATACAAAGAAATACCTAACTACTTGGCTGCCTCTGATATAGGAATAGTACCTCGAAACCCCGTACCTAACCCATATAGAAGATACTATACGTATGAAGGAATACAAAAAATAGCCGAGTATTTTCTCTTTGGAAAACCAGTTATAGCTTCTGGAATAGCTCCATCAAAATACTACTTAGTAGTAGATCCTCATAAATTAGGCGAAATCACAGCAAAAGTTGTACGAGGTGAAATAGAGCTACCTAACCCACCAAAACTTACATGGGAAAAATACTGTGAACCAGTTATAGAAAAAGCCTTGGAAGATCTTTTGAAATTTGGGTAATTTATATCTTAAGAATTTCATTAGCAAGTTTTTGTGCCCCATCGGGATATTTTGGAGGTACATGTTTTTCTGCTTCTTTTAAAGCATTAAGTATATTTTTTCGAGTTATTTCTTCAACTAGTACCGCATTAAGTTTTTTCGCTAGAATCGCCGCATCTTCCCGGCCTGCTGTATATCTCCATTCAGGATTCAAAGCTATAATAACTGGTTTTTGATAAGTAAGAGCAGCATCTAAAACCGTTTTTCCAAGATGAGAAACTACTACCGATGCTCCTGCGATCCATTTACCAAAATCAGGGTCAAAATCAAACACAATCCAATCTTTATGTTTTTTCTTATAAGGCTCAGGATTTATTCTACCTGTTTGAAGAACAATTCTATCTAGATCAAGTTTATCGATTATATCAAAGAGAATTTTGTGTCCATAAGTACCTCCAGTAACTAATATGTAACCTTCATCATGCGGCTTATAAAGAGGTTTCTCGTATATAGGTCCCACTAATTTGCCACTGGGAAGTATCCTTTTTTGTTCAGGCCATTGAAGTGCTGTAAGATCAGATAAAGGTTCTAAAAATCGTGCACTCATTGACGGTCTAGTAAACCTAACACTACTTTCAATATTAATCAGCTTTAACCCTTTTAATTTACCAACTATTGCTGGTGGAACACTATGATTGCTACCACTACTTACAAGTGCATCGTAATTTTTAGACACCATATGAAAACTTTCTATTCCAGCTTTAATCAATCCAGGCACCGCTTTAATGAGATTATCCCTAGGTCCCCTAGCTTTCCTCACATACACAATGGATCCGTACATTTCAACCTTAGATTTAGTCCATAAGTCACCCTCAGGTACGATAAATATCATTTTAGCCCGATTCATAAGTCTTTGAGCTAACGCAACAGCGTATCCTGTATGTCCACCGCCACTAGCCACAATAACAATCTTATTAGCCAATAAATACAATCCTCCTGCATTCTTTTCTAGTTTGGTTCCACATATACTTAACTTTTATTTCCTACAAGTAAGTTAACAATGCAACCTAAGTTTTTACTTCGGTAAACAATTATTCTTAACTTTCAAATATTCTAGGTTAAGGTTAAATAAATAATTTTAATAACTATTTCAGTAACCTTTAACATAAAATATCTACCTTTTCTCTAGAAAAATCGGAGATGTAGTAATGATTACCACGGAGGAGAATCGATGAAGGTTGTTATACTTGCGTTTGATGGGCTGGAAGCAGAAATTGTTCAAAAGGAAAAACTTAAAAGCTTGTTACAAAACTACCACGGTACCATCGATGTTTCTTATTTTAAAGTTGCCACACCAATGATATGGTCCTCGTTTCTCACAGGGAAACCACCTGAGGAACACAAAATGTACTTTTTTACGACGACAGGTAACAGATTCATAGAAGGTATAAGAAGAACTCTCTTTGAACATAATGTTAAATATTACACAATAAGACGAATAGGAAAACTCTTTGAGCCGTTTTTAAAGTTAATGGGAATAAAGCGTAGAGTTCCAAGGCGTGAAGATTTAAAATTACCCACTTTTTTTGATCTAGCTAAAAATCCTCTGCCAATAAACGTAATTATGTACAATGAATGGAAAGAGTCAGAAGAACTAAAATTTAAATATTCAATTGTTAACGCCGTTGGAAATCCTATTTTAACAAAAAAGGTAATTAATGAGTGGAGAAAAATTTTTCTTAAACAAAAAGAAATAGTATTGAAAAGGTTAAATGATAACTGGGATCTATTGATGACACATGTTTATCTAACTGATGTAGCTGGACACCTATACTATAATAGATATCGAAAACTTGTTCAAATATATAAAGAAATGGATAAATTCGCGGGAGAAGTTAAAAAAAGGTTGGATGACTCAGCATTCATACTTATAGTATCTGATCATGGGATGAAAAGGGGAATGCATGTACCTCGTAGCTTCTACAGCACAAATATAAAACCAGTTTTCACCCCAAAGAAAATCACAGACTTCTACAAAATGATAGAACGGACCTTAGCCCTATAGCTTCTACTTTTCTCGGCAAAATCTTCGATACAACAAACATAATTCTTAGAATTTTTACAAAAAGAATTCACGCATATTAACTTAACTAAAGTTAAAGGTATTTAACACCGTTACGATGAAACTTTTATTTATTAACTTAATTTTATGCTATTATTAGCTATTTCGCTAATCAAACATCCTATGAAGCTATATCATATATTTTAAAGAGTCGTTCTTCGAACTTCTCCCATATAAAAGTTTTACGAACAAGATGCATAGTCTTTATTCCTTTCTCTATAGCTTCACCTATATTACTCATGTAATATTTTAGTAATGAGACAAGTTCATCATAATCCTTAAAGGTTTCACAGAAGGGGTGAAGGACTCTAATAACTGGTTTCAAATCATCTGGTACTATTACTACGAGACCTGCATGGGCATATTCGTATGCCTTATTTGGATTAGAATATTTGTGAAATGGGTGTCTTTTCCATGGAATTATACCTACATGATGTTTTGTTAACTCTTTCATCATTGTATCGTGCCGTAAAAAACCTAGTGAGTAAATGGGGGGACGTGTTCTGAGTCTCTTATCTCCAATCACAGTTAAATCTCCGATGTTATTTTTCAGGAATAACTCAAGGAAGCCTTTCACATCTCTAAATGGAGGTTGAGGTCTGGAGAGAGAACCAACATACACGGATGAAAGCCTCTTCCTAACGTTATCAAACCTCATAATATCCTTGACCTCGTTCCAAAGTGGGACATTAGGCACAACCCAAACACATCGATTAAATAATCTATGTTCCTCAGCAATTTCGTCACTCACAGTTATAACTGCTGTTGCTTCACGTAAAACCTCTCTTTCCCACCTCCTCCATACAATAGAGCGATAGATATGAGATGGTTTTATCCCCATCCTACTCCAACTACTTTTTGACCAGTATTCATGATCATCATAAATAAAGGGAATGTTAAATTCCATGGAAAGACGGGCTGCAATTACATTATGGGCATGTATTAAATCTGGCTTACACTCTGCTAACACTTTACTGAATGCTTTTCTTAGTTTATACCACCATGGCTGAAGTCCGATGTTTGCCATTCTATTAAAAGGTAGGTTGTATGTCTTTTCAAAGACATTGTAACCAAATGATGAGGTTTGGACATAGCTACCTGCAAAATAACATTTTACACCCACTTTAGTTAATGAAATAACTTCCTTCTCTACACGTACATCGGGTAATCCCTCATGACTAACATGTAGAACTCTCAAGAATACATCCTCCAAATATACTTACCTAACAAACTTAATTGTAAAATGATAATGATGTAAATTAATGTTATTATATGGTCTCACATCAACAAAATAAGGTTTTTATATATATAGAACTGAGAAATCATATTGATAACTACATTTTGGTCCTCGGTTGTTAACTGGCAACTTACTTGTATCATTTGAATTCCGAGAATAGCCGCAACAAGTTCTAATCAAGCATTAATGTTTACAAAACAAAAGATTGCATCAAGAGGATAAAGTTAATAATATGTTTGGCGAAACAAACTAATATCAGAACAAACTTCAAAAGTTGAGGCATTTAATTTAAAAATTCGCACTAAAATAAAACCTGGGATTGTTATGAGAGTCCTTCACATATGGAATACCGCTGGTGTTGCAAGTACACTCGCTAAGTGGCAGAAGAAGCTTTTTGGATGGGATACATGGGTAGTTACGAGAAAAAACTTTGACAAATTTGGTCTTACTATATACGGCGAAACTTGGAATACGTTAGCAAAGGTATTTAAAGCCAAAATTCTTTTACTTTCAAGAAAATATGACATTATTCATGTTCATTCTCTCGATGAAATCGTTCCTCTACTTAAAAAAATATATCGGAAAAAACCTGTAGTTCTTCATTATCACGGTACTGATATTAGAAACTTATGGAAAGAAAAAAGCAATCGTTGGAGTAAAGCAGATCTACTACTTGTTTCAACTCCAGACCTTCTAGAGAGAGCACCAAAGCATGCGATATACCTCCCTAGTCCCATTGATACTGATCTTTTCAAACCCCTTAGACTACATAACGATAATACTGCATTATACATAGAATATAATGCAAGAGACCTTGCGGAATTCTATGCGGAGAAATATGGTCTAAAACTAACCATTCACGATAGAAGCAGTGATCCTATTCCCTACTCACAAATGTCTAAATTTCTAAATGAATTCTCATGGTACATTGATACTAGAAGAGATAAAAATGGAAATCTATTGAAAAACTTGAGCAAAACGGCACTAGAAGCTCTAGCATGTGGTCTTAAAGTAATAGAGTGGGATGGGAAGATACTAAACGAACTTCCTGATAATCATAAACCGGAACAAGTTGTAAAAAAATTAAGGGACCTTTACTTAGAAATATTAACATTCAAATCTAAAGATGCATTGTAAGTACTAGTTTACTTTTCTGTTCATTGAGTTAAACAAAATTCTGAGAAAATTTCTTTTAATATTCATCAATCATCTATCCTATTTTTTTATTGAAAAATACCAACTTTATAAATGGTCTTAAAGAATGTCGAGCCATATCTAGGTTTCCTTCGACTATTAGAACTCAAAAAAATAGTTAAATTTTAACTGATTTTATTTCTAGTAGAAGAAAGAAGTGAAATAGAAAACCCTAATAGTTTACTTTTAATTTGTTTTATTGACACTTAGAACGCGAAATTTAAAACATTTATATATGCCGCTTGTTCAGTAAAAGGGATCATCAACAGAGAGAGTGATGGAATTGTGTGGTTGCGTTAGGGTTTTGGTTACTGGTGGTGCCGGGTTTATTGGGAGTCATTTGGTTGATAGGTTAGTTTCTGAGGGTTTTGAGATTATTGTTTTAGATGATTTTTCTTCTGGTAAAATGGAAAATTTAAAACATCATTTAGGTCGTGATGATTTTGTTTTGATTCATGGTGATGTGAGAGATTTTGATGTTGTCAGGAAGGCGGTTGAGGGGGTTGATGTTGTTTTTCATTTGGCTGCTGTGGTTAGTGTTCCTCTTTCTGTTGAGGACCCTGTTTTGGTGGAGGATGTTAATGTTGGTGGTACTTTGAATGTTTTGAAAGCTTGTGTTGATGCGGGTGTTAGGCGTTTTGTTTTTGCTGGTTCTTGTGCTGTTTATGGTGAGGGCCGCGGTGTTCCTAGGTGTGAAGATGATGTTTTGGATCCTATTTCTCCTTATGCTGTTTCTAAGTTGGCTGGAGAGTTTTATTGTAGGGTTTTTTATCGTGTTTATGGTTTGGAGGCTGTTGTTCTGCGTTATTTTAATGTTTATGGTCCTAGACAGGTTTATGGTCCTTATAGTGGTGTTATTTCTATTTTTATTAATAGGTTACTTAGGGGTGAGCCTCCGGTTATTTTTGGTGATGGTAATCAGGTGAGGGATTTTGTTTTTGTAGAAGATGTTGTTGAAGCTACTATGTTGGCTATGTTTTCGAAGAATGCTGTTGATGGTGTTTTTAATGTTGGTAGTGGTAGGTGTACGAGTATTAATGAGCTTGCTAAAACTCTTATTGAGTTGATAGGTGTTAATGTTGAACCTGTTTATTCTGATCTCCGTCCCGGGGACATTAGATATAGTTGCGCTGATATTAGTAGAACCAGGGAAGTTTTAGGTTTTAAACCTAAGGTAGAGTTAAAGGAAGGGTTGTTAAGGACTATAAAGTGGTTTAAAGAAAAATCTAGAAAAGCACATGGTTAAAATTCGGGTGGTTATATTAAGTTTTGGATGTTGTGTGTATTAAGGTTTATTAGGTTGTTTTGTTGGTGAACTGCCCTTCGCCTACGCGTGGGGCTTCCTGCTTCATCCATCGGCACTTGCCTTCATCGGCAGCCCTTTCGGCTAACCTAGGTAGGGGTGCCGGATGTCGGGTCTCCTTTAATCATCGACCACGCACAGGCGTTACTTCGGGCCGTCCCAGCCCTAGGAGACTCAACACAAAATATATTTGGTAGGGAATATATAAGTATATCGGCTTTCATCCCCTCAGAAGGGGAATTTCCTGTCGTTAAAGTTAAAAAAGGTTGGAGGGATTTGCTGTGGAGTTGAGGTTTGTTTATTTGTTTTTGTGTTTGCTTTCTTTGGGTTATGCTGTTGGTGATGTTGTTTATAAGTGGGGTGTTTCGAAGATTGGTGAGTTGGAGGTTGAGAGTTTGTTTAAGGCTTTAAGGACTGGTTTGTTTGATATTTTGCATTTTAGGTTTACTGTTTTTGCTGTTTTTACTCTTTGTGTTGGTTTTGCTTTTGCTATTGGGTTTGTAAATACTCTTCTTTATAGTATTCCTTTGAGTTATATTGAGGTTAGTCGTGCTAAGGCTATTATGTCTGTTTTAATGTTTATTTTTCTTGTGTTGTTTTCTTGGGTTTTTCTTGGTGAATCTATGAGCTCTAAGAAACTGTTGGGTATAGCTTTAGGATGTGTTGCAATATGGCTGTTAGTATCAAGTTAGACTATGATCTTTTTCTTAATAATGTCATAGTTTAAATAATGATTTGATAGGAAGAGAGGATTTTTGGTTTTACATTGATTAGATTTTAGATATGACGATATGTTTACAATTCTTTTTGGAGAGGTTTCTATGTGCAGTAGTGTTGGGTTTTTGGGTTTATTTATCGGTGTGGTGTATCAGAAGTTTATGAAATTTGTTTTTTGTTTATTTGTCTGATCTTGTAGTGTTTTGGGATTTTGTGGGTTGTATTTGTCTGTTTTTAGTTTTTAAGAACTTACTTTGTTTGGAACACGCCGTTAGATGGTGTTTGAATGGTAAGCGGTTGGTTTAAATATCTGATAATCAAATTTATCTTAGAGGTTTGTGTAATGGATATGGTTAGGGAAACGCAGTGTGTTGTAAAGTGTGGAGAGTGTGGTTGGGAAGGGCGAGTTGATGTGAGGAGTTGTGAGAAGGGCATATTTTTGCTTTTGAAGTGTGAAAATTGCGGTGCTGCTGGGGTGTGTTTACGTTCTTCTAAAATATTTGAGAGGCCGATTGTTATTAGTGGGTCGTTTTTGAATAGGTTTGTGTATAGGTTTTTGATGTTTTGGGTAGGTTTGAAAAATATGGTGTTTAGGTTTGGTAGTTTTATGTTGGCTAAAATTTTGAGCGTTAAGAGTTTTTCTAGGCAACAATTGTATGCTTTAATTGGCATCGTTTTTGGTGTTTTTCTAGTTGTTTTGGGTTTGGTTGTTTTTAGACGTTTTGTTACTCATCTGGTGTTGGCTGCAATTAGCTTGATTTCTGGGATTTTTACCTGGAGCATGAGTGGAAAAGAATAAAATTATCGTTTTATTTTTCATTTGTATTGATTTTTGTCTCTGGATAGTTTCAGTTTCAATATTTTTGTCCACTTGTGATATTATTTTTAAGGAAAATTTGTGAATGTATATTTGGTTTGGTATGGTTGTATGTTGTTGAATTGTTTTGGTGGAGTTGGTTTGGTTGAGTGGTAAGGTTGTTCCTATTGCTAGGCCTGTTTTAGATCATGAGGAGTTTGAGGTTGTTCGTGAGGTTTTGGAAAGTGGTTGGTTAATGAATGGTCCTAAAGTTAGGGAGTTTGAAAAGCGATTTGCTGAGTATTGTGGTGCTAGGTTTGGTGTTGCTGTTAATAGTGGTACTTCTGCTCTTCATATAGCTCTTCTTGCGTTGGGTGTCGGTTCTGGGGATGAAGTTATTACTACTCCTTTTAGTTTTGTTGCCTCCGCCGATTGTATTCGTCTTGTGGGCGCTAAGCCTGTTTTTGTAGATATTGATTCTCGAACTTATAATTTAGATGTTAATAAAATTGAAGATGTTGTTACTGAGAGAACTAAGGGTATCGTGATTGTTCATCTTTATGGTCTTCCTGTGGATATGGATGTTATTTTTGAAGTTGCTGAGAAGTATGGTTTGTTTGTTCTGGAAGATGCTGCTCAAGCTCATGGCGCCGAGTATAAGGGTCGTAAGGTTGGTGGTCTTGGTCATGTTGGGTGTTTTAGTTTTTGGCCTACTAAGAATATGACTACTGGTGGTGGAGGTATTATTGTTACTAGTGATGAGGAGGTTGCTGAGAGGGCTAGGCTTTTGCGTTTTAATGGTGAGGTTCGTGATTATAGACATGTTATTCTTGGCTATAATTTGTTGATGCCTGAAATTCAGGCTGCCATTGGTCTTGCTCAACTTAAAAAATTGGATAGGTTTGTTGAGAAAAGAAGAGAAATTGCTAAGATTTATGGTGAGGAGTTTGAGAGTTTAGATCTTGTTTTGCCTTTTGAACCAGAGTATGCTAAACATTCGTATCATATTTATACTGTTAGGGTTGATGCGAAGAAGAGGGATTCCATTGTTGAGGGTTTAAATAAGGAGGGTGTGCAGGCGAGGGTTTATTATCCTGTTCCTATACCTTTTCAGCCTAGTTACAGGGAGTTTGATTTTGTTGAAGGTAGTTTTCCTGTAGCTGAGAAAGTTGCTAAGGAGGTTTTTTCTCTTCCTGTTCATCCTGCTCTTAGTGAAGAGGATGTTAATTATGTTGTTGAGAAAGTTAAGAAGGTATTAACCGAGGTGTAAAGTTACATTTTGAACTCTAAGGAGGTGGTTTATGTTGAATGTTAGGTTTGGTGAGGGTGTTTGTGTTGACAAGCGTGTTAGGTTTTTGGGTAAGTGTTTTGTTGGTGAGCATAGTGTGATTTTAGGTGAGGTTGAAGTTGGTAATGGTGTTTGGATTGGACGTAATGTTACGATTCTGGGTCCTGTAAGACTTGGTGCTAAGTGTTTTGTTGGTGATGGTGTTATTCTTGGTTTTCCTTGTAAGAGAAAATTGTTAAGTGCCTTGGATAATTTGAGTTGTGAAATTGACGTGGATAAGAGTTTGGTTGAAGTTGGTAGTGAGGTTATTTTGCGTTCTGGTTGTGTTGTTTATGAGGATGTGAGAATTGGAGATAGGGTGGAGTTTGGGCATCATGTTTTGGTTCGTGAGAAAACTGAGATTGGTGAGGGTACGAAAGTTGGGACTAATACTGTGATTGATGGCTTTTCTAAGGTTGGTAGGCGGGTTTCTATTCAATCTAATGTTTATATTCCGCTTAATACGGTGATTGAGGATCATGTTTTCTTGGGCCCTAATGTTGTTCTTACTAATGATAAATATTTGATGAGAGTTGATTACGAGTTGAAGGGACCTGTTATTCGTAGGGGTGCTAGTGTTGGCGCTAATGCTACAGTTTTGCCTGGTGTTGAGATCGGAGTCGAAGCTGTGGTTGGTGCTGGAGCGGTTGTTACTAAGGATGTTCCTCCAAAGGTTATTGTCGCAGGTGTTCCAGCTAGGAAAATTGGTGAGGTGCCTGAAGATTGGCATCTACCGATGGCTTAGTGTTGATAGTAAGAGTTATAGGTTAGTTTTAGATTGATTAAATAATAGACTACATTTGAATTTGCGGAGTTTGGGGGTTAATTGGATGGTTGTTGGTGTTGTTTTGTGTGGTGGTGAAGGTAAGCGGCTTCGCCCTTTGACGTATTATTTTCAGAAGGTTATGGTTCCTGTTGGTGGTAAGCAGAAGCCTTTGTTGGAGTATGTTGTTAGGCTTTTGAGTTATCATGGTGTTAAGGATATTGTTTTGCTTGTTAATTATAAGGCTGAGCAGATTAGGAATTATTTTGATGATGGTAGTCGTTTTGGTGTTCATATTCAATATGTTATGGATGATCCAAGTTTGAAGGGTACTGGTGGGTCTGTTTTGAATGCTTTTAAACAAGGGGTTTTAAGTAAGGATGATACTTTGGTAGTTTATTATGGAGATATTTTGTCTAATATTGATTTGTCTGATATGTTGCGTTTTCATAGGGAGAAGGGTAGTGTTGCAACTGTTGGTCTTGCTAGGAAGTTTACTGTCCGTGTTGGTGTTGCCGATTTAAATGGTGACGGTAAAATTAGGGGTTTTATCGAGAAGCCTGAGCTTGAAAAACCTGTTAATATTGGTATTTTAGTTTTAGAGGGAAAAGTTCTTGGTCTTTTAGAGGAGTTAGCTCGTGATAAAAATGATATTGACCTCTCTGGCGATGTCATTCCAACTTTAATTGAACGTGGTCAACCCGTTTACGGCTACGTAACCGACTGCTTCTGGTACGATGTCGGTAGTACTGAAAGGTATGAGAAGTTGGATAATGGGTTAGTTGATGAGAAGTTAGGCTTTCTTTTGGAAAAATAGTTGCTTTATTGTTCTTTATATTAGTTTTTGGGATATTATTTAAGGGTTGAAATTTGAGATGTGTAAGTAAGTATGTTATTGCTGCTTTGTCTTTTGTTGTGATGTTAGGTTTTTTGTGTTTAGCTGAGGTTGCGATTGCTAATCCGGCTACGGCTGTGGTTTATTATGTTGAGGTTGATAAATTGGTTTATGAGGTTGGTGAGCCTGTTTTTGTAAATAGTAGTTATTTTTTGGAGGGTAGTTCTTCTACTCTTGCTACTTTTAGTATTGGTTTTAATTCTTCTGCGGTGGAAGAAAAGAGTTTTCCAGATTATGGTTCTGTTACCCGTGTAGTAGTGTTTTATCTTAATCCTTCTAATTGGAGTCCGGGAGTTAATGGTACTAGTGGTTGGGCTGAGGTGTTTGTGGAGGCTGTTGACTCTCCTTTGGATTCGAGCAGTACTCCTTATGCTAGTGATTCTGAAACAGTCTTTTTCACTGTTGTCAGGGCTGGTCAAAACTGTTCTTTGGAAAATATTTATCCTGACCCTCCGGTTGAAAATTTAAATGTTACTTTGTCTTTTAGATTGTTTAATGAACATAATGCTAGTTTTCCTGTTGTAAATAATAGTGTTAGTTTTAATGTTCTTTCTCCTAATGGAACTTCTATTTTGAATGGTTCTGTGATAACGAATTTAAACGGAGAATTTGTAGTCGAGTTTAATCCTGATGGAGTTTCTGGTAATTATACTATTGAGATTTTTAGTTTTGAAAATGAAGATTATGAGAGTGGTCGGTTTACATTTGTTGTAAAGGTTCTTTCAAGTTCATCTAATCTTTCTAAGCCTACACGTGTTGAATTAAGTTATGTTTTTGCTGGAAATACTACTATAAGGGAGATGCAGGAGGTTTCTTATGCTTTTGAACCTGTTAAGATGTTTGTAAGTCTTTTTGATAATGTTACAGATTCTCCAATTTCAGGTGGAGATATTGTTGTTTCTGTTTTTGATTGGAGAAATGTTACGGTGTTTAATGTGACTGGTGTAACTAATGGCAGTGGGATTTTTGAGTTTGTCTTTTCTCCACCTTATGCTGGAGATTTCTTTGTGTATGCTGAGTTTTTAGGTAATGAAACCTTTAATTCTTCTAATAATACGCTTACATTACCGGAGTTTTTGCCTAGACCTGTTAGAATCGAGGTTATTAGAGGATTTCCTAGTGTTGTTTACGTGGGTGAGAATTATTCAGTTTTGTTTAGGGTGGTTGATAATTTTACTGGTTTAGGTGTTTCAGGTGTTAATGTTTCTCTTTATGGTGAATGGCCTATGCAGTTGCCGTTTAAGGGCTTCAAAATTACAAATGATAGTGGGTATAGTGAATTTCAGGTGGAGATTCCTGCTATCTATGGAGATACTTTACCGGGATATCGATATGTAGTAGGTTGGTGTGTAGATGCTAGAGATTTGGTGGTTTATGAGAATTCTTCGGTTATTTGGGGTCAGTGGTTTAGAGAAGTTTCTTTAACTACGGTAGTTGTTGATAGTTTTGAAGTTATGAGAGGAAATAGTGTTGTGGTTGAGGTTTGTGTTTGTTCCGATGATGGAATTCCATTAAATGGTACTGTTGAAGTTTATTGGGATAATAAAGGGTTGTTTAATGGTTCCTTGCTTAACGGTTCTTTCATCTTCCTTTTGAATATTTCAATTGATGAAGACGTTGGTCTCCACATTTTAAGTGCAATATTCAGTCGTGATAATTATGATGGTAGTTTTTATAATGTGACAATAGTTGTGAAGTCTTTATTTGATGTTTCCATAGATATTTCTTCGTTAGAAGTTTGTAGAGGTGAAAATTGTAGCTTCGATATACTTACTTTGGATCTTTTTAATGGTAATCCGATTTCTAATGTTGCGATTATAGCTACATTGAACAATACAATTGTTATTTTTGAAGAGTTGACTAATGATTCGGGAAATGTTGTTTATGTGTGGTGTATTCCGCAAGATTTTCAAGCAGGTATATATGTTGTTTATTTTAATATTTCTAAGGAATTTTACAACTCTCTATGCTTAAATTTCACTTTTCACATATGGATACGAACTACAGTTACCTTTAATATTACTATAAGTGAAAGTACGGTCTTACTTCAATCATCAACAAAAAACATTAATATTGAAGTAGTAAATGAATCGGAGAAAGATGAAAATTATATATCTGTTTCTTTTGGTCATTTTCAGCTAGAAATATTAGTTAAGATAGAAAAATTTGTGGGGGAAAATGTTGAACAATTTGAGGTTGCTTTGTTATTTATTGTTAAGGATGAACGATTGTTGTTTTTAGAGGAAGTAAAAGGAGTGCGTAGGTTTATAGCGTGAAGGGTTTTCCTTCTTTAAGTATATTTTGGGGTATTTTTTCTTTCCATTTTTCGAAGAATTTTAGGTCTACGTGTTTTTCTCTAAGTTCGTCAGGTAACATTTCAGGGATTCCTTCTACTTGATTTCCTACTGGATACCACCTGTTACAATTTGGACAATATAGTAGGGCTTCTTTTACTTCTAAAAGCATCATATAATTGTAAAGGATACTTAGCTCTTTTACATATTTTTTAGCTATATCTTCAACAATTTTCTCTTTTTCTTTCTCTATAGTTTCTCTTCCTTTACTTTCCACTTCCTCTTCGAGTTTTTTGAATTTTTCCATTGTTTCTTTTATGTCTTCTTTTTCTAAGAGCTCTGAAATTGTTTGTTTTACTTTTTCTAAGGTTTTTATTGTCAATTCGTTTTCTGTTTCATCTTTTATCTTTTCGATAGCTGGTGGACTAATTATGCCATCAACAAAATCTTTCATCATCATTTTATAATCTTCCATACGCTCCTCTACTGGTTCACCTGCTTTTTCACAAGCCTCCTTTATCTCCTCACTGGAACTCTCCCAGCTATAGAAGTAGGCGTCAAGAGGATGATGTTTACATATTGGACATGCTAAAATATTTAGTAACCATGGTTTCATCTAATCACCAACCTAAATTCAATCACCCTAAATACTAAATTAACTTTTGCGATATTCAAATCATAAGTATTAAGATTCTATACTCTATAACCTTTGTCCGATTAGAAATTATGTTGTTGAAACAGATGGTTTATCGCTATATTTTAGAATTTGTAGGTTAATACTATGCTGGGAAGTGTTATGCAGGTAATTCGTCCTTTTGATCCTTGGAAAGGCCCTCTTTGTACATGTCCTCGAAAATATACTCTTAATCCTTATACTGGATGTTCTCATTGTTGTATCTACTGTTATATTACGTCTTATATTCCTAATGCTTTCAATTGTAGACCGAAGGAGAATCTTTTGGCGAAAATTAGGAAGGATATAAGGAAAATAGATAGGAACGTTGTTATTTCTATGTCTAATAGTTCGGATCCTTATCCTTCTATCGAAAGGGATTTAGGGTTAACAAGAAAGGTTTTGAGGACTTTTAGGGATTATGGTTTAAGAGTTTTAATTATAACTAAATCCGACCTTGTGGTTAGGGATGTGGATATTCTTTCATCTATGCGTAGCTCCGTTAGTTTTACAATAACTACTATGGATGAGGATATTGCATCTAAGTTGGAGCCTTTTGCTCCAAGTCCATGGAAAAGGGTTAATGCTATTGAAAAACTTGCGAGCAGGGGAATAAGGGTTTCCGTAAGATTAGATCCCATTATACCATATTTAAATGATAGTGAGAAAAGTATTGAGGATGTTATTTCTGCTGTAGCGGATGCTGGCGCACTTCATATTGTTACTTCCACTTTTAAACCTAAATTTGATAGCTGGAAGCGTTTTAAAAAAGCGTTTCCAAAAATTGCAGATAAACTATACAACTACTATTTTAAGTTGGGCGGGAAAGTAGGGTCATCTCGCTATCTTCCTTTATCAGTTAGAAGAGAGTTGATGGAAAAAGTTAGAAGGATAGCTATGAAATATAGGTTGAGTTTTGCTACATGTAGAGAAGGATTTCCTAAACTTCAAACCGCTCCCAGCTGTGACGGTTCACATCTAATATTATAAAAACAGAAATGTTAATAAAGCTATGGAACTAGGTGTCAGCCTCTCCCGTCTTAAGACGGGAGTTTGCTCTCGGAGGGTTGAGGATACCATCTTCCGTCATCGAGCCGGACACGGGGGCTGACATCCCCGCCGGCTCTGGAACTCTGGGGCTGGGTGCTGAGAGTGGTTTCAAAAGAAGTCAAACCCCGCTCCAGAGCCAGAGTTGCAATGTTTCGGGAGGCAGTCCTATCCACATTTGCCTCATAACCGCATTTCCTGCATTTGAACAACTTGCGCTTTCCATTGAAGAAGACCCAGTTTTTCTTACTCGTATAACCACACTTTGGACATCTCTGCGAAGTCTTTGTAGCTCGAACTTCAATAACTTCAATTCCATTCTGCCACGCAACAGATCGTATTGTCATTCTGAACTTGGCGAATGGAATGCGATGAATCTTTCTGTTTGCAGTCTTAGGTTTTCTGCCCTTTCCATTCCTCTTTCTGAGGTTCTTAAGCCTCTCAATAGCAATTACAGCATCGTATCTCAAAGCTATTTCAACAATTTCATGGCTTACTTGCCATATTCTCGTATTGACGAAGTTTCTCTCATCGTGCTTCATTCTTTTGAGGGCACGCCGTGCCCTCTTACTCCCCTTGTCTGCGTAACTTTGAAGTTTGCTTCTTCTCTTCATGAACTTCCATTGTTTGTGCCAGATGTCTTGTCCCAGATAAAGTTGCTTCAAAACTCTCCTGTCACCTCTCAAAACTGTGACAGCGAAACTACCGCTGTTAACATCAACCCCTACAACAGTCTTATACTTTTGTTTAACCCTAAACTTCTTTCTCAGATTAGCGATAACGACATAATTGTCATTCTGCTTGTGCAGTCTAAATTGGGTGCATTTCCAGCCATTTTTAATGTGTTTAACAAATCTCTTATAGGCTCCATCTTGCTTGATTGGAAGGGCAATTCTTCCATTTCCGTTAAACGATGCAATAATCACAACAGGATTACCACGCTTAGTTTCACCAAATTTTCCACTACGAGGGACGTTGAATCTGACAGGAATTTGCTTGAACTTATCCGGATTTGTCTTTCGATTTTCCCAAGCTTGGTGGATGCAGTCAACGAGGATTTGAGAATGTAAGTCATATTTTTGCTTAATAATAGGATAGGAAGTGTTATGTAGAATGGCGAAGTTTTTAGGAGATTTAGATTTGGCAATTGCTAAAACATCGTTACAGCAGCGAAGGACGGAGTTGAATAATTCAGCTAACAAGTGTTCTTTCATCTTTGACAGAGGGAGTAGATTGAGCTTCAGAGCCTTAACAACGACTCTATCCACTCTCAGCACCCGATATAGTGTTGTAGCCGAAACTATAAATAACTTTCCGCCAACTCTTCCCAAAAAAACTTATGAAGAATAAGAACATAGTAACAAATATGGTAGGGAGTTAAGCTATGACCAAAAGTACTACAGAAAGCATAGAGATAGGAGAATAAGAGAGTCTAGAGAGTGGCAGAAGAAAAATCCAGATAAAGTTAAGGAATACAAAAGAAAATAGGGAAGTAAGCATCTAGAGAAGGTAAGAACGTATAGAAAACAAAAATATTTAGAAAAGATGAAGCAATGGAAGGAGGAAGGAGTAGAGAATTGCTCAACTATGGCTGAGAGATTGGTTATAAGTAATGTATTACCAAAAATGGGATTTACTGATATCTTTAGACCTTCAAAGAATTTCTACTTTGATGCTCTTGCTCGTAAAGATGACAAAGTATTTGCTATTGATGTAACTACAAGTATTAATAAAACCTTATTTAACTATCATATTGAGTTTTCTAAAGTATTTCAACATAGAAGAAGTTTTGATATTCTTTGTAAAACTAAATTTAAAAGAGTATTATTTAGTACCTATAACTATAGCTAACGTAGAGAAAGTCCCAGTCTATATCAACTATAAACATGGAAGAAAGTATGATTTAAAACCATGGGGCTTCCTTGGCGGTGAGGGTGTGAATATTTGAGAAGGGAAATATGGATTTGGTGAAAGAAATGAGTGAACTTAGTAGGTTTAAGGTTAAGTTTGTTTTTGAAAGTGGGAAAGAAGTTTTAGGTGAACTTGTAAGGATAAAGGCACCTAGGACTGTGGAGAAACTTTTAATGAAACTTCCATTAACTGCTAGAGTTCTGATATGGCCTCCAGATAATCCTGGAGAAATATATTTTAATGTTGGAATAAATATGGGTAAAGAAAAAGCAACAAAGAATATTGAACCTGGGGATATAGCGTATTGGCCGATGGGAGATGCATTATGTATTTTTTATGAGAAAATTGAGCCGTATTCAGAAGTGAATGTAGTGGGTAAAGTTATCGATAACTTAGATGTACTTAGAGAAATTAAAAGAGGGGAAATTGTGAAAGTTTTAAAATTAGAAGAATAACGGTTGTCTTTCAAACTGGTTACATCCAAAAAAATACTTTCTCTTTGCGTCAAGAATATGATATGTTTTAATACTACTTTTAGAAAAGCTAATTTTGGTGTTAGTGGATTATTATCGCGATTTTTGGTTATCTTTCCTTAGTTTTTTCCATCGGTTTTGTTGAGTTAACTGGAATGTAGATGGGTAAGGGTTGAACGATTATGCCAGGGCTTGAAGATTCTACTATGGCTTCCATACCTCTACCTGAAATTCTCAAAAAACCAGATTCGCTCTTTATTCTTATTTTTCTTACGTTAAATTTTACAGTTTCAGATATTTGTACAACTTTCTTTTCTTTTAAGGCTTCAAGCTGTTCTTCTAATATTGTAATTTGTTTTTCAAGAGAATATTTTTCTTTCTTTAATTTTCTATATTCTTGGAGAAGTCTTTCCTTTTCCTCTTGGAAATGCAGTGGCGTTTTCCATATTATTCTTGTTCCTCTTCTTTCTTTGACTGTTTTTATTAAATCCACTGCCCTCAGTACAGCGATAATATCATATATTCTTCTTCTTGACACGCCGAGTTTCCACGCTAATTCTATGTTCAGACAGCCTTGTTCACCGGCTTTCTGGAGAATCTCGACAGCACGCTTCGTCATCTCCATAAGACGCACGTGGTACCCCCCACAATAATGAGATATTACTTTTGTATACCTCTCCGATACACATATATTTTTTGGTTTAATGTGATTATTCAACTAATTGTAATGTTTCACTTCAAATTTCGGTATGTGCGGGGCGCCAACACAACCGTTTGAAAATTCAAAGCAGATGTGTACATTACATATAAAATTACGTTTTTCCATGTTTATTATCTTCTTATAATTTCTACAATTTGATTTTAAAAAAATAGGATTTTCAAAGTATCCTTTAAGTTGTTTTGAAACAATACTTAGGAGTTCAAAATAATTATTAAAGAAAAGAAAAGCTTAGGTTTAGAAATCCTCTTGAAAGTAAATATTCGATAAATAGTTGTGGGGTAGGGTTTATTTGTCCTTTTAATGCTAGGTCGTTCCATTTTGAGACTAGATTTTCATATTCCTTAAGTTCTTTAATTGTTTTAATGCCTTGCTTCTCTAATTCCTTTTCACTTATTTTTCTACCCTTTCCGAGACCTTTACAATATTCCTTTGCTCTTACCGATATACCTTGATATAGCCATCTGTTTTTCAACTGAAAAGTAAAAGGAAAGTTGCGGCATGAAGAAGGTCTAGCAGGATATATAGAACATTTATTATCTTTTGAGAGAAAAATGCAAGAACCATCTTGTAGTTTTAAAAGGCCTAGATAAGCTATGCCTCTTGTTGTTGTAACAGGGGGTGTTACGAGTTTTTCATAACCTCTTCCTACTACTTGGTAAAATGCTACGTGTTTTAAGATGCCTTGAGCATCCAGATTTAGATGGGAAGCTATTCTACTTATGTCGATATGGGTGATTGTTACGATCATTTTTTTATCTCGGCAACATTCACCACACATTAAGCATTTAAATTTCAGTTATCTTTCCCCCAACTAATAAGTTTGACTAAAATTCAAGTCTTAGTCTAATGTTAAATTAAGTTTAATTGAATATAAAAAGGTAAAGTTGACTTATGTCGCGTTAGGTGACTAGACCCAGTTCTCTTAGTTCTTTTGCAAGCTTCTTTACTGCTCTTGCAACATCTGTCTCCTTTTTGGCGCCTGTACATACTATTTTGCCGCTGCTGAAAAGTAGGAAAACTACATTTGGATCTTTCATTCTATATATTAACCCTGGGAATTGTTCTGGTTCGTAAAGGGAGTCGTCGAGGGTTATTGAAGCTAATTCAAGATCAATTTCGGCGCCTATGCTTCCTGAAGAAACTATGTTTTGTATTTGTATTTGTGGTTTGCTTTTAATCGGTACTCCTGCTTTTCTTATTTTCTCTATTACTTTGTTGACTACTACTTCTGCTTCTTCTTCTCTTTTTAATCCTGTCACAACCATTTTTCCTGTGTTAAATACGAGAACCGCGGCTTTAGGGTTTTGAAGTCTGAATACTAGTCCTGGGAATTGTTCTGGATCGTATTCGACATTATGATAGGCGTTAGCTACTTTTTCCAGATCTATTCTGTCCTCCAGAACCACGCTAGCCACTATATTCTCCACACGGTAATATATTTTCTCGTCACTCATCTATGATTCCTCCATTCTATCAAATTTTGACATTAAGTAACATTTGTAAAATCACCTTACTTTAAAAGGAAAACCTTTTTAAGATATCGCTTAAAAACCCCTATTCTCTGGAGGCTACAGTCTTTAAATTCTTCTTTTAATATTCCGTTGCTATCGATTTTAAAAATATATGCGTCTGGTTCTAGTTTTTTGTAAAATCTGGAAAAAGTTGCGAAGAAATGCCTGAGAAAAACTTTTACGTTCTCCATGCTTCCATTCCACAGTTTTCACAAAATATTCGTTTAATTATTTTTCCAGCTTTCCAGTATACCTCTACAGTTAAGGGGTAACCGCAATTTCCGCAGGAAGTGCCATCTGACTCTTTTCGTTCAATTAAAATAAGGTCTTTCTTCGCTATTAATCCCTCCGCAAATTAGCCTGTAAATATATTTGTTTTAAAGTGTAAAAATATTTTGTTATTATGCAGTAAATTTGTTCTTGCACGGTAAAAAATAACAGTTTAAAAGGGAAAGAAGTGTTGTTGTTTCATTTAAAAGATTAATTTAATATTTTAATTTGATGCTTGTTAAATCTAAATTGTATTTTCTTTTGATTCAATGCTGAAGATTGTTCTAATTGAATATTAGCATTATAAAATAAAAGGATGAAAGTATATGGAGATATTAAAAAGATACTAGGTAAAAGTAGTTTTAACTTACTCTTCTTAAGGTTATATCTATTGTCGATACTGTTCTTTTATTTTGTTCTTCTCCTACTTCTTCACTCCCGATTTTTACGTCTTTTACTTCTACCATTTCAGGTAGGAATCTTTGTCTAACGATTTCCGCTACATCAACGGCTTTACTTATGGCTCTTCCTCTCGCCTTTATTACTACTTCGTTTGCCCCGCTATTGAATTGCATTACAACTGCTAGAACATAGTTCATTGGGGGTTTTTTACCTACTAATATCACGTTCTCTTCTCTTTTTGTTTGTGCCAACTAGAGACACCTCCAATTGTTGTATTTGTCATTGTTTAAATATTGTTGAAAGCAGACATTTTACATCGTGGAAATTAACGTTGTAATTATTTAATATGCAACAGTAAGTAATATAATTTTTCTTATTTAACTTGTAGGTAAAAGTTATGGTAAGCATTTATTATTTTGGTAGAGGTGTTAGGAGTGAGTGAAGAGATTGCTAGAGTTGTTAAAGATTTGTCCTCTCTTTACGGCGTAAATAGTATCGTAATATTAAATAGTGAAGGGAAAGGAGTATATAGTTGGCATAGAACAGACGCTGACCGGAGGAGATTTCGATTAAGTGAGAGAACCATCAAAGATATGTTGGATCGTGCTGTGGAATTCGTTAGGTTAGCTGGCGGTGATCAAGTGCGCAACATAATTTTTCGGGGACGTGAAAACATGACTGTCATAGAACACTTGGAAAATATTATTGTCTTTGCTTTTGCAGATATGAGAGCAAACTTGGCTCTTTTACTTATAAGGGTAAGAAGAGTTGCTGAAAATCTTGTAAAAATGTTTGGGGGAACCTCCATTTGAAAGATCTTTTAGAAAAAATAATTGAAAATGCGGTTGGATTAGGAGCGGAGTATGCTGATGTAAGGATACAAAGAATTTACAGTAATACCATTAGAATAGTTAATGGCAGGATTGAGAGAACTATTCCTAGTGTCGAGTTAACTGCAAGTATCAGGGTTCTGAAGGGTGTTTGGGGTATTTCATCTTTGACTTCAATATCGGAAGACGATTTACTTGGAGCTGTTAATAAAGCCTTTAAAATGGCTAAAACTGGGGCGGAAAGAATTCCCGAGACAATTAAGATAAAAGAAGTAAAACCTGTTGAGGATAAGGTTAAGCTAGGTGAAATTCAAGATCCTAGGGAGGTTCCAATAGAGGAAAAAATGGAGATTATACTTGAATGTGACAATGCAGCTAGATCGGTTGATACTAGAATTATAAGAACAGATTATAGTTATAGCGATAACGTTACAGAGAAGTATTTTTGTAATAGTGAAGGGTCATATATTGAAGAAATTATACCTTTTACCGAGCTTCGTATAGTTGTGGTGGCAAGAGAAGGAGAGGTGATTCAACAAACCATTGGTAGGATCGCTGCTAGTGCAGGTCAAGAACTAATGGCATATGCTGATCCGCTTGAAGTTTCTGAAAGACTTGCTCGAGATACTGTTAAGCTACTCTCAGCTAAAAGTCCTTCTCCTGGTAAATATCCTGTTGTGGTTGATAATGGTATAACTGGTTTAATTGCTTTATCTACTGGTTTAATGACCTCTGCTCAGTTTGCCTCAATGCCTGAAAGTGAACTTGGAGCTTTTGCTGGGAAACTCGGTCAAAAAGTTTGTTCTGAGGTTATAACATTGACTGATGACCCTACTTCTTCGGGATTACCTGTCGTCTTTCATTATGATGAAGAAGGTGTTCCAGCTAGGCCTGTAAATGTAATTGAAAACGGTGTGTTAAGGACCTATATCCACTCTAGGGAAACTGCATACAGATTTGAAACAGAACCATTGGGACATTCTAGAGCTCCGAATGCTTTGTTTCAGCCGAAACCCATAGTTTCAAATGCAATTATCAAATCTAGTGACTTATCATTTGAAGAGTTAATTGAAAATATTAGGGAAGGTGTTTATCTTCGCGGCGTTGTTGGTGCTACGATTGGGAGAATTATTCAATGTAAAACCATGATGGGTTATCGTATAGTTGATGGAGAACTTGGTGAGCCGCTTAGAGGAGCCACTTTTGTTGTGGATGCAAGCAAAGACTTATTTAATATTGACGCGGTTGCAAACGACTTTGACATACTACCATTACGTTTAATTGAAGGTGATAGATTTTACCCGGTTTCTGGAGGCGGTCCTCATATAAGATTTAAAGAACTAAAGATTGGAGGGTAAAAGATGTCTGAACTTCTTTCCATCGCTAAGATTGTTCTTAAAATTGCTGAAGAAGAGAAAGTAGATCATTGTGAAGTTTATGTGATGAACAAGAGTAAAACTGATTATATATTCGGCATTGAAGCTGATAAAAAGACTTTTAGTGGAATTTCCTCTACTATAAAGGGAATGGCTATTCGAGTAGTTAAAGATAATAGGTTAGGTTTCGCCTATAGTTCAGATTTTAGCAAAGAAGCTTTAAAATCTACTGTTAGGAGTGCTCTTAGCGTGGCCGAGGAAACACGAGGGTTTGAAGGATTTACATCGCCAAAAACTATTAGTGATGTGAAGGGAACGTATGATAATAAAACTGCTGATTTAAGCGTTGAAGAAGCAATGAAGTTAATCGACTCGCTTGAAAACTTCATAAAAAGTGTAAATGAAGATATACTTATTTTGGAGTCCTCTTTACATCACTGTACCATAAATACTGCAATAGCGAACACATCCGGAGTTGAGGTCGAAGACAAAGGTACATATGCAGGGATAAGTACAACTTTGTCCGTAAAGAACGAAGAGAAAGTTACATATTCACTCAATGTATCAAGGAGAAGCATTAGTAATCTTAATTTGGAAAAACTGGGAGAAACTGCCGCAAATGAGGTTTTAAGATTAACAGAGAAAAAGGATATCGAAACAGGGGATTACGAAGCAGTTTTATCGCCAAAAGTACTGGTTGAACTTTTGAGCTATTCTTTTGCAACGTCTCTTTGTGCTGATCAAGTTCAGGCAAAACTATCCATGTTTGAAGGAAAAATTGGAGAAACTGTTGCTTCAGAAAAATTAACACTATATGATGATGGTACCTACGAAGGAGGACTTTATACCACGAAATTTGACGATGAAGGCGTTCCTACGCAAAGGACACTACTCATAGAAAGGGGAGTGTTGAAGGGCTTTCTTTATGATAGTATTACGGCAAACATCGATAATGTTGAGAGTACTGGGAACTGTGTAAGATGGGAACCTCCTACATGGGATATGTTTTTCGCTAGATCCTTCAGTTGTCGTCCACGTGTTTGGATATCAAACTTGGTCATTGAGCCAGGTTCTAAAAAATTAGATGATCTTATCAGCGAGGTTAATAAGGGAGTTTATTTGCTTAACGTTTTCTCGGGATTTACTATGAGCCCGTCAGGGGACTTTAGTTTACCAGTTATGCACGGTTATATAGTTGAGAAAGGAGAAATTAGTGGTGCAATAAGGAAAGCCTCCATTCAAGGAAATGCATTTGAAATATTAAAAAAGATAGATGAGGTTGGAATAGATGTTGACATGGTGGTTCCTGATAGCGCTTCTGGATCACTTATCTCACCACATATAAGATTAGAAAAAATCAAAATGATAAGTTAGGTAAGTAATCTGTCTCGTAAGCCTAAATTAACAGTTTACAGCCTCCTCTTGGCAAAAAGTTCCGATATGAGTAAATGTGTTTAGATTAGTTTGCAGTGTGAAACCTTAGGACGTTATTTAAATCGTTTAAGTTGAAAATACTTATAAGTTTAGTAGTTACTCATGAAATGAATAAAAATGTAATTTTGATAAACGATGTAAGGGTGGTTATGATGTCGCTGAAAACAGAGATACTTAAAATGGTGAGAGAAGGAAAAATAAATTTAGCTAAAAGCAAAGCCGAAGATGTAAAATTGTCAAAAGAAGAAATTAAAGAGATCTTTTTGAAACTTAAAGGAAAAAAGGTCAAACTTTCCACGTATAGATATGTAGTGAATTATCCAGGTTCCCCTGTTCCAAAATATAGAATTGGGTATACTTTGGAGGGAACCTTAGAGGGAAAAAGATATACCATCGATTTTAAACTTGAACGTGGAAAAGTTGTTATATACTCCGTATCACAAACTTGAGCCTCTTTGTTCACACTAATTTTTAAATTATTAAGGTATTATTTAGTAGAAGCTGACAATAAGTTTAAAATCCCTAGGAATCTTTATTTTACATGGGGAAATCCATGAAGAAGAGAAGAATACTTGTGGGTGTAATTTTTGTATTATTGTGGTTGGTTTCCATAGTAGGTTTGGTAGATGAAGGAATAACGGAAGCGTCTGGTAGCGTTCTTGTAGTTAATTTTGATGGGCAAATCACTTCAGCAACTTATGAAATGTTTAAAGATGTTATAGAGACAGCTGAGGAAACGAATGCAAATTTGACGGTTTTTATGATTAATACTTTAGGTGGGGAGCTTGGAGCAATAGATGATATTATGACTTTGTTTTCAAACTCGAAAGTTCCAGTTGCAGTTTTTGTTTATCCGAAAGGAGCTACAGCTGTAAGTGGTGGAACATACATATTGATGGCTAGCCATATAGCTGTTATGTCTGCTGGCTCAACTATAGGTTCTTGTCGACCTGTTGACCAATATGGATACCCAGTAACTGATGATAAAGTTATAAATTTCCTCGTTGCAAAAATGAGGAGTCTTGCGATTCATCATTCAAGGAATGAAACAGCTGCTGTTGAGTTTATTCTAAGCAATCTTAATTTAATTGCTGAAGAAGCCTTAGAATATGGCGTAATAGAATTTGTGGTATACTCTACTGCAGATATTACTACAGCGTTAAATGAACTGTTTTTGAAGCTTGAAGACAAAGTTCTGATAGAAGTTGAAGAAGAAGTTCTTGGAAATGTTACGCCTGTTTGGAAAATTGTTGATAAAAATGCTGTTTTAGAAGAAGAAAAAATAATTAAGAAGTATTCTTTCGCAGGGATAAGCAATAAAGATGTTGTAATATATATGAAGGGGACCCGCTATGCATTGTTGCAAATGCTTAGTGATCCGTTGATAGTATCTATACTTTTGACAATAGGGATTTATTCACTTATCTTTGGTCTTGTAACTCCTGGTGTAGGTGCTGAACTTGTTGGAAGCATATGTTTACTTCTTAGCTTAGTGGGTTTAGGGGTTATTGGTGTTAGCGTTGCTTCAATTATGTTTCTTCTCATTGGTGTATCACTCTTTATAGCAGAGTTAAAGACGAACGTTGGCGCTTTTGCTGTGGGTGGAAGTATATGTATTCTTATTGGAATATTGCTAATAATTCCTCCTTTCGCTCCATTTGAATATAGAGGATGGTATGTGCCTGCTGCATTTTATACGACTTTCAGAATTTTGGCACTTGGTATAACTGGGCTTACCTCGGCACTCTTTGGTTTTATAATTTATAAGGGGCTGGAAGCGAAGCGTTTAAGGAAAGAGTTTGACATAGATTTGTTAATAGGGAAAGTTGGATATGCAAAAACTGATATAACATCTGACTTAAAGGGTATTGTTTACGTGGAAGGTGAAGAGTGGTCTGCAAAAACGGACGAAGAATTTATAGCAACTGGTGACAAAATTAAAGTGATTGGTGTGGAGGGATTAACTCTTATCGTTAAAAGTGTTGGACAAAGAAGCAAGGAGTAATACTAGGAATTATTAACTAACGAAACTAATATACGTTTACTTGCGGCATCATCACGGTAGAGAGGGAAGGAAATTGAAATTAGCAAATCTTAATGTTGTTTCCATAGATATCTATAGGGTTTTCCCGCTAATCTACGTTATAGAGAAGCCAAACAAATTGAAGGAAAGATTTAGATTTCTTGGAAATTCTGAACATCTTTTAAGGAAGTGCAAAGCAGCAGAAAAGAATGCTGAGAAAAGAACAATTGACTATATAGAGAACATAGGTCTTTTAAGAATTGATGTTCACGGTTCTTGGCGTCCCACGCATCATGAGCTTCTAAAAATATCGAAGGCTATTAAGTTTCCAGTAAGGCATGTAGTACCTTTGGTAGCTAAGTCTCAGAAGAATATTTCGATTGAGGGTGTATTAGATTTTCCGATTAGAGGAAATGTTGAAGTAAAGATTTTTCCGTTTGGTTCGTGTATTCTCCATTTAAAATCTGCTCTCCAAGGCAAATTTACAGTGGATACTTTAATTAGGTTTGCTAATGGTGAAGATATTGTTATTGATTCTCCTTTCTTTGGTAAATTAGATTTTGAAGAGTTTTTTGAAAAACTTAGAGATGCCGTTATTTATAGTTTATATACTTTTGATGCTCAGGAAGATGCTAAAATTGCTCTAAGCGACACTAGACACTTTACGCATATTATAAGTTCTGACCCTCTAAGCATGCATGAGAATATTAGAGAAATTTATGGTTTGGTAACTTTGTCTCCTGACTGGGCCTCGGTAGACCTGAATGTTGCAAAGGAGGAGGTTGGTTTTTCGCTTGGTAAGGCAGAAGAGGATATTATAATTATTGGTGAAAGGGGTGCTATGGCGTATACGCCCAATCTCAAAGGTACTAAACCTAGGAGAGCTTTTAGGGAGAGTATAGTGGAATCAATTGAAACGGCGCAGGCACAATATGAAAGTTTGAAGATTTTTAAGCAGAGATTTAAACTCTTGCCCGTTGAAAGTGAAAGCAAGTTTTTAGATTTTCTCACGACACTCTCTATTTCTTTGAATCCATATTACACCGTTGAGAAACTGTTACCACGACCTTCGTGGAAAAAATATTATGGATGGACTATTGAGAAAATCGGGTTTAGGAAGATATATGATATTGTTATTGATGAATTTTTAAAGTCTATACTAGATTTAGTTGAGGGAAAAGCCAGAGTAAAAATTGTTTTGAGTAACCTAAATAAACTTAATATTCCAAAGGTGAGTTCAGCGATTTCCAGTGTTTTTGGTTGAATTTGATAGTTCGTTGTAATCAAAACTTTTAAAATTTAATTAATTTATTTTGCACTAGGCAAAATTAGAAATGAAACAATGAATTAGATAGTAAAGGTGAAAAAAGTGTGCAAAGACGGTGGAGAATTTAGCGAAAATGTGGGAGAAAAATTTGAAACTGTCAATGAACTTGTTTTGAAGGGAGAAAAATTTGAAAAAGATGGTAAGCTTCAAGACGCTGCTCAAGTATTTAACCAAGCGGCGTTAATTTTACTTGAGCAGGGCGACTGTGAGAAAGCTGTAGATTATTGTTTACGTGCTTTAAAGAACTATGAGAAACTTGGTGATGAAAAAGGTATAGCAGATACTTCTTATAATCTCTGTGTGGCCTTTAGTAGTATGGAAAGATCCGAAGATGCTATTCCTTATTGTAATAGGGCTTTACAGATTTATGAGAAACTCAAAGAGGAAGAAGGATTAGCTGATGCTTACTATGGACTAGCGGTAGCATATTTGAACTTAGGACAATTTGAAAATGCTATTAATTTTCTGCAAAAAGCAATCAAACTTTATCAAAAGTTGAAAGTTACGGATGGAACTATAAGTGCTTATTTAGATTTAGGTAGTAGCTATTTAGCTATGAATGATATTCAAAGGGCTGAAAGATATTTTCAAAAGGCTTTAAGTATCATACAGGAGAAAGAAGATGATTTAAGTGTCGCTGATACTTTGGTAACCATGGCTGAGGCATGGGAAGAACATGGAAAATACGCTAAGGCAGTTGATTACTATTTTAAGGCAATAGATAAATATCTGGAAGCTAATGACACAGAATTGATCGAGGATGTTATGGAACGAATAAAGAATTTGCTTCCGGAATTTGGTAAAACTCGAGCGAAGAAAATAAGGAGTTTGTTGGCTGAATACAAGTCTAAAATTAAAACGTAAATTTTATGCTTTTCTATTCATTTATTTTCCAAATTGTTTCTTTTTTATTTTCTATTCTTTCTATTTTGCCTTGTTTTTCAAATTGTTTTAGGAAAGCTAAGGTTGTTAAATTGTTTACAAGTATGTCCATTCCTCCTACCCATTTTATGTTTAAGAGTTTTCTAACATATTCTCCGATTGCTGGTAGCGTTCCCCTTTTTGAGACTTTTACAGCGTCTAAAACTGTTTCTTTCCATATGTTATGGGCGTCTAATGCTGTTTCTAGCGCAATTTTGGCTTTTTCATCTATTCTTGGCTCGTCATGGGTAGGTAGCAGATATTTGGGGCTTAGTTTGTTAAGAACCATAAGTGCATGTTCCCGTTTTTCGGCGCTTCCGGTTAGATCTATGAAGAATTTAAGTGGGCTTTGTGGGTGACATAAAACCTCATCTCCAGCAAAGAGCATTTCATTTGAAAGTTCATATAAAACTATGTGTCCGAAGCAATGTCCTCCGGTGTGGTAAACTTTTAGTTTATAATTTCCTAGGGTTATTGTTTCTCCTTGTTCAAGCGGATGGTCCACGTCTACGCCTTTTAATTCTTCATAGTCAAAAGTGGGATTCATAGTTTTCAATTTCAGTTTGCTGAGTTTACCGACTTTGAAGTTATTTTCGAAAATTTTTGATGGTTTTTTGAGAAGTTCTTCGAGGCCTTCAAAGGCAGCAACTTCGGCTTTTGTCTTGTTTCTCAGCCATTTTAATGTTCCTATGTGATCAGGATGAGGATGAGTGACTATAATCATTTTAACGTGTTTTTGAATGTCATGGCCACGTTTTTCGATTGCTCTTAATACTTCTCTGCGAGGAAAATCTATTGTTCCTGTATCGATTATTGCAATTTCGTTGTCTCCGAAGAAAATGTAACATGAGGGGTATCCTATCGAGGGTTTGTAATCTCCTCGTACCCTAACTACGTTTAAAGTAACTTCGGTTATTGACAACTCAGGTACACCAGATTCACTTACGCTACCAGAAATAAATAGTTAGTGGGAAGTATCTCAAAAATAATTTGACAAATAGGACCATAAAATTACATTAGTTTGAATGTTTAGTCGTTTTAATTGGTAAATAGTAGGTCAAATTTCTGATTGCTTGTTTTGGTAAGTGAATTAGATTTAATAGTATAGTGGTGGATTCATTTTATGATGTTGGTGAAATAAATGGTTGAGGAGAGGGATTTTATACAGAAGAATGAGTTTTTGCATGGTGGTGAGTTTCAATATTTTAGGATCGAACCTGTGCTTTGGGGAAAAAATCTGCCAAAGCTTAAGGAAATGAAAATCAATGTGGTTTCTTCTTATGTTCCGTGGATATGGCACGAGTTAGAAGAAGGACGTTTTGATTTTGTTGGTGAAACTCATCCTATGAGAGATTTAATTCGTTTTCTTTCTTTGGTTCGTGAAAGCGGTTTAAGGTTTATTATTCGACCTGGACCTTATATTTACGCGGAGTATAATGGTTATGGTGTTCCTTTATGGGTTCGAGAGAAATATCCTGAATGTTTAATTGTTGATGAGAAAGGTAGGAGAGGGTCTCATGTTTCTTATGGTCACCCAAAGCTTATGAAGCTTGTAGAGAAATGGTATTCAGCTCTTTACAAGGTTGTTAAAGAATTTGTGGATGACGGCACTATAATTGCCATTCAACTTGATAACGAAACTGGTTTATTTTTGGCTGGGGAAGTTTTAAACAAGGTGGATTATAATCCTTACATCGTGTCTAGGTTTAGATCGTGGCTGAAAGAGAAATATGGAGATATAAATGAATTAAATAAGACGTGTAGATCTAGTTTTAGTGATTTTGACCGTGTTAACCCGCCGAGAGGAAGAATTGTACGTGAACATGGGGTTCAATGGTTGGATTGGCTTAAATTTTACCAGTTTTATATTGTGGAGTATTTAAGGGATTTGAAGGACATGGTGGAGCGGGTAGGGTTTAAGGTTCCTGTTGTTTTGAATGATTCTATTCTTATGTTGCATCCGGTTAGAAGTAAGGAGAAGTTTAAGGTTGGTAATCTTGGGTTAGATATTTATGTTAAGGTTTTTCCGAATTGGCAGTACTGTTTTGATTTTCCTTTTACTCCTGTTTTTGATGCAAAATATGTGAATTACTATGCTGAAAAACATGGTAAGAGAAGTTGGGCTGCTGAAGTTCAAAGCGGGTATCTTGATCCTTATACTCATGTTTCTATTAATGAGACATGGCAGCTTGCTATGTCTCTTATTTCTCATGGTTTGAAAGGTTTGGTTTGGTATGTTATTCATGATTGTATTGAAGCTGATGGTACACCTTATGCATATAGAAGTGCTTTTGACGAACATGGTGATCCAACTGAGAGATTTAAAATACATGAGAAAATAGGTAGTTTTGTAGAGGAGTATAAAGATTTAATTTTAAACTCGGAAGAAATTTACGATAAAGTTGCTTATGCGCACTATGAAAACTATAATATTAAGCATTTATTTTCTCCTATTGATGTAATTTTGGAATCTAAAAGTGCTAAATCATTTATGGGAGCTGTTGCTGATAATCAGTGGAATTATGGTTTCGTGGATCTAGAAGATGCCAGTTTAGAAGACCTTCAGAAGTACAACGTATTGGTTTTTCATACATTGGGATTTTTATATATGAAAATCCTTGAAAAGTTAGAGAAATTTGTTGAGGAGGGAGGAAAGCTAATAACTTTCCCATTTCCAGTATATATGAATGAACGGTTAGAAAATGTTGAGTCTCCTATTTATCCGTTTAAAATTAAGAAAATTGATAAGCCTTCGGATAAAAAGGTGTTGTTAAGGTTTTTAGCTTGGAAACTCAAATGGAAGAAGGAGAAGAGGAAATATTTGCATAAATGGAGTGAACAAACACTTTGGAGTAACTATATCATTAATAATTCTATGTCACTTCTTATGAAAACAGCTAAAGACTATATGATTAGCGGTGTTTTTGTTAAAGGATATTGCAAACATGTTAATCTTCAACCTAAACCTAGAGATAACATTAGACCCTTAATGTTTAGAGATGATGTACCTTTTGGATACGTTGTAGAACATGGTAAAGGAACTAGCGTTGTAATAGGTACGAATCTTTTAGCTCACTATGACACCCCTTATTACTATGAGCTCACACCAAAGGAATTAAAGTCCATTAGAATTGCATTGAACACGTTGATTGGAGTCAGACGAGTAGTTAGAATGGTAGAAGGTAACGGTGAAATTGTTGTGAGAAAAACTAAGGACAGTTATTTACTTTTCATTTTTAATAGAGGAAGAGAAAAACATGTAGAAATTGGATTTGATCCTGACGTATTTCGGGAAGAGAAGTATAGGGTTAGCTGTTTGGCTTCACTTGGTCAAATTGAAGTGCCAAGGGAAGTAACTGAGAGGAAGCTTGTTTTAAAGCTTAATTCGGATGATGTAACGGTAATTTATTTAGAGTCGACTTAGTATTTGAAATAAAAGGATGAAAATATTGGAGAGGTTAGGTTATCTTGGTTTTGCTATGATTTCTCTGATTTTAAGATCGGTGAACATTCTTGAAATATCTGCTGGTTTTAATACTATTGCTGTGTCTGCTCCTGAACCAGTGCCAGCTATTGCTATTATGTCTTGATCTATTGGGACAAGTCCTGCATCTGCTGCCATAACTGCAATTTCAACGCAGACTTTTATGCCTTGACAAAACATTCTTAACGTTGCGCTTACGATGTCTAGAGGATTTCCTCCTAATCTATCTCTAAAGGCTCTAGGTACCATGGTTAAGACATCTGTTCCTACTAAGAGTTTTGCTCCTAAGTTTTTAATTTTCTCTTCAAATTCCTTTTTCAACGCTATTTTTCCAGGTTCACGGAAACCATATTGATGTGCTACAACAATTACTTCTATATTTGTTCCTTGAAATGCTTCTGCTACTTTTGCTCCAGTCTCCCCAGAGGTTGTTGCAACTACAACGTATTTAATGCCCAGATCCTGAGCTCTTTTCTTTGCTATTCCAATTGTTTTATCGGTGTTTTCAGGACCTGGACGTTCAAAATATATAGTTTTGACCTCCATATTTATCACAACGTTAAAAATTGAGAAGGAAGTTGAAAAATATTTCGAAAGGGAGATTGTATGAAAAAGATTAAAATTGAGGTTGTGGGTCCTGAAGAAGACTATACGAGTTATACATGTTATTTATGGCTTTTAGAAATAAAGGATTTAATTGAAGAAGATTTTAATATCAGGGTAGAAATAAAATGGGAGAAAAATGTTGAAACAGTTTCATCTTATGATTATTTTCCTGTGTTGTTGATAGAAGGGAGAAAAGTCTTTGTTGGTCTTCCTAGTGAAGCGGGATTTCTGTATGAAATTATTAGAAGTTTTCTAATAAGAGAGATGAAATTAAACCCGTAAGCTAAGAAACATGGGTGAAGGTGTTGGAAGAATTACTTGATATATTAGTTGTCAGTAAGGTGGAGGAAACTAGGGCAAGGGAGATTTTATCGGAAGTAGCTAGAAGAGGGAAACTTTCCTATTTAGGGAAAGGTACAAATTTTGTTACACTGCTTTTAGAGCAAAATGGTAGTAAAATGGTGGTGAAGATAGAGAAAGATGATCCATGTGCTAAAAATGCTGCTAGAAAGGAAGCTTATTTCCTAAGTTATTTAAATAAGTATGGGCTAGGTCCCAAACTTATTTTTTATGATGAACAGAAGAGATTTTTGATAGAGGAGTTTTTAGAGGGGGAGTTCATCATAGATTACCTGTTGAAAGAAGAAGATTCTAGAAAAATTATGGATGTAGTTTTGAAGAGTCTTGTGAAAGCCTTTAAAATGGATGAAATTGGTGTAGCTCATGGCCAGTTACATTTACCTAAACGTCACATTATTGTTACAAGTAGTGGACCGCGTTTTTTGGATTTTGATAAAGGTGTTTTTTCGAAGAAGGGAAAAAATCTCACTCAACTTATTCAATTTTTCTTTTTAAACCCTAAATCGGTTGTTAGGAGAAAAGTGTTAGAAACTTTCAATCTATCTGAAGACGATTTATCTCTACTCTTCAACTTGTTAAAAGAATACAAGAATACAAAGGAGAAACCACATATTTTCAACACAATTTTGCAAGAGATTACAAAGAAGCAGAAAATAGACATTGAGAGTTGTTTAAAGGATCTTTGAAAGGTGAGAATATTGAAAAATGAAACAGAAAAGATGATGCCTTTATATGCTGGTTTCACTTTTGATGCATTTACTTGGAGTTTAATTTGGGCTTTCATGCCAATTCATGTTTTCACAAAGGGTGCATCTCTCATTTTAATTGGCGTTGTTTGTTCTATTCCTTCGCTGGTCTCTATGATCACTTCTCCCTTTTGGGGGCATTTATCAGATAAAATTGGTAAACGGAAACCATTTATAATTTTAGGTTTATTCACTTCAGGTCTTCTATCTCTACTTTACGCTATACTACAAAATCCTCTTCACTTTCTAATAGCAACCGTGCTTATAATGATTTTTAACACGGCTTCAATCCCGACTGGCTACGCATTTCTTAGTGAGAGAGTGGAAATGAAGGGAGAAGGTGTTGGGAAATATGAAGCTTATATGTCTATTGGATGGTTTGCTGGTAGTTTAGTTGGAGGATTTGGCGCCGAAACTATTGGACTTGGGTTTGTTTTTTTCATCGGTTTCCTACTATCCTTGATGGGGACTTTCATTATTTTGGTAGGTTTAAAGGAGACTAGGATTGAACGTAGTTATGAAACAGAGAAAGTAGAAAGAGTTACTTTTTGGCAGATTCTTGTTAGAACTCAAATTCTTGTTTTGGTTTTAATCGTGTTTTTTATCTCTTTCGGAACTAGTGTTTTTTCCACGTATTTTTCCATATATTTTATCGAGGATGTAAAGGGAACTTATATTCTCCTAGGTGTTTCAAATGCTGTAGCAACACTAACTGGTATAGCGGCTTCGCTTTTACTTGGCAAGATTGCTGATAGATTAGGTAGAAAATGGGTTATTTTGTACAGTGCTTTCGGATATAGTGTACTCTTTCTAATTCTTTCACAAATACAAAACCCGTACGTTGTAGCAGCTATATGGACAATTCCCTTGTACGCAGGTGTATACGTTGGATCTGTAGTCATTACTTCGGATTTAACTTCGGAGAAAGAAAGGGGGAGAGGAATGTCGATAATAAACAGTTCTATGAATTTAGGAAGAAGTTTTGGTGCGATTCTCGGCGGAGTAACTGGCGAAATAATAGGATTAATCAAAAACCTCTACATAGCATCTCTCCTAAACATCATTGGAGGAATAATCTCACTACTAAAATTAAAAGAAACTTTGAAGCAGCAAAGACATGAACCTTAAGCAAGAATCTCTCCACTTAGCGGGAGAAAGTAAATTAAATAGAAATATACTCAAAAACAACACAAATAAATCTACCTAGTTGTTTCATCATTAATAGGTAGAGATCATAATTTGCGTTGTGAATGGTGATGTATCAGAGGTACATGAAAGATAAATCGAAGTGTGTAGACTGTGGTTTTTGTTCGAATGTTATAAGATGCCCTAGCCCGGAACGTTGTATTGGTTGTGAAGCATGTTATTTGGGTTGTCCATATGAAGCGGTTGTTCCTACGGAGGATTTTGAGGCTCGGAAAACCATCAAAGTTACGATTGACGGTGAACAGTATGAAGTTCCGGAATATTTAACTGTTAAAACAGTTTTAGAAATTGTAGGTTATAGATTTACTCGTTTTCCAGAAAAAGATGCTCTGTTTGTTCCTTGTGGAACTGGCGGATGTTATAGTTGTGCTGTTTTAATTAATGGTGAACTTAGACCTTCTTGTCATACAAGAATTGAAGATGGAATGATCATAAAGACTGATGTAACGAATGTAACTCCGCGTAGAATTATAGAGGGATTTACTCCTCATACTGTTGGAGGTGTTGGAACTCCATATTATCTGAAAGGTATTGGACATTATATTGAGGTTGCTTGTTTTGCTGCAGGTTGTAACTTGCGTTGTAAAACTTGTCAAAACTATTTTGTAACTTATGATAGTGTTAGTGTTCCTCTTACACCGCGAGAGGCTGCTTTAAAACTCACTTCTTTAAGAAGAAAATATAGAGTTAACAGGATGGCTATTAGTGGCGGTGAACCTACAATCAACCGTAGATGGCTGCTGGAGTTTTTTAAAGAACTTAGAAAAATGAATAAAGATGAAAAAGCCAGATTTCACCTTGACACGAACACTACTATCTTAACAAAAGACTATATTGATGAGCTTATTGAAATAGGAATTACAGATATCGGCCCGGATCTTAAGGCGCTTAACCTAGAAACTTTTCAGCTAATTACTGGCATTGATGATAAAGAACTTGCAATGAAATATTTGAAAACGTCTTGGGAAGCTGTAAAATATATAGCGGACAACTATTATCCAGAGAAGATTTTCATGGGGATCGGTATCCCATATAACAAGTTTTTCCACCCTACGATGGATGAAATATATAAAATGGGTTTGAAAATAGCTGAAATAGATCCAGAGATCCAAGTTTGTGTATTAGACTATAGACCTGAATTTAGACGAAGAGACATTAAACAACCCACCACACAAGAAATGTTACAGGTGAAAAAGACCCTTGAAATTGCAGGACTAAAAACAGTCATCGTACAAACAACAATGGGTCATATAGGGCCTTAAACATTCTTACACTTTTCTGTACTCCACCTTGAAAAACGAAAAATAAAAGCTACAATTTTATAACTTTTATACAAGCATGGATTCATTTAATCACCATAATAAATCATATAAAAACTAATCATTAAATTACATAATTGCGGCGAAGATTGCCGCTAAACTTAAATATTTTGAATTTCTTATTTAATTTTGATAAGCTACAAGCGAGAATCTCCCTGCTTTAGCGGGGAGAGTGTCAAATAAGGACATGTAATAAAATAAAATGTATAAGCCGGGGTGGCCGAGACAAATTGCGGCAATGGCTAGGCGGTGGCCTGCAGAGCCACTTTACCGGGGTTCAAATCCCCGCCCCGGCTCCACTTTTATGCTATTTTTCTGATTTCTTGAAAAATGTTTATAGTTATCTGTATATTGGTTTCAATGTTGAAAGGTTAGTGTCTCAGTTTTTCTGTAAACTCGTTGAATAGGTTTTTAGCTCTTTTTTGCCAAGATTCAAATTCTGTTACTTTTTTAGGATAGTTTAAGTAGAGTTTTCGTGCTTCTTCCATGTAGTTTTTTACGGTTTTTATTTTTAGGAGAAGTGAAGGGTTCGTAAGAAGTTTTATTGCTATTCCGAATTTTGTAAGTATGTTCATTCTTATTTCTCCATTGTAAACTACGTTGAGAAAATCTTGATTGCTTACTATGTTTCTTTCCAATATGAGGTTGAAGTCATTGTTTGAGAGATTTTGTAGGTAGATTCTTAAAATGTTTAGTGATGCTTGTTTAGCACCGTATATTTCTAGATATTTGTGATGATAGCTCCATAAGTTTTCTATTGAAGGTTTATTTGTTTCTAAAGCTTCTTCTATGGTTTCTGCTGCTTTAAGTGCGCTTAATAGTGAAGGCCCTATACCGCCTCCGTGAATAGGATTTGCTGTACATGCAGCATCTCCTACTGTGATAAAGCCGTTCCATACCATGCAGGATATCGTCCTACGGGCTGGTACTATGCCCCCACCACGATTTATAATTTTAACAATGTGATTTTTGATTCTAGGCCGGATGTATTTTTCAAATTGGTCTTTAGGATTTGGTGCTTCCTTAGTCCACTGTACTCCAAGCCCTACATTCACAATGTTTTTGTTTTTGGGAAACCACCACCAGTATCCACCAGGAGCTATCTCTGTATTAAGGTATACTGCTGCATATTCTGTTTCTACTTCCTTGTCGAGTTCTATAATTTCTCGGTAACATATATCGTAGTCTTCTCGCGAAATCTTCTCAGATACCCACCACTCTTCTGGAAGTTTTGATCTTACTGCAGGTATGGCTCCTGAAGCGTCAACCACGACTTTTGCTTGAAACTCTGTTTTCTCTCTAGTCTTTAGATTTGTTGCTATTACGCCTTTAACCCAAGATCCTTCTATTATGGGTTGTAAAACTTGATGCATATCGTATAATTCAGCTCCAGAGTCTAAAGCCATTTTTAAGAGTCTTTGACCGAAATTATATCTATTTAAGGCGTAACCTTCTCCACTAGCAATGATGTAGCTCTTTTCGTTGGGACCGTACACTTTAATGCCTTTGAAAACGGTTTCTGCATCATATCCCAACTTTGGTTTTTCTAACTTAATTTGATCAAAGTGATGGCTACCTATGCCGTCACCGCAAACTTTGTTACCAATTTCTTCTTCTGGTTTACGTTCAATAATAGCTGTCCTAAAACCCATTTTTGAGAGGTGATATGCAGCAAAAGAACCGGAGGTGCCAGCTCCAACAATTATGATATCATAGTTTTGGGGCATGAGTTTTACCTCAGTTTACTTTTTTTACTTAGAGTAGTTTTTAAACTTTATAAATCATGAAGTATCTAATATTATACTTGGTGAAAAGTTTGAAATCTGTGAAGCTTAGTGAGGAGATTAGTTCGGTTATAGAGATTAAGATTAAACATACTCTCCAAGGTATAGAAGAGACGCTTAGAAATGTTCTTGAAAAAGAGAAAATAACGTTTGATGTTCTAAGGGATATATTAAGGGGGTTAGATTTAAGTTTTAAACTTCTTTCGCAGAAGTGGATTTTGGAAACATTGTATTCACTGTTACTCAGGGAATCTATGAGTTTTAACGAACTTAAGAGAGTTCTTGATGTGAATTCTCGAAGTCTTTCTCTCAAGTTGAAAGAACTTGTAAAACAGGGTTATATAAAACGTGAGGTGGATCCAGGACCTCCTTTCAGAACATTTTACACGCTTACCAAAAAAGGGAGAAACGTAGCTTTGCTATCTATACCATTAGTATATTACATTGCAATTTATTAACGAAAACAATTCGTTTTTAATAACATAAAACTTTAGATATTGCAGTTACTTCTTTTCAGGACTTTTCGTGGTTAAAATAAAAATTAAGCAATGGTAGACTTACAGTCTAATATTTACGAGAAATTGAAAGAGGAAGAAGTCAATTATAAATATGTTTTTGGTGTTTGTATTTCTGATGTTATGGAGGTTTAGGTTTTGAAGATTGAGAGGATTTCTACTGGGATTCCTTCGTTGGATAATATTTTGCAGGGTGGTGTTCCTCGGGGTTTTCTTGTTGCTTTGGTTGGTGAGCCTGGTACTGGTAAGACTATTGCTTCGATTCATTTTATTGCTGAGGGTATTAAGGAAGGAGATAAGTGTGTTTATTGTACTACTGAGGAGAGTAGGGAGAGTATTATTGCTGCTGCTTCTTTGTTTGGTTTTAATTTTGAGAAAGCTATTGATGAAAATCAACTTATTATTATTGATGCTTTGTTGAAAAGGAAGGAAGATCCTTGGGTGTTAATGTCACTTGATACTCAGGAGCTGCTTCAAAAGGTAATTGATGCAAAGAAAGAACTTGGGTATGGACATGGAAGGCTTGTTATTGATTCTTTGAGTGCTTTTTGGCTTCATGCTCCTGCCATGGCTCGTAGGGAAAGTTATATTATTAAGAAGGTATTGCATCCCTGGAATTTTACTACTTATGCTGTTAGTGAGTATGCTATTACTACTGGGGAAGCTTTTGGGTTTGGTTTAGAGCATATTGGTGATGCTATTTTTCGTTTTAGAAAATATGTTAGAGGTGGAGTTCTTAGAAGATTTTTGTTAGTTGAGAAGTGTAGGTTGACTGCTCATGATTTAAGGATGTGGGAGATTGAAATTATTGATGGTGTGGGTATGGTTTTGAAAAGTCCTACGGAGTACAGGGTTGAAGATGTTCGTTTACCTAGACAAGTTACGGAGCGAGTACTTAAGGCTAAAGAAAAGAAAGAATTAGAGATGCCTTAATTTTATTTGTAAATTGAGTTCTTAGAGGAGAGTAGCCTCTCAGTTCAGTTGTTAGTAGATCTTTTAAAGTTTGGTATGAGATTTTAGTATATTTTTCAATGCGGGAATAGGTGTTAAGTTTAATGACTTATTTGAAGATAGGAATGTGTTTTATTTTTGTTAAAAGATGGTTAAAATTTTTATGTGCAGCATTATTATAGGAGGTTGTTGTTTTTGCTTTTTTGATAGTTTTTGTAAGTTGTTTATAGTTTTATGGATTAGGGGATATTGAAGGGGAAGCCTAAAATAGACATTATAATAAGTACCTATGGATAATGTCTAACATGAGGGAACGGTATGTTAAGGGTTCATGTTCCAATTAGGGAGAATGATATTGAGAGATCTTTGCATATTTGTAAAAGTACTTCTTTCTATCTTATTGATCAAGCTGAAGAGAATATTAATTTTCTTTTTACGGAAGAAGAGGATGTTTTAGTTAGGTTTTTGGAGTTTCTTTCCAATATTAAGGATAAAAGGGTTCATTTTGCAGCTAGAGGTAGGAGTCTTCTTTTAGGTGCTAGGACTTTTGCTGATAGGCTTACACAATTGAATTTTGATACTGCTTATCCTACTTTGGAACAATATGTTGTTTACGATCCTAGTGCCATTTTGGAAAAAGGAGATATTATAATTTGTTTTAGCACTTCGGGACGTACTACCAAGGTTGTAAAGAAAGCTAAATTTGGAAGAGAAATTGGATGCGAAATTATTGTTATAACGGGTTCGTTGAATTCTCCTTTAGCTAAGTTAGCTAGTTTTCCTGTAATATTTTTAAAGCATGATTGTAATCGTGAAAAGTTATTGTCGAAATTTGATAGGGATGCAATGCCTTTTACTCCACTTGGAACAACTTCAGAATATACGCAGTTAATTTTTTCCGAGTCTATGAGTAGAGGATTAATGGAAGTTGTTGTAAATAATGAAAGTATTGATAACGCTTTTAGGAAGGCTAAAGAAACGGCTTATGAGCTTTTAAATAGGGCAAGAAAAAATTTGAGTGTCGCTTATAGTAGGGAAGAGGAGATAGTTGCTTTACTCGCCAACTTCCTTTTAAAGTATTATAGTCAACAAACTGTTCATTTTTGTGCTCGAGGAAAGACATTTAATATGGCTGTAGGTCCATTCAAAAT
Organism: Candidatus Baldrarchaeota archaeon; assembly: GCA_019056805.1. Taxonomy (GTDB): domain Archaea; phylum Asgardarchaeota; class Baldrarchaeia; order Baldrarchaeales; family DXJG01; genus DXJG01. The sequence continues at coordinate 243,078 of DXJG01000009.1, read as the reverse complement.
GCGATTAGACCAAATTCCACATGCTTTTGTTACAAGTATTATAGATTTTGAACCTTTGAATAGGCCTGTGCGGAAAGGTCAGATTACATTTACTGTGAGTGGTAGTGGTGCCGCTTATGGAATTGCAAAAATAGCCAAGGACATGGGAAGTATGATCGTTGGTATCACTTCTTTCGAGAATGCTCTTTGGGAGATTTCTGACGTTAAAATAATAGTTCCTGGAAGAAAAGATACAGATAAAATATATGACTGGGATATCCGTCAGTGGAAAGGATGGAGAAGTCCCTTTGCTCCAGAAGGCACCGAATTTGAAGTGTCAGTAGCTGCCTTTCTCGACGGCGTATTTGCGGGTCTTGCTTCATACATCGGTATAAAAGAGGAAGACATGAAACTTGGACATGCGAACATAGAATAAAAGAAATCTAGCAATGTTTGATGCATTTAAAACTAGCGGAAAAGAAAATAAATATTTTAGTTAATGTTTTAAGTAAAAAATAGAGGGGAGAGCTTTAGACCTTTATTTTTATTCCTAGTTTCTTACAGAGTTCTTTGTATCGGTTTCGAACTGTTACTTCAGTTACGTGTGCTACTTCAGCTATTTGTCTTTGTGTTCTTCTTTCTCCTTCAAGGATACTGGCGATGTATATCGTTGCCGCAGCAAGTCCTGAAGGATCTTTTCCAGCGGTTATTCCTGTTTCTTGAGCTTTTTTCATGATTTCTATTGCTCTTCGCTGAGTTTTTGTTGATAAGCCTAGTTCAGCTGCGAATCTTGGTATGAAGTTTATTGCTGTCGGTCTTGGGAAATCTTGACTTAATCTTCTTATTAGAACACGAACACATTTTGAAACATCTTTTCTGTCTGATTTTGCTTGGGCAACTACTTCATCTAATGGTCTAGGTATTCTATGTATTCTACATGCTAGGTAAACTGCAGCAGCTGCCATTGCGCTTACAGGGTGTCCTCTGGTTAGTCGTTTTTCTACTGCTCTCCTATATAGGAGGGCTGCTGTTTCACTTACATCGTTAGGTATTCCCATTTGGCTTGCTATTCGACTTAGTTCAATAAGGCCGTCTGCAAGACTTCTCCTAACAGTTGTTCTAATATTCCATCTTCTAAGTCTATATATTTGGGCTCTACGAGATGGAGAAAGTTTTCTACCGTGAGCGTCACGATCAGACCAACTAATAGTTGTACTTAAACCTTTATCAGCAAATCTATAACTTGTAGGAGCCCCGGTTCGGCTCCTTTTCTCTAATTCTTCATGAGTAAAGGCTCTCCATTCAGGGCCAGTATCTACAGCATGTTCAGATAGAACTAATCCACAAGATGCGCAAACATGCTCTCCCCTAGTAGGATCAAATAATATGGTTGTGCTACCACATTCGGGACATACAGTGGTTCCTTCTTTCTTATTAGCAAGATTTTCTGTCATGGTTTTATCCCCCATAATATATTATATTCAATTATTGTGTTGGGTTCACCTCTCTAAGGAGGTGAATTTCCCAATGGTGTTTTTATTCGTGAGTTCTGTTTTAATGATCGAGAGTTTTGTCTTTATTTTTCGGCTTCGCGCATCGGGGGTGACGCTAACTATCTCTTATGGTCATTTTAAAACTTAGTCACCCCCCATTCACTCCAAAGGTACAGTGCGAGGCAGTGATCATGCGCGATACACTTTTAAATCTTTCGTATGAATTCTCTTTTCATCCTATATAAACCTTTTTAATATATTTTGACTAGTCCCTCATAATATATGGTCTTGGCAAAAATTGCCCGTATGTCTAGGTCGCTCTATATTAGAGTTATATATGTCAACTCTAATTTTTAAATTAGTAAAATTGTAAAACATCCATGGAAGGGTATTAAAATGATTAGGTCGGCCCGATCTTTCTTCGTTGCAATAGATATATCTGATAAGGAGGTTATTAATCAAATAACTGGGTTTCAGAAAGAGTTGTTAAAAGAAAGAGTTGCCGAAATCCAGTTAATTGACGATTATCATATCACACTTAGCTTTTTAGGTAAACTGAAATGGAAAGATGTAAATAGGATAAAAGCTGATTTAGAAAGAATTCGTATGAAGTCTTTTTATGTTACCCTCCAAGGTGTTGAGTATTTTCCTTCAGAGAAACTACCTATCAGAATTCTTTGGGTAAACGTTGAAAGTTCAAAGCTCTATAGTTTAATGGAGGAAATAAATAAAATTATTTTAGGTCACTGCGAAGAAAATATACCTCATATTACCGTTGCACGTATAAGGAGAATTTTTAGCTTTGAAGGATTAAAGACAATTATTGAAAAGTATAAAGATTATTATTTTGGTAAACTTCATGTTAGGTCTTTTAAGTTGAAAGCGAATTTAGGTCGTTCTAGAGTTGATAGGAAATATGTGGATATTCAGGAATATTCTTTATTTTGATTTTGCTATGGTTAATAGTCGTTCTACTCCTTTAATTTTCTTAATAAAATTTGCCACCGCGGGTGGAACATATTCTTCCCAAGGTTCTCCATTTAACATTTTTTTCCTTATTTCTGTTCCTGAAAATTCGCCTGAACCGTATATTTCAACTTTTTTAACCTGGTAACCAGCGTCTTCAAAGAGTTTTAATGTATGTAGATTTCCACCGTAAACTAGGTGAAATGGTGGACATAAAGATTCTACATGAGAAACCCAAACATAATTATTGTATATATCGGGAATAGGGATAAGCCAGTATCTGTCCGGGGAAATATTTTCTTCTTTTAATGCTTCTCTAATCATTTGAAGCCGTTCGCTGCACGTAAATGGGTTATCTACCTCATAATTAAGTTGTGTGCTTCCTACACCAACAATTATTTCATCAACTTCGTTTAAGGCAAGTTTAATGACATATAAATGTCCTTTATGAAAAGGTTGGAATCGCCCAATAAAAAGTCCCCTTCGCATAGATTAACCTCCAGTATCATAAAGATGTAGAATTTAGAGAAAAAGTGTTGGAGGGGGTAGCTTAGTATTCTGGCATACCTTCGCCGACTCCCGGACCTTTGCCCTTTGGTTCCGTTGGTTTTGCTGCTATGATGTCGTCGATTCTTAGAATCATTTGAGCTGCTTCACTTGCTGATCTGATAGCTTGCTTTTTCACTCTGAGTGGTTCTAGAATGCCGAGTTCAAGCATATTACTGACTTTTCCTTCGAATACATCAATACCATACCATACGCCGTCAGGTTTGGCGTGTTTCTCTCTGAGCTGGACTATGATGTCTAATGGGTCATGACCTGCGTTCTCTGCCAATGTTTTTGGAATAACTTCTATGGCATCTGCGAAAGCTTCAATAGCAAGTTGTTCTCTTCCACCGACTTGTTGGGCATATTCTCTTAGTTTTCTTGCAACCTCAATTTCTGGTGCTCCACCACCAGCAACGTATTTTCCATCTTCTAGAACGTCTCGAACTACGCAGAGTGCGTCGTGTAATGCTCTTTCCGCTTCGTCAACAACGTGTTCGCTACCACCTCTAATTACAACGCTTACGGCTTTTGGATGCTTGCATTCTTTTACATAAACAATTTTGTCTTCTCCGATTTTTACTTCTTCAACTATTCCTGCTTCTCCTAGGTGTTCTGGTGT
>DXJG01000009.1:126014-239453 GCA_019056805.1 Candidatus Baldrarchaeota archaeon | reverse complement strand
AGTGCTGGGCAACATCATCAATGCCCTTCTGACAGAACAGAACGTTGGCGCCGGTTTCTTTGATTTTTTCAACCATTTCTTTAAGCATGCGCTGTTCTTCTTCGAGGAATGCTTTCATTTGGGTTGGATCAGTGATTCTTATTTCTGCATCGAATTCTGTTTTTTCGATTTCTAGTGGGGCATTTATTAGAGCGATTTTTGCATTTGTTACACGTTTTGGCATACCTGGGTGAACCACTTCTTTGTCGATAACGATTCCTGAGATTAGTTCTGTTTCGTATAGGCTTTTTCCTTGTTTCTTTAATATACCTATGAGGTCTATGTCAGCGATGATTTTTCCATTTCTTTCTTCTGCAACTTGTTTTACCGCATCTACCGCTATCCTAGCAAATAGTTCTCTTGCGCCAGAGACAGCCTTACTGTTTAAGGCTGTTTTTCCAATCTTTATGAGTACATCTTCGTTTTCAGGTGTTGTAGTTAATGCAATTTCATCAAGAACTTCACATGCCTTGTCTGCTGCTTTTTTATATCCTTCTACTATTATTGTTGGGTGTATGTTTTGGTCTAGTAGTTCTTCTGCTTTTTTGAGTAGTTCTCCTGCGACTACTACTGCTGTTGTGGTTCCATCACCAACCTCATCATCTTGTGCTTTTGCTACTTCGACCATCATTTTTGCAGCTGGGTGCTGCACCTCAATTTCTTTTAGTATTGTTGCTCCGTCGTTTGTGATGACTACATCGCCTAGACTGTCTACTAGCATTTTGTCCATTCCTCTTGGTCCTAGGGCTGTTCTTATTGCTTCTGCGATTACTCTTGCTGCCATTATGTTTGCTCTCATAGCATCTCTACCAACGGTCCTCTGAGTACCTTCTCTCAAAATTATAACTGGAATTCCAGCTGGTTGTCTAGCCATATCATTTCCTCCCTTATTTTTATTTTCAAATAACACCGCTAAATGGTGGTTATTAATTCTGCAAAAAAGCCTAATAGCACTTCTATATAAATATAACGTTTGAAGAAATTTCACATTATTCGCGAAATGAAAATATTTTTGGTCAAAAATATTGGATTAAAGCGAAAATAGAAGTAAGATTATGATTTCGGTGTGTTATATTATTCTACTTCTATTTTCTTTCCTTTTGGTTTTTCTTTCTCTTTTTTACGAGGTAATCGGATCTCTAACACTCCGTTTTTGTATGTTGCCTTTGCTTTATCTGGTATGACTTCAGTAGGTAACTCTAGGCGTTTGTAGTACTTGTCTCCTGCTTTTATTTCTAATTCGGTTTCTGTGGCATTGAGATCTATTTCTTCTTTTTCTACTCCTGGAACCTCAGCTACTATTATTATTTCCTTATCTCCTTCAATGACATCTACTAGAGGCTCTCTAGTTTCCCTTATTAGCGGTCCTCCCCTCGCTCTTCTCTCTGGAATGTTTCCGAATTCTCTAATGATTGGTTTTCCATCGGGGCCGATAGTCATTGACCAACCCCAAACTATTGGTCCCCTTACTTCGATGCCTGAGGGTGTTTTCATTTTTGGTGCTATTTTTTCAAACTCTTCAAATTCTTTGAACATCCTTTCTTCTATGTCTTCGAACATTTCTCTGATTTCTTCAAATATATCGTCAAACCATGTTCTTCTCCTTTTTTTCCTCCACTCACTCATGTTTCCCACCTCCGGAACGTTATTGAATGTTAACTAAAATTTCAACAAACATGTTACCAAACATTATGAGGTGTTTTGGAACTATTTAGTGAGCATTTTCAGTCGGCAAGAGCTTTACATCATTTCCTAAGGGATCAATGGGGGTAACCTCATCATTTCCATCTATTCTAACTTGACTGATTGCAAATAATGGCTTCTAAAATTGAAATTTGAATATGACTAAATATATTATTTTCTAGTGTTAAATAAAAACAGTGATCACTATAAATTTTATGTTACTTCTTCTTTTTCTACTCTAACTCCTTCCATTTGTTTTAGTTTTGCTAATCTTACAAGATATCCAGCTACTCTGTTTCTAACTTTTTTTGAGGTTATATTTGTGTATTTTTCAACTAATTTCTTATTTGCTTCAAAATCTGTGGCAACTTCATTTGGGAATTTTTCAAGTAGTTCTCTTGCTGTTCTCTTTATGATCGCGGGTCTAACTTTGCCCATTTTGTTTCCTCCTTTAATTACAGGAATACTGAATATAAAACACGGTATCTCTGATGTTAAGGAAATTAAGCGTTTCTACATTAACCTTACTATTTTTAAGCATTATGCTAATCAATCATAAAGTTCAAGTTTTAAGATAACTTTGTGGCTTCTCCGCTTCTATTCTTGACATGACTTCGAAATAAATATTAAAGTACTGACTCTCTCCGTGCATTGGTGATCGTGAGAAATGATTATTTTGAGTAATTTATTGTTTTCAATGTTTGAAGACCGTTTTAACTTTTAAGAAGATTTAAGGATTTATTCTTTCATTATATTTTCTAACATTTTTTCTGTATCCTTTGTTTTTAGTCTATATTTTATTTGAAAGTAGTGTGATACTTTGTTTAAATCTCGTCGAATTAGGAATTTTGCTTCTGGATAGCTTTTGGGAACTGATTGTGGGAAATCTATGTAATATGGAGTTTCGTCTTCGGTTATGATAATATTATACTCGTTGAAGTCACCGTGGATAACATCTCCCTCTTTTGCCATTTTTATGTAGTCTTCGATAACTGTTTCATACATCGTTATTGGATCTGTTAGTTTTACCCTTACTAGTTGTGGTGCGGGTATTCCTCCGTTTCTAGTTAGCATTTTCATTGCTATTGCGTGTCTATTAATTCCTAGTGGTTCTGGGACATTTATTCCTATCTTATGCAGTTTTTCTAATGCGTTCATTTCTACTTGTGCTTTTGCTCTCGGTATATCGATGCGGCTATCTTCTAGATTAAGTTCTTTGCCTCTAACTACTATGGACGCGTAAGCTAGTGATTTTCTTATGTTGCGGAATTCTTTTGCCCAATACCTGTGAAATTTTACTACTACCCATTCTCCTTTAGGACTTATGCACCCAACTATGATGGATTCTTTTCCTACACCAACTTCTGCACCTACTTTTTCTATTACATTGTGTTTTTTGAAGTCCCATAGAGCAAGTGTGTCAAAGCCCTTTTCGGTAAGCATGGCTGCAAAGGAATTGTAATGGCTAACATAGCGATATCTTGTAAGATTCATTTTTTCTAGTTCTTTTATTCTTCTTTTAACTTCGAATTCTTTGTATGGAAGTTTTTCTATGATTTTTTCTATTGGTACCCATTCAAAAGCTGTTCTTAATCCATCTATTACTCTTAAGATTGCTATATCTTTTTCATCAACAAACCTCGTCACTGAGATCAACTCAAATCTAAATTTTTAATTAAATGGTAATTTAGTTTAGAGGCAACTACTCTCATATACTATGTTGCTAATATTTTTCTTTTTTGGAATGTTAAATTATCTTTGTTTTTCGTGGGATTTGTTGGTAAAGTTAAAGGCTCATGAGTACGCTAATGACTATGAAAAGACTTGTTGTGGTTAAGAAGTCTGATGAGGATGTAATTATTGGTATGGTAAAGTTGTCAGGATTTAATCCACGTTTGAAGGTGATAATTGCTGATCCAAAGGATATGAAGATTATCGGGAGTACAAGGATTAGATTTGTTAGTAATGCGATTAGAATTGTTTGAAAAATTCCTATTAATGAGACGATGTAGATTAGTGTTCCTACTGTTGCAAAACTTGTAGCTACGATAAATCCAGCCAGCAATACTCCAAAAATGTGCATTCTGCTCTCGTAATTTCCTATATCTCTTAGGGATGGTTTTATGTTTCCAAGGCTTAGCCTTGTGGTTGTTGTGGAGGCAATAATTGATCCTTCATCTCCTATCATACTGAGAAGGCAGGGATAAATTGCAAGAATATGTGGATACCGTTCTATTTGATATCTTAGTTTGGAAAGTATTCCTCCGGTAAAATTGCTAACAATTAGTAAAATTATTATGATAATCATTCCTTCGGAAATAGTTTTTCTAAAATTTTTATCGGTTCGATATTTTAGAAAATATGTGGCAAGAACGGCGAAGAGAGGAATTAAAATATAGGAGAGCATTATGAAGATGTTCTTCCAGAAGATGATCATTGCTATAATTGATACGTAGATTGCGGATACAATTATGTCGTTTAAGGTTGATAATATTGGGTATACGATAATATCTGGGTCTATTCCCTTTTTATATGAGAGTATAGCAATTGAAGGAGCTAGGAAAAATATTGAAATGACTGTTGGAAGCATCATGGATAGTATTGCTATGGAAATTAAAAGTGGAAGTGATATACTGCCAATGGGTTCAAATATCAGGGAAATACCATATGTGAGAAATCCTACAATTATTGAATTTATGAAGCTCATGAGGAAAATGCTTGCACGAAGACTGTAAAAGTATTCTGTATTTTTTCTAATGTTAGGCATTATAAGACCTGAGTGAAGTCCTGTAGTTAATCTTCCTGAAAACATTCCACTTATGTTTCCGCGTACTGTAAGAAGAGGGGGGTATATTATTAGAATCCAAGGCATTTTGACAACATATGAGGATACTAGTGCGGCAATGAATCCTGCTGCTAAATCTAGTGTATCGAATGAAAGCGCAAGGAGTGTTTGTGAAAGAACACTGCCAAACATTGTTGTTCCGTGCTCCCCCTCGTTAGTCATTACATCTCACCTTTTGTAGTCTTAATATTTGAGGTTAGAACGACGAACTCTATAAGAAATTTAGGATTTATATTTTTTAGAAAGTATTGATGTTAGGATCATTTGTATAAATAAAGTCTTCTATTTATGTCATTCACGGGAAACATTAAAAATATGAAGCTGCAGCGGGTTTTAAGATTTAAAAAATCTTGATTTGAATTATATGTGAAAGTGTGATGTATTTTAGTTTTTGTTTAATGGAAAAGTTGATTTGAAGTTTGATATTTAATAGAGTATGGTGATGATATGTCTGAAATAGAGATTAATGGTTTAAAAGTTCAGATTTCTAAAATTGATAATTGGACTAATTTGTCGATAAGCAGTGGAAATGATGTTATTTATGTTGGAGAGATAAATAACATTGTTTTAAAGGATAAAGAAGAGTTATTATCTGTTATTAGAGATATAGCAAAAATAATTTTAGAAGGAAAATCCTTAAAGTTAAATCATCCGATTAGCTTAAACCAAGAACACTTTGAAAATGAACTAGTTAAAAAACTACTAGAACAGTAGGGAGGGAGAACCTTATGGTTACTGAGTTAAAGCTTAGAGTTGCGGAAGCTCCTGCAAGAGATGTTGGAAGAAGTATAGCTAGACTCGATCTTGAAAGTATGCGTAAAATTAACGTAACTACAGGAGACATTATTGAAATAATTGGTAAAAGAATGACAGCTGCCACTGTTTGGCCAGCTTACCCTCCAGATGAAGGCAAAGGACTTATTAGAATGGATGCTATTACTAGGAAAAATGCTGGTGTTGGAATAGGTGATTATGTTACTGTTAGACGTGCAAATGTTAAAAAGGCTAGTAGAGTAGTGTTGGCGCCAACTCAATATATTAGGTACATGCTTCCTGAAGATTATGTAAAGAATGCTCTTTTGGGACGCCCCATCTCTAGGGGGGATATCGTTCAAATACCCACTGTTTATGAAGCAATAACTTTGGTTGCAACATCTGTAAGCCCAGCGGGTATCGTTGTAATTGATAGGAAAACTGAAATTGTTATTAGACCTGAACCAGCGAAGGAAATCGAACTTGCAGTGCCGGAAGTGACTTATGATGACATTGGAGATTTGAAGGAAGAGTTGCAAAAAGTTAGAGAAATGATAGAACTGCCTCTTAGATATCCAGAGTTGTTTAGACATTTAGGCATAGATCCTCCGAAAGGTGTTCTTCTTTATGGTCCTCCTGGCACTGGTAAGACGTTGATTGCAAAGGCAGTTGCTAATGAAGCTGGCGCTCATTTCATAGCCATTAATGGACCTGAAATTATGAGTAAATTCTATGGTGAATCCGAGAGAAGACTTAGAGAAGCTTTTGAGGAAGCTGAGAAAAATGCTCCCAGTATAATATTCATTGATGAATTGGATGCTGTAGCGCCAAAACGTGAGGAAGTTTCTGGCGAAGTTGAACGTAGAGTTGTAGCTCAACTTCTTACACTAATGGATGGATTAAAGTCTAGGGGTCAAGTTATAGTTATTGGAGCTACTAATCGACCAGATGCTATAGACCCTGCACTTAGAAGACCTGGAAGATTTGACAGAGAAATAGAGATAGGTATACCTGATAGAGAGGGAAGAAAGGAAATTCTCCAAGTGCACACCAGGAATATGCCGCTAGCTGAAGACGTAGATTTAGATGAACTTGCGGATATTACATATGGATACGTAGGGGCGGATCTTGCAGCTCTCTGCAAGGAAGCTGCTATGAGAGCTTTGAGAAGAGTATTGCCTGAGTTAGATTTAGAAAAAGGCGAAATTCCTCCTGAAGTTTTTGAGAAACTTAAGGTCACTAGGGCAGACTTTATGGATGCTTTCAAATCTATTACACCTACAGCACTGCGAGAAGTTATGGTTCAAGTACCTAACGTACATTGGGACGATATTGGTGATTTAGATCAAGTGAAGCAGCAATTAAAGGAAATGGTTGAATGGCCTTTAAAACATCCAGAAATGTTCACAAGGATGGGTATAGAACCGCCGAAAGGGATCCTTCTCTTTGGGCCTCCTGGTTGTGGTAAGACATTACTTGCTAAAGCGGTTGCAACCGAAAGTGAAGCGAATTTTATTGCCGTACGTGGACCTGAAGTCTTAAGTAAATGGGTGGGAGAATCTGAGAAAGCTATTAGAAAGGTTTTTCAGAAGGCTAGGCAGGCAGCGCCTTGTATAATTTTCTTTGATGAAATAGATTCCATTGCTCCACGACGTGGCTTGTATGGCGGTGAATCAGGAGTTACAGAAAGGCTAGTTAATCAATTGCTTACTGAAATGGATGGAATAGAGAAATTGAAGAGCGTTGTTGTTATTGCCGCCACTAATAGACCAGATATCCTTGATCCAGCTTTGCTAAGACCTGGAAGATTCGATAGAGTCGTTTATGTTCCACCGCCTGATAAAAAAGGCAGACTAGAAATCTTTAAGGTGCATACCAGGAATATGCCACTCGCCGAGGATGTAGATTTGGAGAAGCTTGCAGAGATAACTGAAGGATACACTGGAGCTGATATAGAAGCGGTTTGCAGAGAAGCCGCTCTTAATGCACTTAGAGAAGATCCACATGCTAAAAAAGTACATATGAAACATTTTGAAAAGGCTTTAGAGATGGTGTCTCCAAGCGTGTCTAGCGAAGACGCGGAATTGTACAATCGTCTTGTTAAAGTTTTGAAGAAATCTAGAGCGAAGATCCCGAAGGACTTTGTTGATTCATTATACGCTTAACCTAATACCTCCTTTTTTATAAAATGGAAAGTAGGTTTAAAATGTTAGGAAAAGTATGTCCATTATTAGAAATCCAATGAAAAGTGAAAATACTAGTACCCAAAGGCGAGTTTTCCATCTTATAATTTTACTTCCATCTAGGGGAGGCATAGGTAACATATTGAATAGGCCTAAGATAACGTTTAGTTCAAAACCGATAACTAAAAAGACTTTGAAAACTCCTGTGATGGGGAGTAGAAGGTATGTAGCTAATAAAGCTATTGCGATGGCTAGGTTTGTTAGAGGGCCAGCTAGGGCTACTTTTCCCAATGTTTCGTAATCGTGGCTTCCACTTATTATTACTGCTCCCGGAGCTATAAGCTTAAATGGCGAAAATATGGAAATTAGGGTTATTATTGCCCCCCATTCTAGTAGACGAAATTCCGCCAAGAGTCCATAACGTTGAGCAGTAAATTTGTGTGCTAATTCGTGTGGTAAAAATATTAGAATAAATATTAGTGTGAAAGCGAGTGTTAAAAGGGGATATTTTGCAAGAATGTTTGGTGTTCTGAAAAAGTATGAGAGACCTACCAGAACTACAAGTAGTGTCCCTATGGTGAGATGTATTATTTCTGTTTTTGTAAATACGTGTCTTGGTTTCCTTGGTATTTCAAACTTGGGATGCCATGGTTCAAGTGTTCTTCGTGGCTTGACGGGTATTTCATAAACTTCCTCAGTTTCTATGTCTTCTGAAGGTTGTTCCTCAAATGTAAAATGTTTTGACAATTCACCTTTTTTGAACTCGGGACATTCATGGTTTTCGGGGAGTCTATGTTCTGAACAGAAAATTCCTCCACAATATTTGCATCTAAAGGGAAGATAAATTTCTTTTCCGCAATATTGACAATATGGCAATGTTGTTCCCCCATATGTGCACCATATTTTGAGACTTCTTACCTTGAATAAACTTTGTTATAATTTGGAAAAGTTTGAAAGTGCCCATTTTGCAACGTCTAATGCCCTTGTTATCCAGAGTTTTTTGTATCTTTTTGCGTAAACTATTAGATCGTCTAAAAGTCTTATTCTGCTGGGTCTTCCTATGCATTGAGGATGCATGGTTAATACTGTTAATACTCCCTCTTCGTAGGCTGCATCTATTTCGCTTATCCAAGTTTCATATACTTGTGCTGGTGTTTTGCGGTGAATTTCGAAAAGAGGCCAGTCGTCTAAAACCCATTCTACCGGTAGTTCAACAATTTTCTTATTTCCTTCTAATTCAATTACATAGGGCATATCGTCGTCCATGAAGCTGCTGTCATACATGAACTCGTATTTTCCTAGAAAGTTTAGAGTGTTCTTACTGAATTCCCAATATGGTGCTCTAAACCCTTTTGGTTTTGTTTTGCAGACTTTTTCTATCACTTCGATCATTTTTTGGAAAACTTTTTCTTCTTCTTGATAACTCAATTCGCTTAGGTTTTCGTGTAGATATCCGTGTGCTGCTATTTCATGTCCTCTTTTTATGATTTCTTTTATTAATTCGGGGTATTTTTCAGCTACCCAGCCGCATACGAAAAATGTTGCTTTTATTTGATGTTTATCTAAAAGGTTTAGTATTCTTGGAATTCCTCTTTTTGCCCCGTATATCCCTTTACTTAGTTTTACAGGTTTGTCCGGGTATTTTCTGTATTCTGCACTTTCTGCGTCAAAGTCAAATGTTAGTATTAGAGTTGCTATTTTTCCTTTAGGCCACAAGCATTTTACCTCCACACTGGGTAAACTTCATGTATTGCAGTATATTCTGAATAACTTATAAGTTGAGAGTTTGTATTTGAACTGAGATGGAGGATTGTAATGTGGAAGATGTTAAATCTTTTGTACGAAAAACTTCGTTTAGCGAGTATTTCTTCAGGCCAAACTATGAGCGGAATGTATTTAAGATAGTTCCTACTCTTTTAGAATTCTTGGGTTTAAGATATAAGAATAATTCTTCTTTAGCTGAGAGTTCTAAGTTTAAGAAACTTTTTGAGGAAAGTGGTTGCTTTGATGTGAGTAAGGTGATTTTGTTCATAGTGGATTCTCTCGGTTTTGAACAAATTAAACATTCTACTTTAATTTCAAGATTTTTGAACGAAGGGAAAGGTTTTCTTTTGTCATCTGTTTTTCCTACTATTACTTCAACCGTTTTGACATCTCTATATACGGGTTTGCCACCGGAGAAACATGGTATTTTGGGTCATAAGATACATGTTCGTGAAATAGGGAACATTGTCGATATGTTAGGAATGTCTACAATAGATTTCCGCGAACAAGATGCTCTCTGTAAAGTTGGTGTGGATGTTAAGGGATTTTTGTGGTCTGAAGGTATATTTGATTTAGTGGAAGGAGATTTTGTTCATATTTCTCTTAGAGATAAACATATAGCTTATAGTGGTCTTTCCCGGATGATTACTGAAGATAGAAGGGTTGCTGTTGGATACGGTAATCTTATAGATCTTTTTTCGTTAGCTAGAAGAGGTTTAAAAGAAAAGGAAGAAAAGAAGGTCTTTATGGATGTATACATTGGCTTACTGGACGATCTTTCACATAAATACGGGCCTAATAGTGAGGAATACATTTTAGGGCTTCATTTTTTAGAAAAATCCTTAGAACACTTTGTAAACAAGTTAGATAAGAGAATGAAAGAAGAGACAGTAATTTTAATATGTTCTGATCATGGCCAGGTTGAATTAAAAGAAGAAAATATAGTTAAGTTTAGTGAAGAAGATATAGCTTCGGTTAAGCAATGGTTAAGAATAAAACCAGGAAAAAGTGGTAGAGTACTTCACTTTTACCCAATTAAGGAACATATGGATGACTTAAAAGTGTGGTTGGAAGAAAAAATAGGCGATAAAGGGGTTGTTTTAGAGTTTAAAGATGTTGCCAAAGAATTATTCCCTGAAATTAGTGATTTTGGTAAGGTAAAAGAAAGAATTGGCGACCTACTGGTAGTTTATGGTAAAGGAGCAGAATCCTTTGTTGAGAGAGAAAAGGAAGAAAAAGTTTTAGAAATAGAATTTAGAGGGAGTCATGGCTCGCTTCTCTTAAATGAACTTGTGGTTCCTGTAGTTTTTACAAGATTAGATACGTTTTAAAATTTAAAGGTGTTAGTTTATTCAGAAAATTTTTCTGATATTTTCCTTGCAAATTCTCTTAGAACCCTTATGGAAAGACCTAAGCTTGTCACTTCTCTTCCAGCTCCAATTAGTACGAAAGGCCCTGCATCTGAAAGAACCATGTAGCCATTTTCTCCTCTCACAATAACTTCAAATAGAGAGCCAAATCCCATTTTCTTTGCTGCTTTGTTGCTTGTTTGTAATATGGTTGCAGCCATTGCTGATAAGAGATCTGGGTCTACATCACTTTTTGACCAAAATGCTTGTCTTGCCCCCTCCTTCGTTACTACCGCGAGTGCTTCAAATTCAGCATATTCTGGAATTTTACTAATTATTTGTTTAAGTTCTTCCTCATTAGTCAAAATTATTCCTCCTTTTCAAGTTTTTTAATCAGAGAAGAGTAACTTTCTAATCCTTTTTTAATTTCCTTTTTAATTTCTTCAATGGTTGCTCTAGTTTTTTTCAGAAGTTCAATAGCTAAAACTTGATCATCTTTAATTATTACTCGTGGAATATATCCTTCAGCCAAATATGGTCCTTCCGGAAGTGAATCAAGTAGTTCAATGCTTAACTTGACTTTTTCTTTACCAAAAAGTTTTGTTCTTACCTCTGCTATAGCATATACTCTTGTTCCTATGATTAAAAGTTCTCTTGCATACTCTGGTGGTGTGTCAAGTTTTTCAAGCACATGTAAAATGTCTTTAAATTCAACTTTCTCTACAACTGGAACGGTAGGTTTAACTTCAGGTACTTTTTCGACTTTTACTGGTTTCGGTGGAGGTGGTGGAGCAGAGATTTCTGGCTTTTCTATTTTTGGAGGTTTTGATATTACGGGTTTTCTAGTGGGTTTTGGTGGAGGGGTAGGTTTAGGTGGTGGGAGTTCGGGTACTTTTGGCTTTTCTATTTTTTCTTTGGGTGCAGGCGGAGCGGCTTTTAATGGGATTTTTAGACTTTCTATTATTTCGCGAAAGTCTTTAGGTTCTTCTCCTTCATCTACACTTATTACTTTGTATAGTGGGCCTAGTTCGCCTCTAAGTTTCCATGCTGACCTTGCGCTGATGAATTTTTTTCTTACGGATGCTTCTGTTCCTTTCCAAATGAAGATGTTCTTTTTTTTATCCTCAACGAAAACAAATACTTCGTCACTTCGTAATTCAACACTTTTGAGAGGTATACTTATGAGTTCTCCATCTTCGCTTATTTTATAGACTTGCATTTTGATAATCTCACCTGTTAGTGAATTTGAGTGTGATTGATTATTTTAGAATTAGTAAAATTATGTATTTAAAGGATTTGAAATAAGTGTTATTTTTTTTCTGTTTGTAGTTTAATTGCTTCAACAATATATTTTCCGTGTTATTTTTGTTTTGAGGTGAATTTTTTGTTATTTAGAAAAATTAAGATGTTAAATGATTATGCGAACGAAAATGTGTGTTTTATGTTATTTATTAATACCTGATAAGAAAAATAGTTAAGTTAAATTTTGACCAAATTCCTCTTTTTCGGCTTCTAGTAATGTTTTTAAAAGAATGTCTTGGTATTCCCCGGAAACTGTTTTTCTCCTTATAATTATGGGCAATATACCGGATTTGAGTTCTATTTCTGCTATTTTAATTGGATCTGAAATATTTCCGGGGATTTCTATTAGAACTGGTGCCCCCATGGATATTTGAAGTGCTCGTGCACCTATTATTCTAGCTTTTTCAAATCTTGTAAGTCTTTTAGGTCCGATACGGATTTCAGACGGTGATCTTGCAATCTTACTAAAACTACTTATAGAATTACTTAACTTCGCCACCCCCACTTGGCGGGGAGAAACTAGGTTATTAGTAGGGCTACATTTCGATTGATAGGTTATAAAAACTAATCGGTTAGGAGGAGTGGTTTGATCAAAGTGTAAAATAAAATTGAATTTAATGTAGGTAAGGTTTCAAGTTATGTTATGTGTGGATAAAATGGGCTGTTTAGAATTCGGTGCTGCTTTCTTCTTCTTTTTCTTCCTCTTTGCCTTTTCCTTTCTCTTTTTCTAGCTCTGATGCGGCGATGACATCATCGATTCTTAGGATCATTTGAGCTGCTTCACTTGCTGATTTAATGGCTTGCTTCTTTACACTTGCTGGTTCCCATATGTCAAGGTTACGCATATCGTCTACTTTGCCGCTCACAAGATTTATACCTGCCCACCATTCGCCTTTTTCGTGTCTAGCTCTTAGTTCCACTAGGATGTCGATTGGGTCAAGACCTCCATTTTCTGCTAGTGTTCTTGGAATAACTTCAAGTGCTTCTGCGAAAGCTTTTACTGCAAGTTGTTCTCTTCCACCTAGTGTTTCTGCGTATTCTTTTAGTCTTCGTGCTATTTCTATTTCTGGTGCTCCTCCGCCAGGTACGACTTTTGGTTCTTCTATGATGTTTCTGACTACGCAGAGTGCGTCGTGTAATGCTCTTTCTGCTTCATCTACAATGTGTTCTGTTCCGCCGCGTATTAGTATGCTAACTGCTTTGGGGTTCTTGCATCCTTCGACGAATACCATTTTGTCATCGGCTACTTTTCTTTCCTCTACGATTTCTGCTTCTCCTAGGTGTTCTGGTGTTAGGTCGTCGATGCTTGTGACTATTTTTCCTCCTGTTGCTTTTGCTAGTTTTTCCATGTCGCTCTTTTTCACTCTTCTAACTGCTAGTATTCCCGTTTTAGCTAAGAAGTGCTGGGCAACATCATCAATGCCTTTTTGGCATAGGACTACGTTGGCGCCGGTTTCTTTGATTTTTTCAACCATTTCTTTAAGCATGCGCTGTTCTTCATCGAGGAATGCTTTCATTTGCTCTGGACTGTTGATGTGGATCTTAGCGTCGAATTCTGTTTTTTCGATTTCTAGTGGAGCGTCTATTAGTGCGATTTTTGCATTTGTTACACGTTTTGGCATACCTGGGTGAACAACTTCTTTGTCGAGAACTATTCCGTTGATTAGTTTGGTGTCTTCTAGGCTTCCTCCCTGTTTCTTTTCTACTTTAATATCGTCGATGTCTGCTTTCCACTTGCCATCGATTTGTTCTGCAACACTTTTAACTGCTTTCACTACTAGATCTGAAAGGTAGTCTCTTGATCCTGCGACAACTTTGCTGTGCATAGCGGTCATTGCTGCCTTTTTTAGCATGTCCTCATCGTCTATGCTTGTTTCTTGGGATATTTCGTCAATTATCTTTAGGGCTTGTTCGGCGGCTTTGCGGTATCCTTCTACTATTATTGTTGGGTGTATGTTTTGGTCTAGTAGTTCTTCTGCTTTTTTGAGTAGTTCTCCTGCGATCACTACTGCTGTTGTGGTTCCATCACCAACCTCATCATCTTGTGCTTTTGCTACTTCGACCATCATTTTTGCAGCTGGATGTTGTACATCAATTTCTTTTAGTATTGTTGCTCCGTCGTTTGTTATTGTAACGTCTCCAAAGCTGTCTACTAGCATTTTATCCATTCCTTTCGGTCCTAGGGCTGTTCTTATTGCTTCTGCGATTACTCTTGCTGCCATTATGTTTGTTCTCATAGCATCTCTACCAACAGTTCTTTGAGTGCCTTCTTTCAGTATTAGAACCGGTTGACCGGATAGGTACGCCATTTTGCACCACCCTTCTTCCCGATTATCTTACAATTGCAGTCAAATAGCACTTCTATATAAATTTAACGCTATGTTAAAATGGCGACAGATACCTAAAATAAGGGAATAAAGGTAGTTTTCTTCCCTTTGACATGTTAGTTGGATAAATTGTTTTCAATACGCATTTGAAAGTAAGTGAACATTCCCTATTCTTACTCTTGTTAATCCTTCTTTTTTTGCTGCCTCTAGACATCTTTCAGCATGCTTTCTGCTCGTTGTTGGCAAATCTGTCATGTAATATTGTGGGTAAAATGCTAAGAGTGCATAAGGTATGTTGAGGTCTATATCTGCTATGAAGCTTGCAATTTGTCTTACTTCCTCTTCATCAATATAGCCTGGTATTAATAATGTGCTTGCTACTAGGAAGGGGGGATCTGGTCTTTTCTCTATGTATTTACCTAGTTTTTTGAAGTTTTCTAGGGTTTGTCGATTTGTTACTCCCGTTAAAGCAATGTTTAGCGGTTCTGACCACGCTTTAAGGTCGAATTTTATACATCCTCCTGATTCCAATGACAATTTTGCTGCTTGTTTTAATAAGTTCCAATTCATTGAACCGTTGCTTTCCCAACAGATTCTCATAATTCCATTCCATTCTTTAGCCTTTTCTATAGCTAACTTTGAGGTCATTAATGCGTGAGGCATCTGAGGTGAAGGATCCCCTCCAAAATAACATATGCATGAAACTCTACGGTGTACCTTACTTGCTAATTCTTCGGCAGTGATAAGCGGTTTTAAACGTGATGAAAGTTCTCTATACGTCCAATTCTGGCAAAACAAGCAATCAAAACTACACGACCCGTAAAAAACGGCTAAATTTGAGTATCCGTGTTCTGGACCTGCTTTGTAAGCGTATTTTGGATATCCTGTGCCTACACATCCTGGACAGACGAAATAAGCTACACAATTTGTGGGCAATGGGTCATAATACCAGTCTAATAATCCTTTTTGGGGTGTTCCTGCTAATCTTATTAGTTTTCCATCTTTATTTATCACTAAGCCGCAGTATCCTTTTCCACCTTCGGGTATTCTGCAATCGTTTACACATAGACCGCATTTCTTTCCGTTTTTATCTTTTGGTGGTTGTGGAGGTAAATTAAATCTTTTTCTACTTTCCTCGTGAGTTTTCAATGCATAAGGTAAGGCGTCCTCAGGTTTTTCCCTAATACAATTGCCGCATACGCCGATACTCTCAGAAATTAAAACACTCTTTTTCCCACATATTTTACATACTACTTCTTTCATTTTTGGATAATGTAAAAATTTAAAGATCAAAACCAAAGTCCTCCGGGGCGAATACCCCTTATACTAGTTTTTTAGCCATTAGATAGGCGTCTTCTCCATCACTATAGTAGCTTTTTAGTACTTTTATTTTTTCATAACCTAGTTTTTCATACAATTTTATTGCTGGTATGTTTGATACTCTAACTTCGAGTATCACCTCTTTTGCACCATATTCTTTTAGGGCATTTTCAGCGTTTAATAACAGGTTTTTTCCTATTCCTTGTCTTCTATATTCAGGTAAAACTGCTATTGAAACTACATGTCCCTTTTTTATCAATCTAAATCCGAAACTTGTTCTTCCGTATTCTACTCTACACATTATGTAGCCAACTACTTTTCCATCTTTTTCAGCTACTAAAAATGCTTTAGAGTAGTTTGATTGAAGTTGGAGGAAAAAGTATGGCGGGGAGTTTTTGGGGAAAAAAAATCTGTTTATATGCATAACTTCTGATATATCACTCTGTGTTGCTTCCCTTATTATGTATCCTTTCTCTTCGACATGTTCTATTTTCATGTCTTTCAGCCCTGTTGTTAGTAATTATTTGATTAGGGATGTTATATTTAAATTGGTATCGTTTTGGATATACTTATATTTGATGTAAAATTTCAAAAATAAGAGGTGTAGTTTTTGAGCAGTAATGACGATCTGTATTTCAGTGAGGATGTTAATGAAATTACCCAAATAGTTAAGAGAAAGTTCTATATTTTGGATGTAAATTTTCCAACAGAATATGGAGGAGCTGCAGTTTCTCTTACCGTTCTTCCATTTGAGGAGGAAAAACTTGAAGAATATTTTCGCGAAGTTGAAGAAGCTCTTGTAGAAAAAGGATATATAGCATTTTTACGTAAACCTGGAGAATATGATCCAAATTATCTTCTTATAGTAGCTCCGTTTTCACCACCAAGTGAAAGAGCAAAATTTTGGAGTTTCGCATCGCTTATAGTAACATCGTCAACTGTTTTCCTATCAGGTTATTTGATAGCAGCAGCATTCGGTGCAATTAATCCATGGATTGTTGCGCTTGGTTTCGCTATTTCCCTTCTGGGGATTATCGGGCTTCATGAATTGGGACACCTTACTGCAAGTAAGCTTCATGGTATTAAAGCTGATTTACCGATTTTTATTCCCATGTTTCCACCCTACGGTACCCTTGGAGCAATTATTAGGCAAAGATCTCCTCCAGTTGATCGGAAATCTCTCTTTGATTTAGGTATAGCAGGTCCATTAGTTAGCTTCTTAGTTTCCATAGTTGCTTCGATTATTGGTTTAATGCTTTCTAAAGTTTATATTGGGGAGGTTGAAGGTGTTCCTCTACCACCTCCCTTTTTATTTGAAATTTTGGCGTATTTCTTAGTTAAGATCCCGGAAGTTCCTCCTAATACTGAAGTTGTAATCATGTTGCATCCTATTGCTTTTGCTGGTTGGCTTGGAATGTTAATCACGGCGATTAACCTGTTCCCTGTTGGTCAATTGGACGGTGGACATGTGGCTAGAGCCTTATTCGACGAAAAGAAGCATCAATATATTTCGTATATTGCTGTTTTGATCTTACTTGTTTTGGGATATTCTTTATTCGCTATTATTGCTTTATTTATAGCTATGGCAAGACACCCTGGACCTCTAAATGATGTGAGTAAGCTGGATAAGAAAAGAAGGATTTTAGGCGCTCTTGCTCTTCTCGGTATAATTGTTTTATGTCTACCTGGACTACTCGTGAAACTTGAATTATGGGTAAGGTTACTTAGATCATGGATGAGTGGTTAAGGTACTGATATGGTGGCGAGTTATGGTTAGTATGGTCTCGCCGATATTTGAAATTATGCCTGATGACGATGCTGTTTTAGTTTCGTGGATTAATAAGCGTAGTGGAGTAATTTTGCGGTCTAAAAAGTCAACTGTTGTTGTTGATCCTGTTGGTGTTGATGCAACTGATTTTAAGCAAGCTGATGCTGTATTAATTACTCATGAGCATCCTGGGCATTTTAATCCCTTGCTTATTAGCAGAATTAGAGCTATTTTTAAATCTAAGATTGTAGCGCCACATCATGTTGTTAAAAAGTTAAGTGATTGTGTTCCTAAAGATTATTTAATAGCGGTTTCTCCGCGTTCAGAAGTAGAAATTGATGGTGTTGAGATTTTTGTGGAAAAGTCTAATCATGTGTCTATTGAACCTGTTTCGTATATAATTTGTTTTAATAATGGAATTACAGTTTTTCATACTAGTGATAGTTTGCCATTTCCTGAAATGAAGAATATTGGTAAAAATTTTGATTTGGATATTGTTTTTTGTACTGTTGGTTTAGCTCCTCAGGCTTCTTATGAAAGTGGTGTTAAAATTGCAGAGTTGAGTATGCCTAGGGTCGCTATTCCTTATCATACGGATTCTCGTACGAGTCTTGAGATTTTTGTGGAAAAGTTGTTTGGAAGAAATTTAAGGGGGCAATCTTTAGAAATCTTTGAGGTATTTGAATATAAGAGGGGAGTTATTGATGAACTGGAATGATATTAAGAATAGGCTTAAGCTTAGAGCTTGTGAGATACTGGTAGAAACTAATGCAATTAGTTTTGGGAGTTTTACATTGACTTCTGGGAAGAAAAGCCCATTTTATATAGATATGAGGCTTATACCAAGTTTTCCCAACTTGTTTAATGAAGTGTGCGATATGTACGTTAAGTTGATTAAGAATGAAATAACCGAAGTTCATCGTATTGCAGGCGTTCCAACCGCAGGTCTTCCATTTGCCACTCTTGTAAGCCATAAACTCGGTTTACCATTAATCTATGTTAGAAAAGAACAAAAAGCTCATGGTAGAGAGAAGATGGTCGAGGGAATTTTAGAACAGGGTAATAAAGTGGTTATTATCGATGATTTAATAACAACTGGAGGAAGCATAGTTAAGTCCGTTAAGAATATTAGAGAACAGGGCGGAATTGTGGAAGATGTAGTTGTTTTCCTTGATAGAGAACAGGGCGGATCAAAAAATTTGAGTAAAATAGGTGTTAGACTACATAACATTTTGCAAATAACAGAATTGATAGAATACTTATATAAGCGAAATATTTTGGACAAAGAAACCTATTCGGAGTGTATCAGATATATTAATGAAGAGAAGGAAACTTAGATGATTTTATTTCCTCCTCCTTTTGCTCCTCTGTTTCTTCTTCCGGTTTTTCCATCAGTGTTAGCACTATCATGATTACTATGAGTACTCCAATAATTACGGGGGCTAGGTGTGTTCTTCTTAGCCAGAGGGAAATTATCCCTACTCGTGGTATAATAAATATAACAACGCCATAAACGTCTTCGTAGGGTACCCATGCTGGATCTGGAACAGGGTTTGTTACATTGTTATCTCCCTTGGTTAAGTATAGGTATTGATCATTCTCTTCATTGTATTTGATATCTACTACTCGATGAACGACTGGCTTGTTTGGTCGAATATGAGGTGGCCATGTTGATGGGTTAAAAACAATTATGTCTCCTATTTGGATTTTTTCTGGGTCCACTTTCTTAACTATTAGGATATCTCCCTCGTAAAGTGTGGGTTCCATGCTGTGCCCTTCAACTACTACAACGGGTTTTGACGTGTTTAGAGTAAATTTTAATGCCGCGTCTATTCCGTAAACTCCTCCAATAAGTATGAATATAAGTATAACAACTTCAATAACCTCTTTTTTTGTTCTACTCTTTTCTTGAGTACGCATCACTATACTGTCACCTCTCTAACCATACATCCTTCCTGTTGATGAGCGTGTCCGTTCTTTTAACATCTAAACGTTTACTAAGATAAAATTGTTACCTTGTTTTGTTATCTTCGGAAAAAACGTATAAATGTTATTTCCTAGATATTTGTTGAAAAATTTTATTTTAAATCGGAGAAAATGACGAAAAATTTAAATATTTACCTTTCCTAGTGGTTTCGATTTGAAAGTTACCTCGATTATTAATGTTAGACACAAAGTCAAGATTTATTAAATCTTGAGACTTAAATCAAGAAAAATGTTACATAAACTTCATTAAAATAATAAGGATAGAATGGTGAAAGGAATGTTTGAGTGGCCTAAAATCGAAATATACATTTATCAACTATTGCCTTATGTAACAGCACTACTTATAATCGTTGGAATTTTAGCTTTAACAGGTTTAATAATTCACGTGGAATATAGCACGAGGCTTTCATGGATTAAAATAATTGTTTCTATACTGATATTTTCGTTATCTTTAGGTTTTGGGTTACATTTTCTTCTGATTCTTCTTGGAGTATAGGCAATATATAAAATATCTTTCTAAATTTTAGAAGATTTGAAACTCCCCGTTGATTATTTTTTGTGTTAATTTTGTGACGTTGTTTACTTCTGTTTCTAGTATTGCTTCAATGTCGTTTTTAACTACATTCCAATTAGTGTCTTCGTCAAGTAAAACTTGTGCATTGGCGAGTTGAGGTTCGGTTATTGGTTTACCTATTTGACTTAAAATTCGCACGTAGACTTCTTTTATTCCTTTAACTTCTTCCACAATTCTGTTTGCTATATGTTTTGCCAGGACATTGTATATTTTTCCGACATGGCTTCTTGGGTTTTTTCCTGCTGCAGCTTCTAGGGACATTGGTCGCATTGGAGTTATTAATCCGTTGACACGATTTCCACGACCAACTTGACCATCGTCTCCCGACTCTGCGGAGGTACCAGTGACAGTTATATAGACTCTTGGGTTGTTTCTATCTATCTTATCGGCTGTGTTAACAAATACTTCTACTTCTTTATCGGTTATTTTTGCCGCTAAGTCTAGAACTCTATTTTTTATTTCTTGTTTCACATTTATGTAGTGATCTAGGTCATAGGTTAAAGAAGATATTATTGCTGCTGCGATTGTTAATCGTATTTTGTTTTCGTGTCTTAGACCCATTACTTTAATGTCTTCTCCTACCTCTGGTAGTTCCTTTTTCAGTTTTGGTGAATTTAGGTATTGTTCAGTTTCTAGTACAAGTCTTTCCGTTTCAGAAAGTGGAGCGAAACTTACGCCAAAACTTGTATCGTTTGATAGTGGAATTTTAGAAGGATCTTGGAATAATTCTGTTAAATCTTGACTACCAGGTCTTATTTTATAATCTATTTGAACATGTTTTGTAGTATCTAGGTATCTAAAATGTTTTTGAAGATATTCTTGAACTGAAGTTATTGTGATGGTTCCTATTGGTATTCTTTCAAGTTTATTTTCTCTAAAGACTTCTGTTGTGGCTCTTCCAATTACCAATAAATAGATGGGTTCTAGAACCTCCCCTCCACCAAATTTTGGTTCTGCTCGCCCCCCAGCAAGACTTCCTTTATCGACATTATGATGAAGTATTTGTCCGTAATGTTCAATATAATATTTTGAAAGATTAATGCTAAGCTGCTCTACCATTCCGTCACATATCGAATCTGGATGCCCTAATCCTTTTCTTTCAACCATTTCCACTGGTTGTTCTTCTATCGGTATTATACCTATTTTATTTACCACTATTTTTTTCATCGCATCTTCTCCCCGCGTCAATTTTATCCCACACACATACATAATTTTCTTATAAAAATTTTTTTACTAGGACTCATTAAATAGTGAAAAAATATGAGTGACAGTAATTATGAAAGACTAATAAATATTAAGGTCATAATGTTTCTTTAACTTTTATCATCCACTTATATCTGTGTTGGAGAAGACTCGTCATGGAAAAAAATGATGCTCGAAAATATACTAAAATGGTTACTAAGGAATTTGAAGAGACTTATGGTGATTTGGCGGAAAAAGCTAGGAAAATACCTAATAAAAAGGCAGAAGAACTGGCTAAAAAACTTGACGTCCCGCTAGAAATCGCCAAGGTCGCTATTAGGTTAGAACTTGATGGCGTTATTGATGCCGAAAGTGTATGTAAAATATTGGTAAATGAAATGGAACGACTTAAAAAATTGGATTTTGAAGTTCCAGATGTTTCATCTTATCTTTTCAATTTTGCAGTAAAAGAAGGAAAATGGATAGAATATTTATATAAAACTTTTAGGAAAAAAGCTGAGGAGTCTGTAAGAAATCTTGCCAACTGGGAACGTATAATATCGGATGAAAAAGCAATTTCTGAAGGTTCGATAATTAATTTTCTAAATGAAAGGAAAAAGGTTATCGAAGAAGTTATTGAACCCGTAATGGATGAGTGGTTGAAAAGTCATAGAAATTCAAGTTATTTGGATGCCGCCCTAGCATTAATATGTGCTCTCGAGAGAATAGATAAAGAAAAAGCAATGGAAATGTTAGAGGAAAGAAAAAGACAGCTCCAGGAATTTCTGACAAAAATCTATAACCTAATAAAGGATATTAAAGGAATAAAACTCTTTGAAAATATTAAGGATAGAATTGCTACCACTATCGAAGATTTATCAAAACCTGTTTCAGATCTAATGAAAGACAGCTATTTAGAGTTAATTTTGAATTCGATACATCGACCCGTTCCTAGGGAAGTTCAGATTTCACAGTACGTTTTTATTGGTGGTCCAGTTCCACGAGGAGGAAAAGTTGAACCAGATTTAGTTAAACCAACCGATTTTCTAGAAAGAGATATCAGACTTGCAAGAAGAAGACACGGAGAGGAACAAGCGGACTTTCTGCTAAACTCTGTTGAAAAAGTACTCAAAACCCTTATAGAACAGGGCATGGAAGTCGAAGATGCAGTTGTACATGTTATTACAGAGATGTATTCAAGGTTTGGCGCTGGAGAGCCTCCAATTTCGGAAATAAAAGAAAAAGTAAAGGAACTTGTCAGACAACGTGGAGAAGAAAAAGTAAAGATTTTATCTAAATATCTCTTTAATCATTTAATGAACAAATTTGTAAGAACAAATTTGAGGGTATAAATTTGACACAATACGAAGCTGCTGATACTGTTCTCTACTGGCTTTTAGACACACATATCCCAGATTTATCTCTCCCCCATGTTAAAGGCGTTGAATTTAATGGAGAAGTACTTATAATGTCTAAACAACTCTGGACATTGATACATGAAGACGTTGTTAGGTCTTGTCTCATCGGTCCTGGAGTTATTAAGGGGACTGCTCTTTATAAGGGACATCCGGTCAAAGTTGAAGAAGCAATAGGTGTTTTAGTTTTCAATCCCGCAGAACTCAGACCTTCTGAACCTATACCTCTTGTAAACATTGTTACACCTGAAGTTATAGATCCTCTTGCCAAATCATCAGCTTCTGAGATAGCTACTGTGATTGAAAGGGTTTTAGTTGATAGGGGAATGATTTTGGCCCCCAAAAAGTTAACCGAGGTGAGAAGAAGAGGGACTATACCAACTGTTGAGTATCGTGAAAAATTTTTCGAAAAAATTGAAGTACATTTAACTTCTGGTGTTATGAAAGCTAAGTTTTTACTTGGTGGAGCTAAGAGGCCGATTTATGAGGCATTTTTGAAAAGATATGAGAAGAAGATATACGAAAGACCCGAAAAACTTAGGGTTCTTTACGTCGATGAAAGAGAATTTACATCGTTTAATCAAGACAACGTTTCTCGTTGGTCTATTGTGGAAAAAGTCCAAGCTCAACCATTAGAGGGACAACAAACTGAAAATGGATACAAGCAGTTTGTTGAAGAGTATATGTCAGTTGTTGAATTTATAAAAAAATTCAAAGATGCTTATATTTTCAAAGATTAATTACTTTAATTTTTATCTTGAAAATCTTATTTTTCAATTTCTGTACATATAAAAAAGTAGAATGTGTCTAGTTATTTTATGAAGTCACGTATTTCTCTAGTTTGTCAAATGCTTCTTCAAGGGTTTCTAATGGAGGTAGAAAGACTGTTCGGAAGTGATTTTTACCATACGTAGGATCGAATCCTGAGCCAAAGACTACGAGGACTCCAGTATTTTCGAGAAGCCCTAAAACGAATTCTTTATCGTTTTTCCATTTATTTCCTAGATTAATTTTAGGAAAAGCATAAAATGCGCCCTCGGGTTTTGCACAAGTTATACCATCGATCTCGTTAAGCCTTTTCCAGGTATAATCTCGCCTTTTTCTTAGTTTTTCCACCATTTCTTTTATGTGATCTTGTGGCCCCCTAAGGGCGGTTATAGCGGCTACTTGGGCCGGAGTGTTTACGCTTAATCTTATTCTAGCTTCTTTTTCAATACCTTCACGAAGATTTTCTAATTTTCCTTCTGGATCATAAAAGTACATGTAGCCTAAACGCCATCCTGGTGCAAGATATACTTTCGAAAATCCATTAAAAACTACTACGGGAATTTCATTAGCAATTTTAGCTGTATTGGTATGTCTTTTTTCGTAAACTATTTGATCGTAGATTTCGTCAGAAACTACGACGAGTTCATGTTCAGCGGCAATATTTAATATTTCTTTAATTGTTTTCTCGTTGTATAATGCTCCTGTAGGGTTATTTGGGTTTATTATTACAAGTATTTTTGTTTTTTCGCTTATTTTGTTTCTAATATCTTCAATATCTGGTTGCCAACCTTCTTCCTCGATACATCTGTAAGCTACGGGTTTACCTCCAAAAAACTTAGTATATGCTATGTAGGGTGGATATGTCGGTCCTGGAACTAGTATTTCATCTCCGTTGTCAATTAATGCTGCTATAACCATTTTTATTGCTTCTGAGATTCCAGAAGTGACGATTACGTTTTCTGGGTCGATGTCTATATTGTTTACTCGTTTTTCTTTTTCAGCTATTGCTTCTCTTAGTTCTGGAAGTCCTTTGGAATCGCTGTACCAGTTATATCCCTTCTTTATTGCTTCACAATATGCCTCTTTTATATGTTGAGGAGTATCGAAATCGTATTTGCAAGGATCCCCGATATTCAGGTATAAGATTTTTTTACCGGTTTTTTCTAATTTTTTGGCATAAACAACTACATCTCTAATGGCATATTCTATTGATTTGACACGATTTGTTAAATCTATCACTGCGCACACCCGCTTATAAAGAACTTACCTTACGATTAGGTACTTACTTAAATTATTTAATTCTTATATCTTTTGGGGACATTTAATGCTGAAATGTCAATTTTTTCCTTTATTTTGGAAAGACAAATTAATACAAAGTACTAGATAATTACATGGAAAGGTTGTTATTATACTTTAAGCGGTGTAGGTGAAAGTTGATGACGAAAGTTAAGATTTCACCTATTGCATTAATTAAGATCATTGATACAGCTTCTCGAAAGTTAGATAGAGAAATTGGAGGTTTTTTGATTGGAAAAATCGAAGATGGTCATCTAAACATCGTTGATGTCGAAATTCCACGTAGCAGGGGTTCTAAAACCTTTGTTGAAATAGATCCACTTGATATGGCAATTATAGCTGAAAAATTAGATAAAGAGGGAAAAGGAGAAAGTATAGTTGGTTGGTGGCATTCTCATCCAGGTTTTGGTGCAGATTTTATGAGTAATTTGGATATAAACACTCAAAAAGTTTATCAGTCTTTATTTAATAAGGCTGTTGCTTTAATTATTGATCCTAAATCTTATGTTAGCGAAAAAAACCTTAGAAAGATTGATTTGAAGATATATAGAGTTACTGGAGAGAAATATAAGGAAATGGATTGGTATATTGCTGTAGATGATATGTGGAGAGTTGTGGAAGATGGTATGAAATTAATTTCAGAAATTAGACAAGAAAAAGTAAAAGTTAATGATTTGATGGAAAGAATGTCGGGCGTATTGGAGTTCAAAGAAGAATTAATGCGATTGAGGAAGACCATTGAGGACTTTTTGGTAATTAAAAGAGATTTTATGCAGTTTCAAACTAGTGTTGAAACATTTATGATGTATTCGACTTTACTATCTTTGTTGTTCTTTGTTTTTGTTATATTAATATTTTTAAGCCTTGTATAGCGATTTTTGGGAAAAGAATTTAACTATTTAACATGTATTGCCTTTGCAATGTCGTATCTGGTTATTATTCCGAGAAGTTTCTTGGGGTTCTTTGGATCGACGACAGGCAGTCTTGATATATCATGTAATACTATTTTGCGGAGAACTGTATCTAGATTTTCATTTGGATATGCTACTATTAATTTTTTGGTTTCTATGTCTTCTACCCTCATTTTAGGTCTTTCTTCGGGTCTAACTTTGATAACGTCCTCGTATGTTACAATTCCTACGAGCTCTCCCTTTTCATTTACTACTGGAAATCCTAAGTGTTCTGTTTCATTTATTAGTTTTTCAAGTTCATCTATCGTTGCACTTGGTTTTATGGTAATTACATTCTTCGTCATAGCATCTTTAACTTTTAGAGATGATAATATATCGGATAAGAGTTCCGGTATGTGCGCTGGTGAATCTGCTCGAGTTAATACTTGTTTTTCATATATTGTGTAGTCTCCTGAAACTAGGTATGCCATTGTCGATGCTAATATAGCTGGGATCAAGATGTTGTAGTCTCCGGTCATTTCTGATACCATGATTATTGCTGATATTGGTACTTTAGCTGAGCCAGCAAAAAATGCTCCCATTCCTATCAGTGCAAATATTTCAGGTTTAACTATTATTGTTGGAAAGATTAGATGGAAAAGTCCACCTAATACGCCTCCGAGTGCTGCTCCAATAACTACGGAAGGGCCGAAGACTCCTCCACTTCCTCCTGAATTTATAGTTAAAGATGTAGCTACGATTTTAGCAAATATTAAAATTAACAGTATTGATATGGCTAATTTACCTTCTAATGCTAGTTGGGCTAATCCGTATCCAGGTCCTAAGACGTAGGGGAAGAAGAATGCCATTAATCCTAGTAGAAAGCCCCCTATTGCTGGTTTAATGTGATTTGAAACATTTATTTTTTTGAAGAGCTTATCTCTCAAGTCGTAGAACACTCTAACATATAGTATACTTAGTAGGCCAGCTATAATTCCTAGTATGGCGAAGAATGGTAGTTCCAATGGATTAAAAGTGTAGGGTGGAGCGAAGAAGATTGGTTGCCAGCCTGTTACTGATGCAAAAATGCTATATGCAACAAAACTAGATATTATGGTTGGTATAAAGGCTTCTACTTCATAGTCCCTCTTATAGAGCATTTCTATACCAAAAAAGGCTCCTCCAAATGGAGATTTGAAAATACTAGCTATGCCTCCAGCAGCGCCGCATATCACTAGTAATTCTCTTTCTTTTGGGGAAAGTTTTAGACGTTGAGCTATTACTGATCCAAATCCGGCTCCTATTTGGGAAATAGGTCCCTCTCTTCCCGCGCTTCCTCCAGTTCCTATAGTTATGGCGGATGCGATGGTTTTGATTATTGGTACTCTACCTCTTATTTTTCCTCCTTGGTTATGGATGACTCCTATTACTGCGTCTGTTCCATCGCCTTCAGCTTCAGGCGCTAAGGTGTAAACAATTAATCCGGATATTAATCCTCCTAAAGTGGGGATTAAAATTAGAAGCCATTTTCTTGGTGAACCAGTAACGTCAAAGGGTAGTTCTATGAGGGGGGGTTCACCAAAGGGTTTAGGCATGGTTAAACCACAAATATATTCTAAAAATATTGAAGACATTAACTGTAATAGTGTATAGAATATTATTGAACCTAATCCAGCTACGATGCCTACAGTAACGCTTAATGCAAGGATTTTCTTACTTATAGCGTCGTTAAACCTCTTTAGATGTGGCATTGTTTGTCACCGTAAAATTCTTAATATCCAAAAATCGGTTTCGATGATAATAAGAAAAATCTTTCGGTAAAAAAGGGGTAAAGTTTTGATAATTTTGCAGAGGATTTTTTGTTAAATTATTAGTAAAAAATTATCTCATTATAACTGATTTTTATTAAAGTTTTGAATTAAGTCAAGTTTTATTGGATGTTGTAGTAATGACCTTGCTAGTAGTCTGGAGACTCTGAGTGGTTCTGGTATTGCCCCTTGTCTTGTGAACTTATTAAGTAGTCCTTTTGCTTGGTCTCTTCGCATACCCAAGTATCTTACTAGGACTGTGTATCCTGTTTTTAATAATATTTTTTCCCTTTCACCGTTTCTCCTATAAATTTCCACTCTTTTCTCCCAGTCTTCGGGGAAATTTTCTTTAAAATATTTGTCAAGTTTTTCTTCCGATTCTTCGTAGGTAACAGCAATTATAGGTACCCCTGTTTTTTTATGAAGCTCTTCGAGGTCTATAACGTTGTACCAAGCAATTATCACGCCGTTTAGCATAATTACATTTATGTCTTTTCTTCCAAGCATGTTGTAAAGTTTAAGGACTCCTTGTGTGGCATCTAAACCCCCAACGGTTATTGTTGTAATAGCGAATCCATCGATAATTAGGTCTCCTCTCATAACTATGCCTGCAAGGATAGATTTTTTGCTTATACCTTTTTTGAAGCTTTCAGATATTCCTAGAACTCTGATACCCTTTTTACTAACATTTATTTTCATG
This sequence comes from Candidatus Baldrarchaeota archaeon, assembly GCA_019056805.1. Lineage (GTDB taxonomy): Archaea > Asgardarchaeota > Baldrarchaeia > Baldrarchaeales > DXJG01 > DXJG01. The sequence continues at coordinate 211,501 of DXJG01000009.1, read as the reverse complement.
GGCATCACCTTTCTCTGAAAAATTCGCTTAAAGTTCCTTCTTTCTCTAGTACTGTCAACCAGTCTATCTTTCCTATTTTGTACTCATTCCCTTTTCCTTCTATGATTTTCAATATTAATTCTACTGTTTCGTCTGGTGTTTTCGAAGTTGTATCTATTTCATAGATTTTTTCTTTATTATAGGTGTTTAACGCATTATAGGAACAAACTCCTAGAATTTCAGCTTGTATATTTTCACGGATTTTGCTTTCTTTGAACTTTTTCTCTTTCAATCTTTTTTCGAGTTCTTTGGGATGCGTTCTTAAAATTATAACTATATCGATAAAAGATTCTGGGACAATTTCAGCGTAGTGTCCTTCAATTATTATTGGAGAATTAGTGGACTTAATTATCTCTATTAAGCGAGGGACGAGTTTTCTTAAATCTGCTACAACAGTTTCTCTTTCTTTATCAATTTCTTTATACAATTTCTCTTTTAACACAAGTTCACTTAGATTAACGTGTAGACCATTAATTTTTTTAGCTAATATTGAGGATACTAGAGTCTTTCCCGTTCCCGGCGTACCTGAGATGACTATTACTTTACTCATATTATTCCTCTTCTAGTGCTCTTAGAGCCTCTAGTAGTGCTTCCTCTTCTTCATCTCTCTCTTCAGGTTCTGTTTCTAAAACCTCTGGTTCTGGAGTCTTTGTTTCTAATGGTTTTGGTGGTGCTGGCGGAGTAGGATGTTCTTCAACATAAGGTTTTTCCAGGACTTGTGGGATCTTTTCTTCAATAGAGGGAAGTTCAAGAGCTTGAGCTATACGTCTTGTATAGTTTTTGAGTAACGCCATATAGTACCCTAGTTTATGTGTTTCTTTACAGCTAGCAACGAGCATCATTTGTGGATTTACCTCTGTAACTATCGTAAAACCATTTTCACCTCTTAATATTACATCATTTAGGTTTCCATGTCCTAATTCTCGTGTTGTTTTCTCTCCGATATTTATCAAGGCTGCTGCCGAAGCTGAAAATAAGTCGGCATCTACCACTGTACTTGTTGCACAAGCTACACGTAAACCGCTTTTGGAAACGAGAGCTATTGCCTCCAAGGTTGTTTTTCTTTCTAATTCATCTAACATTTTCGATATTTGTTTTAATTTTTCATCTGTGGGCTCATTCATCAAGTTTTGCATCTCCCCATTATTTTTTACTCACTCCTTCTTAAAAAGGTTGATAGTTTCAATGACCTCTCCCTCTAATTGTTATTTATACTTTTAAATGAATATTTTATTGGAGTTTAAATACATCACTTTAAACATAAAATTGGTGATGTCAATTGAATATCGGCCCAGCTGCAATTTTTGACCCTTTCTTTATCCCACCAGAATTATTACATAGGGAAAAGGAACTCAAAGTAGCAGAAACATTCGTAGAAGATGGAATAAGCCATCAATACCCCTTGCACATTGTGGTTACTGGTATTAATGGTATAGGTAAAACCGCTTTCGTGAACTATTTAGGGGAGAAAATAAAGGATGCTTATGGATTCCCTAAAGTTTTTGTCAATATGCATGATTCTGAAAATAAGAAATTTTTAAATAATATTATAGGTGGAAGAAAGTTTTCTTTCATTGGAAACGAAGTTGAATGTATAAGTAATGAGAAGTATAAGGATCTTTTCCTAGTATTAGTGCTAGATGATGTTGATCTGTATTCCAGTTTATTTCGTAAAGTTTTAAGAGAGAGTAAAAAAAGGAATATAATTGTTTTAGCATCAGCTGATGCCGGAACTCTTTCAAGAAAAAGTTTCTCTAATTTAGAAAATCGTTTAGATTTCATTTTGAAACTTGGAATCTATACGCCTCGTCAGCTTTTTGATATAACTTTGCAACGTGTAAAGTTAGCGTTTCCTATAGAAATTGATATAGATGTGATTAGGTACATTACGGATTTAGTTTGCGAGTTTGACATTAATAGACCGAGTGTATCTATTGAAATATTAAGAAGGCTTTATCCGTTTGCGGCTTCTGGAATGGAAATAACCGTTGAAGACGTTAGAAAATGTTCTCATGACTTACTTTGGATATTAAATGATGATCTTGTGATATTGGAAGCTTTAAGAAATATGAACATGCAAAGCGTTCTTTTACTGGAAAAAATGGCGTTGCATCTCTCAAGAAGACCTAAAAAGGCATACTTATCTTTTAAAGAATTAAGAGATTTGTATTATTTATTATGCGATGAAATAAGGGACGAAATAGCAAAATATATGCTTAATGAATGTGTAGAAGAACTATTAGAATCAGAGATTTTATTTAAATCGGTATTTAACGAAAATTATTTTTATCTCACTGTTCCTCCTACATTTATTTTAAATCTCATCGATGCTATTTTTTAGATTTATATTTTTCTGGAATTGAGTATCTTGGGAAAATAAAAAATTAAATTAGAGTATTGTAAAGTTATTGAAAAATAAAAGGAAAATGGTTTACTTGAATCGTTCTCTGAGTTTCTCTAGCACCTGAGGTAGCGTTGTATATTCCATTTCGTGAGTCCTGGGAGAAGAACATGTTTAATTCTGTTATTGTTCTTCTCCCATCTGGACCGAGTCTGTGGGGCATGAAGAGTCCATGTCTTCTGAAATATTCGGCAATTTCGTTGGCAAGCATTCTGGTTCTGTCAAATGCTGGATCGTCAAACATATCTGAAGGACCAATTAGATGGCCATTGCATACTTGGAATCCTAGACATACGATTCTTGGGGGGCCGTCGAATCTGGTGCATCGAGCATCTTTTAATCCTACAGGCATTAGGGGCCCGTAGTGGCTACCACGCATCCAACCTGCGACGGCGTGTGGAAATGAAAAAGCTTCGAGTACTTCGCCTACGGCTGGAAGACCGTGTTGCGCACGTACGATAGCAACTGGGTCATCTTTAGGCCTAGCAGCCATTATAGCTGCTAGTTTGCCCACATATTTTCCTGCTATCAAGCTTAGTCTTGTTATGGATACTGATGCTGCTGGTAGATCGTCGTATCTCCATATTTTTTCGATTACATAGTGCCCTGTTGTACCTATTAATGCGAGAATGTCGTAGATTTCTTCTGGTGCTTTTAAGACTACGCTTCTTCCTTCTATTACGTCAAGTATTTTGAATTTGAATCCTGTGTGTTCTAGGTCTGGTCCGTGCATGTTTGGGTCTATTACGAGTCCTGGGGTGTTGAAGGGGTCTGCGAATACTTTGAATAGTGGTAGGTTGAATGCTCCTGGTTCTGTTTTATCTGCTGCGAATACTAGGATTGGGTCTGATTTTCTTTCTTCGAATTCTAGTTCTGCTACTCCTGGTCCCATGCCTCGTATGTTTCCTGAGAATGCTTCTTTTAGTAAGTCTTGCCCTGCGCCGTAGAGTTTCATTTCTCTTGCTTTTTCTGCTGCTTTTTTGAATGTGTTCCATGCAAGTTCGTGGACTTGTGAATTTCCTTCTCCTTTGTCGTGCGTCATTAGTAGTTGTAGGTCGTCTCCACAGTTAAATACGTAGTAGTCTTTTATGATTCCTTCTTTTTTGGCGTGTTCGAGTTCCTTTTTGGCAAGTTCAATTAGTTCTGGATGTACTACATGGTGTCCTGCTAGTGAACCTATGTCTGCCTTTATTATTGAAACTGTTGTTTTTTGTGTCATTTTCTCCTCTCCTATCTATATTTTTTGTGTGATTCAAATGTTTTAGAATTTTAAAAAGTTATCTTCACGAATTTTATACGCGTTACCTTTTAGATAATCTTGTATTAGTAAAATAATGCTAATTTGATATTTCTGAATATAATTTTGGTATATTCTGTTTTTTACAGTTGAAACAAAAAATATTCGAATTACGAATTGCAAAAGAATTGCAAAATTTGATATTGTTAAGTTGCAATGTACCAATGCTTGTATTTTCGAGTAAACTTATATTGATTGAGCATGTTATAGCGTAATGTATAATGGGCGGTATGGTGATTTGGTATGATGAAAATAGATTTGCCAATTATTATTGTTAATTTTAAGGGTTATAAAGAAGCTATTGGTGAGAAGGCTGTTTATTTAGCTAGAATCGCTGAAAAAGTTAGCTTAGAAACGGGAGTAACTGTTGCTGTGTCGCCTCAGTATGTTGACATTTTTAGAATTACCAGCGAAGTTTCTTTGCCAGTTTTTGCTCAACATATCGACCCAGTTGTACCTGGTAGTTGCACTGGTCATGTTGTTGCTGAAGCTGTTAAAGAAGCTGGTGCTATTGGGACATTAATTAATCATTCAGAAAAACGATTAATTTTGGCTGATATTGATGCAATAATTAGAAGAGCTAAGGAAGTTGGGCTTGTTACTGTTGTATGTAGTAATAACCCTGAGGTTAGTGCTGCTGTTGCAGCGTTGAACCCCGATATGGTTGCTGTTGAACCTCCTGAACTTATTGGTACTGGGATTCCTGTAAGTAAAGCGAAACCTGAGGTTGTAACTGGTACTGTTAACATCGTTAAGAAAGTAAACTCTGATGTTGTAGTGCTCTGTGGTGCTGGTATATCTTCTGGTGAAGATGTAGAAGCAGCCTTAAAACTAGGAACTAAGGGGGTTCTTTTGGCTTCCGGCGTGGTAAAATCTAAAGATCCTAAGAAAGTTTTATTGGAAATGGCTGAAGCTGCTCAACATTTCAAAAAGTAAGTTCATAAGGGAAAAATATCATCGGGTAGCTCGTTGAGTATTTGATATCCTTCCTCGGTTACAAGCACCATATTTTCTATCCTTACCCCGCCCTTTCCTGGAACGTATATTCCTGGCTCTATACATAGTATCATTCCTGGTCTGAGGATATCTTCGCAGTTACTGGTTATTTGAGGAGGTTCATGCAATTCTAATCCTATGCCATGTCCTGAGGCATGGATGAAGTAATTTTCATATCCAGCATTGTGTATTGTTTTTCTAGCTGCTTTGTCTATGTCGCTGACTCGTGTTCCTGGTGCTACCCTTTCTATGGCATCTTTTAAAGCTGCGTTAACTGTTTCAAACATTTTTTTATGTTCATCGTTAGGTGTGCCTAAAAATAGAGTTCGTGTGATATCTGAGTAGTATTCGCTAAATACTGCCGAGATGTTTATGATTATAAATTCGTTTTCGTTTATTTTTCTTGTTCCAGCTGTTGCATGTGGTTGAGCTGATCTTGGTCCTGATGCCACAACGGTTTCGAAACCTATCTTTTGAGCTCCTGCTTTTCTTATTGCATTTTCTATTTCTGCTGCTATGTCTATTTCGGATAATCCTGGTTCTACTATTTCTATGGCTGTTCTTAAACCCTTTTCAGCGATTTCTAAAGACTTTTTGATTTTGTCTATCTCGTTGTAATCTTTAATCATTCGTGCTAACATCATATCATGAGTAATATCTTTGAATCCAGCATTGGGGATGTGATTTCTTAAGATTTCAAAGAATTTTACTGGAAGAAAACCAAGCTCAAGACCTATCATGGAACTTTCAAGACTTTTTTCTTTTAGTACTTCTCTAATTACTTCAAAAAATCCTTTTTCTTTATTTTTGTTTAACGATAAAGGGTAGGGTTGATAAACCCGTATATCTCCTGTCCATGATCTTTCTTTTGCTCTTGTTTCATCTAGTTTAGGTACAATAAGTGTTATTTCTCCTTCATGTGAAATAATTGCTGCAGATGAAAGGCTAGGTGAAATTGTTGAAAAGCCAGTTACATAATAAACATTTATAGGGTTTATTAAAAGGATCGAATCTATTTCTTCTCTTGCCATTATACGCTGCACTTTTCCGAATCGGGGTGAGGTGTTGCGCATTTAAGTCATCTCTCAACGTTAGGTTTGAATAATGAATTTCTTAGTTTGGCGGGCCCGCCGGGATTTGAACCCGGGATCTCCGGCTTTCTACTAAGTCATTTTAAAATTTTATCCGCAGGCCGGCGCCATATCCAGCTAGGCCACGGGCCCTTCATTCTATAATTTTTGCTGCTTGTTAAATATTTTTTGAAATATTTAAGATGATATTTTAAATCTATAAAACTCTTATATCTTCTCTTTTTATTTTTAAAACATTCTTTTCATTTTTGCGATGAAAAATCCTTCCGTTTCATTTGGGTAGGGAAACAATCTCTGTGCGTCTTTTAGACCTCTATATGCTTCAAGTCCTATGAAGGGTTCCGCTGGCACAAGTTTAAATTCTGGGTAAAGTTTTAGGAATTTTTCAATGAGCACTTCATTTTCCTCTAATGTTATGGAACATGTAGAGTATACAAGTATTCCGTTTTCTTTTACAAGTTTTGCTGCTGCTGTTAGGAGTTCCCATTGTATTTGAGTTACGCGTTTTATATCTCTAGGCTTTATTTTCCATTTTATTTCTGGTTTAGACCAGATAGCTCCGGTGGAACTACACGGAGCATCTACTAGTACTTTGTCAGCTTTATGCATGGTGATTTTATGTAGTATACGTGAGTCTGCAACTAGTGGGTGAGTTATTTTTGCTTCTAGTTTTTTGAATTTTTCTTTCATTTCTTCCATTCTTCTAATGTTAAGATCTATAGCTAGGATTTTTCCTTGATTTTTCATTAACTGTGCCATGTGGGTTGTTTTTCCTCCTGGGGCTGCACATAGATCTATTATGAAGTCTCCAGGTAAGGGGTTTAATACGTGGGTAACTAGGGCAGATGATTTTGTTTGTATGTATATGTATCCTTCTTGGAATGCTTTTGTTCTTGTAACAGGTTTTTCATAGGAGACTACTTTTACTATTTCTGGAAGGTCTTTATCTTCTTCTACTTTAACTCCTTCTTTTCTAAGCATTTTTATTGCTCTTTTTTTGTCGCATTTTAGGGTGTTTATTCGTATGTATATTGGCGGTACTGTATTTGTTTTTTTCATTATTTTTATGGCCATATTTCTTCCTACTAGCTTGATTAGATAGTTAACAAGCCATGTAGGGTAAAAATATTTGATACTTAATGCTTCGATATCGTTGAGATGCTCATAGATTTTTTTGGTAGAAAATTTTTCTACTTGTCTTAGGATAGCGTTTACAAATTTTGCAGTTTTTACTCCAAATTTTTCTTTAGTTATTTTAACGGCTTCATTAGTTACGAGTGGCCCGCCTACTTTTCCAAATTTCATTTGGTATATTGCTAGTCTCAAAAGGTTTCTTAGATAAGGGTGCATTAAACGTGTAGACCCCTCTTTTAAGACTAGATTTAGTATTCTATCCAAGGTGTTTTTTCTTCTTAGAACTTCAAATACTAGAGCGTGAGCTGCTCCTCTTTCTTTCCAATCTATTATGCCCATTTCTTGGGTTACTTTATTCATAGCGGTTCTAGCTGATAATCCTTTAAGTTCGATTAATGTTAATGCTTCTACCGCTATCTCTTCTCTATCAATTTTTTCTGCCATTTTTTACCCCTGATTTTGTATCGCTCGGAAAGCAAAATAATGATATAGAGGTTAAACTATTTTTCAGGTAGGTTTCTTACCTGTAGTTAAATAAAATGTTCTTATGATTAATTTAACTTATTATCTGGAAAAGTGTAGAGTTATTGGATGGGGTTAATATGGTGTCTTTATTTGAAGTTATAAGAAAGTTAGAGGAAATAGCTCCTCCTTCATTAGCTCATAAAAGCGATATAATAGGTTTGCAAATAGGGACGTGTTTTCCAAGCAGGCAGAAAGATATTGAGGTTAAAAAGATTATGGTAACCCTAGATCCAACTTATGATGCAATGGTCGAAGCTGTACATAAAAAGGTAAATTTGATAATTACGCATCATCCCCTTTTTTCGACACCTACTTCACGCATAGTGGATACTTATCTTGAAATTCTGCGGATAGCTTTGAGGTATAAGATTAACATATATGTTGTTCATACGAATTGGGATGCTGTGGAGGGAGGAATTAGTGATACGCTTGCTGAAATATTGGAGCTTAATGTTGTAGACACGTTGCCCGCATCTTATGGAACTGATAATATTCCGTTAGGTAGAATATGCATGGTTAAGAGAAAACTTAATCTTTCTGTATTCTTGCAGATTGTTATGCATAAATTAAATGTTAATTGTGTTCATTATGTTGGGAAGTTAGATGAGGAAGTTAAATGTGTAGCTGTGGTTGGTGGTCGAGGGGTAAATGAAGAGTTGCTTATGAGAGCTAAGGAGAAGGGAGTTGATACTTACGTCACAGGTACATTTCTTCACAGGGAAGCTCTTTTAGCGAAGAATTTAGGAATTAAACTTGTAGGAGCTACGCATTATGCCACGGAATCCGTAGGTATGAGACGTTTATCATATATACTTCAACTCGAACTGCCAGAGGTAGAGGTTCACTACTATGATCCTGGTCCTCCATGGAGTGAGTACCACAGGTAAGAGGTTGTTTAGAGTTAAATACGAAGTTGGTGGTTAACATGAAAAAAGTATGTGTTTTATATCATCCTAATACCTTGATGCATGTTACTGATTTTACACGTCCATGGATGGAAAGTTTTGAGTCGCCTCAACGAATTATATTAACGCTTAATTTTTTAAGAGAAAGCGAACTCGTAAGAGAAGGTAAGATAGAGATTGCAGAGGGAAGAAAAGCCGAATTTGAGGATATTAAGCGTGTTCATCACCCTTATATTTATCATGTTATTGATGAATTGTCAAAAATGGGGAAAGGAGTGGTCGGAGAGCTTAGTTATGTAAGTGGGGGGACTTTAAAGGCATCGCTTGCTGCGGCTGGTACGGCAATTAAAGCGGGTGAACTTGTTGTTAAGGGAAAATATGCTCAGGGTTTTGCGCTGGTTCGTCCGCCAGGTCATCATTCGGGTATTGCTCATGCTGAGGGGCTTTGTTTTTTCAATAATGTGGCTGTTATGGTGAGATATTTACAGGAAAAGCTTGGAGTTAAACGTATAATGATTGTTGATTGGGATGCACATCCTTCTGACGGTACTTCTCAGATTTTTTACGATGATAATACGGTTCTAGTTGTTTCTTTTCATGAATATGACTTTGAACATGGAGAAAGAGGTGGGATACAAGAAATAGGTTATGGTGTGGGAGAAGGGTACAATATCAATGTACCTCTGCCTTTGGGCGTTGCTGAAGATTGTTATTTGGATGTTTTTGTAAATTTTGTTGAGCCGTTAGCTAAGAGTTTTAATCCTGATTTAATTGTGGTTTCAGCTGGTTTTGATGCTCATTTCGCGGATCCTGTGGGTAATTTAAATTTGAGATCTAGAACCTTTTTTAGACTTTCAGGTGAAATATTGAGAATAGCTAAGCGGGTATGTGGTTCTAGGATTGTATTTGTTTTAGAAGGCGGGTATAATCTTTTAGCGCTCCCTCTGTCTGTTTCTGCTGTTCTATATAGTTTAACTGGGGTGGAAGTAGAGTTTTACGACGATATAGGTGTTTTTAAAACGCCAAGTAAGAAAAAAAGAAAAATAAATGAGACAGTCAATGAGTTGAAAAAAATTCTTTCAAAATATTGGAAAAATTTCTGATTTCTCTTCTTTCATTCTAGCATGTGAGATGTGAGTATTTGTTGGACTTTTTATAGTGCGTGTGAAAACTAATTGGAGAGAATTTTGTAGTGGGATGTTAGATGCGAAAAGTGTTAAACGATATTAAATGTTACCTAGAGAAGTTTAGGGAAATTTATGGCGTGGAAACAGCTATTTTATCTCAGAAAGATGGGTTTCCAATAAGTATTGTTGGTGTTTGGCTTAGTGAAAATGAAATATTTGGTGTTTGTTCATCAAGCTCTGCAATTTACGCCGCAGCTCAACAGTTAAGTAGGGGGCTTCTAAACTACTTGTTTATCGAGGGAAACAGAGTTAATATGGTGATATCTCCTTTACAGGATCTTAGAGAATTTTGTTTTACAATTGTAACTAGGCCAAGAGTTAATCTTGGTGCAATTTTCCTGAAAATGCGTGAAAACTTTTTCCTTCTTCGTAATGCACTTTTGAATTTATCTGATATAAAACCGCCACTTAGAAAGTTTACTGAGGAAGAACTAAAGAATATTTTGAGGTCCTTTCTTGTAAAACCTGGGGGAGAAGAATTTGACGGGATTAAACATGAAATGTTAGAATTAAATGGTGAGACTTTTGAAAGTATTAGAAGAAGTTTGGAGGAGCTGTTAACTTTAATTCGGGAGATAGAGACAGTTTCTTTAATTTATGAAGGAGGATATTTAGTTTTATCTCTGTCAAGAAATAGTGAATGTAGCGAGACAAGTAGTGGAGACGTTTTAGCTTATTCTCTAATGGATACTGCTACAAGACTTATGTGGATTACAAAGAAAACCGTGGTAAGACGACTTATGTGTGATTGTAGAAATTATATGTATTTCATTTATGATTTAGGAGGTTGTGTATTAGTTATAAAGACTGTTAAGGGACATATTAAACTTGGTTTCCTTCGTCTTATTATAAATTCTTGTATAAATAAGATTAGAAACATATTAAGAGAAAGTAAGATGAAAAAACCCGTCATTCCCAAAGTAAGTGCACTTGAAGATTTTCAGTTGTCATTTTAGGTATGGTGTCTCTTTATGACGAGAAAGCTGTTAAGTCGGTTGTTAAAAAATTTAGATAAGGATGAATTTTCTCAACTTCTTAATTGCTTATTTTTACGTGTCCCTGTAATAGTATTTGGAGATGATTCAAATATTGTAAATATGTATGTTGATTTTCTAGCATCTTTATTTCCTCATAGGGAAACTGTTGTTTATTGGACAGATTTTGTTACAAGAGAAGAACGTCTTCAACTGCTTTTTTCAGAGGAACAAGACTATGACATGAAAAGGGTAGCCACATTAGTTTATAGTCAGTATGCTAAGAGAGCTCTTTCTGAATTTGATGATTTTAAGGGATGTATAATAGGGATAAAATCGGCTTTGCTTAGCTTAAAAGATGTGGTGGAAAAAATTCTTAATAAAAATAATTACTGTGGAGTTTTACATCTTTCAAATCCTTTTAAGTTTCAGAAGTACGGGAATATAGATATGTTTTTCGGAAAAATGATTTCTGAGAAAATATTAGAGAGAACTAGTGTAGCGATGGAGCGGATTAAAAAAGTTTTGAAGAAAAAAATTGGTAAGAAGCAGTTAAACGAACATATATTGAAAGTTTTGCTAGATTTTGATGCAGAAGAAGAGGTCTTAAGGGAAGAAATATTAAGAGAGGAAATACTAAAATTTGTTCATGCTTGTAGGAGAGCTTTATATCTTCTCTCTAGGATTCGTCTTCTTGAACAATTTCAAATTTCTGGTAAAATATCAGGTAAAACGTTGCTTGAAACCATAGGTTATTCTCAAACGCCCCCTGAAGATATAATTTTGTTTATTAAAGCAGAATGGAATGAAGATTTTGAAAATATATTGCAAAAAGGGAGGTTTTTCCAAATAGAAGACTGGATAAATGGTTTATGGTGATCGTTTTGATAGTAGACTATGTGAATAAGAAAATAAAGACAAAAATTGTTTATTATGGTCCTGCAATGAGTGGAAAAACTACTACAGTAAAAACTCTCTTTAAAATATTCAATTTGCAAAATAAAATAAGTTCATTGGAGACCTCGACGGGACGAACACTTTTCTTTGATTTTGGTAATTTAATATTTAAAGCATCAAAGTGGAATATAGAGGTGAATGTATGGACTGCTACTGGGCAAAATTACTATGTTGAGACACGGCCTACGGTTCTAAGAGGAGTTGATGGAATAATTTTTGTTGCGGATGGACAACGTGGTTTATTGGAAGAAAATCTAAAAAGTTGGAAAGAACTTAAAAATATGCTGAAAAACGATATACCGATAGTTTTTTGCATAAATAAGTGCGATTTAGATAATATTATTTCTATTGAAGAAATGAAAAAATATATCAATGTTAATGGTGACATCTGTTTTCTGAGAACTTCAGCACTCAATGGACAAAATGTTCTCGAAGCTTTCAAGCTACTGTTAAAAAAGATTTTCTACAAATAAGTTTTCTTAGTTTTTTCTCGTACTTTTTATAGCTAATTTTTCACTTAATCAAGGGGGTATTAAAGTGTATGAATATTTCCTCGCTATGTTGAGTATTTCTCTAACAACGTTTTCAACCTATGTATTGATTAAATCGGGCTTAAAGTATAGAAAAATAGAAAACACAACTTTATATTTTAGTCTTTACTATCTCTTTGGATGTTTAGGATTAGTAGATATGAGTCTATGGTTCCTAGAGCTTATAAATAGTGGGATTTTTGCATTTGTTTGGTTTTCACTTGGTCTTTTCACGGGTGCAATTGGCTGGCTATTTTTAACACAGTTCATCCACTCAGAAAAATTGAGAAAAGTGATAAAATTTTACATAATATTTTCTATTGCAGTCATATTGATTTCGATACCCCTTACAGGTGTTCATATAATTGAAGCTGAGATTTTGGATACCCAACAGGCACCTCTCTGGTTTTCATTAATAATGAAGACTTATGTTGTAATGGGCGGTATTCTTATGCTCTCCTTATTGGTTATTTCAGCTATAAAAACTAGGAGTAGAAGAATATCACTTTTCGCTTCATGTTTACTTATTTGGGCATTCGCTGACTATCTTTTGCTCAATCATTACATGTTCCCATTATATCTCGTTCTTTATGCAGTAGTTTCGTCTCTGTTACTTATTTCACTCAAAATATAGACTAAAAACAAGGAATATGAAAATTACGATATATTTCGATAAAAACAAGGAAGATACGAAATATTTATTTATCGTAGTGGCTCTCTTTTCTTTCTCTCATCTTTGCTCCTTATTTTTACCACGCCATAGTGGACAGCGCATCTTATGCAAAGATATTGTGTTATACTTCTTCTTGGAATTATTGCACCTTGCTTTCTGAGTTCTCTAGCAAGCATAGGATCAACTAGGCTTGTATATCGCGTAACTTTTTTAGCTTTATCTCTAGGTACGCGTTGTCCACATCTAGCACATTGAACAAGTACTGTTCTACCCTTACCGCCTTTAGAACGGCCACCACTTTTTCTTTTCTTAGGCAATATTATCACCTATTAATTACGTGATCTTATGGGAACATTGTAAACTAACATGTTTAAAAAGTTTCGGAATCTTTATTCAAAGTCGAACTCAAGACGTTATGTGAAAAAGTATCTCAGAACACCTTTACAAGAATATCGCTATGAACGCTTCTGATTTATCATGGGAAGAAGTGAGGGTATTGAAGCGGGTTGTTTAAACTTTGCTAAAAATTCACTATAATCCCGAGCCCCTTCATGGGGTAGGAATAATGGGGTGTTAACACACCCTTTTGCTTCTAAGAACAGAAACATGGTTGAGGTAAAAGCTGATGAGTCAAGGATGTTAATGAAGTCCTTAGAAGCAAAAATCTCTTTATTTCGATGGGAAGAGTGTCAAAAATATTTTTATATTTCTTTCTAGATAAAAGATAGAAACTTGAGTTTATTTGCAACTTTGTATTGTATTGAACTTTAATATTTCTCTATTTACGATAAAAATGTAAAATATTTGCTAGGGAGTGACTAAATTGAAAGAAAAGAAAGTTAAAGCTGTACAACGTTTAATAAATAAGCTTACAAAAGAAAATTTATGGCTTTATGTTTTAAGATTACTTCAAGAAGGTCCTAAGTATGGTTATGAGCTTAGGAAACAGATAAAGGAAAAATTTGATTTTTCGCCGGGAAAAGTTACAAGCTATACGGTCCTTTATTTGCTAAAACGTGAAGGGCTTGTTAGAGTGAGAAAAGGAGAGAAAGAAGAAGGGAAACCTTCGCGCAAATACTATGAGATAACGGAAAAAGGAAAAAAAGCTATGAAAATGGCGAAAGAAGTTATAAATGAACTTTTATCACGAGTTTTTGATCTCACTTAAGACGTTTCCATACATAATATATTCTTTGACCCACGGTAAGATGTGATAACACAACTAAGATTATTATGGCATAATGAATTGCCCCGTTGAAGAACATTTCTAAAAAAGTTGCAAAAGCAAGTAAAATTAGTCTCTCTGGTCTCTCAGCTATTCCAACAGTCATTTTTTTGATTCCAACAGCTTCACCCCGTGCTCTACAATAGCTAACCAAAAAACATCCTATAATGGCTAGTATCCCCCAAAAAATGTCACAAAGCCCGCTTAGAATAATAGAAGTAAGAATTATAGCGTCACTATATCTATCGGCAACTGAATCAAAAAATCCTCCAAATACTGTAACTTTGCCCGATTCTCTTGCTACAGCACCATCCAATGCATCTAATAATCCAGAAATAAGAATTAATATTCCGGCGTAAAAAATATATTTAAAGTAATAGAAGAAACCCGAAATTATTGAGAATAATAATCCTAAGAAAGTTAGTAGGTTTGGAGCAAACCCCATGACAGCTAAGAGTTTTGCTGGCAAGCTAAAGAGTTTACCGACCTTATTTTTAATCTTATTTAACAATTAGAAGCCTCCTGATGAACCTATAATTATTGCCTCTACCCTCTTAACCTTTACGTTTGTGCATCACAGATGCTCTGCGATGATCACAATATTAACAAGTTACTTTATTCAAGTTTATTATGAAGACATTCGGTTCTAATAATACTTATCCTATTTGGATACATATTTAGAAGAAGATAACCAAAATTAAAAAACTCTTAGGCTAGTTAATTCACTAATATATTTTAGATATGAAAGTGGGGATTCTTGTGAAGGATGAAAAGAAGATAATTTCGGGTAGAGAAATGAGTATTATTGACGAAAACTCTGAATGGCTCGGAGTTCCAAGATTACTACTTATGGAAAATGCAGGTAAATCTATTGTTACAGAAATTTCTAAAAGATTCGATGTGAAGGAAAAGAAAATTGTTGTGTTAGCTGGATTAGGAAACAATGGCGGGGATGGATTTGTAGTTGCTCGACACTTGACATCTTTAAAGGCGAAAGTAATTGTTTTATTGTTAGGGCGAGCTGCTGATATTAGGACTGATGAAGCTAGAAAAAATTGGGACATATTAAGAAATATGTTCTCTTCGGTTAAAACTTTCGAAATAAGGAATGTTGAACAGTTAAAAGAGCTGGAAAAGGAAATAAAGACTGCAGATATAGTGATAGATGGTATGTTAGGTACTGGTGTGAGGGGGGAGTTGAGAGAACCTTATCGTACGGCGGTTAAAATTTTCAACGAATCTAAGGGTTTTAAGATTGCTATAGATGTTCCGACTGGTTTAAATCCAGATACAGGTGAAATACATGGAATTGCGGTGAAAGCCGACCTAACGGTGACCTTTCATGCGTTTAAAAAAGGTTTAGAAGGAAGAGAAGAATATACAGGAGAAGTTGTGGTTGCGAATATAGGGATACCTCCGGAAGCTGAGCTACTTGTTGGTCCAGGTGACCTTCGTATCGCAACGAAAATGCGAAAACCTGAAGCAAAAAAAGGAGATTTTGGCAGAATTCTCATTATTGGTGGAAGTAATCTTTATACTGGTGCTCCTGCTCTCTGTGCATTGGCTGCTTTAAGATGTGGTTGCGATATATCCATAATAACAGCACCAGAAAAGGTAGCAAATGCTATTAGAGGATTCTCACCTAACATTATTGTTCATGACTATCCAGGCCAAATCCTTACATCAAATGCATTTGATGTGATTATTCCCTTGGTTGAAAGAAGCGATGTAGTAATAATAGGTCCAGGTTTGGGAACAAGTAAAGAAACACTTGAAGCATGTCTAAAACTTTTTAAAGTGTTAAAAGAAAAGGAAAAACCATTAGTCATAGATGCTGATGGTTTAAAAATATTGTCTGCATCTCCTACTATACTTTCAGGAACAAAAACTGTATTAACTCCTCATGCTGGAGAATTTAAAATCTTAACAAAAATCGATGTCACAAAATTATCGTTTGAAGAAAGGATAGAACATGTAAAGAACGCTGCACAACAACTTGGTGTTACCATACTTCTAAAAGGACACTGGGATATAGTAAGTGATGGAAAAACAGTAAAAGTGAACACAACTGGCAATCCAGGCATGTCTGTAGGAGGAACTGGTGATGTGCTATCAGGCTTAGTTGCAACATTTTTAGCATGGAAAAATGACCCGCTAGTGGCAGCAGCTGTTGCAGCATTTGTTAACGGAACGGCTGGAGACTTAGCAGTGGACAAGAAGGGATATCACATTGTTGCAACAGATCTTATCGACGAAATACCAGAGGTTTTTAAAAAATTCAAAATAAAATAACGATTAATACCTTTTAAGGAAAAGACCATCCAATGTGCTTTTTTCGAAAAAAATAAGGTTTTATTTTAAATTTTCCTAAATTTTACATAAATTGACATTAGTATAACCACCAAAGCCACTGTAATTAATAGCAGCCATATGTGAAGAGGAAGTCCTAATGGTAGTTCCCACCAAGGTTTCTCCGCTAAACTTGATAATTCTGGATCTAATAGATATAGAGTTGAAATGGCATAGAATGTTGCTTCCATAGTAGCTTCTCCTAAAACTGTTGATTCTTCTGATGTTGAATTTAAAAGTCCAAATCCACCTGAAGATCTCTGACAACTTAGTATCCATTCTATCACTTTATTTCTGTTATCGTCTAATTGCTGCAAAGCATCAATGTCATGTAGAATATTGATAGCTAGATATATTGTGAAGAGAGAACCAGTACCTGAACCAGGAATTTCCTCAAAGGACCCGTCTGGTAGCATTCTTTCTAAAATCCAAGTTTTTAATTTCTCTATATCTATTCCGCTGTTTTCAATTTGTCCTGCAAGGCTTAATATTTTAATGGTAGCATACGTTTCTGGTAATGAAGAAACATTGTTACCAAGAGAGAAACCACCATCAGGATTTTGAAGTGTTACAAGCCAGTTTGTGATGTTGGAACTTAGCTGAGTCCAAAGTGTCCTATTTAGCGTATAGATTATTGAAAAAGCATAATATGTTGTCCATATTGCTTTTTCCGAACTATTAGGTCGTATGGAGAAAACAGTGTCCGTATTACACTTCATTACCCAGTTTATAACATATTCTTGGTCCAGATACTCTGTATAATCTTTGTCAAGTATGTTAAATATTTGCAAACCAAAATAAATGCTATATATATTTGCTTCTCCGCCTGGTCTTTCTCTAATTAAACCATAATCTTCCGAGGTTTCATCAGAAACGATTAGGGTTTCATTAATCCATTCAATAATTTTATTTTTCTTAATTTTTCCTAGTTTGTCCAGTAGATTTAACGTGTGGATAGCTTCAAAAGTAGCTTTAATGTTAGGGTCGTCTTTTGAAAAAGATTTAAAACCTCCCTTGTCTACTTGTAAATTCAAAATATACTTAACAACGGCATCTTTTCTAGTTCCAGGAGAAGCAGCAACTTCCGCCATGGATAACGAGCTCATACATAGAAGTATCATAATTAAGATTGCAGTGAATGTTTTTGTTTTTATTTTCATTCGTTAGTCCTCCATGTACATTGACATTTCTTGATGTTAACAAAAAATGGGAATTGCATACTTAATTTTTTCCATAAACTTTTACTCCCTTTATATATTCATAGGCACTAATCGCAGCGGTCGCACCCTCACCTATGGAAACTGCAACTTTTAGAATGCCATTTGTTACGTTTCCAGCAGCAAAGATTCCAGGTATGTTTGTTCTTTGTTTTTTATCAACTACGATGTAACCGTTCTTATCAATAGAGACACCAATTTGCTTGGCGATGTCGCTTTCAGGTTCTATACCCAAAGCTACAAAAACTCCGTCAATCTCTAATTCTATAGTTTTGTTTATTTCTTTATCAAATAATGTTATTTTTCGAACGAAAGAATCTCCATCGATGGAAATAACATTTGTATTCAACAGGACTTTGATTTTACTTCTTAGAACCTTCCTTCTTAAGACATCGATTACTTGCAGTTTGTTTTCACTGCAAATCAAATATACATTAGCGTCTAGATTAGCCAAGGTTAAAGCATTTAAAACCGCTATATCACCACAACCGACCACGGCAACATTTTTCCCTTTGAAAGAAAGGCCACTAGATGTTATACTATGGAAAACTCCTTTTCCAATGAATTCTTCTTCTCCAGGGACTCCAAGTTTTTTATATCTCCCCCCAGTGGCTATGATGATGGACTTAACGAAATATATATCTTTAGATGAAATCACTCTTGTCTTGTCATTGAAAGCATCAATTTTTAATGCTTCTTCTAGTTCTTTAATTCTTACACCATTCTCGAGGGCTTGCTTCTTCATGTTACTAATTAGTTTTGCACCACTAATCTGCGTAAGGCCAGGATAATCTTTAATCACATAAGCATCGATAGCTTTACCACCTACATTTTTTCTCTCTAAGATCATGGTTTCAAGCCCTAGTTTAGCCCCTTGAATGGCTGCAGAAAGGCCAGCAACTCCACCGCCAATAATAATAAGATCTATTTCAAGAGACAAATTATAGCCTCCTTTAGCTATGTAAAGTCTAACATTTATTTCCGAAACTGATAATTGTCTGAGTCCTGAGTTGACCAAGTTTTAGCCGTAAATTACAGCTAAACATCACGCTCAAATCTAAAAATATTACTGTTACAAGATGGCGGTAACCTAATTAGAAATGCAAATTATACGTTGAGACTTCCATTACATTTTAATTATCTTTGTCTAAAATTTTTAGCGGTGATTTAATGACAAAGTTCTTTGTTGAAAGTGTTCATATAATTTTTAAACATTTAATAAAGATAGGGCCTCCGATTCCTGTTCAAATTTTCATTGATAAATTATCGAATCTGGGTTTTTCTTATACAACTAGGAAGCTTATGGTTCCTCCTCCACCGCAACCAGTTCCACAACCTCCGGGTGAACTTGTTGAATATCTTTTTAGACGTCCAGCGGATGCCACCTCTTTGATAGTGGTAAGTGAAAAGGGGTTTGTGGTTGATACAAGATCAGTTCAAACAGCCTTAGATTACTTTTGGACCTCATATGGAATTCTACGTGAAAGTCTTAAGGAAAGGTTTAGAACCATAGTTCCGCAAATGCAGTTGTTGGCAAATATTCAAGTTTATAGTGGAATCAATCCGTCTAAGATGATTCAAGGCATGTTAACACCAAAGCTATTAAAGAAAACTGTAATGAAAACTATGCTTTCTCCCTTGGCAATAGAATTATGGACGGGAATGCCTAAAGATGGAGTTGAATGGTATATTGTGCGTTTAGAACCATTTAAGGGAGATCCTTATAGAAGAATTTTAATGAGAATTACATACAAACATCAAAATGTCGAAGAATCGGTAGATTTCCTTGAAAAACTAGAAAAATACTCAATAACTCTGTTACAAAAAATAGCTAAAGAAATAAAGTAAGATTAATGAAATTTAATATGTTTTTGCTATTGCTGCCAATTTTTTTGTTTGTTTCTTACATATGGGGCAAACTTCATTCCCGGTTACATCTGCTATGCCTTTGGATAATACAACTCCTAAGACTTCTCCTTCGACTTCTTCTCGTATTTTTAGTCCACATTCATCATTTTCGCACCAAGGAATTAATGCTATACCGCGTCTATTTTGTACTATTTCTTTTACTTCTCGTAAACTATTAACTCTGAAAATTCTTTTTCTAAATTCTTCCCATGCCCTTTTCCTCAGATTTTCTTCGATTTCAGTAAATAGTTTCTTGATAACGTCTTTCATTTCGTCTAAGGAACATGTTGTTCTTTCCATTGTGTCTCGTCTCACAATAGTTACTTGGTTGTTTGCAACATCTTTTGGTCCTATTTCAATTCTAATAGGAACCCCTCTAAACTCCCAGTCATAGAATTTTCTTCCAGGACTAATGTCTCTTTCATCAAGGAATACTCTTATTCCGTCGTATTTAAGAGCGTCAAAGACTTTTTTACAAGCTTCAACTACTTTCTCTTCTTCTCCCTTATAGATAATTGGTACGATAACTACTTGTATTGGTGCTATTGTAGGTAGGAAAATAGCGCCGCGATTGTCTCCGTGAATTGCTACTACTGCTGCGATAACTCGCTCGGATATTCCATAACAAGTTTGATGAGCAAACTGGTGTTTTCCATCTATGTCTTCATATGTTATTTCGAAAGCTTTAGCAAAGTTTTGTCCAAGGTTATGTACAGTTCCTATTTGCATGGTTCTACCGTCAGGCATTAGGGTATCAAAGGCAATGCTATAGACTGCTCCAGCAAATTTATCAAAATCTGGACGCCGACTAATTATATAGGGAATTCCCAGTTCGTCGAAAAATTTACTGTAGATTTCGATTGCTTCTTTTATTTGTTTTTCAGCTTCTTCTGCAGTTGTGTGTACAGTGTGGGCTTCTTTAAATGTGGTTATTTCACGAACTCTTATCAAAGGTTTTGTAGCTTTTGTTTCGTATCTAAAAATATTTACGATCTGATACACCTTAATTGGTAGGTCTGCATGGCTATGAATCCACTTTTTAAACATGCTATACATGGCGGTTTCGCTTGTAGGTCTTAGAACTAAGCGTTTTTCAAGTCTCCTAAGTCCTCCATGCGTGACCCAATATACTTCGCCTTCAAACCCTTTTATATGCTCTCTTTCAAGACTAAAGATATCTTCAGGAATCAGAAGAGGGAATAATACTTCTTCGTGACCTGTATTATCGAGAAGTCTTCTAATAATGTCTAAGACATATTTTCTGAGTTTAAATCCATATGGACGCCAAACATAACATCCTTTAATGGGATATCTAGTATCAATTAAATCTATATCGGTTATAACAGTTCTAAACCATTCACTAAAATTATTAAACTTGTCAAGACTCGTTTTTTCTTCCATCTTAGTAACCCCAAGTTAGCTCTCTACATTTTAGGTACTCATTTAAAGACTGCTTTCTTTTTTTACATAGTCTTTAATTTAAATTTTTCAGCAATAATATTTAACCAGAACTACACTTTGTGTTGGCTAATTAACCACGAGTAAGCTTATCTTGTCAAGTTATTTTTTTAACATGATTTAGAAGAATTTTGGCTCTTTCATATATTATGTTTTTGTTAGAGAAACCTTGTGGTCCAGGGAACTCAACTATGAACGACGCCGCACTCGATGCGACTGCTCCTGCCCATTTTACATCATACGTATTAAAATATTCCAAAGCAAAGATGACTGTATAAACATCTCCAGCACCAGTACTATCGACGTTTTTGCTTGTCTTAGCTGCTGGAACATAAAAGAGATTTCCATTTTTTGTACCTATGTAGGATCCTTTCTCTCCCAATGTGATAAGGGCAATATTCGCGCCCATGTTTATAAGTGTTTTAGCTGCCTCGACTGGGGTCTCAGCCTCGGTGATAATTTTTGCTTCATCGATGTCGGCGTGAACTATATCTATATTTTTTAAAAATTGTTTGGCATCTTTCCACTTTGTAAAAAACACTTTGCCTCTTTCATCTGTTTTTCTAATATATCCTTGAACGTCAAGAGAGATGTGTTTCTTTTTGGATCGAATCGTTTTGATAGTAGATAGAGGTACCTCGTTTGCAACACATCCAATATGGAAAAATTTTGCTTGAAAACTTTTCTGACATAAGTCATCTGGAAGTATTGGATCGCAACGATCTATTAGAAAGAGAATTCGTGTGTCGTTTTCGTAGATAAGCTTAAATTTTGTTGTCGGAGATGAAACACGTTTAACACATGAGATGTCTACTCCCTTTTCGATTAAGGGTAGGATTAGATTCTCAGGAAAATCAGTTCCTATTTTGCTGATGAGCAAAGTTTTTGCACCATAGGATTGAGCTGCTAAGGTACTGTACGTAGCTGCACCTCCTATTGCTCTGGATTGAAAATTTCCTCTTTTTATTTCATCAATTACTATATGACCTATGACAGTTATTTCGTACATTTTCTTACCTCAGAATCCCTTGGTAAGCTGTTTAATAATTGTAGTATTATTTTTACATTTGACATATATGAATATTAGAAAATGACATCTATTACCGTTTTAGTTCTTCACGAATTTAAACCTTAAAATTTATCTTGAAGAATTGGGTTATCACAAATATTGATGTTGCTGGGTGAGTTGCGATGAATATTATTTTACTTGGAGCGCCTGGGTCTGGAAAGGGGACACAGGCTGAAATGTTATCAAAAACGTATGGAATACCTCACGTATCTACGGGGGATATCCTGAGAGAAGAGGTTATGAAGGGAACTCCTCTGGGAGAGAAAGTTAAGACTTATATGAATAGGGGAGAACTTGTTCCAGACGAACTTGTTATAGAGATTTTAAAGAATCGATTACAAGAACCAGACTGTAAGAAGGGGTTCATTTTGGATGGTTTTCCAAGGACATTAAAACAAGCTAAAGCTTTAGACGTCATATTAAGTGAAGTGGGTCTTAAAATTGATGCTGTGGTATATATTGATGTGGCAGATGAGGAGATTATACGGCGTTTATCGCTTCGAAGAACTTGTAAATCATGTGGAAGAGTTTATAATTTATATTATAATCCGCCTAAACATGATGAAAAATGTGATGTTTGTGGTGGAAAGCTTTTTATTCGAGATGATGATAGACCAGAAGTCGTAGAAAAGAGACTTAAGGTCTTTAATGAGGAAACAAGACCCCTAATAGAGTACTATGAAGGGAAAAAGTTGCTTATTCGTGTTAATGGTATGAATCCTATAGATAAGGTCTTTCAACAAATTGTTGAGAAATTAGGTTTAGAAAGAAAGTAAAGTATTAAAAGTTATAAAACTTTGAACTATTTTGGACGTGAATTAAGTATTAGGTGATATTTGTGGAGAATAGAATTAAGGATATTGTTCAAAATCCCGATAAAGTTTCTTCTCTCACTTTTAGTGAAATTAAAGAATTAATTCAAATGTCCTCTAATATATTTGAAACTGAAAAATCTCTTTTAAAAGTAAGAGGTGACAATGTTTTATTTGTTGGCGATACCCATGGAGATTTTGATTCTACAAAAAGAATCGTAGAGATATTTCTGAATGGAAGGTATGATTACATTATCTTTTTAGGGGATTATGTTGATAGGGGAGTTTCTCAAATTGAAAATCTAAATTATGTCTTGTGCTTGAAGATGCTTTATCCAGAAAGTGTAATATTACTTCGCGGTAATCATGAAACTCCTCTTGCCAACCTTTATTATGGCTTTTACCACGAGGTAATGCGTAAATTAGATAGGAATTTTTACGACATGTACAGTGAGTTATTTGCGAAGATGCCATATGCGGTCTTAGTAAATGACAATATATTGGCGCTTCATGGAGGAATTGCCGAATATTTGAAAACTCTTCAACAAATAGAAGAGATAGAAAAGAATTTAATTGAAGCAAGAGATCCCTTAGTTCTTCAACTATTGTGGAACGATCCTAGGGAGGGGATTTCAGGATTTCAACCCAGTATGAGGGGGCCAGGCATAAGAGTCTTTGGTAGAGATGTATATGAGAAATTTGCCAATAAAAATGGCATAGAACTTATGATTAGGGCACATGAAGTATTCCCCGAAGGTTATCGTTACTTTTTTGATGAAGAAATATTAAGTATTTTTTCAGCTAGAAATTATGTTATTCCAGTAAATGCTAAGATTGCAGAAGTATCTTCGGAAAAAGATATTAGATTGATAGGTGTTTAATATCGGGCTTTATCAATTCAATACTTCGCAAATATTTTAATTATATTCTGCGAAAATCTTAAATTAGATTGTTCAATTATATTTTAGAGAGATGCGAAGTGGAGGGAGAAAGTGAGGTACGCATTCCGATGATCGAGGGAGGGAGGATATAAGAAATCAAACCTCCTCCCTCATCCCTTTCACAATTTTATTTTCGAATTACAATTAGTAAGGAATACCAGTGGTTAATACGTTTTGAATCATTGTTTTTACGTAGTTTGGTACATATCCTTTTCGTGACAACATTGTTCTTAATTTTAGTATCATTTTTGGTACATCTATTTCCATGGGGCAAGCTTTA
This sequence comes from Candidatus Baldrarchaeota archaeon, assembly GCA_019056805.1. Taxonomy (GTDB): domain Archaea; phylum Asgardarchaeota; class Baldrarchaeia; order Baldrarchaeales; family DXJG01; genus DXJG01. The sequence goes on along the minus strand of DXJG01000009.1, from coordinate 187,533 downwards.
ACACATCTTCCACATAATGTACAAGTATATGCAATGGGAGCTGCTTTTTCAAGTCCACCGGCAATAAAAGCAGTCCAAATGGCACCGATGCCTCCAAAGTATTTGTAACCGTAATGACCAGCGGTTAGGGCGTAAACTGGACATTCATAGAGACATGCTCCACATCGTATGCAGTATAGTGCTTGTCTAAATATGGGATCCTTGGCAACTTCGCTACGACCATTATCAAGTAGAATTAGATGAACTTCTTTTGGTCCGTGAACACCATATACTGGAACTTTTTCTATATCGCCAGTTTTACTTGGACCTGAAATTATTGAAACAAAGCTGGGGGCATAGTAGCTGGCGTAGCGTGAAACTACTTCTACAAGAAGCATACCATCCATAAGTGTTGGAACTATTTTTTCGATACCAGTAAGAGCGATATAGGTTGGAGGGGCATTTGTGACAAATCTGGCGTTTCCCTCATTTTCTATTACAAAGATAGAGCCTGTATTGGCTGATACAGCATTAGCACCGCTGATTCCTATGTCGGCTTTAAAGAATTTTTCTCTGAGCAATTTTCTAGCAACAGAGACAAGTAATTCTATATTGGGGGGTAATTTTTTGTTAACTATTTTTGAAAATAGTTCTGCAACTTTTTCTTTGGGAACGTGGATTGCTGGAGAAAGAATATGCATAGGTTTGCTGCCTAGATTTTGTATGATAAATTCGCCTAAGTCTGTCTCATATATAGTGTTTCCTTGTTTTTCTAAGTGTTCATTTAAGTCTAGTTCTTCTGAGGTTATTGATTTGGATTTTACAATTAGTTTTCCTGAGCCGATAATTTCGTCGAGTATTTTGAGTGCGTCGTTAACGGTTTTAGCGTAATAAGCATGTCCTTTCATTGCTTCAAAGGATTCTATTGTCATTTTAATCATGTCATTTAGATGTGTAAGGGCGTATTCCTTTGCTTCTTTTAATTTCTTTCTTTTTTCTTCAACTTCAGGGTAACGTTGGATCGCTTTATCTCTGTTAGTTCTAAAAGCTTTTATTGCTCTTCTAAGCGCGATTCTTATGAATTCATTGTCTAATGCTTCATATAGGTTATCTTTATATTTGAACCAGTTTTCAGCGATTTTTTCCATTATTTTTTCCTCCGATAGCTAATGCTAAGATTTCTTCTATGTTATAGATTTCAAGAGAATCCTCTCTTTCTCTAATGCCATCTCTAAGGTTCAGGTAACAGAATGGACATGCGGTAATTATAGCATTGACATTGAGAGGTATAATTTCAGTTTCTATTTTTTCTTTTGCGATTTCGACAGCAACTTGGGGAAATGTTGCTTTTAAGAGGCCTCCTCCACCGCAGCAAGTTGATTTCTCTCTATTAAATTCTAGTTCTACTAAATTGATTGAGGGTATTGATTTTATTATAGTTCTTGGTTCTTCGTAGATTTTGCTATATCTTCCTAATTCACATGGATCATGGTAAGTGACTTTCATTGTCAGTGTTTTTTTGATGTTCAATCTCTTTTCTTTGATAATTTTATGTATAAATTGTGTAAAATGATAGGTTTTGAACGGTAAGTTTGAATTTAAAATTTTGGGATAGTATTCCGAAAAAGCTCTATAACATGCTGGACATGACGTAACTATTAAGGGGATTTTTTTCTCGATAATATTGTTAATTACTGTTTTTGCATGTTCTTTCATTTTTTCCTCATACCCAGATATAATTAAAGGCATTCCGCAGCATTGTTTTTCACCGAAAACTTCGAATTCTATGTTTAAGTTATTAAAGACTTTGCTTGTAGCATCATAGATATTTTTTGCAAATTTAGCGATGGTACATCCAACAAAGTAACCTATTTTATTTTTTGTCAACTTTACCAGCCCATATGCGGTATTTGAAACCAAAGTTTGCTTAAAACTTAAGAAGCTATTATTAATTTCCATTTTGAGGGAGATGATATTAAGGATTGTCAAAATATTCCATAAATATTTAAAATTGTCGATTCTATGATATTTATGAATTATTGAATTTGATACTCCTTATATTGTTTTTAGTTTCTGCCGATAAAGGTAGCTATGTCTTTATTTATTAGGTTATATATCAACTATCAAAAAATTCAAAACTTACATAGCTTAATAAGTATGTACAGTTGTTTCAATTTATCGGTGAACTTGGGAGTTTTAGCTGTCAGGGGCTGGAGAGAGGATGTATGAGTCAATAGATGAACAGCAGGACTTAGATAAAAATACTCCCTTAAAGATCAGTTTTTCTAAAATCTTAGAAAGAAGTTTTGGTATTTTAAGGGATAACAATGTAGATAAAATGAAAATTATTTGGGCCTTAACTGGTTTGAACGATGCAGCGATAAAAATACTTAATATACTTTCACATAGCGATTTATCAGTCTTGGATATCGCAAGTAAGATCGGAAAAAGTAGAAGTTGGACTCAAAAGTTGCTTACAATACTTTTTAAACATGGATTTATTGAAAGAACTTGGATATCACAGCAACAAAAGTACTTATACAGAATTTCAAGCAAAGAAAAAATTTTTACCACACTAAAAATAATTTTAGATATCGTTTATAGAGAAATACGTATCGTTTTATCTAAGCAAATTTAAAGAAATGTTAAATTTCACATTTTTTAATTTATTAGCAAAAAGTAAGTGGATGATATTTATTAATCAAGATCAAGTAGATATAGTTTTATTTCTTCGTCAAATCCCCGTTTAATGGCATTTTTTAGTTTTATCAGAAATATTTCACATGTAACAGAAATTATGGATCCTGGAAGTAAATGTCCACCAAATGCACTTCCATCCCTCTTCGAAACAATGATGTGAGCGTGTACAAATGGCTTTCCATCTTTAAGACTTACATTTCCAAGTAAGCTAACTATTTCTAACTCGTCTTCTATGACGATCTCTTCATATTTTCCCTCGATAAATATACCCATTTTCACCCTGTTTAAAGCACCTATTCCAGTAAAGAACCCAGCTTCGACATTTTCTTTTTCAACAACTGTGCTTAGAGTTTCTAATAGGTCTTCTCCCTTCTCTAATTTTATGACTAAAACTTCGGCAATTTCGTTTTTCTTTACTTTCAATTAAACACCTCCAATGAGAACGCATAAAATATGTAATTTTGTATGTAATAATATTGAGGAACATTTATACCTTATTTGAGTTTCTATTATTTCGGGGATGAGTTCTGGTATGAAAAAGGTTGTTCAAAAGAAGCTATTAGATTACATTGCTAAGGAAGAAAAAAAATCTTCAATCGAAGAACCGCCTAGAGAACTAGAAGGTGAACCAGTTCAGGAAATTGTTGAGGAAAAATTGACGTATAATGTTGAAGTATCTCTTTCGGAGGGTGAAAAAACAGATCAAGAAATTAAATCTGGTATTTTGCTTTCTGTTGGTTATGATGGTGCTAAAGGTTGTGCGTATGCTAAATTATATAATCCAGAGAGTAAACGGGTTTTTACGTGGTATGATACACAAAAAACACACAGACCCTATCTTTTAACGGACTTAAGTAAAGAGGAACTTGAAGATATACCTGGTGTTAAGAATCATAAGGGCTTAGTGGGTATGGAAGAGGTTGAAAAATACGATTTGCTTCGAGATAGGAAAGTTGTAATGACTAAAGTTATTGCAGATGATCCTCTTTCTATTGGTGGTAAATCAGACTCGCTTAGAGAACTTCTCCCCGAGGATCGTTGGGGTTCGAGAGCTTGGGAAGCAAGAATAAGATATCATCATTGTTTTATGTACGATAATAATTTGATTCCGGGTATGCCTTACATTGAAAAAGATAATAAGTTGCAGTTAGTTGATGTAAAAATCCCTAAGAATGTTAGGGAACATCTTTTTAATCTTCTAAAAAGCGAAGAAACTGGATATAAGGATATTTTAGAAAGATATCTGCCTATTTTCTTGTATCCAGTGCCTCATATTGATAGGGTAGCTATTGATATTGAAGTATTTACACCAGAATTAGATAGAATTCCAGATTCTAGGAAAGCAGAGTATACTATCATTTCGGCTGCATTTGCTTCGACAGATGGTTTGAATAAAGTTTTAGTTTTAAAACGTGTCAATTTAGAAAGTTCTAAAGACAGAAGTAACATTCCAAGCGGTGTTGAGGTTGTTTACTTTGAAGATGAAAAAGAGTTGATTGAAGAGGTTTTTAATATAATTAACAAGTATCCTATTGTTGTTACATTTAATGGAGATAATTTTGACCTAAGATATCTTTATCATAGAGCTGAAAAGCTTGGATTTAAAAAAGAGGAAATACCAATTACGCTCACCAAAGATGAAGCTCATGTGAGGTATGGTGTTCATGTAGATCTTTACAAATTCTTCCATAACAATGCAATTAAAGTGTATGCATTTGGTAATGCTTACAAAGAAGTTACATTGGACGCGATAGCGAAAGCTTTACTTGGAGTTAGTAAAATTGAGATAGAAAAACCTATATCTGAACTTGCACTTGAAGAACTTGCACATTACAATTATCAAGATGCAAAAATAACTTTAGATCTTACAACCTTTAACGATAACTTAACATTGAAGCTAATTATACTGTTAATGAGAATTTCACGACTACCAATGGAGGATCTCGTAAGACAAGGTGTGTCTAGTTGGGTTAAAAGTCTTTTTTATGCTGAACATAGAATAAGGAATTATTTAATTCCTAGGCCTGAAGAGATTAGCGGGTTAAAGGGATCTGTAGATACATCTCCTATTATTAAAGGGAAAAAGTACAAAGGAGCCATTGTTGTAGAACCGAAACCAGGAGTACACTTCAATGTCGTAGTACTAGACTTTGCATCATTATATCCTTCGGTAATTAAGAGATATAATCTTAGTTATGAAACTGTTAGGTGTAATCATCCAGAGTGCAAAGATCAGAAGGTTCCTGAAACCAATCATTGGGTGTGTAAGAAACGTAGAGGTTTAACTTCTCAAATAATAGGTTTTCTAAGAGATATAAGGGTTAGATGGTTTAAACCAATGAGTAAAGATAAAAGCTTACCAGAAGAGATAAGAAGCTGGTATTCAGTTGTCCAACAAGCACTAAAAGTATTCATAAACGCCTCCTATGGTGTATTCGGAGCAGAACACTTCCCCTTTTATTGTTTACCAGTGGCAGAATGTCTTCATCCAGATACTTTATTGCAACTTTCTAATGGGTTAATTGTAAGAATCAAGGATTATGCACAATTAGGTAATACTCCTTTAAAAAGCGTTAAACTGGAAGATTTTAAGGTTACAGATGCTGATCCTCAGTATGTTATCCCTAAAAGAAAAGAAAAGGCCATCTATTTGTATGCTTATCCATACTCGATAATTGTCTCTCCTGAACATAAAATGTTTGTAGCAGATAACTTATTAATCCGAGAAAAGTGTGCAAAAGATGTCATGGAAGGTGAACTTCTAGTAGGGGTTAGAAAAGTATATATAGAGGGGTCACCTCAGCCTTTTCCTCAGTTCGATCAAATTTCAGTGGGTGGACACGTGACCCACGTCAAAGAAATAAAAATTCCCGAATATGTCGATGAAAGGATTGCTCAAATCTTAGGTTACCTTGAAGGGGATGGAACAATATATGACCGCGATGTGAGATTCTTTGATAAAGACCTACAGCTTTTAAAGTTCTATAGTTCTCTCATTTCAAAAACTTTCCAAGTAAGAGGTGGAATTATCAGAAAGAAGAATGGTAGTTGGTACCTTAGTTTTTCATCTAAGAATCTTGCCAGAGCTCTAGATGCTTTGACAGGAAAACTAGGGAAAAAGAGGGGATATGCTCGTGTACCCGAGTTAATTCAATTATCGCCGATTAACGTTGTAAGAGCTTTCCTCAGAGGAATATTTGATGCAGAAGGAACAGTTAGTACTAGAGCTATTAGCTTGTCAAGTGCTGATCCAATTTTCTTAGAACAGATAAGATTCCTCTTACTCCGTGATGGTATCATTACTACGCCACCGAAGAAGCAAAGAAAGGGATCTTATACATGGTACCGAATAAATATATGTGATAGGAATTCGATTAAAATTTTTGCCGAGAAAATAAACTTCTCTTCAGAAGAAAAGAGAAGAAAACTGAATCACGTCTTAAAGTATTTTGAGGGAAGAAGGGAGGTACGGACACGGGCTGATTTCTTCCCCTTAAAGGGAAGAGACTTCTATAGAATACTAAGACTTGCTGGATATTCTTCAAGAGATGCTGATAAGCTTACATATGGAAGCAATTTCTGGAATAACTATATTACTAGATATCAGGCTGAAAGACTACTTTCTCTGATAGAACGTGCAAATTCGTCTCAAGTAAGGAAAATAGCGCAAAAAATACGGCATTTACTTGATTCCGACCTCATTTTCTGTAAAGTTCAGAAGAAAAGAGTATTAAAAAATAACCCTGGGGAAGAGTTCTATGATTTAACTGTTCCTAAGACTATGAACTTCATTGCTAATGGACTTTTAGTGCATAATAGTACTACTGCTATAGGGAGGTATGCTATTAAGAAGACTATAGAAAAAGCGAAGGAATTAGGAGTAGAAGTAGTGTATGGCGACACTGATAGCGTTTTCTTAAAAGAACCTAGTGAAGAGAAAATTAAAGAGTTGATTAAGTGGAGTAATGAAGAACTTGGAATAGAATTAGATGTAGATAAAGTTTATAGGTACTTAGCTTTATCTCAAAGGAAAAAGAACTATTTGGGAGTATTTAACGATGGAAGTGTTGATATTAAGGGTTTAACAGGGAAGAAAAGAAATACACCGATATTTCTTCAAAAAGCTTTCATGGAAGTTGTAAAAGTATTAGGTGAAGTTAAGTCAGTGGAAGATTTTGAAAATGCGAAAAAGAAAATCAGGGAAATAGCTCAAGAATGTTATAGAAAATTGGAAGAAAAAAAGTATTCGCTTGAAGAATTGGCTTTTAAGGTGCAGCTGACAAAGCCTTTGCACCATTATGTAAAAACAACTCCTCAACATGTAAAGGCTGCAAGAATGCTTAAAACACAAGGAAAAGAGATAAAACCAGGTGATATAATAACTTTTGTAAAAACTAGAGGAGTACCGGGTGTTAAACCCGTTCAATATGCCTCAATATATGAGATTGACGTGGAAAAATATAAGGATCACATTAGAACTACATTTGAGCAAATTTTAGATGCGTTAGGAATAGATTTCAGCGAAATTATGGGTATACGCAGCCTTGACACGTTCATTTAATTTTTCTCTCATGTTACTGTTCTTCCACATTTGAAACAGAATTTTGCATCCGAGGGTAACTGAGTACCACAATATATACAATATTTCATTTGTGAAGGTTGTTCACTTCCATATGTTCCTAGTAAAGGTTTAGTTTCCTTTGAGGTCTCACTGTCGGAGAAAAGAGTTCCTAAATCTGTTGTTTCCTCGATTTGCCGACTTTGATCTGCACCAAAACCTGTTTGAAAACTTTCTATCTTAATGTCTGTAGTTTCTGGATGCAAGTGGCCTTTAGCGTATTCTATTATCCTTCTATGAAAGTCTTCTTTCAATTTTTGATAATCTTCATTAGTTAATCCTAAAAGTTCTAAAGCCCTATCACGATTCGCACAACGTTTATCAAGACTACAGCAATATGCCAGACTTCCATAACAAGTGAGAGCCATCGCTTTTTCTATAACGGATTTATAGACGGGTTGAATTCTTTCTCTACCAATAATCAGATCACCGCCCTCCACCTTGATTTCCACTAAACTTTGATTTAGGAGAGCTCTCAAAACTCTTTCAGCTGGGTACGCTCTGCCACGAATAATAATTGTTCCCTTCGCCTCAGAGGCATCTTCCATGATACAACCACCAGTTTAGGTTAACCATTATTTATAATTAAAATTTCGTATTATCATTGAGACATAACAATAGCATGCATTTTCGTTCTTATGACATTTGCATAAACCTAGAATTATATAAATTTCCCATTAAATGTACTTTCCATATTTTTAAAACGGAAATGTCTATATCAAAAATGATGTGATGGTCAGTAGAATGGAGGAACTCGCAGTGAGAAAAAAGTTGTTATCCTGCCCAAAGTGTGGATATCACTTTGATGTTTCTTACGCAAGGGCATTTGCGTGTCGTGGATGCCCATCATCTGCTATGGGAAGTTGCGGTTACATTAAATGCCCAAAATGTGGACATGAATTTCCATACCCCATATACTGATTTAATAATTTATAGCTCTTGTTTTGAAGCGACGAATTCTGCAACACTTATGTTACCCTCTTTTCTGACAACAACTCTGGGGATTTCTGTTTTTCTCTCGATTTCCATATGAGTTATGAGGAAGATTTGTTCAAACCCTTCGTCTTCAACCAATTGATCGATAACTTCTTTTCTTCTCGAAAAATCTAGTCCTCCTAATGGTTCATCTAAAAGTACACAGCGGATTCTTGGTGTTTTTTGTGTACTTTCTTTTAGGGGTTTAATTCTAGACATTGTTTTTGAGATTCCAAGTCTTAAAGCTAGACCTACTGCGGTTCTGTCGCCGAAGCTTAACATGTCCTTATTTTTAACTATTCCATCGCTTTCATCTAAAACTGTTAATAGTATTCCTGACCCTCTCTCACCAGTTGCTTTAGTTGGGACTAAATCGACATTAGAGTATTGTCCACAGGTAAATCTTAGAAGATAGCTCGCTGCGGTATGCTTTATAGTTCCTAAAAGTCTTTTTTGTACAACCCATTGAGAAAGGAAGTTTTTCATTAAAACTTTTCTAAGATATGTAATATGTTGCAGTACTTTTTTGGTTTCTTTGATTTCTTTTTCTAATTTTAACATTTCTTCTTTTTCTTGTTGTAGTTTTGTTATTTCGTTCTCTATTCTGTCAATGGCTTCAATGAAATTCCCAATTTCTACCTCTATTCTTGTAATATTTTCACTGAGGTCAGTGACGTGTTGGTAAAGCTCATTTAAACTTTTGAAATTGAATTTTGTAAGAATGTCTTCAACACTACTATATCCTGTTTCGCTCAACATCTCTTTAAACTGGTTTTCTAGATTTGCCAAATTTCTTCTTTTTTCTTCTAGTTCTTCTATTCTCTTCTTCAGCGATGTTAGGTTACTCTTTTCAACTAGTATTTTTTCTTTTTCTCTGCGTTTTTCTTCTCCTTTTTCCTTTAGGCTATTTCTCTGTTTAATTAGTTCTTTAATGGTAAGTTTGTTGTTCTCTATTTCTTTTCTATAATGATTAACAATGTCTTCCATTTTTTCTTTGGAAAGAGTCGTGCCACATGTTGGGCAACGATATTCAAGTTCTCCTTCCTCGAGTTTCTCTGCTTTTTGTAATCTGATAATTTTATCTTCTAATTCCTTGTTTACTCCTTGTAGTCCACCGATTTTCTCACTTAAATTGCGGAGTTCATTTTCAAGAACATTGATTTCTTTTAACTTCTCTTGAAGTAGTTGATCTCTTTTATTGATTTCCTCCTCTATTGTTTTTATTGAAACCTCACGAGTTATACCTATGTTTCTTGCAAATTCTTCGATATTCTTATTTATGTTTAACAAGTCTTCTCGAAAACTATTAATGCGAATCATAGCAGATTCTATTTTTCTGATAAGATCGGGGCTAGGAAGCTGTTTTATTTTACTTTTTAGCTCTTTAAGTTTTTTTTGTTTCTCTTTTAACTGTGATTTTTTGCTTTTTAACTCATTGTTTTTTTCGGTGAGTTGGCTTTCAATTCTTTCGATGGGAATAAATTTTCTTTGCAGTTCATCGAGTTTTTCTTTTAAAAGATTCTCCTCCTTTTTCAGGACGTCGTTTACCTTTTCTAATAAATCTAAGCTATAGACTTTCGAAATTAATTCTCGTAGACTTGCGGGAGAAGCAACCGCTAGCTCATTAACTTCGCCTTGACGTACCATAACGGTACTAAGGGCTTGTTTATAGTCTATTTGAAGTATTTCTTCTATTTTCTTACTAACTTCTCCAGATTTAGAAGCTATATCGATAAACTTACCTTTATTTTCATCATATTGGTACAGAACTACTTTCATGCCTGAACTTCTGTCATAGGATCTGTCTATTAGATATTTTTTACCATCGACTTCGAATTCAACTATAGCTCGACAAAATCTTTCACCGAATTTAATTAAATCTTCATTTCTTGTGCCTATAGCAGTAGGTCCCCACAGAGCCCATATAATTGAGTCTAAGATAGATGTTTTGCCGGTAGAGTTAGGTCCTTCTATTAAAATTAATCCTCGTGGGAAAATGTCTTTTTCATTTGGTAAAATTAACTTTTTGTAAGGTTTAAAATTTATTAATTGGATTCTACGGATTCTCACCCCTATTCTCCCCCAAAGAATGCATCTAAGGTTCCTCTTTTTCTAGGTTTTACCCTTTTTTCTTCTTTTCTAGGTGATGGTTGTTTCGGTTTTGTTTGGATTTCTTTGCGTATTTCGTGCTCGGTTGGTTTGCCTAGGGCTTGTTTGATTGCCTCGGCTGCTAATTTAACAAGTAAGCTGGTATCGTATCCCTCTTCAATTGTTTGTGACTTTAGAAATTCTTCAAAATCTTTTTCAGGGTCATCTATTAAACATTCCCTCTCCTCTGGCGCATATGCTGGGGCAACCCATGTTTTCTCAACGCTTTTCCAATCCCAGATAAATTGGGCAATATTAAATTTATTGTCTTCAAAAAACTGTTTTCTTAGATATTCCAGCATTGAATTAATTTTCCAAAGAGAAGACATCAAGGTTCTTCCTTCAAAAACAACTTTAACTCTAGCAGCTGTACGGGGATCCCAGCCTGTTTGAAGTCCATGTTCAGATACTTTAGATAGAACAATATTTCTAATAGTGTCAGGTGTGTCACTAGTATCTATTTTGATTTTTTCGACAAGCATAGGTCTTGAAGATTTTATAGGTATTTTTTGTACTGATGGTTTTTCTCCCTCTTCAACCTGGACTATGAGAAAGCCCTTTTCGTCTTCAAATTCATCAAATCTCCATTTCTCAGTACTTCCAGCATACCATGCATTTTCACTTAGCTTCCCCATCTTATGATTATGTCCTAGAGCTATGTAATCGTAATTAAGTTCCAAAATTCTCTTATTCAACGTGTTATCAATAATCATACCGTGTGCAACAGCAATATTTGGCCCTGCACCTATTTCCGGTTTTTGAACATTTACAATCCAGGCGTTAAATAACTCTATAGCTTGAGACTTATATAAGATCTCGGGGTTTATGTAGGGAAACGTATAGATATTTGCATCTTTAACTTTAAATTTTAAAGGGATTTGATTTGAAAGAGCTGCTCTTAAATCCCATGTAGTTGCTGCAAATAAATAATCTTCAAATATAATTTTTAATGTATCAAGGGTTGAGGATTTGTAACCTGTGAATGATCCGTGATTTCCATCAATTATAATCATGGGTATTTTTGTTTCTTCAAAAAACTTTTTTAGAGTTTTATAAACAAGTTCTCTTGCAGCTTCAGGTGGTGGATGAGGGTTTCTATCCCATGGAGAATCAAAAAGGTCTCCTGCATGTATAACTAAGTCGATTTCATCTTTTCTATCTATAATTTCCTTCAAGATTTTTTTCCAGGCCTCATAAAAGTCATTCTCCAAAAGTCTTATTTTTCTCTCCTCTGCCCATTCAAATTTTACGCCTGTTGTCGGTCGATGACCAAGATGTGTATCAGCTATATGTGCAATTGTTACCATAAAATCACCATTATAAACCTCTATCTCCAATGATCCCCTCTTTCAACTTATATTTTTCTTTTTCCTTTTCAAAAAGATCGTCAAACTTAGGTATGCGTAAAGGAATGGGCATTTCTCTATAACTGGCGGTTAGAATCGCCTCTCCTCTATCCATGACCTTGAATTCTCTTTCAAAACCGCTAATATTTATGCTAGCATTTTTTATGGCTGCTCTTATTTCCTCTTCATTTCCCAGTTTGAGATTTATTTCGGTATTCATATTGCTTAGGATAGTGTTGTCAATGGCTGTTACTTGTTGAGAAATTACTACGAGGCCTATGCGGAATTTTCTTCCTTGACGAGCTATGTCCTTAAATATAGATTCACCTTTCATGAGTTGAGGGTTAAGTATGGAGGGTGCTTCTTCAACCGTGATCATAACTACTGGAAGTTCCTTCATGTCTTTTAGAAATTGTCCTTCTTCTCCTCTCATTTTAATGTAAAGTCGTTTCGCTTTGTCTTTGAATTTATTCATAAATGTTTTTGGTAGTCTTCCGTATGCGTTTCTTTCAAACTCAGACCAGTTTGTAGAAGATTTTATAGCTCTACGTAAATCAAATAACGTTCTTGTAACAACTGTGGTAAATAGAAATTGCTCTAAGTCGCTTAATAAGCTTGTATTAACAACTAGAACTCTTCCGCATTCTAATGCTTCAATAATTTCTGCGAGTAGTGATTCTCCTGTTTCAATAAATATGGGTGATCTCTGTAGAAATCTAAGTCTTCTCTGAACAGCTTTTACAGTTATACTAGGATGTCCTAGGGCTCCTTCGCCTTCTTCAATTTCGAAAATTTCGCTTAACCATCTATCTCCCCATTTATTATAGGCTGCAATAAGGAAATCTGCTTGTTGAGGTGTAACTTCTCTGATGCTTAAAATATCATGTGGTGTTATTTCACTCCACAATATTCTTATTGCTCTAGCATAGGGTCTAACTCTGCGTGCTGCGGCTGCAAGATATGGAGTTAAATAATAGAAATCGCCGATTACATTTCTTCTAACATCATCATCCATGGCGTCGATTATGTCTTGAATTCCTCGCTTATCTACACCTAAAGCAAACTCGTCATGAGGATCAATAGCTACCATCGAGACTCGATACGTGCTAGTTAATCCTTTCTTATATGCTTCTAAGTTAACATCAATACAACTTTTGATCAAGACTTCAACTAAATTAGATTTTCCAGCTCCTGTAGTACCGAAAATACCTAAATGACTTGGTAAAAAATTTAACGGAATATAAACCGGAATATTTAACTCGTTTTCTCCAGCTAGAAGATTACCAACATAAAGCTCTCCTCTAATTTGACTATCCAGCACTTCTCTAAGTATTTTGTCCGTTATTCCAGGAATTGGCCTATATACTATAGCCAAATGTTCTGGTAATCTTCTTGGTAATCTAAATATCCACTTATTTCCAGTTTTCTCAGCATAACCTAAAAGTTTACCAAAGATGCCGAGAAGTTTTTCTTTATCCAAATTGGCGAAATAAGCATCTCCCTCTACAAGGAGAGTTCCTGCAAGACGAGAAAGATCCGAAACTCTTCTCATTATATTTTCTGCATCTAATGCCCTAAAAAGAAAAATTCGTTCTTTTCCTCCGCGATTTGATGGAATTAAGAAAAGTTCACCAGCACAAATATCTTTATTTTCAGCTATTAGAAGAATTTCCTCTGTTGTCCCCCCAGCAAGCCTACCAAACACTTCACCAAAAAGATTCTCTGGTTCTTCCATTATTTTCCCACCAAAGTTATAGTCCAGCTTCCTTCTGATCTCTTAATAACAATAAATTAGATTCGCTTATATCATTTATTCAATATACATTTCTCTTAATAATTTACTTTATGCATATGAACTCAAGTTTTCAATCCTTCCTTGAAAAGAAGAAGAAAAATATATCGAGAAATAATTTTGCGAATTTTGATTTATTATATTTCAGCTTATCCGTCTAGTTTAGGATGTAATCTATATTCCGATTAGTTTTCTTGGTGTAATTAGCTTCTCTTCTTCAAATCCTTCTTCTTTAGCGATGCTGATGGCTTGTTCTATTAAAAGCATTCCTTCGACGTCTTTGATGGTGCATCCGTCGTGAGCGTAGGAAAGAGGCATTGGGTATCCGTACCATCGTGCATCATGGCTCATGAAATCTAGTTCTCTAAATAGCGTTATTTCGTTTTCTTTCATTTCTTTTAAATCGTCACTATAGACGTTTTTCTCCCACCACTTACGATCTAGATCTAGTCTGAAGACAGGCATTGTATATGAGAAGCGAAATATGTAGGTGACAGCTCCTCGGGGTGGGATGTATCTTCTTCCCTCTAAGATTTTTAGCTTCCCTTCTGGATCCTCATCTCCGGGTAGTCTACAGAACCAGTGAGCATTTTTTCCGAATTTTTGTTCTGCTATTTTAGCTATGGCGTTAGTGCATGGAATTGTGTGGGATTTTGCTATTGCTATAACAATGGTGTTCTTTTTCCTAGCTTCATATACGACATCTCTAAGCATGTAATCTGTAATAAGATTTGGATGAACTATGCCTTTAGGTATGAGAAGGGTCATTGTAGTGTCTAAGAGTAAATATTTGATCGACAAACTTGATTTTAAAACTCTTTTTGCTAGAGAGAGTTCGGTTATCTCCCTAAGGAGGTCGTGTATTATTCTTATGGATGTTGCAGGAGGCAAAATTATGAGATCTTTGATCCCGGTAATGTTTCTGTATCTAGGGCCTAATAGTTCAATGATGTCATTGATGCTTTCGATTTTGCGCCCAGATATGTCGGAAAAATAGGGATAGAGCAGCGTATCTAGGTTGTCTATCATATAGGTACGATTAATAAATTTCTCTAGGTAATTCCACATTTGACCTTCGTCCATGGAGAACCAGAATGCTTCGATTAGTCTACCGCCATCGGGTATGGGTGGATAACCTGTAACTTCAACTTTTTTCATTGGGGAGTTTATTTTTGTTCCAGTAGTATGAACAGAGAGATAAGCTGTAACTAAATGTATCATGATATCATCGTATCTTAGTAGTGGGGAAACTCCGCTACCATCAATCGCTCCTACAAGAAAATCTTCATCAAAAACCACATCTTTTGGAAAAGGTTTAAAGCTTGTCAAAAGTTTATCTTCAATAATTTTAATATCTTTTTTAAGCCTTACTTCTGCTAACGTTTCATGTTTTTCTTTGATCTCTTTTAAGACTCTTCTAATAGTATTTTCAAACTCTTTGGTAAACAATCTTTCTAAAGACATTTGAACCATCCTATGTATAGGATATTTAAACAGATTTAAATTCTATCGCACAATACTTCTCCAGAGTAAGTTTTTAATACATTCTGAAAATAGATACTACGGCTTTAGCTTTACTTTGGCATACTTCGCAACTAGCAATATAAGTAACATGATGATTATTTGTTAACTCCATTAAGGTGAAAATGGTATTAGTGGAGGTATGAACATGGATCCAGAGCTGCAAAGAATTATGAGGAAAAAAATGCTAGAACTTATGAAAAAGATGGAAGAGGAAAAGAAGAAGGAAGAGCAAGAAAAAAAGGTTGAACAGCAAAAAATGGCGATAATTAAAGCTGTATTAATGCCAGATGCTTACAAATATTTTATGGAACTAAGGGCGCATAAACCGAAGGTAGCGAAGAAAATAGAAGATGTTATCATATATCTCTTCATAAGTAGAAGATTAGTGACAAAAATTGACTTAATAGATATTAAACGGTTGGAAAGAAGAATAGAGGGCAGAGAACCTGTAATAATGATTAAAAGAAGAGGAGAAAATGAAGTAAAAACTTTAAGCGAAGCACTTAAATCGGAAAATGAAGATAAATCAGACTAATCTTCTCTTTTTAGTTCTTATTAAATAAAATAGGGTAAGTTTATTTTGTCTTTTTCTCTCCAACGAACCCAGGGAAGTACCATCTAGATCCTTTTGTATAACTTGGATCGTAAATAGCTATCCCTGCTTCTTCGAGGCTTTTTAATGCTCTCATTGCTCTTTCTCTACTCCATTTTGTTTCAACCATAACGTTCTCTAAGGTAATCCAGCCCTTTTTAGATGCAAGACTTAAAATTTCATTTTGATCTTTGGTTAGTTCCACGGGATAAACTTCTACGATTTTTACCCCACTTTTAAGTTTTCTAACTCCAGAGATTAACCCGGCCTCTTCAAGTTTTTTAAGAGCTTTTACAACATCCATTGGAGAAATTGAAATATCACGAATAATTTTATTAACCCTTAGAATTAAATCAGCAAGAGATATGATGCCTCCGGTTTCTTTTGCTGCTTTTGTAGCAATATCTAAGATTTTCATTGACAGTTCTTCGTAGAATTTTCCTTTACCTGTGATTTTTTCAAGTAGTCCTGGTTTTTTCTTTTTAATTACAAATTCTTCTGTTGTAGGGAGCCCAACTTCAGCTTTAATTGCATCTAGCTTTCTTTGATATTCAGGTAATTCCATTATTAGGTCTTCATATTCTTTTTCGAATTCTTCTACTTTTTCCCTCAGTTCTTTTACTGTATTTAACATCCCTTTTAATTCTTCCATCATTAATTCTACTCTTTTTCTTTGGAAAGCGGATTTCATTTTAACTTGCTTTTCTATTTCATGTAATCCCAAATTATTCACCTAACATAAGGTTCTTTTCACAATATTAAACCAAACTTTAGCTTTCATAACAAGTTTTTTCGAATCCTCTTCACTAATGACTGCTCCTGGGTTTTTATTGTATTTTTCCCAGAGGAAATTATACCATTCTTCTGCCTCTTTAGTAACTTTGTGGTTTAGGCCTAAAAAGGCTTTGGAAAAATATAAAACCATATCCAATTCTTCTAAAACATATTCTATGTTTAACCGGAGTTCTAACATATCTATGAGTTTGATTAATCGTTCTGTCAATTCTACGGCAACATTCATTCATAATCCCTTATTTTAAAGTTTTTAATCTCCCTCTAAAGTCATTAAGCCATCTTACAGCTTCAAATTCAAGCTTCTTTACTTCATCCGGTGGTAATACTTTGTCAGGAGGAAGATTGCTGAGGTAGTCCCTCCATTTTCTCATGCTTTTCAAAACCCAGTAGTCCTTATCAAGACCAGGAAAAGCTTCTAAGAGTATTAATGCGTCTTCAAGTAATGGGACTAACATTTTTGCATTTGCTATTGTTTCAAGTTTAGCAGCATCGATAATAGTTATTAGATCTGCAACTATTTCAGCTGCTTTAAAAGCAACAGCAATGGGTGATTCAAGAATCTCGGTGGGTCCTTTTCCTTCTAGAGGTGGGGCTTCTAATCTTTGGATTGCTAGGGGAAACTGTTCCTTTAAACGTTCTCTTTCTATGAATGATTGTACATCTATACCTTTTTCTCGTAGCATGTTTTGAAATTTGAATATGTCACGAAAGAGGGATTGTAGTTGTCTTTTGTATATAGCTGGATCTATTTTTCCTTCTTCAAAAAACCTTACTAGTGAATCTAGGGTAGCGATGCAAGCGTAAAAGTTTGCTTCGACATCGATGGCTTTGTCTTCTTTTCTCATTTTATTCCCCCTTGCGGAGTTCCTCGAGTTTCTTATTGATTAGATAGAGTTCTTTTCTGTATCTTTTGTATAGTTTATAGTAATCTGAAGGTTGTATGTCGCCGGATTCAAATTTCTCATTTAAACTCTTTATTAGATCTTCGACAGCTATTTTTTCGCTTTCTAGTTCAAGAGTTTTACGTTCTTTTTCGTCGCTTGGGAGAAGTATGGTTTTAACTTCTGTTTCTTTTTCAGGAACATTGTGAACGGCTATGAGTCCTCGGAGACGTGCTATTTCTTCATCTTTTTCATGTAGCATTCTCTGTAGTTGTCTAACTTGATCTTCTAAATGTCGGATTCGTTGTCTTAATAGTTCAACATCTTCGCTAGGTGGAGTAACGGGAGGTGCAGTTTTAACTATTTTCGGAGGTATTCTGACGAAGAGGCCTTTTAAAGAATTTACGACTTGATACACGTGGTATTCTGGGCGCCATTCTGATAGAATACGTAGGTTTACTCGACCAGTTGAAGAATCAACGTATGAATGTTCTACTGGAGTTAAAACCTTAACTATTGGAGGTTCATTTGGAAAAGTTTCTGGAATTACTATTTCAACTTCAATCCAGTTGTTGTCTCCCCCTCGAACTTTGCCTTTCCATCGCTTTAAGTCTCCGTTAATAGGTTCAAATCCGGGAGCTCTTTTAAACATTAATTGAGCTTCACGAGCTAGTACATAGTCAAAGTTAACATCCAATTTGTTTCACTCCTCTGAGAGGTAAACTAATTTTATGGTTTCAAGAGGTTAATTAACTTAATCAAGTATTTGCCTCATAAATTTTTAGAACAAAATACTAATAAATATTTTAAATTGCTGTGATTAATATTCTATGGTTTTTTCTTCTTCCTCCATTTTAATAGTTATTTCTTCTAATCTTTCTTGAATCTCTCTGAGGGTTACATCTATGCTCATTATGGTTTCTTCCATCTCTCGCCATTTTTCGGTAAACTGTTCAATTACATCAGTAACTTTCGAAGATAATGTTTTTATTGTTTCTTTTGTTGCTTCTAACGCTACGATTTGTTCTGCAAGTAGTTTTCTAATGCTAATAACATCTTTTTCAACATTTAACACTCTTTCGAGCAACGTGTCGCGAACATCGGCTATGTCTTCACTGATTACGTTAAGACCAGTGACGATATTCTCCACACTTTTTACAGTGGGTACGAGGCCTGCTGGAGTTTTTATGGCCTCAACTTCAAGATTGATTGTTTTTTTATTCGGCGAAGTTCTTCTAGTTTTTTCTTGCAAATTACTCACCTATCATTTATTACGTATACGCTTGAACTTAATTTAGGTATTGATGTTATTGTAAAGTTCGCAGTAATGAATATATTAATGCGCAATGTTAAAAACTAAATGTTCAATAAATATTACAACAAATGAGTTTATGTAGAGAGACGCTAAAATGAACAAAACAAATTGTACGAGGTTTTTAATTTCAAATGTAAAGATAGTAGGTGAATGGGACTGGACAAAGCCCCAGAGATGTATGATTTGTGCTTTAGAGATCAAGGACAAAGATGATGTAGTTTTTTGCCCCTATTGTTATTATCCAGCTCATAGGGAACACATGTTGGAATGGCTTCATGTTAAGGGTATATGTCCGCATTGTAGACGTCCTCTTAAAGAAAATAAATTATTAGCAAGTTTGGAGGGACCCTCTTGAAAATAAAAATAGTCTCAGCAATAGGTGGAGATGTAATAGATGTTGATGTGCCGCCGAAAACGACTGTAAGAGATTTAAGGAAACAAATAGCTCAAAATAAAAAAATACCTGAATCAACAGTTCTTCTAGTATTTAGGGGAAAACAACTTGAAGATAGTCAAACTTTAGAAGAAGTAGGTGTCGGTGAGTACGACAAAGTATTTTTAATAGTTCGTACAACTGGCGGTTAACTAAATTTTCTACAATTTTGAAGTGAAGTGCAATGCTAAATGAAGAAGAATTTTGGGCTCGATTAGCTTACGAAGCAAAGTTACTTAGAGAAGAAGAACCTACGTTTAAACCCATAAAAGGCGACTTGAGAAAGTGGAGAGGATATATTTTAGGTACGGGTGTTTATGATGGAGGAGTTTTTGAAATCGAAATAGAGATACCGAGAACATTTCCATTTGATCCGCCAAAAGTCAAGTTTCTTACCCCAATTTGGCATCCTAACATTTATGGGGGGCGTGTATGTGTCGGAATATTAGGGAAAGATTGGACACCAACAATATCACTTACAGGTGTAGTGGAAACAATAAGAAACTTGTTAAATTATCCTAATCCAGATGATCCGCTTAATCGTGATGCAGCTCGTGAAATGAAGAAAAATCCTGAAAAATTTAAGAAGAAAGTTAAAGACTGGATCAGAAAATATGCTACTTGGGAAAAATTAGGGAAATATGGGTAGTTAGGAGGATAAAATTGAAGAAAATAGGTTCAGATAAGGAGAGATATAATAGACAGTTGCTTTTAAAAGAATGGGATCAAAAGAAGCTCCAAGATTCCTGTGTGCTGATAGCTGGGGTTGGAGCTTTAGGTTCAGTTGTAGCTTTAAATCTTGCTATGATGGGGGTTGGAAAACTTATACTTGTTGATTTTGATACAGTAGAGTTATCAAATTTAAGTAAACAGTTATTATATAGGGAAGATGATCTTAATAAACCAAAAGTGAAGATTGCAAAGAAAAGGCTTCAGGAGGTAAATTCTGAAATAAAAATAGTTGCATTAAATAAGGATATAAGGAAAGTAGACACATCTTATTTTGAAAAATGTAATGTTATTGTTGACGGTTTGGATAGTTTTGAAGTTAGAAGATGGTTGAATTCTATGTGTGTAAGCTTGTCCAAGCCTTTGGTTCATGGAGGTTTTTATGGTTGGTATGGTAATGTTCAAGTAGTTATACCGTTCAAGACAGCTTGTCTTGAATGTCAACCATTGATACCACCAGAAAAGCTTCAAAAAATGTGTACACCGCCGGGTAGAGTAAGAAGAAAAGTTAAGGTTGAAGAAGAAAAGATTCCAACTGTAGCATCTATAGCTACTGTTATTGGGGGAATACAAACTCAAGAAGTACTTAAGATACTCTTAGGAATACCTAATATATTGGAGAACTATGTTTTTTATGACGGTGTTTCGCAATCACTTACAAAGATAAAATTGGAAAGAAATCCCGAATGTGTGGTTTGTAGCGATAAATATAGAATAGAGGGAGTCGACTATACGTTAGAGCAACAAGAAACATTAAACCAGCTTAAAAACAGGTTAATAATTACATATGGACTTGCCAATCCAGAAATTATAATAAAGGGAAAAATAATTTCGGATAAAAATTTGAGAATTTCGGATTTAGGATTGAAAACAGGAGATGCAATATTTATAGTTGATGAAAGACTTGCTAAACCGCTAAAATTAAAGATAAAAATAGCTTGATTTTTAGGGGTATAGAAGTTTGTAAATAAATAGTAAGATAAGTATTGTTGTAAAAAGAGAAAAAATCAGTGATTTTACAAAACTAGTTTTGAATTCCTCTCTAACACCATAAGCATATAGTATACCCGTTCCAATCAAAAATGGAAGAAAGATCATATGATAGATATTAAATGGTGGTATGTTAAGTGCTTCTTGAATAAATGTTAAAATATCTGTTTCTGAAGAAGGTATTCGCGGTACAATTATCAGAGCCAATATTAGAGTTATGAAGTTAGCTGGAATAAATGTTACCAAAGCATAGCCTAAAAATGCTGAAACTTTCCTAAAACTAATTTTCCCAAAAAATAAACGAGTAGGAATCCAATAACATAGAGAAAAAAATAACCATATTATTACATATAAAATAAAATTAGCAAAGAATCCTCCAAAGAAAAAACTGATATAAGACATATAGCTTATTTCTATATTTAAATGAGAAAGAACTGCAAGTATGGTTAAGGTAGAAAGAACAGCACATATCAACAATATTAAGAAAGTGCCGGAATTTTCTGGAAAATATGCAAGATCTTTGAAAGTTTCTTTAGGCGAAATGAATAAAAGTTTAAGCTTTGTCAATACGGGTTTAGGTGGTACTCTTTCTTCATATTCTTCTTCAAAAACCCTCTTAACTTCTTCAGTACCAACTCTATAACCACAAAAAGGACAAATAACTTCGTCAGGCGAAACAGTATTACCACATTGAGGACATGTCGGCAATTAAGACACCTAAATAGAAGTTCTTAAACTTAAATCTAAATTTTTCCATAATATTTAAGTGGCAATCACCTTATAAAATCTCTCAGTTTTAACATTCTAGGGACATTAATCGTCGAGTCTTTTAATCCATAAGTTTAAATGTGAGTAAGTAATAATTAGAGAAGAAGGAGGCCAAAAGCGTGAGGGATTGTATTCTCTATTAAAATAGCTTCCAAACATATGTTTTTCAACTTTAAAATACTGTATCAAAGATCTACTTTTGCCAGCATGATTATTCTAAATAATCTGGAGGTGCCTGAATTTTGTCGAGCAATTTCTTAGAAACTTTAAGAGCCATAGAGGCAAAATGGCAGAAGAAATGGGAAGAAGCAAAAATATTTGAGGCTGATCCTGATCCAAGCAAGGAGAAATTTTTCCTAACCGTACCTTACCCATATACGAGTGGAGCTCTACATATAGGACATGGACGAACATATACTATCGGGGATTTAATTGCAAGGTTCAAGAGGATGCAAGGTTACAATGTACTTTGGCCTATGGCATTTCATATAACTGGCACACCTATAGAGGGAATATCTGCTAGGATCCGGTCAGGAGATCCAGGGGCGATACGAGAGTATAGAGATTATGTTAAATTGTATGTTGAGGACGAGAGAAAAATAGATGAGATAGCGGAGTCGTTTAAAGAGCCTTGGAACGTTGCAAAATTTTTCTCTCAGGTAATTAGCCAGGACTTTAAGTCGCTAGGTTTCGGTATAGATTGGAGACGAAAATTTACAACGGGAGACCCGGAATATCAAGCATTTGTTACGTGGCAGTTTAAGAAGCTAAATGAAAAAGGATTTATAAAACAGGGAAAATATCCGATTCTGTTTTGTGTAAATCATGGAAATGCTGTTGGTGAAGATGATATAAAAGGCGGAGATGAAATAAAGCCTGAAATAATAGATTTTACTGTTATAAAGTTTAAAATGAATGATAGTTATTTAGCTGCAGCTACATTAAGGCCTGAAACTATCTTTGGTGTCACAAACCTGTGGGTACATCCTGAAGGTACATATGTTGAGGCTAGAATTGATGGAGAAAAATGGATAATTTCAAAAGAAGCAGCATTTAAACTATCAAGACAAGAGAGAAAAGTAGAAGTACTAAGAGAATTAAAGGGTAAAGAACTGGTAGGTAAAACATGTATAGCACCGATAAATAGGGAAATACCTATATTGCCAGGGCGTTTTGTCGATACAGATAATGCAACTGGCGTTGTATACTCTGTACCTGCTCATGCTCCTTTTGACTGGATAGCGTTAAAGGATTTACAGGAAAACCGAGAAATGGTTAAAGAATTCGGGTTAAATATAGAAGAAATTAGAGAAATAAAACCTATTTCAATTATAAAGATCGAGGGATTCGGAGATTATCCAGCTGTTGAAATATGTGAAAAAATGGGAATAAAGAGCCAGGATGACGTGGACAAGCTGGAAAAAGCAACCGAAGAAATTTATAAGGCTGAATACTATCATGGAGTGATGAAGGAGAATTGTGGTGAATTTGCTGGTAGGAAAGTGTCGGAAATCAAAGATGATGTAGTTCAGTATCTGAATGATTTGGGTATGGCAGATGTTATGTATGAAGTTACTGCTTTAGAGAAGCCTGTAATCTGTAGATGTGGTGGTAAGGTTATAGCAGTTGTTTTACCTGATCAGTGGTTCATAGATTACTCAAAAGAAGAATGGAAGCAGAAAGCAAGAAAATGTTTAGAAAATATGGTGATATTTCCAAGAACATATAGGAAGCTTTTTGAAGATACGATAGAATGGTTGAGGGAAAGGCCTTGCGCAAGGAAACGAGGAATAGGGACACCTCTGCCATTTGATCCCGAATGGATTATAGAATCTCTCTCAGATTCGACAATATACATGGCATTTTATACAGTAATACATCATATTAGAGAAAATAACATAGATTCATCAAAACTGTCCTATGAATTTTGGGACTATGTTTTCTTGGGTAACGGAACACCTGAAGAAGTAGCGAAGAAAACAGGGATTCCAGCAGATTTGTTGAGAAAAATGCATGAGGAATTTGAATATTGGTATCCAGTTGATCAGAGACATACAGCTCCTGCACATATAACGAACCACTTGACATTCTTCATATTTCATCATGTAGCAATCTTCCCGGAGGAAAAATGGCCTAAAAAGATAACATTAAATGAGCTAGTTATTAAAGAAGGAAGAAAAATGTCTAAATCCTATGGAAACATAATACCACTAGTAGATATAGCGAAGAAGTATTCAAGTGATCTATATAGGCTGTATGTGGCATACGCAGCAGATTTGCCCACTACAATGGATTGGAGAGAAAAAGAAGTAACAGTAACTATGAAAAGGTTACAACACTTCTGGAATGTGGTAAACGAGATCTTAGAAATGCCTGAAAGAGAACTAAAAGTAGAAAAAGTTTCAAGTATTAGTAGATGGATGCTTTCAAAAATAAACACAACTATTCGAAATGTTACAAAATTCTATGAGGATTTAAGATTTAGAGATGCAATAATACAAAGTTTCTTCGAAATCATGCATCATATAGACTTTTACAGGGAGATAATGAAGGATAGAAATATTAATGAAGTTGCAGCGGTACTAAGATACGTATTGGATAAATGGCTACGTCTTTTAGCGCCGGTAATTCCTCATATTTGCGAAGAAATATGGCATAAAATGGGGAAAAAGAGTTTCATATCGTTGGAACCTTGGCCAACCCCCGATGAGAAATTGATAGATGAAAGGATAGAAACATCGATAGAAATTGTACTACAGACTATAGGCGATATAAAAGAGATTAAGTCTTTGATAAAAGATCAAAAACCGTCTACTGCATACATTTACATCGCTCCAAAATGGAAATATCAAGCTTTCCAAAAAATAGTAGAATCTGGCGCACCGTTGACCTTCAAATCGCTAATGCCTTTGTTAATGAAGGATGAAAATTTAAGGAAATTTGCTAAAAAAGTTCAACAACTTGTTCAAAGAATAGTTAAAGCTGGCAGACTGTGGAAATTTACAGATCCTGAAATAGAAATGGAGGTATTTCAAAAATTTGCAGATTACATAGCGAAGGAAACTGGACTAAAAGAAGTGGTGATAAAAAGAGCGGAAGAAGAAAAACATCCTAAAGCAGAACAAGCATTACCAGGAAAACCAGCAATACTACTAACATAGAATATTTCATTTTCTAAATTCGGTTGAAATACGATGTAGACTAAAATAGGATTTCCCAGAAAATCTTTATATCTTAAACTTTTTTACCTTGTTGAAGAAACTACATTTAAATTTTGATTTAAATCTTATATTTTGAACTAGGTAGAGAGGAAATCTATGATAACCGACGACCCAATTATTCAAAGTGTTATAAGTGATAACACTAGGAAAATGGTTGTGTCGAAAGTTCTTGAAAGAACCGAAATTCCATATGGCTGTAATGTAGATGATTTACCTCTCCGCCCCTCAGTTATATCTGCGTTGAAAAGAAGGGAAATTACTAGATTTTATAAGTTTCAAGAAGAGGCTATCCGGAAAATTTTAGATGGAAAGGATGTTGTTATTGTTTCTGGAACTGGTACGGGAAAAACAGAAGCATTCCTAACACCTATTTTACAGGATTGTATTCATCACATTGGTGAAGGAACAAGGGCACTTATAATGTATCCAACTAAAGCTCTAGCTCGTGATCAAGTGGAGAAAGTATACAAGATGTTTCCAAGTATTTTCGGCATATCGATAGCTATTTACGATGGCGATACTTCAGAGAAGGATAGGGAAAGAATAAGGGCGAATCCTCCTTCGATTTTAATTTCGAATCCAGATATGCTCAATCGAATACTGCCTAGTAGATGGTTTAGAGATATACTTAGCACCCTTAAAATTGTAGTTTTGGACGAGTTACATGTTTATAGTGGAGTTTTTGGGGCTCATGTTCATCATCTCCTTAGGAGATTAAAAAGGAAAGCTAGAAGAAGGCTTCAATTCATAGGTTCATCAGCTACGATAGGTAATCCTGAGAAGTTTGGTGAAACTCTTTTTGATAGGAAAGTAGAGGTTGTATACTCAAAAGGAAGAGTTACTGGTAAAACGTATCATGTATTCATACGGCCTTTGACAAGAAGTAGGATAAGTGAGGCTGTAGAACTGGTAAAAATAATGATTAATGCTGGAAAGAAAACATTAATTTTTGTTAGGGGTCATAAAGAAGCGGAGTCCATAAAGCGATTAGCAGATATGAGAAAAATAAAGATAGGAATACATCGCGCCGGGCTAACAGAACATTTTAGAAAGAAGGTGGAGACAGAATTTAAGCAAGGTAAGTTGGAAGCTGTTGTTGCAACACCTACCCTTGAGCTAGGAATAGATATAGGAGATTTAGATTGTGTAATTTTAACTGAAATACCGCCGACATTTGCAAAATATCTACAAAGAGTTGGAAGAGCTGGGAGAAGAGGTCAAACTGCCTATGTGTTTACCATTCTTGGTGAGGACCCTATTAGCAGATATTATAGTGAAAACCCAGATGAGTTCTTCAAGCAGGAGCCTGAACCTGTATATGTTGATCCAACAAATCCAATAATCACAAGAAATCATCTTATCGGTATGGCATGTGACCGTCCTATAAGGCTAAGCGAAGTAGAAAGAATGTCAGAGAAAGAGAAGAAAATAATTAAGGAGCTTATATCTCAAGGGTATTTAATTGAACGAAGAAACATGTTTTATCCATTGGAAAAATGCTGGAAAACTCTGTATACCATAAATCTAAGAGGGACAGGTGATATAATTCACATTTATAATGTTAAGAAACAATATTTAGGGTTTAGAGAAATGCCGATGGCAATAAAGGAGCTTTATCCCGGAGCAATTTATATGCATGGAGGTAAACTTTACCAAGTTCTTGAATTCGACTATAAAAGAGCAATAGTAACTCAAATACCAAAATATTTGAGATTGGAAACAAAACCTGTATGGAGATCAGAACCTGTTGATTTTACAACAGTCAAGAAACGAAAAGTTTACGGTATTCCAGTGACTTACAGTGAAATGACAATAGAACATGTGGTCTACGGATATAAAACAAGGGACTTTACAACAAAACATGTAATGAGCGAAACAATGCTTGAGGAACCCCTAAAATATAGATTTGAAACAAGAGGCATAGCTTTTCAATTACCCATGAATCCTGAATGGGATTTAGAAGATGCCGCATCTGCTGCCCATGCAGCAGAACATGTGATAATATCAGCGGCACAAACAGTTGTTGGAGCCGATATAGCAGAAATGGGAGGCATATCATACCCAGATGGAACAATTTTCATATATGATGGTGCTGTGGGTGGTTCAGGTCTTACCCTTCTTCTTATAGAAAGACTTGAAAAGGCACTTAATAGAGCCCTTAAAATATTAACAAGCTGTAAATGCAAAGGAGATGGCTGCCCATCATGTGTATATGATTATTATTGCGGAAATGATAATAAGTACTTATCAAAAACAAAAGCTAGCGAATTATTGAAAAAAGTGGTAGAATTAGGAATAGAGACAAAAACTATAACAAGTCCAAGAGTAGGAGAACCAATAAGCTAAAACTATATCTCGGATAGGGTTCTTTGGCGGGCCCGCCGGGATTCGAACCCGGGATCTGCGGCTTTCTACAATCTTTGAGGAGATTTTAGGAGGCCGCCGCCTTATCCTGCTAGGCCACGGGCCCTAGATAATGGTTTTTCTTATATAGTATGCAGCTCATTTAACCTTTTATCATTTTTCATGTGCTCATGTATATGGGGAGGGGAATATTATATTAAATGTGTTGTAAGTTAGTTTATCTAGTAATGATGTTTGGTTGGGGGAATAATTATGGCTGATCGTGTACGTTTTGGTCCTGCTGGAAATCCTTTAGATTTTAAAGGTCCAACCGTTGAAGCCCCCATATACATTAGAGAGGAAGGTCTTGATGCTTACGAATACCAGGCTGTACGAGGGGTGCGTATAAAGGAAGAAGTGGCAAGAGAACTGGGAAAAAATGCTAAGGAAAACGATGTTTATGTTTCTCTTCACGGACCTTATTATATAAATTTGTCTTCAGATAAAAAGGAGACGTTTAAAAAATCTAAGGAGCGTCTTTTGGATTCTATGAGGGCTGCGATGTGGATGGGTGCTAGAAAAGTTGTTTTTCACCCTGGCTACTATGGAGAGAAAACTCCAGAAGAAGCTTTGAAAATGTGTATAGAGGCGATTAGAGAAGTTGTGGAGATGGCTAAGGCTGAGGGTATAAAGGGTGTGCTTTTAGCTCCGGAGACTACGGGAAAACTCTCACAGTTGGGAAGTTTAGATGAAATTTTAACGATGTGTGAGCAAGTAGAATTAGTGTGCCCTACAATAGATTGGGCTCATGTCCATGCGAGAGAACAGGGATTAATTAAAGGTAGGAAGGAGTATGAAAAAATTCTTGATGAAATAGAGAAGAGGCTGGGTTCTGATGTGCTAAAAGATCTTCATTGTCATTTTACCAAGGTGGAATTTACGGATAAAGGTGAGAAGACTCATAGGTTGTTGTCTGAAAAAGAATTTGGCCCTCCTTTTGAACCTTTTGCGGAGTTAATTGTTGAGTTGGGATTGAAACCAGTTATTATAAGCGAGTCACCTACGCTGGATAGAGATGCTATTAACATGAAGAAAATTTACGAACGTATTAGTAAAAAGGGAAAGAAAAAGCCTACCAGGAAGAAAAGGAAGCGATAAATGTTTTTGAGTTTCACATGTATAATTTGCCTTTTACTTTTTCTTAAATAGTATGAAGAAAAATTTTGCAAAATTAAGTTAAAACATTTAACATTAAACAGGATAAATAGCTAGTTGTGATTGTTATATAGGAAAATAGTTTAATAAGATAAAGATGTAAGTTTTAGACGTCGTTAAAAGACGTAATAAAAACAGAAGGTGAGTTATGGAATGAAAAAGATAAAGGTAATAATTATGGGTGCTGCTGGACGCGACAAGCCCTAAGAGGGCTCGCGAATTCCACAATTTTAACGTACATTTTAGAAATAATGATTTGTATGAGGTCGTTGCTTTTACAGCAGCTCAAATTCCAAATATAACTGGGAGAAAATACCCACCTGAACTTGCTGGTCCCAACTATCCAAATGGCATACCAATATACCCTGAGGAACAATTACCGGAACTTGTCAAAAAATTTGATGTAGAACAAGTGATATTAGCATACAGCGATCTGGTATATGAAGATGTTATGCACAAAGCTTCTATGGTTCTAGCCACTGGTGCTGATTTTAGACTTATGGGTCCAAAATCTACAATGTTAGAATCTAAGGTCCCAATAATAGCTATTTGCGCTGTAAGAACAGGATCCGGTAAAAGTCCTACTACGCGAAGAGTTGTAGATCTCCTTAAGGAGAAAGGTATTAAAGTTGTTGTTATAAGACATCCAATGCCATACGGAGACTTAAGAAAACAGGTATGTCAGCGATTTGCTTCTTATGAAGATTTAGACCGCTATGAATGTACCATAGAGGAGAGAGAAGAATATGAGCCACTTATCGATAGGGGTGTTGTAGTATATGCTGGCGTAGATTATGAAAAAATTCTTAGGGAAGCTGAGAAAGAAGCTGACTTAATTATTTGGGATGGTGGAAATAACGATTTCCCATTTTATAAGCCAGATCTCTTCATTGTTGTGGCTGACCCTCATAGAGCTGGCCAAGAAGTTGGTGCATATCCAGGGGAAGCAAATGCAAGAATGGCAGATGTACTTATTATAAATAAAGTTGAAACCGCACCTCCAGAAAACATTGAAAAAGTTAGGAGAAATCTGGAAAAGATCAATCCAAACGCGATAATTATTGATGCAGCAATGCCATTGTTTGTTGACAACCCCGAAATGATTAGAGGTAAACGAGTATTGGCAGTTGAAGATGGTCCCACGGTAACTCATGGCCATATGCCTTTTGGAGCGGGTTACTTGGCTGCTAGGAAATTTGGAGCTAAGGAGATTATAGATCCGCGTCCTTACGCTGTTGGTTCAATAAAAGAAGTTTATGAAGAATACACTCATCTGGGACCTGTTTTACCGGCAATGGGTTATGGTAAAGAGCAAATAAAGGAATTAGAAGAGACGATTAAAAGAACAGAGTGTGACATCGTTGTAACTGGGACTCCAATTGATATAAGACGATTAATCGATGTAGATAAGCCAGTATTAAGAGTGAGATACGAGCTACAAGAAATAGGAAAGCCAGACCTAAGAGATATAATTGAGAAATTCTTGAAGGAAAAAGGATTTTAACTCACACTTTAATTTTATTATTTTAATATTTACCGTTACCCGGTGGTAATAGAATTTTAAAATAGTGATCTTGCATCATATTTTATAGTGCTGAGAAAGGGTTGAATATAGGATAGTGGAGGGTTGTATGTGATACTTGATGTTCTTATTGATGTTTATCGGTACGAATCAGAGATGCCAGGAGTTCTAGGCATTGGGGGATTTCTTTGGTGGTTAGAAAAAGAACGGGGATACACCGTTGGATTAACTCGTGGAAATGTAAGTAGAGAAGATTTAGATGATTGGGATGTTTTTATTATAATAAGTGCATCAGGTAATATACCCTTTCATAACAAAGAGATTCGTGAAATTGCTTCTTGGGTTGATGAAGGAGGAATTCTTTTCATTGGCAGGCCGGT
The DNA here is from genome assembly GCA_019056805.1 of Candidatus Baldrarchaeota archaeon. GTDB lineage: Archaea > Asgardarchaeota > Baldrarchaeia > Baldrarchaeales > DXJG01 > DXJG01. The sequence continues at coordinate 157,267 of DXJG01000009.1, read as the reverse complement.
TGAAAATTTTGAAGGAATAAATAGATTGCTTAGAGTTTTCGATGCAGAGTTTTTAGAAGAGAAGGCCAAGAGTTATGCGTTCTTTTGTGGAGTTCCGGAACGGTTCTTGAAGGTAGATTCACGTTTTGAACTCATTAGGAATTTTCTGGGAAAGCATAAAATTAATGAAAATTTAAAAGCAGTTGCAGAGATTCCTGGTAAAGATCCAAAGATAGCTCCTTATTTTTTAAGAGTTTCAAATGATTGGACTGTATTGGGGGCTGCAATGATGGGAAATAGGCCAGGGGTAGTTGCTGCTATAAGAAATTATGGTAATGGACTTGTGTTCGCTGTTGGCTTGCTTTATATGTTTTACAGGTGGGGATACTGGTGGCATCATAGGGAGCTTGAGGAAGGAGATAAGTCCAATATATCGAACGTAAAATTTTTAACTCAAATATTTGACTTCTTTGAAGAACATTGCAGGAAATTGGCAGATTTAGACGAATAAGTCTTTTCTTTCTTGAAATTCAAACTATTTCTAAACATAGTTTTGATTTTCATGTTAGTTGATAATGTTTTCTTTTCAAAGCTTTTCGTAAATCTATGTTATGGCATTTAGATGTGTAAAATTAAGGTGAATGTCCTATCTATGAAATTAGTAAAGTTTGTTTGGTGACGTAATATTAACGTGTTACGAGTGGTTAAATAATGCAGATTATATTGTTTAATTTCAGCTTGTTGTAGCATTGTAGTAGGGAGATAACATTGGAAAACTTTTATACAGAGAGAGAAATCTGCCATAAGTGTGGATTGAAGGAAGTTGAGTGGATATGTAGGACGTGTGGAGCAGGGTTATGTCGTAATTGCGTGTCGGTCAAAATAGAAAAGTTTCCAATTTGCTTGACCTGCGGGTCAAAGAATGTTAAAGAGCTTAAGACTGGAAAAGGGAGAAATAAGGATTTATCCAATTATTCTTGTGAAGACTGTAAGAGTAAGAAAGTCGTTTTTGTTACCAAGTATGTGAAGACTTGTTCCAAATGTGGCTCTACCGAGGTAGTTGATTTTGCAGAAGAACAAGCTACCTTGAAAGCGAAATTTAGAAAACTTTCTTTTGAGATAAAGTATGGTTATGTTAAGTTGGGAAAATTTGCTCGTAAATTTGATTACGTCAAAAGAACTTTAATTTTCGTTAGACGTTCCCGGTTTTTTAATTATCCAGTAATTGAAAGGACTTTAACGGATGTTTTTAATGATTATAGCCTGGTTAAAACGAGAATTTTAGGGAAAATTGAGGAAATTGGAAGTTTACTTTTATCAATTGGGCCAAAGTTTTCCATCGAAAAACAGTTTAAAGTTGAAGATCTTCCTTATCTTAGAAGTATTTTAACTAGAATTGAGGCAGATTTAAACGACTATAAGAATTATGTAGATGAGTCTTTAATGGAAATCGAAGAAAAGCTCTCGAAATTAGAAATTTTAGTCTCCTCCCTGTATAAACATTGTCAAGAATTTAGTGAATATAAGGATATTTTATCATTAGATTTTGATGAGAAACCTATATATGCGATTCAAAACGCGAAGTTTTCTGGATCTGATATCATAAGGGTGCCAAAGGAAGGGGGAAAGCTATTTCTAACTGATAAGCGGCTTATTTTCCTAGCTGAAAAAGGATTATTTAAAAAATCTTTTTACAAATCTTTTGAGATTCCATTAGAACGTATCAGAGATGTGGAGATAAAGGGTAGATTGATAAAACGACTAATTATAAAATGTAATGACGGAGAACTTACTTTTAGCTTCCCATCAAATATGTTACCATTAGTAAAAGACTATATTAACATCGCATTAAACTTCGAAAAATACTCATTAAAGGATACTTTTGTTACCTCCAAAGTGTCTAGTTTAATGTTAGAAACTTCAGATTTAAAAATGAAAGTTGAGAGAATTCTAAATAGAATTAAAAAAATTACAGAAACTGAACATGTAAGCCATTCTAACGTTTCGAAAAATGTTGTGTTTCATGAGATTTCATACAGTCCTCGTGGTTCAGAAGATAAGTTGAAGATGGAGATATTTAAGCTCGAGAAAGAGAAATATGAAACAGAAGAAACAATAAAAGAATTGAAACGATATTTTGAAGACGGTTTAATTTCCGTGGAAAATTATTTTAAATATTATAGGTCTTGGGTTGGAAAACTTTATGCTATTGAAAAAAGGCTACGTGAATTAAAAAGCGGTCGTCAAAATTTCGATTTCAATGTTAATATGCGGAAAAGTAATGATTTTGTTAAGTTTTGATCTAAGTTACGTTTTTGGTATTATATCACTTTATAGCTAGTTGTCTCATTTGAATAGTTGTAGTTTTTGTTTCATTTATCTCCTTTTATAATAATTTACAGAGAAATCATGTATTTAATTGAACTATACTGGAATATATGTTACGCTTCTTCTTTCTCTTCTTCAGATGTTTCTTCTTTTAGTTTTTTGACTTCTTCCTCTATTTCTTCTACTTTTTCCGTTTTTGCAGGTATCTTTGGTAGTTCTCCAGCTTCTTCAAGCATAACTTCTGCTTCCAATTTTTCTAGTTCTCTTTCAATTGATTGATCCTCTTCTCCAGCTACTTCAAAGCCTTCACTAAGAATTTGTGATGTGCTTTCTATCTCCTGCATCGTTTGATCCATTCTTACCATGAGTTCCATTGCTTTTTCTGGAGAAGCTATTTCTCTAGCTTGTCTAAGTGCGTCGAGTGCTGTTGATAATGCTCTAGACATTTCAACACTGTCTCTTGCAGTTTCTATTGTTGCAATAGCATCTTCTAAGCTTGCAATTTGCCTAGAATATCTGTTAAATAGTTGAACATAACGGAACCATCTTTTTAATTGGAATTTTGCTCCTTCTTTATTGCCCATTCTTAAAAGTTCTTTAGCTTGTTCTCTACTCATTTTGGCTCTTTTATCTAGCTCTTTACTTCTTAATTGAAGTCTATTAATCGTAGCTCTAAGTTCCGCAATTGTTTCATCTTCAGACTTTGTTTTTTTCCCGAAGAGTTTATCAAGAAATTTTGGCAAACATAAACACCTCGCTAACTCATATTCACATATCACATTTCCCTTTTAATATTTTTACCTTAAATACGATTGAAACGAATTTATTTTATCAGATAGTTTTATTTCGGCTCAATGACCTCGAATTTTCTTGTTTTTAGCACAAGACGTTATTATCTAACAAAATGATGTATTTTGATTTAAGTGGAGTTCCTAGGATTTCTTATAATAAGTGAAAATTAACTGTGATTATTTGGTTTTATTAATAAATACTGTCATAATTCTTCTTTTAGTTTTTTAATGTCTTTTTCTAGCTCTTTTATTTTCTTTGATGGTTCTGGTAAGGCTATTCCGGTTTCAACACCGATTTCTTGGTCTATTTCTGCTAATACTCTGTTTATCTCATCTGATGTAACTTCGGTTGAAACTGTAAGACGTTCCATGCCGGTTTCTGTGATATCTTGAGCTACTTCTATCTCTCTCATTTGTTTATCTATGTCTTCCACCATTTCAGCTATGTCAGGAACATTTATTGCTTCCTTTAAACCAATTACAGCTGCTCGAATTCCCCGTAAAGCATTTTCGATCTCGGATACCGATTGGGCCTGTCTAAGTTTAACTAATAAACCGTCTATTCTTAGTCTGAAAGCATCTATTCCTAAAGCCCATTTTCGGTAACGTAGAAAATGTTCAGCATACATTCTAGATGCTTCTTCATTACCTTCAATTCGATATTTTCTGGCGTTTTCTCTACATTTTCTTGCTTCATTTTCTAATCGTTTCCTCTGATAATCTAATTTACGCGTAAAGATCTCTAATTGTAGGGTAATTTCTCTAAGATCGGGAGTACCCTTTAACCAGCGTAGAAACATTCTAATTTTATCTGCAAGAGGCAAACTCTTTTCCTCCTTCAAATACGTAACACACATTAATCTTTATATTATTTGTGCCACTCATTTTCTTAGATCAAAATTATCCTCATCATTTTGAAGCGAAGTGAAACAAAATGTCTTCTCGACTCTTACAATATGCTTCTCAAATAGCAAGGGAAGCTACAAGACTTGATATAGAGGGAAATTATAAAGAAGCAATGGAAAAATATGTGAAAGCAGCGGAAATTTTATTAAAACTCTCGAAGTTAACTGAAAACCCTAAACTGCAAGCAATATACTATCAGAAAGCTAAAGAATATGTTGAAAGAAGTAAAGAACTTAAGAATTACCTTAAAGGAAAAACAGTAAAAATAACTCGATTAACTAGATCGGGTAGAAGAATAACTGAAGACGTTGACTCATTAACCGCGGCAATAGCTGATACTATAGTTTATGAAAAACCTAATGTGAGATGGGAGGATGTAGCCGATCTTCAAGCAGCAAAAACTGCGTTGAGAGAAGCCATAATAATTCCTATTCTAAGACCAGATCTCTTTAAAGGAGCGAGAAAGCCTTGGAAAGGGATTTTGCTTTATGGGCCTCCTGGATGTGGAAAAACACTCATTGCGAAAGCTGTGGCTGCGGAGTGCGATGCTACCTTTTTCAATGTTGATGCTGCATCTATTGTTTCAAAGTGGTTAGGAGAATCCGAAAAACTTGTAAAGATTCTTTTTGACCTTGCAAGGCAAAATCAACCTTCAATAATTTTTATAGATGAACTTGATTCTATTGCAACTGTTAGGGCGGAGGAAGACATTGGTGGAGAGAGAAGATTAAAAACACAGCTTTTAATAGAGATGGATGGTTTAAAGGAAAAAGAGGATGAAAGAATTGTTGTTCTTGGTGCTACGAATCGTCCATGGGACATTGATCCTGCGATGAGAAGAAGATTTGAGAAAAGAATATATGTTCCTCTCCCTGACAAGGAAGCTAGAAAAGAGATTTTTAAAATACATACGCAGGGCGTGGAATTAGCATATGATGTTGATTTTGATAAATTAGCTGAGCTTACAGAAGGCTATAGTGGAGCCGATATAGCTTTAATTTGTAGAGAGGCTTTAATGATGCCCATAAGGGAACTTGACCAAGAAGGAAAGTTAACTGAAATTGAAAAGATTAGGCCGGTTACAATGCAAGATTTTATGCAATCGTTGTCGAAGATAAGACCTTCGGTCTCTCTAGATGAGATTAAAAAATATGAAGAATGGACTAGAGAATTTGCTACGTAAGCGGTGGTAATGTTGTCAGCTAAAGAAAAAGAAAGGAAAAAAGAGAAACAAGAAAAAGAGAAAATAGAAATAAATGAAATAGAAGAGGTTGAACAAGAAGTTGTTTCGGAAGTGGAAAGGATAAGTGAGGAAATTAAAGTTGCGAAGCAAGTTGAGGTTGTAAAGGAGCGGCCTCAATTTGTTTTCCCTGATTGGGTAGATTATCCTTGGATGTATATAAAACCTAGAAATACGGATTTATATAGATCTTGGCTTCAAAATTGGGGTAATCTTTTGTTGAAATGGGCTTCTTTTCATATTAAACATGTAATTTCTATAGATGATCTTTTATCAACAAATCCTTACTCTAAACTCCCAGCAGAGTATTTAAAGGAAATTATGAATTACCTTGTGGAAAAAGGATTTGCGAAATGGGTGGATAAAAATAGGCTTAGAATTTATTGGAAATCACTTGAAGAACTGGCAGAGTATCTATATAATTGGGCGTTAAACACAGGAACTATATATTTCACACCCTATGACCTCTTACAGGAGGGTCCAGATGTTATAAAAACTCTACCTACCGAAGATCTTCTTCAAGTTATTAACATTCTAATAGATAGTGGGAAAGCGAAGTGGATGGATAAAAATAAAAGAGCAGTACGAATATTACTTCCAAAGTTAAAGGAAAAGAAAAATTACTGAAATATGGTTTGAATTGATTTTACTTGAGTTGTGTATGAATTTTACTTCTTAAAAATTGAAATGAGAGACAAATAAAGTTTTTAACTTTTAACAGTTAGCAGGAGATCTCCCGTACTACTATAATAATCTTAATATGTGACTAAACCACTCTTATTTTATATCTTCACTTCTGGAAATTATTTCAAGCAGGGAAAATAATGTTATGGTGGTTAGGAATGAAAGCAGTTATATTGGCAGCAGGACTTGGCTACAGGTTAAAGCCACTTACAGAAACTAGGCCTAAACCTATGTTGGAAATTGCAGGTAAACCCTTATTGCAATATGTTATTGAAGGGCTACGTGAAAATCAAATTAAGGATATTTTGATTGTAGTTGGGTATAAGCGTGAAATTATAGAAAATTACTTTGAATTTGGAGATAAATTCGGTGTTAAAATAGACTATGTTTTGCAGGAAGAACCGTTAGGCGTAGAAGATGCGATCTTAAAAACTGAACAAAGGATAGATGAAGAAGAATTTTTAGTAATTCATGCCGACATTCTTGCAGATCCAGAGTTAATAGGTAGGACTATTGAAACTTTTAGGGAACTTGATGCAGATGCGACTGTATCTGCCACTCTTGTTGAAAATCCACAATTTTATGGTGTTGTTGTATTCTCTGAAAATTCTAAACTAGATTATATTGTTGAAAAGCCAAAGCCTGGAGAAACACCCAGTAAATATGCGGTTGCAGGAGTATATGTTTTCAAGAAAAATATTTTTGATTTTCTTAAAAGCGAGAAAACTTTAGATGCATCTATTAGAAAACTTGCGCAGACAGGAAAAGTTTACGTTTCAGTTTGGGAAAAAGAATGGGTTGAAATAAGGTATCCATGGGACATTTTAAGGGCTAATCGCTTGGTTCTTTCAAAACTGCTTAAAGGTAAAGGGTCTTTTATTGCGGAAACAGCAACAATCGAAGATAATACGAAGATCGAGGGCCCTGTATGGATAGCAGATAATGTAAAAATAAGGTCTGGATCAACGATTAAGGGTCCTTGTTTCATTGGAGAAAATAGTTACATTGGGAATAACGCTCTTATAAGAGAGTATGTATCAATAGGTAAAGATGTAATTGTTGGATTTGGTGTGGAAGTTAAGAATAGTGTTATTTTTGATAGAACAAAGGTAGGACGATTATCCTTTATTGGAGATAGCATTCTTGGAGAAAATGTGGATGTTGGTGCCGGGACGCAGACGTGGAATGTTTCACCTAGGTTGCAACCCATCTATATGGATGTGAATGAAGAGCGAGTTAAAGTTCCGATGGAAAAATTTGGAGCTGTCATTGGAGACAATACACACATATCTATCAATGTTTCGATTCTTCCAGGAAAAATAATTGGTACAAATGTTGATATCTCTCCTGGTGTTATTATTGATAGAAACGTGTCATCAAACACTGAGGTATATGCAAAACAAGAAATAATCATCAAACCTAAGTCTTAATGATAAAATAACTACCTTAGTTTTTTATTTTAATAATTTTATATAGAAATTTTTCTCCTTCTGGAGAATTAAATATTGGTAGATCCCAGTTTTCAACCAGTTTTCTTCTAACAGCCAGAACCTTTTCTCCTGTAATTTTATTAGTACTTTCCTTAAAATATTCTTCAAAGTATAGGAGAACCCCTCTTCTCTGCCATGTCGGAGTTTTAGCTAGATTTAACCCCTTTTCCTTAAAAACTAGCTCATGTAGTTCGATGCTTTTTAAGCCTTTAAGCATTTTTGCAGCTTTTTCACGATTCAACCCCTTTTCAATAAGTGTATAGAATGCATAAGAATTTATGTGGTTCCTCCAGCATTCTAGCTGTCTCCACGCTAAATATTTTAAAATTTTTTCTTTAGGTATAGGAATAATTCTTGCATCGAAACTAATAATTTTATTAACTTTTTTTCTAAAATGTAGCTCTAAAGAAAAGGCGCTGCCGAGAAAAGACGCAACTATGCTATCTATTTTTTCTATTCTCCCATTAAATGGTGCCTCAAGAAAAAGAATATTTACTTCATCCGAGAAAATGTAGGCTAACATCGGGTTAAAACCGCCTTTAAAAAGACATTTTGCTGCTTTAACCATAATTTCTGCGAATTCCTTATCATACGGTTTCTTAAATTCCATTTCTTCTGTTAAACGATGAAAATTTCTTCCATCACATCTCACAAAAAATGGAATATTATAGGGAACTTTTATTTCGCTAAAAATTTCATATCTATTCCATTCAGAAACATCCATTGAAGGCACCATTTAAAATAAAGAGAATAGATTATTTCTTTTTGGAAAAATATTCTTTCATCCTATTTAAACCTTCTTTAAGCGTCTCTGGTTCCTCCACAATGGGAGCAAAGCTAAGTCGAATCCACCCTTCCATACCGAAATCTACACCCGGAGCTAAGGCAACTTGGTATTCTCCTAGTAAATCACTGCACAAACGCTTTGAGTCCTTTTCGTATTTTGAGGCATCAAAGAAGACATAGAACCCACCTTTTGGTTCCAGGATCCCTAAGTCTGGTATGTTGTTTCTTAATTCTTCAGCTGTGTATTGCGCAACTTTTTTGTACTTTTCTTTCCCCGTTTCATAATATTCCTTAACGGTTTTTAGCCTTGTATTGTCTTGAAGAACTCTGGTAAGAATTTCCTGAGCCATTCTGTTGGGACAAAGTATTCGAGCTTGTTCCACCGTTTCCACAGCTTTAATCAATTCTTCATTTGCCAAGGCATAGGCCATTCTCCATCCAGGAACTCTGAATTCTTTCGACAATGTGCACATCCAGATTTCGTTTTCTCTCCTTTCTCTGCTGAAATATTTTGGGTAGTCTTCGTATATGAAAGCTCGATATGCTACGTCTATCATAACCCAGATATTCTTTTCTTCTGCAATGTCGTTGATTGCATTGAGCATGTCATCTGTGTAAACTTGACCGTCTGGATTACCTGGAGTACAAAGGATTAGCATTCGTGTTTTGTCGCTTATTAGATCCTGCAGTTCATCGAAATCAGGATTAAAAGTATGGTTCTTTAGAACGGTCCATCGCTTGATTTTACATCGAAGCAATGTTTCGGTTTGAATCTGCCTCGGATAATTTAAGTATCCGGGACATGTTAAAATTACTTCAGAACCCGGATCCAGAATGGTAAGCATGAAAGCCGCCGTTAATTCGGTGCTTCCTGAACCCACAATAACTTCTTCTTCGTAAATTTTGCGACCAAAGATGAAATTCTCGTAATTTATGATACCGGCGATGAAATCTGGTTGTCCACGGGTTGTTCCATATCTTGAAGACTCTATCCACGTATGGTCGTCCTCTATAATCTCTTTAGCTGCAGTTCTAAGAATTGGTGGAGGAGGATCCTGTGGCCATCCGCCTCCAAGATATATTAAAGGTCTTGGATATTTCTCTGGATGTTTTTTGAAGTCGGTCACTACTGACATTATTTCTCGAATTGAGCTAGGATTTTCTAAAGCATAACGAGCGGTCTCAGAAATCATACCCTTTCCCATAGTTTTCAACTCCAAATTTTTCATATCATATATGTTACTCCCACTGCATCAAATATAAATACTCACCAGTGCTAATTTGTATTCTATTTGAGACATGAAGAGCATCTTAAAAATATCTGTTTTCAAAATGATATATTGGAGAAATTTTTACTTTGGGGTTGGGAGTTCGATATGAGTAATGAAGTTGGGGAAGTAAGGTATAAATGTGAATGCGGTGAAATTACTGAATTTTCCAAGCTTTTGAAAACGAACGGGAAATGTCCTAAGTGCGGGGCTACTTTATTAAAATTCACAAAAGTGGAATAGAAAGCTAAAAACAGTTACATATTTTAGATATTGAACAATATCTCAATGTAGTTGAAGATATCACAATCTTAAGACTTGTTTATCAGAAAACTTATAGGTTACTTAAGCAATATTATTTAAGTCTAATTTGAATTTAAACTTCCGCAAAGGAGGAAGAAATGATGCCTTGTCCTAAGTGTGGAAGTACCAATATAGTTAAAGTAGAAGATAAAACTACCGTTTTAACTTATGTTGCTCATAAACCTGTTTATGCCAAGAGAAATAAGTGTTTAGACTGTGGATACGAATGGCGTCCCGAAGAAGAAGAGAAAACATAAGATTTTTTAAATTTCCTTAATTATTAATTAAAATCCCGTATAGAATAACGGTGGAATATGTTTCCATCTATGCAAATGTTCTTAAAGGTTAATGTTACATCAATCTTGGGGATGTATCCATCATGTCTGAAAGTTTCGCAAACATATTTAATAAGTTATTGAAAAAATTACCATCAAAATCCGCTTACGAAATAGCTAGTGTTATTGGCAGATTCTTTGAACTAATTTTAAATGGCTTATCAATATTAGAGGAAAGAATAACTGACGTTGAAAAAAGAATGCAAGATTTAGAGAAACAAATTACATCATTAAAACAATCCGCAACTATACAATCCCAAGCAAGACAGCCAACGCAGGTCCAACCGCCTCAATATCCACAACCAGTACAACAGCCTTTACCGCCTCCACAAACTCAAATACCTCCAAGATCTACAGTTTCATCTCAACCTACATCTGTTACCTCACCACCAGCTACTACACCGCCAGCAGCTCCCCTGCAACCTAAACCTCCTACCTCGGCTCCGCCATCTCCTTCAGCAACTTCACGGCCTCCGCCTCCCCCACGTCCTGTTACAAGACAAGATATTCATAGACAAGCATTACAAGAATTAAAAGAACTTTTTGCAAAAGTAAGAAAGAAAGAAGAGTAAATACAACATATTTCTTTAATCCCTTAAAGATGCATTCCAATATAGTATATAATATTAAATTTAATAGTTTATCTTAGGTTTTTATCTTATTTTTAACCCTAGTAGTGATTTTTCATTGTATTAATTATAAATTAACTTAATTATAGATTAAAGGGAATGAGACTTTGTGAGAAAAGCTATCTTATTCGAGGGTTTTAGTTGAAATGTAAAAGTATATAAGTTTGGTTTCTTTTAACTGATAATGATTGCTATTTCCTTTCTATATCTTGATTATGGAGACTTTAGTATGAAAGTATTTGCTGATCTACATATACATTCATTGTATAGTACAGGGACAAGTAATAAAATGGCATTGGAAAACATAGATCGCTACGGAGAGATGAAAGGACTTAATCTGATCGGTACAGGAGATTTTACTCATCCAAAGTGGTTAAAAGAGTTAAAGGAAAAACTTATTGAAGTAGAAAATTCCGAATTATACAAATTTCGAAAAAGAAGCAGCGAAATACGTTATATGATTACGGGTGAAATCTCTACAAACTTTGAATATGAGGGCCATATTAAGAGAATACACAATCTTCTCTTAGTACCAAATTTTGAGATTGCCGAGCAATTAATCGATGTTTTAAAGAACTATGGAGATTTATCGCTAAATGGAAGACCAGAACTTGAAATAAGTGCATCAGAATTTGTTGAAATAGTAAAATCTGTCGATCAAAGAGTGGAAATTATTCCTTGCCATATATGGACTTCACATTTCTCTGTACTTGGACAAAAAGGATTTAACAGTGTAAAAGAATGTTATGAAGACCAAACGGAGAACCTCTTGGCGCTTGAAACAGGTCTTAGTGCAGATCCAAAAATGTGCTGGAGAGTAAAAGAATTGGATAAATTCCCACTTGTTTCGAACAGTGACTGTCATAGTCCTTATCCTCATAGATTAGGTAGAGAGGCAAACATTTTTGAAGTGGAGAGGCTAACTTATGATTCTCTAATTGATGCAATACGTGGGAAAAGGAATACGGGCTTTGAAATGACCATAGAGGTTCCACCAGAATACGGCAAGTATCATTATACGGGACATAGGAAAGATCGAAGATATCTGATCAGTGGTATGTGGAAATTACACGAAGTTGATGTGTGTTTTCATCCAAGAGAAGCCTTAAAACTTAATAATATTTGTCCGATTTGTAGAAGAACTATGACAATAGGTGTTTTGCAAAGAGTGGAAGAGCTTGCAGACAGACCAGATGGATATATTCCTCCTAATTCAACTTCTTTTATCCACCTAATACCTCTAACTGAACTATTAATGTATATAAAGAATACAAGTAGCCCCGTAGTAAAAAGCATCTGGGAAACATACATAAGTCTCATACAACATTTTGGAAACGAATACAACGTCATGTTAAATGCCCCAAAAGACGAAATAAGTCAAATTGCAGGACCAAAAGTAGCAGAAGCAATAATAAAGGTAAGACTAGGACAAATAAAATACAAACCAGGATTTGATGGGGTATACGGCGGAATAATTTTTGAAACAAAAAAATATGAACAACAAGAAATACATGAAAATAAAAGGTTTAAAGGCCAAACAAAGTTAACAGATTTCTCATAACCATGAAATCAGACCAGAAATACCATTGTAGAGGATTTATATATCTAAATTATTATTGGCGGGCCCGCCGGGATTCGAACCCGGGACCTTCGGCTTTCCCCTTCATTACATATGATATCCGGAGGCCGACGCCATATCCTGCTAGGCCACGGGCCCTCAATAAAGTTTTACTTACTATTTATAGTTAATTTCGCTTTAATATTTAGATCTATTCTTTGAGACGGGGTTTTCCTGAGATATTATCCTTTGAAAAATCAAAAACAGGAACATAGGTATCGTTAGCGCCAATAACAAGACGTCTTTCTTGAATAACCTTACCTACAATCGATGCAGAAATACCGTGATCTTCAAGCATTTTGATACATTTTTTAGAAGTATCTTTACTGGAAGTTAGGACCATTCCGAAACCAGGATATATTTTAACCCACCTAGATATTTCTATATCTTCTGGTTTTGGTATTTTTTCGATTTCGATTTTCCCTCCGACATTGCTTGCTTCGAGAAGCATAGCTAAGGTTCCTATTGGACCTGGGTTGCTCATGTCTTTGCATGCTGTTGCAAGTTTTTCTTCGGCTATTTGAAAAATCGCTTCGAACTTCTCTTGTACTTTTTTAGGAGATTTATGTGATGTGGTGTCCCATGCGAGTTTAAACTTAGGGTGAAATGTTCCATCGAGATCTATGGCAAAAATTATTAAGTCGCCTGTATTTGCAGTGTCGCTGAAAATTACGTGTTCTTTGTGTACTGTACCTATTATTGCAACGGAAATTGATGCTATTGGGCTATCTGGGTGTAGATGACCGCCTACGCATGCAACTCCGAATTTTTTACATCCGGCAATGATTCCGTCTATGATTTTATTAAGTTCTTCTTGGTTGGATAATCCTAGAACATCAACGAGTGCAATCGCTCTGCCACCTTTTGCTACAATATCATTTACATTTACAAGGACGGAGCAATAACCTGCAAAATAGGGGTCTGCCTCTATAAGTTTATGCCAAATACCATCGGTGGCGAAAAGTAGAAGTTTGTCGCTGTTATCAAGTTGCATGATAGCACAGTCTTCTCCGAAACTTTTTAGAATTCTTGCGGAGGAAAAATTAAGGGTTGTTACAAGCCTTGATGTAACTTTAACGATTGGTTCTTTTCTAACTACACCTATGAAGTCTCGAATTTCTCTAACTAGCTTAGCTAAATCTTCACTAGATGATAGCATGATTCTTCCTCTCTATTTGGAACTTAATAAAATTTTAAAGTCCCGTTTTACTTTTACTGATGTTTATTTGTTGAGATAAATCTGGCGTATTTTTCTTTAAGCATTTTTAGTAGTCTTTTATAATTTATGATTTGTTTTAGTTTTTAGTTACACCTGATGAAACCTTTTACTCTTGTTTTTAGCGATTAAAGTGTTTTTCTGTTATTTTCATGTTGTAATTATCCTCTTAAGATGTTAATTAGCATAATATTAAAGTTAGTTAAATTGTTTTTGAATGATAGTAGCATCTTTTAAGAGATGAAACAGTAATATAGCGATTACGATTCGGATGCAAAAATAAGTATTAGAAAATCTAGAGGGAATAGAAATGAAGTTATGTGTTGCTGCAATACAAATATCACCTAAGCTGGGAGATTTGGAGGAAAATCTCGTTAAAACGTGTACATTTATAGAGAAAGCTATTGAGAAAGGTGCGAGGCTTTTAGTTCTTCCTGAATTATCTAACTCTGGCTATAATTTTGAAAATAAACAACAAGCATTGGATTGCTCAGAGCCAGTGCCTTATGGACCAACAGTAAAAGAGTGGGAAAAAATAGCTAAAAGACACTCTACGTGGATTATAGGTGGAATAAATGAAAAAGATCAAGAAAAATTGTATAATTCGGCTGTTATTTTAGGTCCAAAGGGATATATTGGAAAGTATAGGAAACTTCACTTATTTGCCAAAGAGAAGCTAATATTTCAACCTGGAGATACACCTATAGAAGCTATTAGGGAAGATAATTTTAGCTTTGGTGTCATGATCTGTTTTGATTGGGCGTTTCCAGAAGTTACGAGAATTCTTACTTTAAAAGGCGCTGAAATTATATGTCATCCTGCAAATTTAGTTTTACCATATGGTCAAAAGGCAATGCAGATAAGATCTCTTGAAAACCATGTATTCACAATAACAGCAAATAGAGTAGGTAAAGAAAGAGATTTAACGTTCACTGGTCAAAGTCAGATAACAGATGTAAAAGGAAACGTCTTAGCTAAAGGAAGTAAAAGTAAAGAAGAAATCGTAATAGCTGAAATAAATATAGAATTGGCTAGAAACAAAAAGATTACACCTTACAATGACCTCATAAAGGATAGACGACCAGAATACTATTCTTTTTTGGTTAGATGATAACATCACCTCTAAAAAACACGGGTTCGTATTGAGAGAGATTGAAATACAAGAGTAAACGGTCCTTTAAAGCTATTAGATGGTATGTAGATTAGTATTGAATTAAGATTTAAGAAAAGACAATGAAGATTATAAGTATACAAACACTTTTACCCCGATATTTTAAACTTAAGGGTATCATAATTAAAATTAATCAATTATAGAGGAGGTGAGTACATGGATAAACAAACTAGCATAAAAATAGCTTCTGTAATGCTTTTTGTTCACGGTTTTATTGAAATAACTGGTGTCGTGATGTTGCTTAGTTTACCTAGTGAACTCCTTGCTATTGCAGGTTTTCAGGATAACCAAGGAAAAATAATTTTTATGGCGGCGCTTTCTGCCATTTATGGTTTTTCTAGATTAGTTGCAGGCTATGCGACATGGTCGATGAAAAAATGGGGAATTGTTTTTGCCATGATATTGAGCATAGAAACAATGATTGAAGCTCATACAATATATCCGTTTGGTATTATGGATTTGTTCTTAGCAACTGTGGTTTTAGTATTTCTACTATATACGTGGTTTGGGAATGAAAAAATATAAGGATAAGAGTTTAGGCGACTTTGGATAATCCTCACAAAATTAATAGTACTTTTCGAAGGCTTATCCTCCATTTCTTTTTCGAAATGATGATTAGTTTATTCTCCTTGAGTAAGGGCTCTCCGAAACATGAAGCTTATTTAGTATATAGCCCGCTAGGATTCTTCTTTCAAAATGTAATGCTAAATAGAGTATCGAAAGTATTGCTTAAAATTATCAAATTAACTGTTTAAGCATACCTAGTCTAATTTGAATTTAGACAATGAAATTTTACAATAATTTTTGATGAAATCCATGGATTTAAACCAAAATATCAAAGAAACACTTATATTCATAATTCTCCATTTAAAACCACCATAAAATTTCAAAGCAAAAATAAACAAGTAAAAGGAAAATACAACCATGTAAACCCCGTATGAAAAGTTTAAAAACAAATACGACTACTTTCTAATGAGGTGGGCTTAAAATGAAGAAATTAACAGTTGAGGAACTTCTTGAGAAAGCTAAAAAACCAGCAAAATTGGCAATGGCATACCATCCATTCTACGAAGGAAAACTGCAAGTAATGCCAAAGTGTGTTATAAGAAATATGTTCGATTTCGCAATCTGGTACACTCCTGGGGTTGCTGCGCCATGTAGAGAAATCCACAAAGATCCAGAATTGTCTTTTGAATATACTAATAGGTGGAATTTTGTGGCAGTTGTAAGTGATGGAACTAGGGTACTTGGACTGGGTGATATTGGCCCTGAAGCTGCCATGCCTGTTATGGAAGGTAAAGCAATACTTTTCAAATATTTAGGTGGAGTCGATGCTTTTCCAATCTGTTTGGGAACAAAAGATCCTGATGAAATCATAACGGCGCTTAAATGGCTTGAACCAACATTTGGTGGAATTAACTTAGAAGATATAGCGAAGCCAAAATGTTTCCATATACTTGAAAAAGCTCGTGAAGAGCTTAATATTCCTGTTTGGCATGATGATCAGCAAGGGACTGCAACAGTAGCACTCGCCGGGTTAATAAATGCTCTAAAAATAGTAGGTAAGAAAATGGACGAGATTACGGTTGCAATGATTGGAGCTGGTGCAGCTAACTATAGAACTGCAGTTGTTCTTATAAAGGCAGGAGTTAAACCTGGAAACATCTTCATGGTTGATAGTAAGGGAATATTGCATTCAAATAGGAAGGACGTTGAAGCAAGGAAGGACGAAAATCCATGGAAATGGGAGATGTGTGTTAAAACTAATGCTGAAGGCAGGGAAGGTGGAATTGCAGAGGCAATGAAAGGTGTAGATGTCTGTATAGCCATGTCTCAACCTGGGCCCGGTGTAATAAAGCCTGAATGGGTTAGTAGTATGGCAGATGATGCCATAGTGTTTGCATGTGCGAATCCTATACCTGAAATATGGCCTTGGGAAGCAAAAGAGGCAGGAGCTAGAATCGTTGCAACAGGTAGATCAGACTTTCCAAACCAGATTAACAACTCACTTGGATTCCCAGGCATATTTAGAGGAGTTTTAGATGTAAAAGCTAGGACAATCACTGATGATATGTGTATTGCAGCTGCAAAAGCGTTGGCTGAATTTGCTGAAGAAAAAGGTATTCATGAAGATTACATTGTACCTACGATGGAAGAGTGGGAAGTTTATCCGAGAGAAGCTGTTGCTTGTGCACTACAATCCATTAAAGAAGGAGTAGCTAGAGTTAAACCAAGTAAGCAAGAATTATGGGAAAGGGCTACTACCATTATCAAAAATGCTCGAGAATCTGTTCGTCTCTTAATGAAGGAAGGCTTAATTCCGCCGCCACCACCAGAAGAAGAAGTACTTAAGAAGTACTAGAGAAGTTAATTTATCTATTCTCCTCTTTTTGTTTTGTATTATATATTCTTTATTTTTTGCTATGACAAAAAGAGAAAATATTTAAAATATATTTTACGTTAGACATCGATTACCATGGCTTCTTTGTTGTAATCTGCTAGCTCGAATTCTTTTGTTAGTTTTATGGCTTTACGTGGACAGGATTCTTCGCACTGTGCGCAGAATAGGCATCTACTATAGATGAATTTTGGTCGTTTTTTGAGTTTTGTTCTTTCATCTTCTACCATTTCAATGGCTCCAGCTGGACAGTCTTTGGCGCAAAGACCACAGCCGATACATTTTTCTATGTCGAACGAAATTTTTCCACGATATCCTTCTGGAGGTTCTACTTTAATAAAAGGATACATTTCTGTAGCAGGTTTTTTTGCTATAAGTTTTATTAATTCTTTTTCCATAGCTCCAGGAAGCGGCATTTTAGATTACCCCCATAAATATGAGACCTTCAACAATTAAGATTTGTAATACTGCTAATGGTACCATGTATTTCCAGAATCCATGAACTACTTGGTCTATTCTGTATCTGGCGAAAAGCGATCTAAGGTTACTTAATATGAACATTACAATTAATGTTTTTATGATAAACCAGATAGTGTAGAATATTGGTTCTAAGCCTGGAATTGAAGGGCCATATGGTCCCCCGAGAAACAGTGCTGCGGCAAGTCCTGAGACAAAGACCATTTTTAAATCTGTGGCAAGTCTGAAGAATGCTAGTTTCTTTCCACTGTATTCTACTTGCCATCCACCTACGATCTCTGTTTCCGCTTCTGGGATGTCAAATGGTATTTTTTCTAGTTTTGCTAGTGCGCTTATAAGATATATGGCAAATGCTATGGGAGTGAAGACTATTAAAGGTAAACCGAGTATGTTGACTTGGTAATTAACTATGTTGGTGATTTCTAAGCTTCTCGCGGCGGCTGCTACAGAAATAACGGAAAGAGCAAAGGGTATCTCATATCCAACAAATTGAAGCCCAGTTCTCTCTGTTCCTACCATGGAGAATCTATTACCAGAGAAGTATCCAGCAAACATGATTAGCAGTCCAAATACGGTTGAGATGAACAAAACAAGTAGAACATCTCCTGGTAAACTTAGTACTCCTGTTAATGAGTGGATTGGAATGAACAGTAATGTGAACAGTGAAACAGCGACAGTTAGTAGGGGAGTGAGTGTGAACCCGAGTTTATCAGCACCAACTGGTGTAATATCCTCTTTTGCTAATAATTTAACGAAGTCTGCAAATGGTTGAAGTAACCCTTTTGGTCCTGTGAGTAAAGGTCCGATTCTGTTTTGGAATTTAGCGTAAAGTTTTCTATCGAACCACTCTAGGAAGAAACCGTATGCTATACAGAAAATGGCTCCGGGAAATACTATAAATTTAAGGAGAAGAATAAGTAACTCTATTGTTTCCATCTTTCCCTCACCACCTCATTGCCATGTTCCTTATACCACTTAATTGAATATATTCTCAATTGTTCCCTACTCCACACCCATTTCTTTTCTGAGTTCTCGTCTATAAAGAGCGCACGATCCATACATGCAAAGCATGGATCAATTCCAGCGAGTACAATGGGTATGTCAGCGATATATCCTCCTTTAAGCATTTCACAAACTGGGAGTATGTTAGCTAGCGTGGGTGTTCGAACTTTAAGTCTTTCAGGTTTATCGGTGCCATTAGACTTTATGTAGTAGAATAGTTCGCCTCTTGGTGCTTCAACTCTACCAACAACTTCGTTTTCGGCAATTTTACGGGCGAATTTAGTTCTTATGTCTCCTTCTGGTAAGTTTTCAAGAAGCCAGCGGCACATGTTAATACATTCAAAGGTTTCGTCAACTCGCACTAGAACTCTGGCAAGTACGTCACATGTATCATAAACTATTACGTTAAAAGGTACTTCATCATATGCTCCATAAGGATCGTCTCTACGTAGATCTACGTCTACTCCAGATGCTCGGGCAGTTGGACCGACCGCGTTGAGCTTTAATGCTTGTTCTCGTGTTAATATACCTACATTTGCAGCTCTAGCTAGGATTGTTTGTTCTTTCATACAAACTTCTTTGTAATATTTTGTTCTTTCCTCAAGTATATCTAGTCCTTTCAGTATTTTATGTTTTAATTCATCAGATATGTCTCTACGAACTCCTCCTATAGTACTCATCGCATAGTTGACTCTGTTTCCTGAAATCATTTCTAATAGGTCCATAACTACTTCTCGATCACGCCAAACTAACATAAATAATGTGTCAAATCCTATTTCGTGTGCTGCAACACCAAGCCATAATAAGTGGCTGTGAATACGTTCCAATTCCCAAATTAATGTTCGAATATATGTCCCTCTGGGGGGAGCAGTAATATCAGCAAGTTCTTCAACGGTTTGAGCATAGCAGCCTTGGTGAGCCGCACTACAAATACCGCAAATTCTTTCACAGAGATAAAGGTTTTGAATATATGTTTTTGATTCAGCTAGTTTTTCGATGCCTCTGTGAGTGTAACCTATTCTAAAACCTACATCTATGACCCTCTCTCCATCAACAGTAAATACAAAGTGTTCAAATTCCTTTAGAGCTGGATGCTGTGGGCCAACAGGTATTTTAAAAATTCTTTTTTCAACGCTCATTTCTATTTAACCTCCTCAGGTTTCCACTCCTTTCTAAGTGGGTGAACTCCTTCAGGGAAATCTTCAGGTAAGACTAAACGTCTAAGATCTGGGTGACCGGTAAATATTACGCCTAAGAGATCGTATACTTCTCTCTCATATACTAAGGCAGATGGGAGTATATCTGAAACTGTTCCAATCTTTGGGTCGGATTTAGGAATCTCTGTTCTTATTGTAATGGTAATTTTGGCTTTTGGATCAAGTAAGTGATATAGAAGCTCTATGTTTTCTCCCAAGTCAACGCCACTTATGGTTGATAGATGGTAGGTATTCCATTTCTCTACTGCATGTTCTATTGCTTTTTTGTAAGCGTCTGTTTTCACTTTTATGTAGACTCGTCCCTTACGTTGAACTTGTCCGTCTATAAAGTCTGCCCCTAGAATTTTTTTGAAGTCGTCAACGATTTCTTTTTCAACTTCTAAACTTTCGCTCAACACGTTTACCTCCTATTTTAGGTTTTCTGCAATTTTTCTAATAGTTTTACAACTCCTTGAATTATGGCTTCTGGCTTGGGTGGACATCCAGGAACAAATACGTCAACTGGTATTGCTTCGTCTACTCCGCCCAGTACACCGTAGGCTCCACGAAATACTCCGCCAGTTATAGTGCAGGTACCTACAGCTAGTACAAATTTTGGATCAGCCATTTGATTATAGATTCTAATTAGTCTATTTTTAGTTTGCCTAGTTACTGGCCCAGTGACAACTAGTACATCAGCGTGTCTAGGGCTACCTTTAAGAAGAATACCGAAACGTTCAACGTCAAATCTAGGGGTTAATGCAGCAACAACTTCAATATCACATGCGTTGCAACCACCACTGTTGTAATGAATTATCCAAGGAGACTTTATTCTCGCCCATTTTACAAGTTTACTTAACACTGCCATTTCTACCACCTTGGTATTTGAGAAAGTGCTAGAAAAACAACAATTGCGTATAACGCCACAGCGAAGAAGGAGAAGGAATACATGGACAATGCCAGAAGAAGAACCGCGACTTCAAAAATCACGAAGAAAGCAATGTAGTGGAAATTGTGAATATATACTTGGACCTCTTCTGGTGGAAAATCTTCACCGCATGCATAGGGTGCTCTTTTTTCAGGGTTTTCTTCGCTTGGAGGCGCTATTTTTTTCCCTAAAAGGTAAAGTACAACCGCTATGAGTACACAAATTACTAGTCCCATCCAAGTTACTAGAGAGGTCATGTTGCTAAACCCCCAGCAATCCTAACACTCAGACCAACTACTAACTTCATTCATCTAATAAAAGTGTATCGATTCAACAACGTGTACCTTATTAAGTTTAACTTAGATGACATAGCATCTTTTTCAATCACTATAATTATATTTTTCCCTTTTGTGTATAAAGAAAAAGTATAAAGAAAAAAAATATAAACGTCATCTAAAAACCGCGTTTTCTTAATTATCTTGTATCCTAAATCATAACACAAGTGATATTAAGAAAAATCGCGTTTATAAAATGGTTAAAAATTTGTTTTAGCGATTCTGTCTCTCAATCGGCAAAATGAGCAAATTTCCATAGATGTTGGCATACCACATATTTTGCATTTAGTTATTTTTTCTTCTCTTTCTTCTCTAATACTTTGAAGTAAAGGCTTAATTTTTTTGTAGAATCCTTTAACCATAGCCAGGGCTGCGCCGGGTCTTATATTTTCAAGGTTTGCTATAATTGTTTTAAGTTGCAATGTCGAAGCATCTTTGGCGTATGGGCAAGTTGTGTCAACGTATTCTAGGTTTTTAAGGGTCGCATATAGTGATATATCATCTTCATATGTTTCGAAAAATGGTTTTATCCTGCTTACAAATAGTCCTTCAAGTGTCGGTTGAATAGGTCCAAATTTGGATAACAAGTCAACGTCTGTGTTTATAATGTTTTGTAGAAGAAAAGTTGCTTCATCATTAAGGTTATGACCAGTAGCAACCTTGTTAACTGATAACTCAAGGGTTTTTCTGTTAAGTACATATCGTTTAATTAATCCACAAACAGAACATATAGGTCTCCTTAATTTCTTGGCGGAAACATTATCTATCGAAAAACCGTATTCGTCTTTTATTTTTACGATGATAACATCTAGTCCAAGTTTTTTGCAATTTCTTTTTACTATTTCGCTGCTAACCTGAGAGTAATTATTAAGTTGAATTCCTAAATCTATAAAGAGGGGAAGAATTTCAAATTTCAAAGTATTTTGTAGGTTTGTAAATATATGGAGAAGTGCTATGCTGTCTTTTCCCCCACTAAGTCCAAGTAAAACCTTGTCTCCCTCTCGTATCATTTTATATTTTTGAATTGTTCTAAACACTCGTTTTTCAAAGTACTCTATAAAATGCTTTTTACATACTAGAAGCCCGGAGTACCGTATTCTCAGGATAGCAGGTTTAGAACAAAATCTACAAGACTTGCTAGACATTCTAACACCCATATTCGATACATCGACCTTGTTCTACTTTCTGCTTATCACCATGTAAAATTGTGAATGAAATGCTTCTTATGGCAAGATAGTTAAGATTTCATGTAATATTATAATTTCATCATAATGCTATTGATTATTTTATGTTATGCTATAATAATGATATGGAGTAAAACTGATGTTTGATTGTTTGATTTAGATTATTTTAGATTCGGAGTATAAAAGAAAGTTAATTAAGGATAAATAAGGGATGAAAATTATGTTTTAAAGAGTAAATTGGCTACATTTACACGAAGTTGTTCTCGTAGCCTTTCAAGTCTTGCTTCAAAAGTGTTATCCACGGTTAAAAATTGGTCTTTTGATCTGACTATTACGCCACCGATGCTTCTAATCGTTTCGTTGGATATGCTAAGTGAAGTTTTTACTCCGGTTTGATTTTCAACTTCCTTTGCTATTTTTGATAAATCAAGATTCACGTTTGTGTTTTCTGGAAGTAGAACCTCTAAGTCTCCGCCTCTTATAATTATTGCGGCGTCTTTAATGAGATTTTCCAATGCGGTTTTATATTGTGTACTTTGCGAAAATTCTTTTAACTTTTCAATGGCAGTGTCAAAAGCCTCTGATATTAACTGTTCTTTGGCATTAAGTATCTTTAGTCTTGCTTCCAATTTTGCTTCTGATAGTATACGGCGAGCTTGGGCTTCAGCGTCTGCTTTCTTCTTGTTAATTATTTCTTCTGCTTCTTTTTTAGCTTCCTGTTCAGCTTCATCAAGAATCT
The DNA here is from genome assembly GCA_019056805.1 of Candidatus Baldrarchaeota archaeon. Lineage (GTDB taxonomy): Archaea > Asgardarchaeota > Baldrarchaeia > Baldrarchaeales > DXJG01 > DXJG01. Next base: position 134,264 of record DXJG01000009.1, on the reverse strand, counting down.
TCTTTGCCTCTTCTTTTGCTTTGGCGATAATGTTTTCAGCTTTTCCTTTTGCTTCGTTAATTATAATTTCCTCAATTTTTTCTACCCGTTCGTTCAATTAATCACACCCCAGTTATAGTATCCATGATTAATTTTACAGCTTCATCAAATTGTTCGCGGGCTTCTGTTCTTAATTTTTCTATGTCTTTTTCTACTTTTTCAACTATTTTCTTTGCTTCCGCTTCCGCCCTTGTCAAGATATCTTTCCAAACTTTTTCTGCTTCGATTTCTGCATCTTTTAAGACTTTTTCCCTGATATTCTCTGCTTCTTTCTTTGCTTGGTTGATTATTTCTTCTGCTTTTTTCTCTGCTTCGCTAATTATCTCTTTTGCTTTTGTTTCAACTTCACTTATTATTTCTATGAGTTTGTTAGCCAATTTAACCCCCTGCGTTAATCTTTAATACGAGTCCTTAGGGAGAACTTAGGGTACTAAATTGTGTTTTAACTCTACCCTTTTAAGTATTAGGGCGAAAACTTTTTAGGGTATAATTACAATAAGACACTGCACAACGCGACAGCAAATCCAGCGAGGTATGGAAATGAGCTTGGAATTTATGATCGAAGTTGCGTTGATTGGATTCTTAATCCTGTTTGCAATTTTAGCCGTTGAATTAAAAAAATTAGCGTATGCAGTTGTTTCACTCGGTCTAATGAGCACGGTTCTAAGTATAATTTTTTACGTGCTCTACGCACCTTACGTAGCGGTTATTAACCTTCTAGTGTATGCCGGTGCTGTCATAGTTCTTTTCTTGGCAGTGTTAAGTTTAATGTCCCCAGGTGAAAAGGGAAAAAGGGAAGAAATGAAGTATGACATTGCTACAGAGGTATCTGGAGGACTTCTTTTCATAATCATTGCCATTCTTATGGTTCAAGTGTTTATTGCAAGCTACGTTGGCCTTCATTTTGTTTACGGTGAGGCTTTAAATCTCCCTGTGCTTAAACCCTTCCAGAATATTCTGGAAAATGTTGCACAATCTGTTTGGCAAGTGAGAATAATAGATGTATTAATTCAAGCAATGGCATTATTTGTAGCTGGTTTGGGTGTAGCTACATTATTTAGAAGAGAAAGGGGAGAGAAGGAATGATAGGATTAAATTGGTACTTAGGTGCAGCTGCAATACTTTATCTAATAGGACTCTACTGTTTAGCAACGAAAAGAAATATCATAAAACTCATAATCGGCATTGAAATATTGATAAACGCTGCTCATCTCAACTTTATTGCACTTAGCACTACAACTGTAGGTCTGGATCCTTTAGCTCGTAGCTTTGTTATAATTTCAATCGGTGTTGGTGCGGGAGTCATAGCTCTAGCATTGTCGCTTACTCTCCTCATATATCGACACTACGGAACCTTAGATGTTAGAAAAATGAGAAGATTAAAATGGTAAGGGGGCTGTTAGGTCATGCTGCCTCTAGCACCGTGGCTATGTTGGGGAATTCCTGTAATAGGCGCATTATTAACACCTTTATTAGCAAAAATCCATCCGAAAGTAAGAGATTATGGGGCTGTTCTGTTCAGCATCGTTGGCTTTATATTCGCTCTTTCAATGGTGCCCGATATCTTCGCGGGGAAAGTCGTTAACTGGTTCACTGGAGAGGTACTTAGTACTAGTATTCCATATGAATCGAAAATAGAATGGATCCCAGGGTTAGGAATAGAAGTAGGAGTACTCGTTGACCCTCTAAGTGTCTTTATGGCTAATATTGCCAGTGGTCTCGGTGCTCTAATCATGGTGTACGCATTAGGATACATGCATGGCGATCCTGATTTAACAAGGTACTGGTTCTTCAAGAACTTCTTTATCGGGGGAATGGTTCTCCTAGTTATGGCAAACAACTTTCTACAAATGTTCATAGGCTGGGAAATTGTCGGAATGTGTTCGTACGCCCTAATAGGGTTCTGGCATAAGAAAAAAGATCCCAGCCCGGTTCCAGATTATAAAACTGAAGGCGAATATAATGCTATGTGTGGAATGAAAGCATTCATCACAACTCGTGTAGGCGATGTAGCCCTTCTAATAGCAATTTTAACAATTTATGTTTTCACCTGGAAAGCAGGACACCCGACATTCAACTTTCTTGAACTTAGAAGCGAGGAATATATAGAATGGGCCAGATTACTTGTAGCAAGTGGACTACTAATACCAACTATAATACTACTTTTCGGTGGACCTATAGGTAAGAGTGCTCAATTCCCATTGCACGTATGGTTACCAGAAGCTATGGCAGGTCCAACAACAGTTTCTGCACTCATACATGCAGCAACAATGGTAAAAGCCGGTGTTTACCTAGTAGCACGAGTATTACCCATCTTTGTTGAAGTATTCAAATTAATTAACTTCACTGGCGCATTATACACGTTTTCCTTAATAGTTGCTTGTATAGGTGCGTTTACAGCATTTCTAGCTGCAACGATGGGAATGGTGGCAAGAGAAGTTAAAAAGGTATTAGCATATTCAACAATTTCACAGATAGGATATATGATGCTTGCACTTGGAGTAGGAGGACTAATAGGCTACGTTGCCGGAGAAATAGCTGAAGGATACTATGCAGGAACCTTCCACCTTATGTCACATGCAGTCTTTAAAGCCCTCTTATTCCTCTCAGCTGGTGCGATTCTACATGCTACTGAAACAAAAGACATGTTTGAAATGGGCGGCTTAAAACAATATATGCCAATAACATACAAATGTATGCTCATCGGAGCTTTATCACTCGCCGGTATACCACCCTTCAGCGGCTTTTGGTCTAAAGAAACTATATTTGATGCTGCATGGATACTCGCTAACGAAGCATATGCCCATGGATATGCCTTCATTGGTACGACTGGATACATACTGTTATTTATGGCAGTAATAACTGCCGCAATAACCTTATTCTATAGCATTAGGATGATAGCTATAATATTCCTATGGCCTGAAAGCGAATACATCAAGGAGAGAGAACATAAAGGAGAACATATACATGAGGCTCCTCCAGTGATGTGGGTTCCACTAGCGGTTCTAGCTGCAATATCAGTTATAGGCGGTTTGTTCGCTCCAATGTTCCAAGTATTCATGTTCAAAGGCTGGAAAGGAGTGGAAGTTCACGTATCAATGGAAATATTCGCAGAACTATTGTTTTCACCAACAATCCTTATGACACTAGGTGCCATTGCCCTTGGAGGAATTCCTGCATATTACTTCTATTGGAGTCATAAAATTGATCCAGGAGAGTTCTTGGAGAAGCATGGATTCTTCCGTGCCGTACACAAATTCTTCTACAACAGATGGTATATCAATGACTTTTACACAAAGGTGATAGTTGGCGGATTCATAAAATTAAGTCTGGGAATTTACAGGTTCTTTGAACAGGGCATCGTTGACAGGTTTAACTATGCGTTAGCATGGGTTGTACGTAGTTTTAGCCAGGCATTCAGAAAAACACATACTGGTGATCTAAACTATAACATGATCGCTGTAATGCTGGGTGTAATTGCGATACTATTACTATTACTCTTCGGTTAAGGAGGGAAAAAAATGAGTGGTCCGCTCTTAATCATGGTTGTGTTGCTTATTATTGGCGCACCAATAGTATATGCCGTAGGTAAGGGATCGACGAAGGCTGCAGGATGGTTAGCCTTTATCCTCTCTTTTCTATCCCTGGCAATATTCTCGATAAGCGTGGTGCCTACCGTTCTTGAGACAGGTCTATATGTAGAGGAGTACTCATGGGCTGGAATCATCGGATTAACATTTGGATTACGAGCAGACAATTTGAGTACACCAATTGCAGGGATAATATTACTGTTGTGCACACTTGCTACTTTATACTCCATAGGATACATGTCACATGAACATAATCAGGAACTTTATTTCGCGCTTTTACTCATTTACATAGCAGGTATGGTTGGTGTTGTTCTAGCAACTAATCTAATTCAGTTCTATATCTTCTGGGAATTAATGTTAATTCCATCATGGTTGCTAATTGCTCGCTGGGGAACATCAGAAAAGGCTCAACTAATAGCATTCAAATACTTCATGTTTACCCACTTAGGCGCTATTTGTATAATTCTTGGTATCGCAGCTACATGGAACTTAACGGCAACATTCGATCTATATGCGGCTGAAATGGTTAATGGTATAGCAGCAGCTCCAGCATCAACCCTTAAGATAATAGTAATTCTGTTTATGCTCGGATTCGCAGTAAAAATGGCATTGTTCCCGTTGCATAACTGGTTGCCAGATGCACACGCAGAAGCTCCAACCCCGATAAGTGTTATTCTTTCAGGTGTTATGATCGAATGTGGAACCTACGCAGTTGCCAGAATTCTTCTAACCTTCTTTGGAACTATATTTGTAATTTACACAACGGTGTTTATGGGAATAGCTGTCGTAACTATGATTTATGGAGGAGTACTAGCTCTAGCTCAGAAGGATCTCAAGAGATTATTTGCATGTTCAAGTATATCACAAATGGGTTACATGTTCCTAGGATTAGCAGCAGCTACAAAGTATGGAATAGTTGGTTCAATGTTTCACATAGTAAACCACGCTATATGTAAAGGGCTTCTCTTCATGGTAGCAGGAGTTCTAATGCATCAAATCGATCCAATAAAGGGTAGAGATATGGATAAACTCGGAGGATTAGCAGGAAAAATGCCGATAACTGCAACAATAACACTCATTGCTGGGTTATCAATAGCAGGAACCCCGCCTCTCAATGGTTTCGTCAGCGAGTTTCTAATATTCACAGGAGCCTTCGCATCAGGACATTACTTAATTGCAGCGCTTGCTGTAATTTCAACAGTAATAACTGCTGGTTACATACTATGGATGATAAGAAGAGTGTTCTTCGGACCGCCGAGAGAAGAGTTTGAAAATGTTAAAGAACCGCCTTTAACCATGTTGGCTCCTATGGCGATTCTAGCTTTCCTTGCAGTTCTCTTAGGCTTCTATCCAGATCTTGTATTAAGAATATTAATTCCAGCTGCTGAAGAAATAGAAAGACTGATCGGTGGGTGAAAAATGATACAGGAAATATTGTTACCCCTATTAATACCGTTTGCAGGAGCAATTATAATTGCACTACTCGGTATATTACTTAGAAAAGCAGGTGTTGAAAAAGTCACAGGATATCTAGCGGCTCTAGTGGCACTGGGAACCATAGCATCGGTAATATACTTTTATCAACTTGTATCCCAACAAGGTGTAATAACATTTCATTACCTCTTTGAGCCTCCAGGTGGGGCTTGCCTTAGAGTTGATATGTTAAGTTGGTTTATGTCCCTTGTCTTCAGTAACCTAGGTTTCCTAGTAACAATATATAGTATCGCATATATGGAGAAAGACACTGGTCTTGACAAATACTATGCACTTCTACTAGCCTTAATCGGCGGAATGAATTTAGTAGTATATGCAGGCGATCTATTCACGCTCTTTGTTGCTTGGGAATTAATGAGCGTTTCAAGCTATGCCCTTGTCTCCTTCCGAAAAGAATCATGGGAACCTGTAGAAGCAGGCTTTAAATACCTCGTAATGTCAGCCTTCGGCTCTGCTACGTTACTGTACGCTATATCACTCATCTACGGGCTTACTGGAACTCTTAGCTACGAAGCTGTCCATCAAGCTTTACAAGTCGCAAAAACAGATCCATCGTTGTATCTAATAGTGGGTATGCTAATAATCGGATTTGGTGTGAAGGCGTCAATAGTACCGCTGCACACCTGGCTACCAGATGCACACCCCGCAGCGCCAAGCTCAATTAGTGCTATGCTTTCAGGAGTAGTTATCAAAAACGGTGTTTACGGTATTTTACGTGTACTACTTCTTGCTTTCCCAGTTACGGTATTGGATTATGGGACAATAGTTGCCGTCTTTGCCGTTCTAACCATGACCGTAGGTAACATTATGGCGTTGCTCCAAGAGGACATTAAACGATTGCTAGCATACTCTAGCATAGTGAACATAGGATACATTTTTGCAGGTTTAGCTGTAGGAATGATGAATGGAGTCGGTGAAACAGCAGCTGTGATAGGTGTAGCTGGAGGACTTCTTCATGTACTTAACCATTCGTTAATGAAAGGGATGTTATTCCTTTGCGCAGGGGCTTTCATCCACGAATTGGGTACTAGAAACCTAGAAGAACTTAAAGGAATAGGCAGAAAGATGCCTATTACCGCATTTTGCTTCTTCATGGGATGCTTAGCTATTGCAGGAGTTCCAGGATTAAGTGGATTTGTATCTAAGTTTATGATTATATGGGGAGCCGTCGTAGGCGGACAATTAGTACTTGCTGCATTAACTCTTATCAACAGTGCTTTCTCAGTAGTCTATTATTTGAGACTAATTCACATCATACTATTCGCTGAGCCAAGCAAAGAAATGGAACACGTAAAAGAGGCACCAATATCGATACTCATACCCATAGTCATCCTGACTATACAGATAATCTTCATAGGAATATGGCCAAGGACAGCGATAGAAGTAGTTGAAAAAGCTGCAGAAGCTGTACTCAAAATGTAACACTATATTTTTTAATCTCTCAAATTTTTCTTAGTCTGGAAATGGTGAGATAAAGTGGGTAAGGTATCAAAATATGCTTATATAAATGCAAAAGTTAGGGGAATGATGGGTAAGTTACTTACTAGAGAGGCTATAGATTCCCTAATTGGTGCTGAAAGTTTCCAAACAATGGTAAGACTACTGGAACAGAGTCCCTATGGTCCAAAACTAGTGGCATTTCCTTTTGAACAAATAAATTCAGAAATTTTGGATAGAGTTTTTTCTGAAGATTTTATAGAAACATTTAGCGCACTCTATAGATCTTCTCCATCAGATGTAAAAGAGTTTTTAAATAAAATTCGCATGAAATTTGAAGCTAGAACATTGAAAACTCTTTTGAGAACAAAAGTTGCAAACTTACCATTAGAAGAAGCAATGCGGTATATAATACCAGTTAGTGTTTTTACTAGACCAGTTTGTGAAGAACTATTAAAGAAAAAGGATCTAAAGGAAATGGTAGAAAATATCCCCATTAGAATCTTTAGAAAGGCATTAGAGGAGAATTGGAGATATTATGAAGAAACCCGAAACATTTTACCGCTTGAAGTAGCTGTTGATAGAGTTTCATTTGAGGAAATTTGGAAATATATCAAGGACAATATGGGTGGTCTTGATAAACGAGTATCAAGACGTGTAGTGGGAGTAGAAATAGATTCAATAAATATCAAAATATTATTGAGGGGAAAACTTTTAGGGCTGGATCATTTAACCATTCAAAAGTTATTACTCAGGGTAAATTACAGACTAAGGGATGAAATCTTACGGAAGAGTTTAGAAGCAAAATCGGTTAGCGAAGTTGTTGAAACACTAGCCGTTCATCCGTATGATTCGATTTTACATGATGTATTAAGGAAATATGAAAAGAAGGATCTTTTAACAGGAATTGAAGTGGAGCTTGATAAACTTATCTATGAAGCTAGTAAAAAGGCAGGCTATGGTTATCCGTTCCAGATAGGCACTATACTTTGCTATCTTAATTTAAAGTGGTTTGAGATAAAAAATCTGAAAACAATTGTTGTGGGGAAGGAAGAAAGAATAATACCAGTTCATATAAGAAAATATTTAATACAAAAGGAATAATAAAAGTATACTAATAACGACTATTTAGGGCGTAATTACTATGAGTAAGGAAGGGCCTACCTGGGGTGATCTTTTTAAATATTCTGGTATTGTACTTGATATTGTTATTTTTGCTGCTGTTGGATATATAATTGGTCGTCAATCTGGGAACGAAATACTTGGTACCATGGTGGGTACTCTTGTTGGAACTTTTATTATGTGGCTTCATCTTTTTTATGTGGCTGGAATAATAAAAAGTAGAAAAAGATGATGAATGGAAAACTTATTCGAAATTTCTATAATTTCTATACATAAATAGTTAAAAATAATGGAGGAAAACTACTTTTCGTATTATATTTGCATTAGTATCATGAAGGATATTAGAAGCCCGTAAATGGCCAATGCCTCTGCCAAAACGACGGAAATTAAGCTTTTGGTGAAAGCTTCAGGACGCTCCGTTATAGCTCCAGACATAGCAGCTCCCGAATATCCTACTCCCAAACCCGCACCTAGGGCAGCTAATCCGATAGATATTCCAGCTGCAAATGCTCTATAAGCTTGATCTGCGGTTTCGATTATGGGTATTTGCATTAGTATCATGAAGGAT
>DXJG01000009.1:0-125709 GCA_019056805.1 Candidatus Baldrarchaeota archaeon | reverse complement strand
CCGAATATCCTACTCCCAAACCCGCGCCCAAAGCACTAAAACCAATGGAAAATGAAGCTCCTAATATGGCTACAGCAGTTGCGGTCATTTCCATTTACTTAACCTCCAAATATGCAGAGTTTAATTGCATAATATTTTTATTTCCACGCTTAATTTTAGGTGTTTGAGGTTCGCAGTAGATAATTTCGGCTCTTCTATATAAGCTTTCCGATATGAATGTAAAATTACTAAAAATTAAGGTAAAAATCAGGAAATGTTTTCTACTTAATGTTGTAGCCTTATTTAAAGTTAGGACTTTACCAACGTTAGAAGAAAAAATTCTTTACAATATTTTAACTTAATATTTCTTCTTTTCAACTTTTTCTAGCTGTCTTATCATTGCAAACATTGAGATAATTCCTAGAAAGTACCCTAGTAAACCAAATGGTAAAATGGCTTGCCACCCAAATGCCATATACCCAATATAAGCTAAGACGAAGGTCATAATAGGAAGTTCGGTGCTGAGACCAAGTACCTTAAATGCTTTTAGGGTATCCTTCTTGTTCCCTACTGAACGTCTCCGCATTATCCTCCCTCGTAGTACTTAAAAATTTTAATTTATTGTATTAGCAGCATGAATGCTATTAGGAGCCCGTATATTGCAAGAGCCTCTGCTAGAACAACAGTGATCATAGATTTGCTGAAGGTCATGGGTTCCTCTGCCACTGCACCAGCCATGGCACTTCCAGTTGAAGCTATTCCTATACCAGCACCTAGGCATGTTAGTCCTGTAATTGCTCCTGCGCATAAAGCTTTGAAGGCAAAGCTCCAGTCAGGATTTCCTCCACTGCTTAAGATTATAAAGGACACTAACATACCATAGATAGCGATAGCTTCTCCTAAGACCACCGGAATTAAGAGTTTTGCGAAAGTTTCAGGTTTCTCTGTTATTGCGCCACTGAGTGAACTACCGACACTTGAGATTGCTAGCCCTGCTCCTATTGCCGCTAAACCGATTGACAAGGTTATACCCAAATATTCAAAGAATAATTCAAACATGAGACTACCTCCTTTTTCTGTGGTATTATCAAAAGATTTGTTAATAAATTTTACGATTATAAATTAAAATAAGCATTTGTATTATCAATTTCAGCAAAATTTGCTGGGTACCTATATTTACTATGTAAAAATTGCCGTAATTAGGCGGTGAAATCATTTAAAGTTACGTAATTCAGCATATGCAAACAATCGATTACCGATTATATGCAAGCTACATGACGAAAAACATTAAAAAAGTTAGTATTTTATCGCCTTATTTTGCGCATTAGATGCCGCAAAAAATAAAAAATGAAAATATAAAATATACGTAGTTAGGCAAGAAGAACATATACACCTCCAGGTTAAAGAGGAGAATAATAATGTATAAAAATACGCTTGACGTCATCGATGAAAAAATCATAGAACTTTTAAGGGAGAATTCAAGATTATCCTTCCGAGAAATTGCAGAGAAGCTTGGAAAAACGGAATCAACTATTAGAAGGAGAGTTAAAAAACTTATCGATGCGGGTATTATTAAAAAGTTCACAATTATAACAAGCGCTTCAAGAAGTGGACACGATATTTATGCATTTGTTAGGATTACTACGTCACCGGAAAAATTGGACACAGTAGCTAGAGAAGTAGTTAAATTTGATGAAGTAAAACAAGCCTATTATCTTGCTGGACAGTGTGGTGTAGCATTAATAGTCAGGGTTCCAAATGTTGAAACATTAAATAGTTTCATAAGAGAGAAGTTAGCGGAAATATCAGGAGTTCTAGGTATTGAAACATGTATTATACTACAAGAATTAAAACATGTGCTAGAGGTATAGGTTCTAATTAATGTAAAGAATATATCTTAGCAAAATATGTTATTTTTTGTTGAAGAATTTTTAGCATAATAAAAAGAGAATTTAACTTGTAGTTGTGTAATATCTTTTTATTGTGAACGGTTGAAATTCTATGCCCTCGCCTTCGTAGAATTTTAGGAACCACTCGACCCAGTGTAACCTAAGTGTGTGTATGAAGGATAAAAGTCCCTCCATGATCATTATGAACAGTGTTCCTACTAGGAAAGACATTATAAACATTGGGCTTAGAGTGATGGCAGCAAGTCCATGCTCCGGATTAACTCCACCTAGAGTTATGAATGTTTTACCGAAACCTTCGTGAGCCATGTTTAAGGCTAATATACGAGCATAGGAAATAGTGTTAGAAACGGATGCGATTAAGCTCTCTAGAACACCGATACCTCCTTCAATGGGACCCTCAGTTACTACTCGACCAATAAACATTATAATAAGTGGCAAAATTAACATGAAGAAAACTGGGTTTGTTGCAAGCTTTGCTGGTTCTGAAAAGCTTAATTCTTTAAACCAGTTCATGAAAACTATGCCCTTATTGAAAATTATCCATATAAAGCCTATGTAGAACCATAACCATACTCCGGGACCTAAGATGGCTTCAACGTACTCCTTGTGTCTGAATTTATTCACGATGTCTAGAAATAGTCCTAAACTTAGGTGTACTGCGCCTATTATGATGGAGATTATGAAAAGGACCCATGGATGATGCATGGGGCTGAACCAAACTGGACCTTCGGGTGGTGGGTGGATGTATTCATGGTAGGTTGGGTCGGTGAACATTTTTACTCCTGCATCAAAATCGAATATATAGAATATTTTTACTAAGAGATCTCTGAAGGGCATTAGTAGCGGCGCGATTGCAATGTACCATTTTTCATGGTATATTGAGAACCCAAAGAATTCACCGTATAGAAATCCGAAGAAAATGGAAAATATACTGCAGAAGAAAAGGAGAGGTGCTCCGTTAATAACATAATTGCCTATTTCTCCCAGATCTAGGTTTTTTCGTTTTCCAATAAGACCGAGAATTGATACTATTAGAAGGAGGAGCCCGTGTCCTATGTCGCCGAACATGAGACCAAAGAATATTGGAAATGATATTGCCATGAAAAGTGTGGGATCTATCTCACCGTAGGATGGAATTCCGAAGCTTTTTGTTAAACGTTCATATGATTCTAGGGTTTTAGGGTTTTTTAGTAGGGTTGGTGGTTTTTCTTCTTCCTCTTCATGATTTTCATTACCCATGGTTTCAATGATTGTGGTGCCCTCTGAAACTTCTAATAGACTCTTTGTAACTCTTTCCACTTCTTCGGCGGGAACCCATCCTTCAAAAATGTATGTTTTCTCTGTTTTTCCCATCATTGTCTTTTTTTCTTCTACTTCTTTTTCTATTTCAAGGGCTTCGTGATAAGCCAGCAGTTTTAATGCATTTTCTCTTGCAAGTTTGTCAAGTTGCTCTCTTAAATCTTTTATTTTGCTTTCTGCTTTTGTTGTTTTTCCTTTTTCTTTCAATGATTCGATCTCTCGGACGATCTTGGTATATTGTTCTTCGATTTGCTTTACTTCGTTCTCTAAGTCGTCTAGAAAACTATCTGACAAAACTTTTGGTACGCTGATCTTTTTAGTGGTGGGTACCTTCCTTATTTGTAAATCGTTTATTAAACGCTCAATTCTTGAAAATAAGCTTGTAATCCTGTAGTATTGTTCACTCGGTTCAATAGGTTTGATCTTATCCCCAAGTTTCTCCAATTTGTCTTTCATATCAATTAAGTGTACAGCCCCGAGTTCTCCTAACGTTCTAATGGTGTCATCGATATATTTTTCGTGTATAATTGCACGAATCTTCTTCATTGAGACAGGTTTCAACATAGCTCTGTTCCACCGCCTTATTTTCTTTATTTACGTGGTTAAATGCTTCTTAACAAGCTTTACAGCGGAGCACCTAATAATATTTTCTTGTTATATTTTAATTTTATGCTGAGTGAGTACAGAGTAACCCTAATTAAGAATGCTTCTGCATGTAATTGCTTAAGAGATTGTTAAATCAAATAGATTTGTATGAGAAGGTAAAACTATACTGTCCAACGGTATAAAAGAAAAAAAGACGCCTTGCTAAGTCCTTTAAACAGAATGATATAGAAAAATGGAAAAATAATAGTTTTAAAAAGTATGAAGACAAATTTATGTAGTTTTTCCGAAGAGTTTAAAGATAAATTATGAGATAAAAGTTATATGAGTGTCTTTACAAGATACCTTGAAAGATGAAAATAGAATGGCCATATTAATATTTAAAGCCTAAATTTCATAAATATCGAAAGAAAATTATGCAGTTATAAATGGTGTTTATGAAACATGAAACGTATATTTTCTTTAAAGAGCATAAGAGAATTTTTTGGGAAAACTATAGAACGTTTCAAGACATATATTGAGATTAGTGGTTTAGGTGAAATAGCTAGAAGGTATTTTGTAATGAATGCTTTTGATGGAGCATTAACGATGCTTGGAGTTATAATGGGCGCGTTAATGATGCATGAAATTATTACTTATGATTCTCTAAAGGTTATAATTGGTGCTGGTGTAGGTGGAAGTTTTGCTATGGGCGTATCAGGTTTTTTTGGTGCCTATATGGCAGAGAGTGCGGAAAGAGCGCGGGAATTGAAGCAGTTAGAAGGAGCTATGCTAAAGAGTTTAGAAGATAGTATATATGGGAAGGCTTATCGTTTTGCTATAATAATGGCAGCTCTTATTGATAGTTTAGCGCCTATGCTTTCAGCTTTTATTTCATTAATTCCTCTTATACTCGCTTATATTGGCATAATTCCAGTGGCATCTGCAGCTTTCATTTCAATAGCTTTAATATTTATCATGCTTTTTCTCTTAGGTGTATTTTTGGGTGCGGTGTCCAAGGAAAACATAATGGTTTCAGGCATCAAAATGCTTTTTGCAGGTTTTATAACTGCGATCATAAGTTTTATTTTACATTTTCTTTAAATCCTGTAAAGATTTTTTTAACTATTTAACTACTAGGTTATTTTTCTTGCAAAGGTAAGGTATCCTGTGTGACTTATCATAGATGTTGCTGGTCTTGTTTTTCCTTCTCTAACTAATATTCTTCTTGTGAAGCATTCTATTGTTATGATATCGAAAAATCCTGTCTTTAAAAGTGAGAAAACCGTTTTTTGGACTTGTTCTATTGTTGGTGAGTAGGATACGAAGCTTCCTCCTTCCTTTAAAGCTTCATATGCGTGTGGAACGACAAGCCAAGGGGTTGCCATGTCTAAAATAACCGCATCCACATTTCTTTCATCTATCCCTTCACTTATATCTTTTAGTTTGAAAGTTACGTACTTTTCTAGGGCTGCATTTTTTATGTTTTTTATAGCTAACTTTTGAAATTCCTCTCTAACTTCATATGTGTAGATATGACCGTCAGGACGAACGTAGTAAGCGAGAACTACTGTTAAAGCTCCGCTGCCAGTTCCAGCTTCAACGACTTTCCAACCTGGACCGATACCTGAGTAGAGGAGAATTAAACCTATATCTTTGGGGTAAATAATTTGGGTTATCCTTCTCATTTTTAAGATGTAATCTCTAGGGAGCGGTTTAAAAACTCGAAATTTTGCCCCAGTGCTACTTTTCACACTACTTCCGTAAGTTTTACCTATCACATCATTTAGTTTGATTACGCCTTTATGTGTATGAAATTCTTTGTCTTTTTCAACTTTGACTAACCATCTTCTCTTCTCATCAAATACTAAGAGTATTAAGTCACCTTCATCTACAATATTTTTTGAAGACATGTAACCACCTGTTTGAAATTACATTAAAAATTGTCTAAATCTGTCAAGAAGCCCTCTTTTAACGTATTTTCCAACAATGGGGATTTTTTCTCCACATTTTGGACATTCGTTTTTCTCTGTTAAATTGAAATTAACAACATCGAAAATGTACCTTTTAATTAAAAGTTCACCGCAGTTGGGACAATACGTGTTTTCCCAAGGATGTCCTGGCACATTACCTAAATAAACATAATTCAATCCTTCTTCTATACCTATCTTCCTAACTTCTTCAAGAAATTCTACTTTAGGTGGAGGAGCATGATATTTGTATGCTGGATAGTATCTAGTTACGTGCCAAGGTGTATTTTCACCTAGTTCCTTGACTATTCGCTGAGCAATGTTGCGGAGACATTCTAAGTCATCGTTAACATCTGTTACAATTAATGTAGTGATTTCGATGTGAGCGCCTAAACGTTTAGCTTCAATGCAATTACGCCAAACATACTCAACGTTTGCACCACAAAAATGCGATACCTCATCTTTACAACCTTTAATATCTATGTTAAGAGCATCCAATCCAGCTTCAATAAGCATTTTTAAAGCGTCCAAAGTCATATAGCCATTCGTAACAAAGGTATTATAAAATCCCTTCTCCCTAGCAAGTTTAAAAACATCCAAACTCCACTCGAAAAGCAAAGTAGGCTCATTAAAAGAAATGCTTGTGCCTTGACACTTATATTTACCAACCATCTCAACAAATTTTTCAGGGGAAATATAATTAGCTTTTTCAGGATCAGGAGGAGCCTTACTTATTTCCCAGTTCTGGCAATTAGAAACTAAAAATCCGTTTGCAAAAAAGTTATGATATTTTTCGACTGTAAGATCTCTTAGGTCTGTAACGTTCCTTATCTCCTCCTTTTCCTCAATTTTTTCCCATAGTAATCCCTCAGGGAGATCTTTATTTCGTTGATTTAGCCATTCACTAAACTTTTGAGACGTTTTTCTTCCCTTAATTTTATTTGGGTCTATATCTTTATTAAGCCATAGTACTAAATTTTCTATGTTTACCTGTTCGTGTACTTTCTCATGTATTTCCTTTAGTTTGAATCCCTTTTTCTTAAGTAAAACAGCTAATTTATAGGCTTTTTTTCTGTTTTCTATTTCTTTCTTTTTAAATAGAAGATATTCTAACACGTATCTTGATAATACTTCTCTTTCCTTGCAATATCTATATCCGATTTTGCCGTAGAGGTTTATAAGATTTTCAAGTTTGTTGCTGAAAAGGACATATACCGTAATTGTTTTGATACCGTCCTTCTTTCTAACGCTTCCCTCGTGAAAATTGATAGAACTTATTTTTACTTGGAAATTGGATAAAAGTTTTTCTAGATCTCTAACGAATTCAAAAGCATTATCTAAGTACTCAATTGATTTATTTATAGAAAGTCTCGGTTGGAAAAAGTTTTTACCACTTTTGTTCACAAGGGGCTTTGCTAATTCGCAGCCGAAGTACGCAGCCAGAAACTCCCTTTGTACGTCTTTGGGCGATTTGAATAACCACTTTGGTATCCTAAACGGTTTAACGGATTTATCCCCTATAGGGGCCCCCAAGGATATCATTAAAACGCAAAACACCTTAGAATAACAATCAAGACGTGTTTCAAAACCATTTATAATGTGAAGTTCTCCATACCTATATACTTTGGAAATTTTTCTTCGCTTGATTATTTTTGCTGTACTAAATCCAAGTAAAGTCATATCCTCTTTAATTTTCAATAAATCTTCTGTCCTTCCATTAAAGGCAGCATAAGCATTGTCTCGCTTTTTAGTCTTACTTAATGAAATGTATCCGTCGCCAAATAAAAAGCCGAGTATCCTTGCAATTATCTTAATCTTTGGGTTAGAAATTTTTAATGGCAAAAGTCCTTTTCTGCGTAGTGTTGAAATTATGAATTCTTTGTTTGATCTTGGAAGATAGATATTTATTATTTTTTCTACGTCTTTCTCATTAACTATTGTAAAGTCTTCTTTGAGTGCATCATTTTTAAGTGGATAGAAGGGATAAATTATAACTTCGTCACCAATCTTTACGTCTCTCAATGGTAGGATACCTCTCTTGGTATAGATGGGATGGTCTTCCGATGCAATTAGCTGTCTTCCACACTCTGTCTCTATTCTGTAGACCTTCAAACCTAAAATTAATGGATTTATTTTAAAATAATTTAAAATCCCTGCTTTGACAATTTTCTTAGAAAAAACATCATAAGAAAACAGTTTTGTATGTTTCCAACAATTTTCTAAAGATCCCATCATTTCTATGTCATGTTCATTTTTAATCACATAGGTGTCTGGTGAAACACACCATGGGCAGGTGAAGTTGCAGCTCCATGTGCCTACGGTTAGAGCGACTGATCCTGGCCAGAAATGAAATAGAGGCTTCTTTTCTATGGGGTTGGCGCTTATTGAAGATATGTCTCCGTAGACAAGGGTGTATAGTTTTCCATCTATGTTTTTTCGAGTTTTACAGAATCCCGTCTTTCCTTCGCTTATTATGCATCTTCTTTCGCAAACTTTACATCTAACTTTTCCGTTTTCTAAGCTCTCGTAGAGTAAAGTCTCTCTGATCCAAGGTTTTTCCATTATTATCTGCACCATCTCAATTTTACCTATAACTCTGTAGCAATATAATTATTTATTTCATAAGCATTTGTAACGAATAAACGATATTAATGTTAAAATGGTTATGATATGGTTTGGTCTAATTAGTAACTCTACGACTAGTTATTTTTTTAACTATAACGAAAAAATTTCTTTTAATTCTGATCTTTTCAATATCTTCGCTACTGATTTTTTTAATGGAGAAATTAGATTTATTTAATAGCTTCAGAAGTTCTCTTTTGGTAAAAAGATGATAGAATCGTTGAACTTCTTTGTTGCCGATTTTCCATGAAACATAGATATCTCCGAATTCACCGTTGCTACATCTAAAAACTCTTTTAAAGAAGTCTTTTAAGAAATATCCTATAAAGCTGGCTTGCCATCTTCTCCATACGGTGATTAAAGCTTCACAATCTTTAGTTAAAACTCTTTTTAGTTCTAGTAGACATTGCAATCTTTGGTTTGAAGATGGTATATGATGTAAGGAAGCTATGAAAATTGCTTTTTTGAAAATATTTGTTTTAAAAGGTAGAAAGAGAATATCGCTAATAACCAAAGCAACATTTCTAGATAAATTAGATTTGACAACTTTTTGTTTCGCTATTTTTAAGAGTTTAGAAGATATGTCGATACCAATAACTCTAAAGCCTAAATTAGCACAAAACACGGTATGTCTACCGTTACCACATCCAGCATCTAGCATAAGTGACCCTTTTAATAATCCGCCGAAAAAATTCTCACGTTTAACAAAGTCTACAAAAACCTTCCAAGGCCTCCCTCGAAGTCTATCGTAACTTTCTGCTATCTCATCAAAAGCAGATTTTACAGATTTCCTAATGTTTGACAAACTAATTCACCACCATCAACAGCACGAAAATCTTACCGAAAATGCCTAATATTCAATATAGCTTCTTAAACCAAGGTCAATACATTACTCAACCTTAAATTGATTAATTACATGTTTGAGATAGATAGGTAGAGAAAATATTAAATACATAACCCTCCTCCTTATGTAGTAGCTACTATGATAGTAAGTAAGTTTAAGTGGGCCCGTAGCTCAGCTAGAGGTAATCAAATGATGGAACCGGCAAAGTAGAGCGCCGGACATAGACGATTTGGCGTCTATGGGTGAAGCTTTTATCTAAAAAGTGCGTAGGGAGAGACCCGGTGGTCGCGGGTTCGAATCCCGCCGGGCCCGCCATTTCAATATTAAATATCTTTGAAAAACAGTGATTTTTTGGGTCTTTTGTTTATAAAAGGAAGAAAATGGTTATTCTTCTATTTTGACGAATGGTGGTGGTTCTGATAGGGATATTATTGGTAAGTATTGATATTTTGGATCGTCAGTATTATCGCTGAAGTCTATTTCTTCGGTTGGTTGGCTTCGATATTTTATAAATCCTCCTGCTGGCGCGTCGCCTTCTGTCCAGATGAAGAGTGGAAGTCCTCTTAATTCATAGTAACCGAGAGATATCGTAAATGCTCCATAGATGTGTTTGTTGCCTTGTTTAAAGTATAGTACGTTAGTTGTTCTCTCCCTAATGACACCCGCTGTCCATGTTATTAATAATCTCACTAAATTCTTTAGATCTTTAACTTTAAGTGTTAATGCTGGTTTTATCTGGGTCATAATTACCTCTCCATTTTTGAGTGATTTTCAAGCACTAGAGTAAATGCTCATTAATATTAAATTAACTACGGTTGTCTATCATAATTATGGATTACTAGTACATAAAGTTTTAACATTAAGGTAGCAGAAGAAGTAGAAAATATTGATGATAAAAATGATGTTGTTTAGTGTACTGAGTTAACAGCTTTAAATTACGTATTTTTCTATCCTTTCTATGTTTCCTCCTGCAACTTCCAAGATGTAATTGCAAGCTATTTTTACTGCATTAAAAACGACTTCACTATCCAAGTTTGGTACACCGTAACCTAGGATAAGTACATTACGTGTATTAGAATCTACTTTCGTTTTTTCTGAATCTCTGTGAGGATATAGGCAAATTATCTTTTCTTCGTCAGCAACTACGAGTTCTTTGCCAGCAAGTTGAGTTTCGCTTTTACCTATTGGTTTAAATTTTTCTCCACTTTTCGCAAATCTAACATGTAATGGAAACTTTAGCAAATCATAGTCATACGCGCCAAGAGATATTTTTGTTTCAATACTGGCTGCATTGTATGCATCCACAACATTTGATATACTGGGTACAGATTTACCGCTTAATATGCGTCTGATTAAAGCTTCTCCGGCAGGCCTGACCTTTGTGGGATCAATCTTGAGATAATGCCAGTAGAAATCCCTATAAGCGCGTATAACCGGGTCATTTTTCAAATTTTCGAGGTCATAGTTTTCTCTAATCATAGAGACAATACAATTATATATTTCTTGGTTTCTTTTTGTTGAAGGTCCTACTTTTACATTTTTTACGATTCCTAAAGTAAGATGCAGGTCTGGAATTCTTTTTCTTACTTCTTCGCTCCAAACAATCATCGTTGTCATCCCTCGACTTCTCGCTTAACACTGGTGAAACAATATATGAAAATTAAGAAAAACATTATTGAGGCTGAGATTATTGAGAGGGTTATTAGATGTTTATTGAACCTCCAAAAAACATCGATAATTAGGAATCCAGCGGCAAAAAGATAGCCAATGAAAGATCCTCTATATTCTATCTTTTTTAGTCCTCTAACTAAAGATATTAGAATTACAAAACTAACTATGATAAGACAGGTAATGTTAACTGTTGAGAGAAATTGTTCGGCTCCATCAAAAACTGGTAAAGAGTAGTGTTCATAGATTTTTTGGATCCATGAGTATTTAGGTAGGCCGATGAAAGCTAAAAATAGGAAGAATAAAAATTGGATTAATCTAATTAGGTTTGCCGGGGCTTGAGTTTTTCTCCATCCATATATTCTTTCTTCATATTCAGCGGCGCCTGTATAAATTAACCATATTAAGGATCCTATGGCTAAAGAGTTGACTATCCAGATTGATAGATCGTAGAGTAGAAATACATTGTTCCACCAAATGTTTAATGTCCAGAAAAATACTGTTGAGTAGGCAGGTAAGAAAAGTAATAAGAAATATGCTGGAATGATGGCAAAAATTATTGATAGAATGAAACTTAAAAGGAATGGAGTTTTTTCGCTTCCTTCTAACGTAAATTTTGATTTTCGTGTAATTCTAACAGCGAGGACTATTGCTGTAAATACTGCAAGAGGAGGAGAAACAAGAGGGAGAACAAAGAAGAGGAGGATAAATAACGCGTTAATTCCATAAAATATTTTCCATCTTAAAGGTATGATTGAAGTTGCAGATTTTATTTCGTCTAAGGTTGCGACCAGCGTATTTCTATTAATGTATATGAAGAGAAGCCATGGAAAGCTGAAGGTTAGAGGCATAGCAAAATATTTGAAGAAAGCATCCAAAAATTTTAATTCTACTGGAGAATATGAAATGAGAAGTATGAAGTAAATTGGAGTTAGTATTGCTGATAAAAACACTATTAATCTTGAGAATGGACTTCCAGTTGGATAAAAAGACAAAGTATTAACCTCCACGACGGTTTATACTTATAATTTTAAATAAGCTTAGGTAAAAATAAGAGTTTTGAACTTGTAATGGCGAGGTAATGTACTTGAATAGTAATAAATTTTCTTTAAAGCTGGAAAAAGCTACTAATAGGCATAAAAGTCGTCTTATTTTGGCTCTAGACTACTCGGAAGTATTTTCACGATCGGAAAGAGGTTTATGGAAAGAGAAGAAGGAGCAACTTCTCAAAAAATCTTTAAGAGTTCTTGAAAGCGTTGCGGAGCATCTTGCTGCTGTAAAGATAAATATGCAACTGGTTCTTCCATTAGGGCTTTTTGATGATTTACAGGAAATAGTGGACAGAGTGGAAAAATACGGACTTCCGCTGATAGCGGATTGTAAAATAAATGATGTTGGGCATACAAATCAATGGATAGCACGACATTTTTTCAATGCGGGATTTGACGCGGTTATAGCAAATCCTTTTGTTGGCTGGGAAGACGGTCTCAATAAAGTTTTTGAAGAGGCTAGAAAACAGGACAAGGGTGTTATACTACTGGTTTATATGAGTCATTTAGCTGCACGAGAAGGATATGGTCAACTAGTCTTAACAAGTGAAGGAAAAAAGGTAGCTCAATATATTATATTTGCTGAAAAAGCTTTGAAATGGGAAGCAGACGGTGTTGTGGTCGGGGCTACATATCCAAAAATAGTGAAAGAAGTAAAGACTATTCTTGGAACAAAGGTTCCTATATTTTCTCCAGGAATTGGTATCCAAGGAGGAAAGATTGAAGAAGCATTCAAATCTGGAACTGATTATGCGATAGTGGGTAGGACAATTTTAAATTCGCCAAATCCGGTTGAAACTGCTAAGAAAATAAAGGAAATGATTAATTATGCTATCGGATCGTTGGGAGAAAAATAGGGTGCAAGGTAAGAGAATATTTGTATTGAAGGCCAATAAAGCTAGAACAGATCATAAATTTCATTTGAAAGGTCTACCAAGTACTGGCGGGCGTATGGATATAGTTTGCCGTTGCATAAGTAGAGCCTTACTTTACCATGATGAACCGAGAAAAGACACTGTTTTTTATGCGGTTCTGCTAGGGCCACCTACTCCTCCTAAAATAATTAGAGTAGATGGTTCAAAAGTAGAAAGTTTAGAAGCAGATGAAATATCTATAGCTAAGATGATAAGAGAAGCTTTGAAATCTTGTAGAAGTAGTGTCGAAGAAGAAGTTTTAGCGGGTATTAGTGTCAGTCGAACATCTTTTCAAGATTTAGTTGAATTTTTCGCGGAAAAAGGTTATCATTTAATATATTTACATGAAAGGGGAAAAGATATAAGAAAGATGACATTTTCTGCGAAGTCCGTTCATGTTTTTGTTTTAGGGGATCACATAGGATTAAATGATTCTGACGAGTTACTATTAGAAAGATTAGGTGCTGTAAAAGCTTCTGTAGGTCCTAGGTCGCTGCTAGGGAGTCACTGTATTGCTATAGTTCATAATGAATTGGATAGATATTTTGTTTCTACTCGGTCAAGTTCGTTGTGAAGAAGGATAACTTGAATATCTATTCTAGGTAATTTATCACCAAAATGGATACCGACTCCGTTTTTACGGAGTATTTCCCAATCTTTTTCATTCAATGTATTTTTGTTGGCTGTAATAAATGCTAGTTTTTGTGTAAATTTTATTTTTCTTACATCAGTTCCCTTGGCAGACGAATAAAGAATTTGATAATCTTCATCAATTAAATTACTTAATAGTTCTGAAAAGGAAATTTTAAGTACAAATACTCCTGGATAAGCTTGAAATTTCTTTTCTATTTCTCTACGGATTCTTTCATACTTTCTAAATTTAATGATTGAATTTCTTATCAATCCGAGAATGCTATGTTCATCTGGTTGAAAACGTTTCAAATCTTTACCGACAAAATTAATACAGAGGTGTCCAAGATCCTCCAATTTAAATAGGAGAAAAACTTGGGTATCTCTTCTAATATTATGAGACAGATAAAAAGCAGCGTTGAGACATCTCGCGGCTGAATTCAATTTTAATAGAGCAGTTCTTTGTAAGTAGGATCTTTTAAATAATTCAATTTCTGGAAAAGGAAATACAAATATCCTTTCAAAAAGCATGTAATCACCATTTTAACGAATATAATCGAAAATGAAGATTTTATACGATAAATGAAAGCGGGCTTCAAACCGTTGGTCGACAGTCATCTTGAATCCACGTCGACAGGCTCTATCATCAGCCCATTTAATTCAGATAGCCCCCGGACTTAAAAACATTTCTTCTTAAGGATTTCACTTCTCTTGAAGAAATAAAATGGGTTAGAATGTCCAGTATTTTTTCCAAAATTGTGATGTTGCTGTGGATGCGAAATATTGTGCGAGTATTGTGATGGCTTCTGTGTCTATGCGAACATCGATAACAGCGGGAACATTTTCTTTTAAGGCTCTTTGGATTGCTGGTTTAATTTCTTCTGGTTCTGTGACAGTTTCCCCGTATCCTCCAAGACTTTCGGCGAATTTATCATATCTAACTTTTTCATTCAATTTTGTTCCTATTGAGGATTTTTCTTTAGACTTCCATGCTATTACATTTCCATGATATACCATGCCCCAATAACTATCATTTGCAATTATAACTACAAATGGAATGTTGTATCTTACTGCAGTGTCTATTTCTGCACCGTTAAAAAGAAAGCTGCCATCTCCAGTTATAACGAAAACTTTCTTTTCAGGTTTTGCAAGTTTTGCTGCAATTCCCATGGGTATTCCCGCACCTAAATGGCCTAAAGGTCCTTGTGAACCTATTATTTGTCCAGGAGACTGCGCTTTGAGATATGTATGCGCCCAAACAGATGTATCTCCACCATCTAAAATAACAATGGTATCCGATGTTACGAATTCACGTATTTCTTTCATTAATCTCTCAGGTCTTATCGGTTTGGCTGTCGAATCCCCTGCCTTTTCAAATCCTGAGAAAAATGTTTTCTTTATTTCTGCTAGCCTTTTTGCCCATGGTCTCTCTTTAATTCCTTCTTTTTCTAAAATTTGTTTCATAGCTTCTAACAATTGAGATAATACCGCCTTAGGGTCTCCAATAATCCCTAAATCTATCGGGCGGTTTTTCCCAATAATGCTTGGCTCTATGTCAACATGAACCACTTTCAAATCTTTTGGATACATAATTTCGTCGATACCGAATCCCAGTAATTCGTCAAAACATACTCCAATAGCAAGCATAACATCAGGTTTTGCAAATCGTAAGCCTACGATCGCGTTTCCTATACAGAGGGGGTGATCATCTGGAATACAGCCTTGCCCAAGTTCATAATATACTACAGGAATTTGTGCAAATTCTGCAAACTTTATTAATTCTTCTGAAGCATTTGACCAGTAAACTCCACTTCCTGCAAGTATTATCGGTCTTTCCGCATTTAATAACATTTCTGCTGCCTTTTTAATTAATATTGGATCCCCATATATTTTCCCTGTTGCTCTGTATTTCTCTGGAGGAAATATTGATACTTTTGATTCATCACAAGACAAACACATCGTATCAAGTGGGAAATCTAAAAGTACAGGACCCATTTTTCCAGAAGTTGCTGCTCTAAAAGCGTCTTGTACATATTCTGGGATCCTATAAACTATTGAACAAGTTTTTGCCCATTTCGTTACAGGATTAGCTAGTGCTATGCTATCGACTTCTTGAAAAGCATGTTTATCCGAGAATACAAATGCAGTGTGTCCCGTAATCCCGATGACTGGACTATTAGCGTAGTAGGCTTGAGCTAGTGCGGGAATTAAATTTACAATTCCTGGACCTGCTGTAACAAGACAGACACCTGGAGTTCTTGTAACTCTTCCCCAACCATCTGCTGCATTTCCAGCTGCTTGTTCATGCCGTGTACTTATAATTTCGATGCCTTCTTCTATTAATCCTTCATATATTGGGGCAATATGTCCACCCGGCAGAGAAAAGACATATTTCACTCCTTCTGCTTTTAATGCCTTAGCAACAAGCCTTCCACCAGATATTTCGCCCATATTTAACCTCCTCTTTCATTTAAAATATATTAGAAAACTTATTATAAAATTATTTGGAAACACTGCGGTGAAAGAATTATGGATGTACGTGTTTACGAATTCAAAACTTATTTAATAAACAAAGCCGAAAAATCCATAAAACTCTTGAATTATCAGAAATTTAAATTTCTATGCTATAGAAACAAAGAATTTATTGTATGATTTATTTATTGAGTAAATTGTCATATGCGTTAATTAGACTTGTTTATTGAGTTTATATTATTTCCTACCATTTCCCGTATGAAAGGTTGGAAAATAGTTAAATTGCTTGTAAGAACATTAATAGCTATAAGAAGGAGGTGTACCAATGGAGAGGGAACCGCCAAAGGTACTGCCCTACGAAACGAAATCGCTATGTCCTGAATGTATCCTTGACGGTAAGGTTAATGTCATAGCCGCAAAAGTTTACGAAGAAAATGGAAAGGTAATGATAGAAAAAACATGTCCACAGCATGGAACATTTAAAGATGTTTACTGGGGAAGTGTAGAACAATTCAAAAGAGCTATGAGATGGTGGTATAAAGGATTAGGATTGGAAAATCCTAGAACACAAACACAAAAAGGTTGTCCACAAGATTGCGGTCTTTGCCCCAATCATAAAACACACACAGCCCTAGCGCTAATCGATGTAACAAATCGTTGCAACCTGCGATGTCCGATATGTTTTGCAAACGCTGCTTCAGCTGGATACGTATATGAACCTTCAAAGGAAGAGATACGGAAAATTCTCGTAAATTTCAGGAACAATAGACCTGTACCAGCGCCAGCTGTACAATTTGCTGGTGGTGAACCGACTGTTAGGGAAGATTTACCAGAGCTTATAAGAATGGCTAAGGAAGTCGGATTCCCTCATGTTGAGATAGCGACAAACGGCTTACGGCTAACAGATGAAGAATATGCTAGAAAACTTAAGGAAGCTGGGTTAAGTACAATATATCTTCAGTTTGATGGTATAACACCTGAACCTTACGAAATAGCTAGAGGTCGTAACCTTTTACCAGAGAAACTAAAGGCTATCGAAGTTTGTAGAAAGGTAGGTCTTCACAGTATCGTTCTTGTTCCAACGCTTGTTAGAGGTGTAAATGATAATCAAATTGGAAAAATTATAGAATTTGCCGTTAAAAATTACGATGTGATAAGGGGGGTAAACTTTCAACCAGTTTCTATAACTGGAAGAATAGATCGTGAAGAAAGAGAGAAAATGCGTATAACAATACCAGACCTAATGAAATTAACAGAAGAACAAACAAATGGAATAATAAAGGAAGAAGATTGGTACCCTACTTCATTCCCGATACCCCTATCTAGAGCACTTGGATTAACAAAAGGAAATCCGGCCGTAGAATTTTCAACACACCCAGCATGTGGAATGGCTACATTCATAGTAGTAGAGGAAAATAACGAATATGTGCCGATAACAAAATACATAGATGTAGAGCGATTCATGGGGACCCTGGAAAAGATCGCTGACGATCTAGAGAAAGGAGGAAGAATAGACAAAATAAAATCTAAATTAAGATTGCTTGGTGCAGTAAGGTACGTTAAGAAAAAGGGTCTACTAAAAGACTTGATAGTAACTATTCTAAAACGTGGAGATTACAGTTCGCTTGGAGAGTTCATGAGAAGAATAATAATGATAGGATCTATGCACTTTATGGATCCATATAACTTCGACTTGGAACGAGTAGAACGTTGCTGTATTCATTATGGACTTCCTGATGGTCGCATTGTACCATTCTGTACTATGAACAGTATTCATAGACCTATAGTCGAACGGCAATTCGCTGTACCCATTGAAGAATGGAAGAAGCAAAGAGGCAAATTAACAGAAATAGAAGCAGCCAGTGTAGCTACAAATTAAACAATTTACTTCTTTGTTTTTCGCTACATAACGATATAAATTTAAGATACAGGTATTTTACAGAAGTTTTGCACAACATATTTTAAATGAAGTTTGATTTGTTTATAAGAAGTTTTCATTCTTCTTCTGTTGTTTCTTTCACTGGTAAGTAGTAGTATTCGTTGATTGATTTCTGATATCTGTCAAGTCGTGATCCTTCTTTATTTACCCTTGGTCTTCCCGTTTGAGGGTCGCGTCTAAATGTTATTTGCATTTCTTTGAGAAAGGTGTTCATTCCTTCCCTTAGTCCCATTGGTGGTAGAGCTATTCCTTGTTTTCCAGGTTCTCCTGTAAAGATCATTAGACTATCTGCTATGAAGTCTTGGGCAACAATATCGTGTTCAACAACAAATGCTGCTGCTCCTTTACTTTCTACTACTTTTCTTATTGTTTTTGCAGCGGCTAGTCTCTGTTCAACATCCAGAAATGCACTAGGTTCATCAAGTAAATATAGATCTGCATCTCTGGATAAACATACTGCTATTGCTACTCTTTGTAGTTCTCCTCCACTTAGATCTGCTACGTTTTGATCAAGCAGATATTGAAGTTGTAGTGGTCGTATGATTTCTGACTTGTAAAGGCTTGTTCCAAATTTGTCTTTGGCTATTTGTCTTAGTAACATTCTTACTGTTCCGTCGTAGTCTGGTGTTACATACTGTGGTTTGTAGCTGACTTTGAGTTCTTTTTGCGGTGGTGTTCCTTCATCTGGGTTAATTATTCCTGCTAACATTTTGACAAAGGTTGTTTTGCCGATACCATTTGGTCCTAATATGCCTATTATTTCACCATAGTGAATTTTTCCTCCCTCTACTATAAGTTTAAAACCGTCATAAGATTTTGTCATTTTATCGAATTCTAAAAGTATTGTTTCTGTTCCAAGTTTTTCTACAGGAACAGGGCGAAGTTTGAAACGTACAGGTTCATCTCTAAATCTGATGTTTTCATCGGGTAGAAATCCATCTAAATATATGTTGATGCCTTCTCGAACCCCATGTGGATGTGATACTATTCCATAAACTCCTGGTTCTCCGTAGAAAACACAAACGAAATCTGAGAGATAGTCAAGCATGGCTAAATCGTGTTCTACTACTATTACAGTTCTGTTTTCTTCAATTAGTGATCTTATTGTTTTTGCTACTTTTATACGTTCTTTTACATCTAAATAACTTGAAGGCTCGTCAAAAAGATATACATCAGCATCTCTAATCATTACGGCTGCTATTGCTACTTTTTGTAGTTCTCCTCCACTTAGTACACTTAACTTGCGGTCCCAAACCTTATCTAGTCCTAGTTTTTCTGAAAGTTCATCAAGTATACCTCTTTCATCAACTTTGCCTAGGAGTTCGCTAACTATTCCTTTTGCAACTTTAGGAAGCTTTGTTATGTTTTGCGGCTTATGTACAACATGTAACTTTTGGTTTGCCATTTTTTCAAAGTAAGGTTGAAGTTCCGAACCTCTAAAATAAGTGATAATTTCATCCCACTCTGGTGGTTTATCATGTTTTCCAAGGTTGGGTCTGATTTCTCCTGCTAGTATTCTAAGAGCTGTTGTTTTTCCAACGCCATTTGGGCCGATTAAACCTGTAATTTTACCAATTTTTGGTAATGGTAAACGGAAAAGTTCGAACCCATTTACTCCGTATCTGTGAACAAGATCTTCCTTTAATTTTTCTGGGAGGTTAACTATGTTTATCGCAGAGAATGGGCATTTCTTCACGCATATTCCGCAGCCTGTACATAGCTTTTCGGATATTATTGGTTTTCCTGTTTCTTCATCCATATAGATGGCTGCTACCCCTGTACGAACCATGGGACAAAACTTGATGCATGGGAGTCCGCAGTCCTTTGGCTTACATCTATCTCTGTTCAATACAGCAACTCTCATAGAACTCCTCCTTTAAGGTTAAATTTTATGGGTTATATTTGTTTGTAGGCTTTTTTGTTCCCATTTATGTTTATGGTTTTGTAGGGGAGAAAATATATTTTTTGATTTGCTATTTGTTCTACTTCTTCTCTGGCTATACATTCTGTGGGGTAAAATCCCTCTAACATTCTTTCAATGATAAAAATTATTCGGTTCGGTGATTTTAATAGTCCAATAACAGAGAATAGGTCTTTAATGACCTGTTCTCTTTCCTTTAGCTTTTTATAAAGTTTTCCTAAGAGAAAACTAACGTGTAGAAAAATGAGTATTTGAAAATTTTGTGTTGAATCATGATATATTTGACGAATTGTTGAAAGGAGAATATTTTCATCACGTATAGTAATTTTCTTCAGCCAAGTTTTTAGAGAGTTAAAATCTATTTTTGTTTCTTTACAAAAGTTTTGAAGAACAGTTTCTCTAAAGCTATAGGAACAATCAACTATTAAGGTTTTTAGCTTGTTTTTTAACGATTCTAAAACTATCTTGTAAATTAATTGAATATAATCGTTATTTTTGCAATGTAATATTGCTACTATGTCTCCTTGTTTAAAAATAAGAGGTTTGTCAATAATATTAATTTGAAGCAAACAAAACACCTATGGTGGATATTTTAGTCCTGCTATAGTCTTTAAGTTGTCGGAGGTTATCATTGCCCATGATAGACTTTCTGAATTATGTGCTATTCCGGGATTTCCGTATTTATCTACTGCAATAACTCCCATTGGCAGGTTGTTTTGTTTTTGTATAACTAGTTCTATGCCTTTTTCAGCGGCTTTTTGTGCTATTAGTCCGTTTTTCATGAAGTCGCATATTGTTTTAGCAATGACCAGTCTTATAGCTACTTCGCCAATTCCTGTGGCTGAAACTGCGCCTGCATCGTTATCTGCGTAGTTTCCACAGCCTATTAATGGAGTGTCTCCTATTCTTCCAGGTAATTTTAGGGTTAAACCTCCTGTACTTGTTGCAGCGGCTACATTACCATCTTGATCCCTTGCAACCGCCCCCACAGTATCTGCAATAAGTTCGGGTAACAACTTAATTAGATCGGTTAATTTCGGTAGGTATGGATAAGTTCCTTCTATTGCCTTTGTTTTATATTCTTTCCATATTTTTAATCGATCTTCCGTAATTGGGTTACATCTCTCAAGATTAAATAGTTCAGCGATCGTTTCTGCAAAGCTGCCAGCGATAAATACATGATCTGTTTTTTCCATTATTATTCTTGCAAGGGTCACTGGATGCCTAATATTGCTAACCATGGCTACTGCTCCTGCATTTAATGTTTTTCCATCCATGATTGATGCATCCATTTCAATTTTTCCATTAACAGTTAATGTGGACCCTATACCTGCATTGAAAGTTGGATCGTCCTCTAAAACTTTAACAGCTTCTTCAACAGCATCAAGTGCTGAACCTCCCCTTTTCAGCGTGTCGAATCCAGCTTCGGCGGCTCTTTTAACGCCTTTTAAAGCTTTTTCTCTAAATTCTGGTCTGATACGTCCCGCACCTCCGTGAACGACAATAGTCGCTTTTTGCATTTGCCACACCTCGAGAGAAGTTGAATTGGGAAATAACGTTCGTAGTAAATGTTAATAAATTTAATTTTTATTTTTAGAGGTATAGTTGCCAAAGGTTTTAGAAGAAAAACCAGCATAGTGAGTGGGTAAAATGCGTAAGAAGACCTTAGATTTCGATGAGTCTTATATTAAGAAAATACTTGAGGGGAAAAAGATAACAACCATTAGAAAAGGTATTAGAGACTTTAAAATTGGAGAAAAGGTTTTAATTACCTCTCAAAATAGAATATATGCGGAGGCGGAGATAACAGAAGTTAAATACACACAAATATCTGAATTAAGCGAAGAAGATGCTGTAAAAGATGGATTTTTAACAAAAGAAGAGCTTTTTAAAGCTTTGAGAAAATATTATGGTCAAATTAAACCGAATGATAAAATTACCGTAATTCATTTTAAACTTCTTAAAAAATTTAGCGACTACTAAACACTTAGTTAAAATCGGTTTAATTTTAAATTACAGAAATAAATTTCGAACCAATAATGCATAATTTATGTTAAAAAACATGAGATAATTTATATAAGGTTAGGTTTCATTTATTTTCGAACATGATGACTGGCGACGACTCTGAGCTTACGCGATGATTGATGCCGTGGACACTGAAAATTTGAAAAATTCTACAAATCGTTTTTTAAGATAGATATCTAATGCCTATCAGAAACGTCGTATTTAAAATAAATTTTCTAAAATTAGGATTTAATCGTTGGTACGTCCTTTGGTTCAGAAGTTGGTTCTTCTACGTCAACTACAATTGCAAAGTCTGGGCAATAAAGCTCACATAACTTGCATGCAACACATTTTTCTATGTAACGAGGAATTGGTGGATATACTCCTTTCTCGTTCATTTTTTCAGATTTAACGTAAACTTTTTGTGGACAAAATTCTATACAAATATGGCATCCTTTACAGAGTTTTTCATCAATATATATCGCTTTAACCTTTTTAGCTGGCATTAACGTTCCTCCAATAAAATATCGAAAAGGTTGACATAGTATTATTTACTTATGCAAACAATAAAATAAAAGTGTCGATCCATAACTCTTTCACAATAACTAAGATCGTAGAATGAAGTTTAACATATATTTTGAACCTTCGGGCATAGAAAATCTTGAAAAGTATTAAAACAGAATTTAGGGATAAAAATGGTCGTTTACGAGGAGAAAAATGCGAAAAATCTTATACATCCAATAGACAGGTCATGGGAAATTTGGAGATTCTGTCCACATCGTTTTGCTGCAAATATCTATATTGGATGTTCACATGCCTGTGTCTATTGTTATGCCCGTTCTCTCAGACCAGATTACCATAAGAGAATAGAAGTTCGTATAAATGCTGTTGAGCTTGCGAGAAGAGAGTTGAAATGGTGGAAAGGAAGGCTTCAACCTGTAAATTTCGGGTCGGCAACAGATCCTTACCAAACAGCAGAAGAGAAATATAAGTTGGTAAGAGGTGTTCTTGAAGAATTCTATAATTTCAACTCTCCTTGTTTTATTGCTACAAAATCAGATCTTGTTTTAAGAGATATTGATATAATTTCAAAACTTTCATCAAAGAATCTTTGCGCCGTTCTTTTTACAATTATCACTTTAGATGAAAAATTAAAGAAGAAATTAGAGCCATTTTCCCCGTCTATAGAGCGAAGATTACGTGCAATTGAAGAGTTATCAGAAACTGGAATTCCAGTAAATGTTAGAATAGATCCTATTCTCCCCTACATTAATGATGATCCTACCGTTTTAAAAGAGCTTATTTCGACATTGTCTGGGTTAGGAGTTCGTCATATAATTTCTTCTGTGCTTAAAATCTCAAAAACTGTTTGGAAGAATTTCAAAAGGTTTCTGGGTAAATACGATTATACGTTGATTAAAAAATATGAAAAGTTGTATTTCAAGAAGGGGTTTGAAGATCTCGCTGGTTATAGAAGAGCTGAGACTACATATAGGCACAAAGTTTTGAAGCAGATAGCTGAACTATGCAAAGAGTATAAACTAACTTTTGGAACTTGCAAAGAAGGATTTTTTGACCTGCATACAGCAAGATGCAGCGGATTAAAACTCAAAGGAAGATATTATCCAAGTTTAGAAAATTATTGGAAATTTATCCGCGAAAGAAAAGCCTTTACATCTTTAGAAGATATTATGCACGTGGCAGAAAGCTTTAGAACTTCTAAAAAATATCGAAGAAAACTTAGAGTTGCCTGGCTTAAAGGATTGCTATTTAAAGATATCCCAGGGGTAAAACAAGAACGAGATCTCGAGCAAGGTGTAGTTTATAGGATAGAAGGTGATTAAAATGCAGTGTAAAAGGTGCGGTCAATGTTGCTTAAACACCGAAATGCTACTCTCTGAAGATGATATAAAACGTTTAGAGTCTCTCGGCTACTCTAGGAAAGAATTTACAGTAGAAAAACAAGGTTTCATTTTTCTAAAAAACATCAATGGACATTGCTTCTTTCTCAACCCGGAAACAATGAAATGTAAAATATACGATCATAGACCAACAGGATGTAAATTTTACCCAATAATCTACTCAATACGTGAAAAAACCTGCTTAGTTGATGAAGACTGCCCCATGAGCCACACTGTAACTGGAAATGAAATTAAGAAACACTGTAAAGAAATAGAAATTTTTATTAAAAAACTAATCGAAGAAGCAAAATCAAGAAGAAAACTCCTCAGATCTTAACTTAACATATATTTTACGTATAACATCCCTTAGATCCGTGCTAAGAATAATTTTATCTTTTTTGGACGTTTTTAGAAAATATTCCAGCAATTTCTTGTCACTTTGAGAAAGCTTCAAATCTCTATCTAAGGCTAACTTAGCAATTTTTGAAAAAACTTCCTTAGAAAAGGAGATGCTCGGCTTTTCAAGTTCAAACTCTATTAGAAATATCTCATCTTCATCTTGAATACCCTTGTAATGAGAGGAAAGAACAGACAAAAGGTTTCCCCGGTCACTAAACCCTTCAAGCATTATATCACGATCGCTTAACTCCGAAACTTTCTTCCTAACTATCCTTTTTACTTTCCCCCAACCTATTAACCTACCCCTAGGGCCCCTAGTATAAAATTCTACAACATCTCCGGAATTTAACCCCTTATTTGTCTTTCTTATCGTAGCCCTTTTAATACCTAGTAAAATATCAATAGCATATTTCCTATCAAAGGAAATTCGCTTAAGCTTCTTACTCTTAAGATTATTTCTCATTTTCATCATCTGACATGTAAATTACGACTACTACACCTCAATACTTCATAAAACAGAGGAAAACGCGTAAGGGAAGGGGTCTGAAAAGGGTGCGGTCATCACCCTTTCTTTAAACATCTCATTCTGGAAGATTGCAGCATTAGTGGCGGTTCTTCATCCCCCAAATAGCAATTATATGGCTTAACATTTAAATTTTACTAAAATTTACTCGTCTTAGATTAATTTTGATGCGTGTTTTAATGTTGCTATGTCGTAAAAGGCTTGTTTCACGAAATCGTCTTGTTAACTTGATAACAAGATTTTATGAAATATCACTTTATGCTTAGATTAGTTTTAGTTTTCTTAGTAGAGATTCCTTTATCCAGTTTATTTTTTCTTCTTTCCCATCTGGGTATATTCTGATTCCTGTTTTTTGATTTATTGTGTATTCGGCGATTATTTCATAGTTGGGCGGTAGATTGTATATTTCTGTAAATATTTTTTCTGTTAGGTTTGCCATTTTTTCTATGTCTTCGTCGCTGACTCCGAAGTATGCTTGGAAGGATCCTATTTCTTTTGCTTCAAAAAATTCTGGTATTTTTCTGATTTTTTCTATTTCTTCTTTTGAAAGCCATATTATGGGTATGTCGCATGCTAATCCTTCGATTCCACCTGCAAACTGAACAAAGCATCCGTTTGGAGGTCCTTGTAAAGCTTCTTTTGTATAGAAATGTATAAGTCCGCCCATTGATTCTTCTGCTACGTTTTTCAAACATTTTTTGAATAGATTTATACGTTGAGTTTTATCCATTTAGTTTTCCCTCGAAAATTTAGATCTACTTTTAATGACCTCCTACTGGGTTATGTTAAGTTTGTAATTCTAAATAATTTATTGATACTATCGGCTAGGTATTTTCTTAAGAATAATGCATCAACAGGCTCTCCGTTTTTAACGTTGATACCCAAGCAACTGGAAAGAAGTTTCAACAGAATTATGATGTGTTCGTTTTCGGTTTTTATTAGTTCCCAGTCAAAAGGGTACAGTCTGCATAAAATGGGTCTGTGCTCATAGATTGAACAAAAATATTTTTCAGAGTTAGGATTTCTCTTTAGAAAAATACATTCTCCATTAAGCTTACTTTTTAAGATACCTTGCATTGCTTTTTTACCTTTATATGTCTTTTTAGTTTCTTTTAAAGGATTTAAGAAGAGTTTACTGTCGTAACCAGTATTTTCCAGTATTTTAATATCGAAAGTTGTTAAACGGGGCCCGCCTAATCTGCAACAAAGCCCGCAGTGGATGCATCGAAATTTAACGATATTGATCGATTTTAAGAGGGCAGCGAAGTTGTTCTTTAAATTTATTGAGAAAATTCCGATGTCCACAAACAAGACGCTCCACTTTGTTATTCCTATTATTTCTTCTAATGGTTCCTAGACGTGTTTATTTTAGATACTTTAGGTTTAGGTTCTAGAATCTATTTTGTTCTGGGCTTAGTGTTTCGCTTATTGCGATTCCTAACATTCCGATGGATAATATTAGAAGGGATAGGCATAAAGCTGGGGGTACTATGACCCACCAAGCACCTATTGCTGTTGCTGCGAATATTCCTTGGAAACCTAGGAATCCACCCCAAGTGAAGGTGTATGGGGTGCGGGCTTCTGTTCCTCCAATGGTCCATTTGAATCCTAAGAATGCTAATCCTGCTTGGAGTAGTACTATTAGGGCGGCGGTGTATATGAGAGATGCTGCCGCTACTGGTGCTGCATCGGGTAAAATTACTTTGAACATTATGTGTTTGTCGCTTGTGCCGATGGCTTTTGAAGCTTCTACGTATGTTTTTTCTCTAACTACTAGTACTTGTCCTCTTACGGCTTTGGCAGTTATAGGCCAGCTGAATAGTCCCGTTATTAATATGAGTCCTATGATGTTTGGTGCTTCTTCTATAAATATTACGCCAATTACTATAATTATTGGTAGGCTAAGGATTATGTCTGTTATTCTGTCTAGTAGTCTAGCAAACCATTTACCAGAATAGTAACCTGAAATTAAACCCACTATTAAACCGATGACAAGCGCAATTAGAGTTGCTGCGAATGCGCTAGCAATCGTATATGGAGTGTAGTCTATTAAAATTAATAAAATGTCTCTTCCGAGGCCGTCGGTGCCAAGTATGTGTTTGGAAGATGGTGGTTTAAAGAATTCAGTGGAAAATAGTTGTGATGTGTCAATAAAGAGAGCAAAAATAGAAAATATGATATAAGTTGAAATGATAGCAAGGCTTGTTATGGTTTTCCTATTTTTGAGAAATTTAAATAATATTTTAGATTTTGTTATCATTTTTCAACCTCCGTTGTAATTCTTGGATCTATGAAGGATCTGATGATATCTAGTAGAAAGCTTACAGCTATTATAATGGCAGAGTATAGTAGGAAACTAGCTACCCCGATGTTTAGATATTCTAGACCAGCGATGGCGCGGTAAAGTATGAGCCCTAGTCCGTAAATGGAAAATGTATATTCAACGAGTATTTCGCTTGTTGAGAGTAAAACTATGCTTAGTCCAAAGATATCAATAGCGGAAGATAAGGATGCTCTTGCGGCGTGTTTGTACATAATTTGGTTGTCGCTTAGACCCTTTGCTTTAGCTGTTTGAATGAAATTTTCATTTAATGTCCTTAGAACAGAGCTTTTCATAATTAGGAAAAATATGCCTGTTGTGGTTAATGTAAGAGCAGCTATGGGGAGTACTAGATGTCTTACTGTGTCAATGACGTATTCAACCCAGTTTTTATATGCTACTGCTGGTGTTTGTAGCCCGTATATAGGGAGTAAGTCAAGCTCTACTGAAAAGATTATTACAAATAGTAAGCCGGTTGAGAAAACTGGTAAACCATAGCATAGAAGCCAGAAGCTGGATGAAAATGTTTCTTCTATACTTTTCCTTTTCCAAGCGGCTCTAACTCCGAGAAAATAGCCTATAACTGTTGCAAATAATATTGCTGGTAGAAGGATTAAAATAGTTCGAAAAAGTCCAATTTTTACGACTTCAAGAACAGGGTATCCCCATACAGATTTGCCAAATTTTTCGATGAAAATTAACCTTAAATAAAGCATAAAAAGGTACCAAATGTTGATTGATATACCTCTGCTTCGAATAGGAATATAGAAGAGTAGGAGAAAGCATAGAAAGAAATCAACAATGTAAATTAAGATGGAGTCAAATAATCTACTTATAATATACTTTCTAGAGGACATACAGATTTCCCTCTTTATTTCCTTTTAATTTAGTTTAGGTTCAATGCCGCGTACAAAATATAACTAAAAGACAAGAAGCAAAAACATCTACAAAATAAAAATATTGTTAAAATTACAATAGGAGAAAGAACTACTAAGCAAAAGAGAGAATGGTATTAAATTTAAAAATTAAAAAGACGTTTTTGATATAGGTCAACATATCTTTATTAAGTTATGAACTTTGCCAATTTTAATCAAAGCCTGAAAATGAAGATTACTTCAAAACTCTTGATTTTTGAAGAGTTAATAGTACCAAAAACCCGGTTAAATAAAAATAAAAAGAAACAAAATGATGTTTGTTTATATTGTTCTGTGGATTACTTGTGGTCCTACTTCTTGGTATTCTTTCTTTGTTATCCATAGTTTTTGGAATGTTTTGAGACTTGCCAAGATAGAACCGCCGATCCATACGGAGAATTGTCGTTCTGGTGGTGCAACTATTTTTACTTCTACACCTGTTATACCACGTTCAGCTAGAGCCTCGGTGATTTCTTTGTGTAGTCTTTCTTTAAGACCTGGGAACATTGTGGATCCGCCTGATAGAACTATATTGGCTAGCATGTCTCTTCTTACGTCTACGTCACATTTCATTATGCTGTCCATTATGGCTTCGTGGATTGCCATTTCTTCTTTTCCTATTAGCGAGGGGTCGAACATTATTTCTGGTGCTAAGAATCTTTCTGTTCCTATTACTAGGCTACTTCCATCTGGTAATGTGTACGTCTTTTCTGGTGAAACTTTTTCAGCTAGTTTTAGTTCTTTTTCTGGGTCTACTGCTACGTAACATAATTTCTCTTTTATGTCTCTTACGATTTCTCTTTCTGCACTGCTTATTAGGGCGTATCCTCTTTCTCTAAGTAGTCTTCTTAAGTATTCAGTGACGTCTCTTCCACCTAGATCTATTCTGTTGATTGCAT
This sequence comes from Candidatus Baldrarchaeota archaeon, assembly GCA_019056805.1. Taxonomy (GTDB): domain Archaea; phylum Asgardarchaeota; class Baldrarchaeia; order Baldrarchaeales; family DXJG01; genus DXJG01. The sequence continues at coordinate 96,950 of DXJG01000009.1, read as the reverse complement.
GGGTGAGTGCGAAACCTTCGTAGATTGGTACAATGTGGGTAACTCCGTCTCCGCTGTCGATTACAAGTCCTGTTGTTCTTCCTGATGCATATAAGCTTAATACTGCTTGCATTGATACGTACATGGCTGGTACGTTGAATGTTTCAAACATTATTTCAGCCATTTTTTCTCTGTTTTTCCTTGGATTTAATGGTGGTTCTGTAAGTAGTGTTGGATGTTCTGAGGGATCAACTCGTAGATCGTTGAAGAATGTGTAGTGCCAGATTTTTTCCATAGCGTCCCAATCTTTAATTATTCCGTGTTCTATTGGGTATTCGATTCTTAAAACTCCTCTTAGGTTTAGAGCTTCTTCTCCGATGTAATATGAACGTGTGTAGTGTTCGACATCTGTCATTACACTGGTGTATTTTGGATAGCCTATAACTGTTGGAAAAACGCTTCTAGGCTGATCTTCCCCTGCGTATCCATTCTTGGTAAAACCACTTCCATTATCGATAACTATGGGTTTTCCAGGAAATAATTCTTCCGTCATTTTTATTTAATCCTCCACAAATTTTATTTTAGTGTTGTAATTCTATTACCAGCTTTATATAATAAGTTTTTTCGGCAGTCGTCGATATAGACGATATCATCTATATAGATTAAAAAGATCTTTAAGAAAAAGTTGAAAACTTGTCTTTGACTAGATATATGCATTCTTTGTCAGTATTTTGTCGTAGAAGAAAATATTTGTTACTATACCGTATAGTTTTTAATTCAATAACTACTCTGTTGATTATACTTTCCATAGAGTCAAAATATGGGTGATTTCCCTTTGCTCGCAAATCGTAAAATATATATTTATGTTTTGCTTATTATTTTGTTGTAATATTTGTTACTATAATGTTTTGTGAATACGGTTCTACACCCTTACGAATTTAAAGATTTGAGCAGTAGATGTGGTGGTTATTGTGGTTGTTACCTCTGAGGTTGTTGAGGTCGAAGACGTTATTGGAGGGGTTGAGGCGCGAAGAATTATTTTAAAGAAATTACTGGATGGGCCAAAGAGTGGTGTTGAATTAAGACATGCTCTAGCTGTTGCTTTTAATCGTCCTATTACCGAAATATCTGATGCCATGTTATATTTCAATCTTCAGGCTTTGGAAAATGCTGGTTTAATTAGGAGAAATCGTGGTAGGGATAACTGGAAAGCTAAATTTGCTGAAATAGTACCTGAGAAAATTCAACTTGTTAGAAAATATTTTGGTATTAGTGTTCCAATTGTTTGTGTAGGAGGGCTTGATGACCCAGAGCATGTACGTGGTATGCGTAGAGTTTTAAAGAACGATAATAACTTAGTTCCTTCAAAATACATTTTTGTTATTTCGAGTAATTTTAAGAGGAAAATTGCTGGTGTCCCTGAGGATGTCGTTTTCGAGGAATTTGAGGAACATGTTTTAGAAGAAGATTTTGAGGAAGTTTATCGTAAAATTAGGGCTATTATTGAAAAGGAAGTTGCTACTCATGAGGTTATTCTTGATTTAACTTGTGGTTCTCGCGTGTGTGTACTTTCTCTATTTAAAATTGCTTGGGAATTTGGTCTTCGTTGTTTCTATGTACAGAGATTAGGGGAGAATGAAAAGAGGGTTATATGGATAAAAAGCTAATCTCTGTTTTCTGTTCTAGTTAATTGTTTCATAATTAGATAAATTCTATATAGGGCTGTTAGGTTTGTTAAAAATGCCAAAATTACTATTGTATATGCTACTATGTTTGAATTGAAAATGCTTAGTTCACATGCAATAAACAGAGTAAATAACCGTTCTGATCGAGCCATTAGTCCAACATTCGTCTTTTCTACTCCTAGTGCTTCTCCTCTAGCTCTTGCATAACTTGTCATAAAGGTTCCTATAATTGTTAATATTATCCAAAAATTATAATCTACTAAAATATTAATTTCGTTGTAGAAAAGAAAACCTAATAATAATATTAAATCTCCGTACCTATCAGTTACCGAATCTAGAAAAGCTCCTTTCTTCGACGTTTTGTTTGTTATTCTAGCTAGTTCTCCGTCTAATCCGTCCAAAAATCCACCTAGAAATATCAAAAGTCCACCAATTACAAATTGTTGATAAACAATAGAAAGAGTTGCTACTATTAATGTTAAAAATGATATAATGGTTAGAAAATTTGGTGTTATTGGTGTTGTTACAAGCTTTTGTGCAATTTTTCTGATTAGCGGATAAAATAATCGTTTTACTCGTATTTTAGACATATCTACCCCTCTACTTACTGTAAAAATCATTTTTATAAAAAACACCATCAAAAAGTACTTTTTTTGGTGGTATTTTTGATTCTTTTAGGACTATTATGTTTTTTAGTTTACATTTTTCTCCAATTTGCACTTTTTTATCAATGGATACATAGGGTCCTATTTCGCAATTCCCCTCTATGCTCACTTCATCTCCCAATAGAACTGGAGGGATTATTTTTACATTGGGTATATTCCATTTACTATCGGTATGAAGTAAGTTCTCTAGATAATGTTTGTTTGCTTCCAATAGTGTTGATACATCATCTACATCAAACCAATTCTGATCTCTAACATATGTTGCCTTAATCTCCATTTCTTCTTTAATTGCTATGTTTATTGCATCGATTATCTTTGTTTTTCCTTTTTCCACCGCTTTTTCCACATATTTTAGAAATTCTGAGGTTGCATACATTATTCCTATGGATTTTGCAGTTTTTGCCCATTTCTTAACAGGAACGACAACTCCTTTCACTTCTAGATTGTTTCCAATATATACCGTTGATCCTTCTTTTGCATGTGTACAGACGGTAAGAGTTGTTTTGTTTTTTGCATCTTCTAAAAGCTTTTTTATGGTATGTGGACTTACTAAACAGTCTGCTGGACATAAAATGAAATCTTCTCCCATTAGTTCGCTTATGGCTGATAGAAAAGAAAATATTGGGCCTTTCATATATTCTTTGGCCTTTATGTATTTAATTTGTAAATTTAGATTTTCGAAAGCGTCTATTTCCTTAATTATCTTGTCACCTAGATGACCTACCACTATTATGATATCTTTAATTCCTGTATTTTCTAAAGCTTTAAGTAGTCTTTCAATTATTGGTCTATTGGCTACAGGAAGGAGAGGTTTGGGAATATATTTGGTAAGATTTCCTAATCTTTGTCCGGGGCCAGCTGCAAGTATCACAGTTTTCAAATAAGCACCCACCATAAAGAACGTGTTTTAAGTATTCGTAATCTTTTTAGGATTTGTCATACACAGTTGGACGATGGGATGATTATATTGTTGGTAATTAATCTTTCATTTGATTTCTTTCCAGGTGGTATGGAAAGGTGGATTGTTGAGTTTTCAAAGGCATTGAAGAAGAGAAGAGTAGATAGTTATATTGTTACTCCTCAGAAGTTTGATAAATTTTTATTTTCTGTTAAGGGTGTAGATTTTGTGTTTTTAGATTATCCCGTGACTGATGATCCTTTTTTAAACATCTTTTCTTATAGTCTTGAAGCTTCAAAAAAATGTTTAAGGCTCATTAACAATGAAAAAGATGTTACATTAGTTGTTCATAAGTTTAAAGATCTTCCTGCTGCTTGTCTTGTCAAGAAACGGATTGGCGTAAAAATTGCTTATGTTTTGCATAACCCGCCTTTTGGGTGGTTAATATCTCCTGAGGGCTATAAAAGCTATAGAAGAGACTTTTCTAGGTATGTAGCTGAATACTATTTATGGAAGAGATTTATTGGTTATGTTGATTACTTTTTTAGTAATTCTAAGTGGATTTCAAGTTTATACAGGAAATTTGAAGGAATACATGCAACCCCTCTTTATGCTGGAAGTGATCATGTTGAAAAAATTTTGCTAAATAATGTTAAGAACGGAAATAACAATCTTTCTTTTGATGAGCCTTTAATTCTTTCTGTTGGCAGTTTTGAACCGCGTAAACGATTTGATATCTTATTAAAAGCCTTATCTTCATTAAAAAATGAAGAATATCGATGTTTCATCATTGGAGGTAGAGGGGACCCTACTCCTTACGTTCAACTATCTAAGAAGTTAAAGTTAGAAGAAAAAGTACGATTTTACAGTAGAATTAATGAACGCAATTTGTTTAATTTATATTCGAATTGTTGTTTTTATGTTCACCCTGCCAACCACGAACATTTAGGTATTGCTGTTTTAGAAGCTATGGCCTCAGGTGTCCCCGTTATTGCTCAAAATAATGGCGGTGTTATTGAACTTGTAAAACATAAATATAATGGATTTTGCTTTGGTAATGATAGTGTGAGAGAACTTACGGAGTACATGACTATGCTGCTTAACGATAAGAATTTATGTAAAACAATGGGATTAAACTCTAAAAAACTAGCAAATAGATTTAGATGGGATAAAGTTGCTGAAACATTTTTAGAAATTGTTTATAAGTCAAATTGTTAGGTGATAATTTCATTAAACCAAGGTTTGTATAAGTTTATTTAAATATATGTGAGGCGATAATGGTGGTTAAAAAGTATAACCTTTTAGTTTCTTGTGCTAGGGGACAAGAAAGTGATGCATGCTCTGAAGTTTGGTATTTTCTGGGTGAATTGGGAGATCAAAATGTTGAATGTGATAATACTGGTATTCCAGGGCTTATTGCTGTGAAAACATCTTTAAATGCTTTTGAAGTCGTTAAAAAACTTAGAGAAATGGCTATGAGCGATCCATGGCAGTTTCGCTATACTTTAAGGTACGTTCCTTTGGAAGAAGTTGTTCCTTCGCAGTTAGACAAGATAGCTGAAGTTGCCACCAGGCTGGCTGCTAAAATTAAAGAAGATGAAACATTTAAAATAGAGGTTCGGAAAAGATATACCACCTTGAGTAGAACTGACATTATTGAAGCTGCCGCTAAAGAAATAGATAGAAAAGTAAATTTGAGCAACCCGGATTGGATTGTTAATATTGAAATTGTTGGGAAATGGACAGGTATTTCCGTCTTAAAACCTGATGATATATTATCTATAGCAAAAATTAGAGGAAGATGATTACTTTTCTACAGCGAAAATTGATATTCTATCTATGATACACTTAACAACCGCTTCCTCTTCATTTTCTTCCATTGTAACAGCGCTTATTTCTTCCTCGTCTATTTTAAAAGTATTTAATAGCTGGTTAAACTTTTCTTTACTATAAATCTCGAGTAAATTTTCTTCCTCTTTTCCATTAAGAAAACTAACTACCTGTTTAAACACGGTGGTTACTTTTTCTTTGGTTTCTCCTAACACTAAGATTGCTACTTCTTTAGTTTGTTCAGAAACTCCTAATATATTTATGGCATCTTTTATCTGTCTCTGTGCTGTTGCATAGAGTAAAATTTCTAAAGATAATCTGGACGCTATGTTACGTTTTTGTTTAAATGCTGCGATCGCATTTAATGTTGCGATGAATACGTGTTTCCAAGTTGCAATTTTTCTTGCATCAAAAAGTTGAATGACGACGTTTTCTTTTTCTGATATTAGCATGATTTTTTCGAGTACATCCTTGGTTATTGGTTTTATCTGTGTTAGAGCTGAAATACTCATGTAACGATAATTTTTGTAGACATCGTTTTTATTTAGTTGAATTAGCCTCATGCATGTCACCTAAGACTTAAATGTCTCGATAATTTTAACATTTGCTGTTAATATGATTTTTAAATTAAATTAGTTTAGTTACGAATTACCGAATGGGTGATATTTACAGCGAAGCTGGATTAAAAAAGTTGATAAACTTTCAAATACTTTACTTCCACAGACAGTGATGGTAGTCTTGGCACTCACTTGTAGGGGTGTAGAGGTTGGTTAAGTTCTTAGCTCTGTGGTGGGATGAAGTCTATGATTTAACTCTTAAAGTTGCAGAAAAAATTTGGAAATCAGGATTTAATCCTGATATTCTTGTCGGTATTGCTAGGGGTGGCTGGATAGTTGCAAGATTACTCTCAGATTTTCTGGATAACAGCAATGTCACAAGTATTAGAATAGAATTTTACAAGGGTATTGCGGAAACAGGGGAGAAACCTCAGATAACTCAACCTCTCATAGTAGATGTGAAAGACAAGAGAGTTTTAATTTGCGATGATGTTGCGGATACAGGTCACAGTCTGATTGCCGCGGTGGAACACGTGAAGGAACACGGTGCAAAAGATGTAAAAGTAGCTACTTTACACTTGAAGCCGTGGTCTGCTTACAAGCCTGATTATTTCGTTGTTGAAACCGATGCATGGATCATTTATCCCTGGGAAATAAGGGAAACTATTAGTAAACTTGTAAGCAAGCTAAAAAGCGAGAAAAAATCTAAAGAAGCAATAAGGGAAGAACTTTTAAAAACTGGAATAAAAAACGTGTTAGTCAATTATTTTCTAGAACTAGAACTTTAACGCGTGTTACTTCGTGCTGTGTAAACTTCAACAACTTTTTATTATTTTAAAATCTAGAAATGTCTTCCTTAAAATCCTAAGAACTACCAGTGAGATTGATTTTGTTATAGTAATCGATTTATAAAAATTTGGGGAAATTCAACAAGTATATTGTCCAGATATTTCAGTTACTCGTGTCCTTATCTTTCTTCTCCTATGTGTTCTCTTCTAACTCTATTTATAAGTTCGTTAATTTTTTGCGCAATGTTCATTAATTCGGTTGATAGCCCGCTAAGTTCGGTTACTATTTCCTTTAGAGCCTCTCTGCTTTCTTCAACTTCTCCCATCGCTTCGCTGAGTAGTGGTTTTTCTTCTCGTGAATACACTTCAAGTTCGAGAGAATCCCAGTTCCACTCAATTTTACCATCTTTTATATTAAAGTCGCATCTAATTCTAACTACGTCGCTTTTATCTACTTTACGTTCCTGCATTATGTCAAAAATCTTCATGTTGAACTCTGCCGCTGCTCTTACAATTTCTTGTGGATCTAAGCCTTTTGCTCTTGCAAATAGAACTCTTCTTACTTTATCTGCATATACAGCTGCTCTTACGAATCCCGTTGAAAGCGTGGGCATATCCATCCCCCCTTGATTTTATCTTAATAACGTCGAAAGAATTCAAATATCTCTATTATTATTTATTATAATTTGAAAAAATAAAGATATCGGTGTAAAACGCCGGTTTTAAACCGATTCTATTTCATATAATGGCAAAGATTAAAATAAACAGAAAATAGTATTTATAGATGCAGTGAACTTTCTAGTTTTGATTTAGGAGGATTATAATGGTAGTTTCCATTCCATCCAAGTAGTGAACGGGAAGTAGAACTTGAGATATATCATTGTTACAAAATACATGATGAGGAAACATAGGAAAAGAAAATCTCCTTTCGTTAGTTTTAGCTGGTAAAGATAGGTTCTCTTTTTTATTGCTCCAAAGGCTCTAGATTCAAGGCTTTCCGCAATCGACATGGCTCTTCTCACAGAATTTACAATTAACGGTATTATAAGAGGTATAAGATTTCTTATTTTCTGGGTTAAGCCTCCTCTTTGGAGTTCTAGTCCTCTAGACATTTGAGCATCCATTATTGTTTGTGCTTCTCTTGCTAATGTTGGAACGTATCGTGTGGCCATTGATAGGGCAAAGGCGAAATCAAATGGTACCTTCATTTGTATTAATGCTTGAGCTAAGTCATCGGGATGAGTTGTTAGGAAAAATGCAGAGAATGCTGTAATTAATACTATTAAACGTAGTACCATAGCGACAGCGAAGTTGAGGTCTCTTACAAAGCTGTTTATCACTAAAATGAAAACTAGTAGCATTGTGGTTCCTTTTAAGCTACTTAGCCATTCTTTTACTGATTTTGCGAGTAAAACAGGTATTAGAGTAGCAATAAATGTTATGAGTAAAGGGACTATGCTGGTAAATAGTAAGGCAACGGTCATAAATATGAGGGTCATGAACATCTTTGTTCTCGGGTCCAAATTGTGAATATATGTGTCTTTTCGTTTAAATTCAAATGCGCTAAACATTGTATAGGACATAAAATCACCTCTTAACCCTCGTAATAACTTCTTGCAGTAGGTCATTGAAGAGAACGATGTCTTTAGGAAAGTTGTTAATTTTCTTTGCTATTTCATATGATAGAATAGCTACTTGTGGAGGAGTAAGAGAAGACTCGTTTAATATAGTTGGGTTTGTTAGCACTTTGTTTGGTGGTCCATCAGCAATCACTTTGCCTTTTGCCATTACTACAATTCTTTTAAAGTATTTTGAAGCAAACTCAACATCATGAGTTACTACAATAACAGTATTTCCCTCTTCTTGATATTTTTTAAGAAGTTCTCCTAGTTTTCTTTTTTGTTTTGCATCTTGTCCAATAGTTGGTTCATCTAAGACAAGTATTTTAGGCTTGACGCATAAAACTGAAGCTAATGCTACCCTTTTCCGTTCCCCGCCGCTTAAAGATAAAGGCGACCTTTCTCTATATTTTTCCAAATCTAGAAATTTTAATACCCAATTCGTTCTCTCTTTTATTTCTTCGCTTGTAAATCCAAGATTTTTAAGGGCAAACATTACCTCTTCTTCAACGGTTGAGGAGAAAAGTTGATGATCTGGATTTTGAAAAACAAGCCCAACTTTTTTAGCCAGTTTTGCAACTGATACCTCTCTAGTATCAACTCCATCTATTAAGACTGTTCCCTTTTGTGGCTTCAAGAGACCGTTAAAATGTTTAACTAATGTCGTTTTCCCTGCACCGTTTTCACCCATTATGGCTATGGATTCTCCATCCCCGATTCTAAGCGATACCCCTCTAAGAGCTATTGTACCCTCGGGATAAGTGAACCATAGATCGGCTACTTCGATCATTTAAGGACCTCCGTTAGTAGTTCTGCTGCGTCTTTTGTGGAAAGTGGAACTTTATTGAATTTCATGCCTATTTTTAAAAGTTCATTATATAATTTAATGGAAACAGGTACATCAACTCCTATTTCTTCCGGGATACTTGAACAAAAAGCTTCATAGGGCGGAGCATCTAGTATTATTTCTCCTTTATCCATTAGAACTACTCTGCTAGTATAGGGTAAAATTAAATCTAATCGGTGTTCTATAAGTATAATTGTTACATTTAATTCCTCATTTAATTTTTTAATCGTTTTAAGAACCTGTTCTGCACCTTTTGGATCTAAATTTGAGGTTGGTTCATCTAAGACAAGTATTTTAGGTTTAAGTGTTAAAACTGAAGCAATGGCAACCCTTTGCTGTTCGCCTCCTGAAAGCTCGTATGGTGCTTTATGTCTGAGATGTTCTATTTTTAAAAGTTGAAGAGTTTCTTCTACTCTCTTTCTAATTTCTTCTCTTGGAAGTCCGAGATTTTCTGGTGCGAAAGCTAATTCCTTTTCTACATTTAAAGAAACTAGCTGATTTTCTGGGTCTTGAAAAACTAGACCGACTTTTTGAGCAAGTTCATAGACCGGGTGTTCTTTAGTGTTTAAGCCATCTATTATTACGTCGCCTTCCATTTCTCCATTATAGAAATGTGGAATCAAACCATTTAGACAACGGCATAATGTTGTTTTTCCACATCCACTTGGTCCGGTTAAAAGTACAAACTCTCCCTCATTTATAGTTAAATCTATGTTTTTTATTGCTGGTTCTTCTGTATTAGCATAGGTGAAAGAAAGATTCTTTATTTCAATGAGAACCACTAGCATTCCCCGCATAAATTTTCGACAAATGTAAAGTATATAAAGAATTTTAAAATTTTTACTCAAAAACGAGTAAGAAGCTAGGATAATTTAGCTATTTCTTTTTCTAATATTTTAAGGGCTTCTTTTATTCCTTCCTGTGCGTTTTTTGTTCCGTTGGCCCCTGCAGCTGTTGGATGGCCTCCTCCTACACCGCCTATTACATGTCCAACTTTCTCCATTACCTTTGCTAAATTTATGCCAGTTTTTTCAAAGAATTCTTGGGTTGCTCTCGCACTTATACGTATTTCGTCTTCTTTTTCAGCTGCAACGAAAGCTGCGTCAGCTCCTAAATCTATAAAGGCTCTGCATGCGCTTGCTTCATAGGCGCTTACGTGGGATGTTACGATTATCCAGTCTCCTATTTTGTGTATTGTGGCTCTTTGTGCAGCTTTTAGTCTGGCTAATTTCTCTGATCTATCCATGGTTGTTCTCAGTAAGTCGAGGGCTTTTTCATAATTTGCGCCTGCTTTTAATAAGTTTAGTACTATTGAAAAGGTTTCATTGCTTATTATTGTAAATCTTCTTGTGTCGTATAGGATGCCTATTAGTAGGCTTAAAGCGATCTTTGGTTCTATTTTTAAAGTTGTGTCCCTGAGAATTTTGTAAATTATTTCTGAGCTTGATGTTGCTTTTTCATCTATTATTTTAAATTGTGAAATCTTGTCTGTTTCGGGATGAGATATATGGTGATCTATAACTATGATAGGCGTGTTACTTGGTAGGTGTTCTTTGATTTTTCCTATTTGTACTAAATTGTTTGCGTCAACAAGTATTATTATTTCAGGTTTAAAAGTAAGGGTTGATTCTACTGTAAGGTTTAGTTCTGATATTATTTTTTCAGAAACTTTATTGACGTTTTCAGCAATTATTGATATCTCAGCATCTTTATGTAAATTTTTTAAAAAATATGAAAGAGCATACATACTGCAAATTGCATCGGGATCTGCATTTTTATGTCCTATTATTGCTATTTTCCTTGGAGAAAGGCTATTAAGAAATTTTATTAGTTCTTGTGTTTTCACCGGTTAGTTCCCTCAGTTTCTTTTCTACGGCTTTAATTGCTTTTTCTGCAGCTTCATTTGCCAATGTATCAGCGTTAAACCTGATAAATGGCATTAGATCAAGTTCTACACGTACATCTACATTTAGTTGATCTTCTTTTGTCTCTATATCTACGATTGTGGCGAAATTTATGACATCGCTTTTAGATACTTTTGTAAATATGTGTTTTCTTGCGGTATCCTCAGCTATTTCACATAGTTTTTCAAGTTCTTCTGGTGTTAAGTCGTAAGGGTGTCTTTTATTCTGCAATTTTTGATCCTCGCTTGGCTAAGGCTTGTTGAATTTTGTTTCTAAGCTCTTTTAACTGGTTTCTTGTTCTTTCTTCTTGTCTTTGTACTACTTTTATTTGCATTTCTAATGTTTCTTTTTTGTCTTTTAATTCCTCAACAAGTTTATTCTTATCTACCTGTGCCAGAATTGCTCCTATGAACTTGTATACGGTAGTATCGGATTCTAGTTTTTCTAATTCTGTAATTGCTCTTTCTGTTTCTTTTAGTTCTCCTTCAAGTTGTCTTCGTCTAACGGTAAGGAGTTCAAGTTGTTGTTGGACTTGTTGTAGTTGTAAAATTTGGTGTTGCAATTGTGGAGGTAATTCTTCTGTCATTTATCTTCCTCCTTGTCTTTTTCTGTTTCTATTATTTGGAACATGTTTTTTATTATAAGGATCCATTTTAAATATGAGTTAAGGGTAGCTCTTAAGGACGTAAGGTCTTTTGCCCAAACGTCTAATTTTATTTTTCTGTTTTCTATTTTTAATGAACTTTTACTTCTTGGGCTAACTAAATTGCAAGTTTCTTGCGAAATTACTTGGAAAGCTATTTGTGCATACTTTTCTTCTTTAAAGTCTACTTCTAAAGTTGCCTCGTTTGAAACGTATTTCAAGTTTCAAACACCCTTTTTATTTGCCAAAACATCTTTTTAATACGGATACGCGGTCCTATCTCCCTAGTATTTTCAGTTTGTATAAATTTTAGAGCTGCTTTAAATTGTGGATCATGATCGATATAAAGTATGATATCGAAGCCTTTGGTTTGGTATTTCGTTAAGTTGTTTTTTCGATTTGGTGAACCATATATTAGGGGGCTTTCAAGTATTTTGGATAATGCTTCTGCTAGTTTTTTCTGTTCCTCCTCTGCCTCTTTGGAAACCATTATGGCAAGTTTATGGGGTGTTGGAATTTTGATTCGACCAAATTCTCTTTGTAGTTTTACACCCGCAAGAAGTATGTCTGGTGGAATCCATTGATAAGAGTTTTCGGTAACATGTAAAAACCATATTTTCCCAGGGTTCCCTCTGTACACACTTACTATTATTGCTACATTTGCGTTTAGTTCGAGAGTTTTAGCGGCCACGTCTTTAATGCTCATTTTGCCTCTATTTACTTTAATTGCGCCAGGTATCACTTTTGCTAAATCGTTACAAAGAGAACGGGTTCTTCTGGTGGGTCTACGTGATGTGGTTATAAGGACTGACATTTTGCTACTACTTCTTTTGTGCGGCACGTGCTACTGCTTTTCCTGTTCCTGTTACTGGTACATAAGCTCCTCCAGTGAAAGTGAAGTCGCATTTCCTACATTGCCATACTCCAACGCTTATTCGTTTAACAGCCCTAGTTCCACATTTTGGACATTTATGTGGTTGTTTCATTCGTTCTTCTATTTCTCTTACCCTTTTTCTTATGGTTGACCCGTATCTTGGGCCAAATCTTCCTGCTATTCCAACTTTCTTTGTTCTACCCATTAGAAACACCTCTCGGTATTTTCTCGCGGAGTTCTTTGGTTTTTACTTTGGCTATTTCGATAGCTTTGTATATATCTTCTGTTTTTAATGTTCCTGCCCCGCCTTTTTGCATCGCTACAATATTATCGTTTTCATCCATCGTTATGGTGAGTCTAGCATTCATTACATGTTCTTCTTCAATACATGGATCCACAACAAGTTTATCGTTTATTTTAGCAAACGTTACTGATACTGGTATTTTTCTAATAGGGAATGAAACCAGTTTATCTAATATTTTTACTTCTCCGTTTTCCACTTTTACTTCAGGCATTTTTGTATTTAAAAGGGCGGTTATACTGCCAAGTGTTGAGGCGTCGAATAAATTTCCAGCATGATCAAGAATATATATGTCTATAAAAGCGATCCAAACCTTCTCTCCTGGAATTATACATAATTTTTCTAGGTCTATTGCTTCACTTTCTCTTATACCTCTATCAATTACCCTAGCAAGTTCAATAGCATCTTCATCAGGTGGTCCGGGTTCGAAAACTGGTGACGCAAGTGGAACGAATTCAGCATTAACCGTGAATACCCCTTTGTCAGGAGTATCCGGAAATGGTTCTCCGATTTCTAATTTGACTCCAGCCATTATTTTTGTATCACCTAGGGTTACATACGCAGATCCCTCTGCTTTTTCTATTACTCCGGCTTCAATTGTAACCTCTCTGAAGTCTTCTAGCCCTCTTCCATCTAATCTTTTGCCCTTTTCAGCAAGGGATATTATGCTATCTTTTTCTATCTCCGATGCTATTTTATGTATTTTCTGCATTTTCACCCATCTCCTTGGCTGCTTGTTCTCTTATTTCAATATATCGCTTCTTTAGAGCTTCTCTTTGAAGTTGATATATTTGTTCACAACCTTTTAATGCAAGTTCAAATCCTTGTTTAAATTCTTCGATTGACCATTGCCCGTCAAGTTGAATAAGTGTAACTTCTTTCTTTCTAGGCATCATAGCGGTCGGCATATCACCTTCGCCATATTTATCTTCTAAATCGTTTATGTCCAACACTATATGTCCATCAACTTTTCCAACCGCTACAGCTGATACAAGATCCCTCATGGGTATTCCTGCATCAGCTAAGGCAAGGGCTGCAGATGTTATGCTGGCGCATCGTGTTCCTCCGTCTGCTTGAAGCACTTCTATAAAAACATCAATTGCAGTTTTTGGGAACCTTTCTAGGAATATAGCAGGCTCTAATGCTTCCCTAATAACTTTTGATAATTCTATTTCTCTTCTGCTTGGAGCTGGACTTTTTCTATCCTCTACAGAGAAAGAAGCCATCCTATAAAAACATCTTAAGAGTGCTTTATCTGGTAAAGCTAAATGTCTCGGATGTAGTTCTCTTGGACCATATACAGCAACCATTATTTTATTTCTGCCTTGTTCTATATAGGCTGATCCATCAGCTCTTTTCAAGATACCAACTTCTAATTTTATTGGTCTAAGCTCGTGAAATCTTCTTCCATCCGTCCTTAAACCATCTTCAGTAATTAATTTTTGAGGTATTTCATGCTTAATGAACTTCATTTTTTCAACCTCTCCTTTTCTTTTCTTATAAGTTCTCTTACTCTATCTGTAAGTCCAGATGTATGTGCTTCTAGTTCGATTTTTCTAATAACTTTCTCAATTAATTCTTCATATTCAGGGGTTTTACATGAAACCCATACTCTTCCATTTTGACCAACTGTTATTCTACACCCAGTTTCTTCTTTGATCATATTTACCATCGATCCTTTACGTCCAATGAGCCTCGGGATTTTTGTAGGTGACATTTCTATTATTCTCCCACCTCTAAGTTTTCCAAGACCCCTTTCTTTTGTAGTTAAAAGAGGGTCTTGAGCTCTATTAAATGATACTACCTTTGCTACAATTATATCACCTACATTTAAATAACGTCTAATGTCGCTTTTTAAGGGATCTATTGGTTTATCAAAGTAATTTGCAGCGGGTAGATTTGCGAGATATGGCGCTCTTATTTCTACCTTCCAATTTGTCGCCGATACGTCAACAATTTTCCCAATTACAACATCATTAGGTCTTGGAATATAGGTACCCTCAAGAGAGATTACTCGAAGTATTTTCCCTCGAATTTCAAATAATCCAATAACTGCGGAATATATTTTTGAATCCTCTTTAAATGTGCCCGTACCTGCTTTATAATCTCCCTCAGCTAAGAGATCTCCGGGCAAAACTATATCTTTACTTTGAAAATATATTGGCATTTTATCACCCACCAGGACTTTTAACGACTTCAACTCTCGTTTGGCCTTTTGTAATTTTATTCAATTTTTCTAGAAAATCTACTTTTACTCCTGCTGGAAGCTCTACCTGAGCTTCAAGTGACCCGTCTGACAACCATTTTTCCTCAAGTAGGTTGCCAGCACTCAATATCAAGCCATAAACTTTTCCTGTAAACACAGCTGGGACCCTAATTTTAAGAGTCACCATTTCCATTCTAATAGGTATAATTGGCTGCAATGCTTTGACAATATCCTTGAGTTGGGTTTCAGGATCTTTAAATGGATCTATTGCAGCCTTAGCTTCTTCTAAAGCCTTTTCAATTCTTGCAGGAGGGTGTGGAAGCCCTGTTTGAGGATTGATACAGTACTTTGAAATAAGGTCGATTATTCGTTTCTTTTTCTCCTCAATCATTTTTCTACGTTGCTCAGCAGTTAGCTGAAGCTGTCCCTTCTTAATAATAATCTTTGCAACTTCAAATATATCATCTGTCCCGAAAGCTTCAATCAGCTTTTCTTCAGATGCCTTTTTCCCATGTTTTAAATCTTCAAAAACCATGTAGCCCTTTAATATTTCCCTGATATCCACATCTTTACCTTGTTTGAACTCCCATGCTTTATCAGGGTCAACAACAACTTCAAACCGTGTTCCGTGAGTTTCAAGTCTTGCAATGACAGCCTTTTCAAGTCTAACCCATTTCTCACCTCTAATATCGCTCAAGGATACACCATCCTTATTCCTTAAGTTTTTGAATGAAATTTTCAACTTCCTCTGCTGGAAGTTTTTCGAACTTTTTGGTTTTCATAAGGGCTACGGCAACCTCTACTTTTTTAGAATCAAATTCACTTCCCATTGCATTTTTTAAAGACTTTAACGCCAATAAAATAGCTGAATTTATGTCTAAATCATCACGATATTCTTTTTCAAGTATTTCCATGGCTGAAGAAGCTCCTGCCCCGATTGCTGTTGCCTTATAACCCCAATATGTCCCAGAAGGATCTGTGACAAATAGATGTGAACCATAGTCATCTACACCTGCGATTAAAAGCGATACTCCAAAGGGTCTTACTCCAGCATGTTGAGTATATAACTGCTTTAAATCCCCAATTCTTTTAGTTAAAATTTCAACAGATATTGGAGTATCATAATTTAATTTATTAATTTGTGCTTGAAGTCTAGCCTCAGCTACCAAAATTCTGGCATCTGAAGTTAATCCAGCAATTGCGGTTCCAATATGGTCATCGATGATATAAATTTTTTCAACGGACTCTTGTAATGGTACTACTCTCTTCTCTACAGCTAGAACTACTCCTTCAGGGCATCTTACGCCAACAGCTGTTGTGCCGCGTTTTACAGCTTCCAAAGCGTATTCAACTTGGAATAATCTGCCGTCAGGACTGAATATAGTTATAGCACGATCATAGCCAAACCCGGGTGTGAACATGAATTTGTCCCCCATATAATGTTGATCTTAAGAAAGTAAAAAGTTATTGACTTAGGTTAAAACTTGATATAAGAGATTGATTAATAGCTTAACCGATTTACATTCTGAAGGTTATAAATTTTATGTTATTCCTCTTTTTGAATGAAATACAAATAAGTTACAAACAATGCACACCCTGCAAACGTAGTTAGCGCGTGTATCCATGAAAACAAGACCCCCGCCAAAGTTACTACTATAATTCCTAATCCAATCACCTCTACCCACCCTGCAACCTCTCTTGTCCACTCCCTTATCATCGCTACGAAGATTAAAGAAAATGCATATGTCAGTATGAGTAATATAACCTCTGATGCATCTAGCAAGATGGGGTTTATATTAGAGATAAACTCCGCAACATCACTAAATGGGTATATTTCACCCCAAAACCCAAATATAAAGGCTAGAAACACTACAACTAAAACTATCGAGATAATTAATGTTCTTAAAAGCTCACTTCTTTCACTACTATATACAAGACCTCTACGACTCATCCCTAACACCTATCCAAATAAATTGATGTATGACAAACCTATTAAGATGCAAAATTAATTTTTCGCTTATCACATAATTGTTACATAGGAACCTTTGTGAGTTCATATTATAAAGTTGTATTGGTGAGAGGGTTGGTAAAGATAGATAAAATAGACAAAAAGATTATAGAACTGCTAAAAAAGGATGGAAGAATAAGTTATCGAAAAATTGCCGAAGAAATCGGGAGAACCGAAGTTACGGTTAGAAGACGAGTTAGAAAACTAATCAAGGAGGGAGTGATAAGAAGATTTACGGTTGTGATAGATCCTGCCAAAATCGGGAAAAGTATTCAAGCCTTTGTCAGCATACCAGTGGATGTTAAAGAAACCAGTAAATTAGTTGAAAAACTAAGAGAAATGGAAGAGGTTTCTGAAGCATATTTTCTAGCAGGTCGAACAGTTATTTTACTGAAAATTAATGTTGAAGATTTAAATGCTTTAAGCAAATTTTTAGAGGAAAAATTGGAAATTTTGGGAGAAACAAGGAATATAGAAACTTACTTGATTCTTAAAGACCTTCTTCAGGAGTAAAAATTATGCAAATAATCGAGAAAATAAAGATTTCTAAGAAAGATTTGAGAAAGATAATTGAAGAATCTATAAAAAACTTAGGTATAGAAATTTGTGGATTATTAATCGGAAAAATTGAAAATAAGACAGCAATAGTTAAAAAAATAAAGTTTACACCCAATGTATCCGAATCTCCTATTCTTTTTACAATAGATCCTCTAACTCTTTATGAAACTTATATGGAAGCAGAAAAAAGAGGAGAAGAGATTATCGGAATATTTCATTCACATCCATCGTCTTCCCAACCATCAGCGATAGATATTGAATATATGAAATTAAATCCAATCGTATGGCTAATAATTGGAATAAGAAATAAAGAACATTATGAAGTTTCAGCTTGGCAGCTGTTTGAGGGAAAAATACAACCTGTAGAAATCGTAGAAGAATGAGTTATTGCTCTGAATTTGAATTAGAATATAGTGGATCACGATCGTCGCGAGCTCATCATTGCAGCAACTCTGTCTGGGACGGCGTCATCATCTCCAAAACTTAGATATTTTATGTGGCTTTAAGGTTTTTGGTATGACTAATAATTCTTTATTTCAAAATTAAGTAAATTCTGAGCTGTTTTTAATTTCTCTTTAACCATTAAGCTATAATGGTTCATTATTGAAATTTAATAAAATTTTTCTTTTGCGGTTTTTATTGTACCAGAGACTCCTAAAATTTTTACGATGACTGGAGCTTCTGCTATCTTAGTTGTAAGAGCTAAAACCGTGCGCATCATATTAACTGTTGTATGCGTGCATCTTACTATGCCTTTTTTTGTCTCCTCATCATATTCAATTAACCAAAAATTTGTTTTACTTGCCCCATATTCGCCGTAAATTGTTAGCAAGTTCCTCCACATGTCTTTAATTAAATTCTCTTTAGAGATATCATTACTAGAATACAGTTTAAAGACTATGTATCTGTTTCTTTCTTTTTTAACCAATTTTCTTCCTCCATATCAACTATCTCAACACCTGGAAGAACAAAATTCGGAGACAATTTACATAAATTTGTCTTAATAATGTTAAGAGGGGTTTCTGAAATCGCTAGCTCCATGTGCTTCTCAGGAATATCTAGTAGATATCCCAACGCACCTAGTTCTCGAGGAGCACGCATTTCAAATATATTTCCTGCACCACTATCTATTACTATCTTAACTCCCTTTTCCAAAGCTATTTTTGCAACTCTTCTTGTCTCAGCAATAAGCCTAGCTCTCTTTATTCCTCTTACACCTAGAAATTGTTTAAACCATATTTCAATAGCTGTTTCTCCTTCAACAGCTAAATTTGCTGTTGATTCGGTAAAATTTTTCAAATATTCAAAAGATGGAAAGTTTAATATGTCAACTCTTCGGTCTCGAGCTGCCCATGTACATATCTTTTTTTCTACACACTTAACTGATAAAATTTCGCATTTTCTACGAAATTGACGTAATTTGTTCTTCAAATCTTCAACGTTTTTAGGTGAAAGATCTATTCTTCGATACAATTCTAAGTTGAAATTTTCTGCCTTTTTCTTTATTTCTTCAAAAATGTAGCGTCTATCTTTAACGTCGAGAGAGACGCAAATAACTGAGAATCCTAGTTCTGATATAATTTCTAAAATTTTGTCTATTTGTTCTTTGGGTTGAAAAACCGTTTGGTTTACATACATGTCTACGTATTTTTTCACTATCATGCCACCAGTTTGATCTTTTCGCAGAAATCTAAAATTTTATTTAACTCCAAAGGGTGGGAACTGAAAGCTATTTTAACACGTATTGCATCTCCACCTTCTGTCAAAGCTGCTTCACCTAAGTAAGCCTTCTGTTTATCGAAGCGTAAATATAAGTTTCCCGAAGGATCTAATCTCTTTTCAAAAGACGATTTTATTCGTTTTTTCTCTTTTTCGGATAAAAGATTTATTAGATGCAAAATTACTTTCTCAACTAAACGTTTTTTCCTTATGGATGTTCGAAAAAATATTATTGGATTTTTATAATGACCTTTAAGTTCTCCCCGTTTTATATTAACTTCGTCATGAATTTCTTCTGGTAAAATAAATTTAAGGCTTTTAAGAACTTTTTCGGGATCCTCAGTTGCATGAGCAAAGGTTTCAATTTCTACAGACACAATTCTAATGGCGCTCATCGAAATCACCTAATAAAATCGAGTATATTAATTGCTACTTTTCTCTTTCCTAAAGTAACTTTACGCGTAAGATATAAAAGTAGTTGTATTGACTGAAGCTTAAAGGCTTTTAAGATTACTTTCCTCTTCTTTCATTAGCCCTAAGACTTGGCCTAACTTTTTCTCTTCCTTTGCCTTTTCCTCTAAGTCCTCTTGCTTTTTTGCCTGCCCCTGTTAGTCCTCTAAAAACTCTTCCTCTTTGTTCTCTGTTACAGATCCAATTGACATCTGGGTCGTTTTTAACGGCTGGGTGATGGGGGTCAACCATTATAACTTCGAACCATTTATGTTTCCCGTCTTCTCCTACCCAGTAGCTGTTTAGAACTTCTAGGTTTGGAAATTTTCTGGCTGCACGTTCTTCAGCGATCCACTGTAAGTTTTTCCCTGGTGTAATCTTTACTGTACCCATTTTCTTAGGTTTTCTACCCATTCTAGGTCTAGATTTTCGTAGGGAACCTCGCCTAACTTTAACTCTAACTACAACGAAACCTTGCTTAGCTTTATACCCTAGAGCTCTAGCTCTATCTATGCGTGTAGGTTTCTCTATTCTAACTACTGTTGGTTCTCTTCTCCATTTTTGAAGTCTTTCACGTAGAAGTTCATCTACATATGATTCGTCAGGTTTTTTCCATGCCTCTCTAATGTAATGATACATTCCTTTCGCCAATTTTTTACCTCCGTCGTTGATTACGGTTCACCCATTTAACTACGGGTACATCCCTGTGGGAAACTCCCGCCACCGTCGCACTAGCAAATACAAAATCTTAATTAAAGGTTTCGATAAGTTGCACAAACACTATTAAACTTAAAGTTTACTACATAAATTATCTTTTAAGTCTTCTTAATTTGAATATTGTTCTTCTTTAGATGAAAAGTGGTTAATTATTTTTTGTGCTATTATCGTTGCAGCCCTTCTTTGAGCTTCTTCGGTTGATGCTCCGATGTGAGGAGTTGCGACTACATTTGGTAGTTGTGCAAGTTTTAGGGATATTCCATTTGGTGGTTCATTTTCAAATACGTCTAGAGCTGCAGCTGCAATTTTTCCTTGTCTTAATGCTTCGTAAAGCGCTTCTTCATCTATTATTCCGCCTCTTGATGTATTTATGAGTAATGCATTCTTTTTCATCATAGATAATTCTTCCTTACCGATCATATGACGAGTTGCTGGTAAAAGAGGAACATGTAAAGTTATAACGTCTGATTCTTTAAGAAGTTTATTTAAGGCTTCTCTCGTTGTGCCTACAAACTCTACTCCCAATTCTTCTGCCTTTTTAGCTAATTTTTCAATCACATCATATGCTAGAACCTTCATGTTAAATGCAAGTGCAAGTTTGGCTATTTCTTGCCCTATTCTACCAAAACCGATTATTCCAAGAATTTTACCGTTTAATTCCTTGCCTAAAAGTTCCTTTTTTATCCACTTTCCTTCTTTTAACGCTGCATCACCTCTTGAAATTCCCCTTGAAGCTGCTATCATAAGTCCTATTACAAGTTCGGCTACAGAATGTGTTGGAGCTTCTGGTGCATTTACTACAGTAATGTTCTTCTCTTGTGCTGCTTTAACATCAATGTTATCTAAACCTACACCAGCCCTTGCAATTATAGATAATTTTTCAGCTACTTCGATAATTTCTCGAGTAACTTTAGTTCTACTTCTCACAATTAAAACGTTAAATTCCTTTATTTTTTCTTTTAACTCTTCATAACTTATATCAGGTTCTTCCACAATTTCGAAGCCTGCATCTCTAAGCATTTTTATGCCATCTGGATGAATTGGATCGGCCACCAAGACTTTTTTCATTCAATCACCCCATTTAAGCAAGGACAAGTAAGGAAACTGTGTTGATCTTAAAAACTTCACGCATGAATAGTTTATCGCCGCCTAGCTGCTGCAACAATCTTTATTATGTCTCTATTTTTAAGTTTATAGTCTTCTCCTAATCTTATTCCAGTTCTTGCATCTACTGCGTAAATAAAGGTTTCCCCAAGTTCTGTATGTATTTTATAGGCAAGGTCTCGAGGCGTAGATCCTTCGGGTAAAAGAAAAACATCTGGCAGAACGTTTCCTTCATGATCCGTGTATTTTGTGGCATCTTCTACAGGAAAAACTGGTATCATTTTTAAAAGCCCGAAAACAGCTTCATCAAGCACTTGCTGAACACCAGTCGACCCATACTTGTGTAGAACCTCTTCTCTTAATTTTTCGAGTTTTTCTTTTGCTTTGTTTGTTAACTTCTCAGGTTTTAAAATTTCAAAATCCGGGTCTCCGGGTCTATATTTTATTATTCCTCTTTCAGCAAGTTGGCGAAGTGCATATTCACCTGCTGCACAACATGGAATAACTATATATTCATCCTTTAGTTCTCGTTGAAGTCTTTCAACATTTTTCTGAGCAGTAGGCAAATCAACTTTATTTGCTGCAATAATCATGGGTTTTGAGACTCTTCTGAGTTCTAAAGCGAAATTATAGATTTCATCTTCGCTCCATCTATCTGGAGTTTTAGTTTCCAGATCCGTGTTTTTAAGGGCTTGTAATACGTGTTCTTTAGTTATTTTGAGTCCTGAAAGTCTTTCACTCATTAATTCAGCAAAAGAGATTTTCTCGGCTCTTACGCGACCGGTTAATCTCCGCCAGTCCCTCATAATTATTTGAGTAAGCCACATTGCAACTTCTCTTTCAAGAAACCTCACGTCTTCGAGAGGGTCCCAGCTTCCGGGTTCCACTTGACGTCCTTCCGCATCTATAGTTCCACTGGCATCGACAACATGTATGAGAGCATCTGCTCTACGTAAATCGTCTAGAAATTTATTTCCGAGGCCTCTGCCTCGCCAAGCATCTGGAACAAGACCTGCAACATCTAACATGTTTATTGGAACATATCTAATGCCGTCTATACAAAAACTGTTACGAGGATTATCTGTAACACTAAGTTCCTTACAAACACATTTAACTCTAACATAAGCAGTACCTGGTTGTGCTTCAATTGTTGTAAAGGGATAATCAGCAGTTTTATATGAAGTTAAACAAGCTGCATTTAAAAACGTAGTTTTACCTGATGAAGGCTTACCTAAAAGACCTATAAGCAACCTCAACACCTGAAACACTTAACATTAAACCTATATATTAAAATTTAGTGAAAAAAATGTTTACACCGTCTCTTGGCGAGATTTTTTATAATATCGCTTGAAATAATAACCAGGTTCCTTTTTGGGTCCAAAACTCCGAAGACCTTTATCCTTAAGCTGCTTTCTAAGCTTATCTGCATATTCCTTTGATATTTCGCCTTTTCTTTCCATGTAATCAATAACTTCTAATGCTTGTTCTTCAGTCTCAGCACGTCGTATAAAACTAATTACATCAGGATGTCTTAGTTCATCAACCACAGTTTCATCAGTTACTTTCCCTCTTACTCCGTGAATTTCAACACTAAATGTATTAGTTTCTAATTCTTCAGCTAAATGAGGAAAAAGTTCTTTAAATACTTCTTTATCGAACGACAAAGATTGAAAATCCTCTATTTCCTCTTCATCTAAACTTTGATTTTCTTCCTCCCCTCTTATAGCTTTCTGCATTTTTATGATTTGTTTCTCTATGAAGTCATCTACCATTTTAGATATTTTCCTTCTTGTTGCTTCTCTTTTTCTTCGTTTAGTTGTAGTCAAATTTAACCCCTATATAGAAGGTAGTTTAAAAAGCGATATTTAAAAGTATCTAGAACTCAAAACTAAATAACTCGAAACAAGAAGAAAATTGTAATAATTTTTTACTTTTACCTCAAACTTCCTTTATACGCTCTAATTAGGAAGTTTTTACTTATACACCTACATCAATATGGGACCAAGGTAACTCTTTATCTAAACTTCTAGCTTCATCAACATATCGTGTTAAATCAATGTTAAATATTTTCTGAGCCCTCCTCCATGTACCTAAATTATTTCCATGCTCAGCAACATATTCAATTAGTTTTCCAAGTCTTCTGTCTCCCAGAGATAATGCTGCTTGAATCTTAGCCCACCTAGGATCAAGATAATCGATGTAATTTAAACCAAGCTTTCTCAAATCACTCACTAAAAAGTTTAAACGCCTTCTAATTTCTTTCAAAGGAAGTTGAGCCACCCATTGAAAAGGTGTATGTGGCTTTGGAATAAATGGAGTAATACTCACATGAAGATCCCTAGCAGAATAACCTAATTCTATAATTTTACGAATTAAATCTGTAATACTCTTCAAATCTTCTTCCGTCTCATTCGGTAAACCAACAATAAAATATAATTTCACGTGCTTAATACCGCACTCCTTAGCGATACTAATAGCAGATAAAATCTGTTCATCAGTAAAGGGTTTATTTACGATTTGTCTAAGTCTAAAAGTCCCTGCTTCAGGAGCAAAAGTAACTGTTTTCTGCCCACCCTTAATCAAGGTTTCAGCAATAGACTCAGAAAAACCATCAATACGAAGAGATGGAACAGAAAGCTCAAAACCACTATCAACAACATACCAACACAAATCTTCAAAATTAGGATGATCAGCAACAGCAGAACCTATCAAAGAAACCTTATTAACCCCAGAGAACTTCGGTCCCTCATCAATCAACTTCCTTAAAAATTCAAAGCTTCTAGCTCTCATGGGTCTATTTTGAAAACCTATAAGACAAAAACTGCAACCACGACTACAACCGCGGGTAGCTTCAAGAAGAAAAGACTTGCCAAAAACTGGAGCAAAAGAACTATTTTCATCAACTTGAGGAATTACTTCAGCAATTGGATGAGGACAATCATCAAGTTTCCTAATCCAAGCACGCTTTACATAATGTTTACCCAACGACGGAACATATATACCTTCAATCTCAGCAAAAACCTCTAAATTTTCCCTAGGCTTCTTAACCTCCAAAAAAACATCGATAAACTTATCTAACACAGCTTCAGCATCCCCAATAATGAAAAGATCAAAAAAATCACTTACTGGTTCAGGATTCTCCCAAGCACACGGTCCCCCAGCAATAATCAAAGGATCTCTCTCAGAACGGTCTTTAGTGTACAAGGGAATACCAGATCTACGAAGTATATCAACAACATTAACATAGTCAGTTTCAAACTGCAAAGTAAAACCAATAACATCAAAATCTCTTAAACCACGTCCAGATTCTAAAGAAATTGGAGAAACATTCCTCTGATAAGGTAAAAAACACCGCTCACAAGCAACATCCTCTCTAGAATTCAAAAGAAAATACAAAAGCTGAGTAGTGAAAGAAGACATACCAACCCTATAAACATTTGGATAAACAAAGGCAAACCTAAGATCAACCTTCCTCCAATCTTTTTTAACTACATTAACCTCCAAGATACGATCCAACAAAAAGATCACCATACCATATACAAGCGAAAAAACAATAAAATAAAAATATAATAATTTATTTATTTGTCTCTCACCAGCAAAATATATGTAAACCCCTTACAAAACCGAATACCTTACATCATGTATAGTTCCTTACGGTGACCGTTTTGGGGGAAGGAAAACTAAAAGAACTTCGCGAATATTTCTCCTTACTAAGGGGGAACCTGCTGATAATAATAGTTACATGGGCATTCATAGAGTTTGCGAGAGGAACTACAGGCACATATTATCCGAAATACGTCGTGGGACTTGGGGCCCCGGAAATTGTCCCAGGTTTACTTCAAGCACTTTACACAGCAATATACGCAATAGTAGCAATAATAGGAGGATATGTAGCCGACCGCTATGGAAGGAAAAACATAATAGCGACATTCACGTTTTTTGTAGCTCTCTCATACTTATTGTATGCAGCAGCGCCAACTTGGCAATGGCTAATAGTAGCCGAATCAACGCTGGCATTAACATCTATTTATATCCCCGCGCTCCAAGCAATGATAGCTGACAGCATACCACCAGAAAAACGTGGAAAAGGGTACTCCCTAACATATCTAATAACATATCTAGCAGCAGCCCCTTCAGCCCTAGTTGCAGGAATTCTAATAACACAACACGGACTAATTCAGGGAGTAAAAATAGCATTCCTCATCGCATCCACATGCGCAATAATAGCAGCTATACTAAGGAGTTTCTTCCTCAAAGAAACATTACAAACCAAAAACAAGAAAACAACAGAAGGATTAAAAGAATTCCTTAAAGACACTTTAACATCCTATAAACATGCAATAAAATCCATGAAAAAAAGCTTAGTCTGGCTAATCATCGCATATATCATTTTTACCTTTAGCTACGCAGCATGTTCACAATACTGGATATTCTACACAACAGATGAAATAGGAATAACCAACCAACAATGGGCAATTTTATACTTCACCTCCATTTTTACTTACCCCTTAGCATTATTCCCTGCAGGATTCATCGTAGATAAAATTGGAAGAAAAAAATCTTGGGCCCTATCACATACACTCTTCGCCACAGCAACTATAATCTACCTATTAACACCAATGTTCACAACAATAACAATAACTCTACCAACAAGTACAATAATACTCCAAAAATATCACATACTCGTCATGAACTTCGCCCTATTTGCACTATCATTAGGAATACTAGGTGTAGCAATATCAGCCCTACAAGCAGACCTAATACCGCGCGAACTTAGAGGAAGAACCATGGCAGCTATATCTCTAATGTCATCCTTCCTAGCAATGGTACCAGGAAACATCTATGGAGGATACACCTATCAATACCTCAACAAAATAACACCATTTATAACACTCCTCATCCTAAACCTAATATCCCTAGCAATAATAATCCTAAAGGTAAAAGAACCAAAAATAAAAGAAAAATAACACCAACAAATACAACCCAACAAGAGTAAACTTTTTAGGACAAAACACCTCAACACTATAAATGAACACTAAGCCGCCGTAGCTCAGTCTGGGAGAAAGAACAAAAACAACAAAAAACCCAAAAGCGCCGGACTGAAGATCCGGATGTCCCCGGTTCAAATCCGGGCGGCGGCACCACTTCTTTTCTGTTCTTCTATTATTTTTACTTGTTTTTGTGATTTTGGTGGTTGTTGCTTGTTTGTGCGAAAGGTTTACATTTATTTTTGTTTCTTTTATAGAGTTAGGATTATGTTTTAGGTATGGTTTAGGGAGCTTGTTGGTTTATTTATTGGTTTCGGGCGTTTGAAATGAGGGATGTTAGGAAGTTTATTGACATACAAAGGTATGTCGTTGAAAAGTTGGGTGTAGAGGATGCTTCTGAGATAGAGTTGTTGTTTCGCTTGGTTTGGCCTTTTGCTGAGGAGTATCCAGCGGAGTGGCGTCGGAGGAGATGTCTTTCTAGTGAGGAGATTATAAGGGAAATGTTGGAGGGTTATTGTTATTTTGGTATTAGGCTTGATAGAAAGTTGGTAGCTGTGTATAAGGCGAAGATTGAGGGTGATATTTGTTTGGGAGAGCATCTTTCTATTCATCCTGATTATAGGGGGCGAGGACTTGCGAAGGCTATGTATGAGCATATATTGAGGTTTGCTAGGGAAAGGGGTTGTGTTAGTGTTCGGGTTAATATTTTGCCCACACAGATAGCTAGTGTGAAGATTGTTAAAAAGTATGGTTTTCGAAAGATAAAAGAGTATGAGCAGATACCTGGGATGCTTGTGCATCTTTATGAGAAAATTGTGGGTCGTGATGAATAATGGAGAGTTTTGGTGAACTTAAGGTTGCTTTGCTTTGTAGGGGTATTAAGCTTGGAGTTAATATTGATAGGGGAAGAAAGGGGGGAGCTGGTCCGGCTGGAGGAAGATATATTATTCTTCCGTCTGGGCGTTGTGTTAATGCGGCGATGTGGGGTAGGTTTGTTGAAAAGTCTCCCTATGTTCTGGTAGAAAGAGATGAAAAATTTTATGTGATTAAGGAAGATGGAGAAAAGGTTTCTGAGGTGGGTTTAGTTCCTTATCCTCAGTTTTATAGAAAATGTACTTCTAATGGGACACCTATGTGGAAGGTAGCTCTTTTACATGGTACTGATTGCTTAGCTACCACGGTTTTTCAAAAATGTATTTATTGGAGTAAGGGTTTGGGCTGTAAGTTTTGTGGAATAGAACTTTCGTTAAAGTATGGAAAAACTATTCTTCTTAAGAAGGCGAGGGAATTTAGAGAGGTTGTTGATGCAGCAGTTGGAGAAGGGGTTTGTAAACATATTACTTTGACTACTGGTACTCCTGGAACTCCGGATAAAGGTGCAAATTTACTTGCAGAGATTGTTCGGGAGGTAAAGAATCATTACGAGATTCCAATTCACGTTCAATTAGAGCCGCCAAATGACTTGAGGTATATAGAAGAACTTGCTGATGCTGGGGCGGATACGGTGGGTGTTCATATAGAGACCTTTGACAAGAAAATATTTCGTGAGGTTTGTCCGGGGAAGGGACGTATTGGAATGGAGAAATTTTATGAGACTTGGGCAAGGTGCGTAGAACTTTTTGGAGAATGTCAAGTTAGTACGTACGTTATTGTTGGATTAGGAGAAGGCGTTGAAAGTGTTTTGAAAGGTTCTGAGAAAGCGGCGGAGATAGGTGTGATTCCTTATATTGTGCCTTTGCGTCCAATTATTGGAACTCCTTTTGAAAATAGGTCTCCTCCCTCGCCAGAAAAATTAACTTATATTTATCGGGAGGTTGCACAAATTCTTAGAGATTATGGAATTGACCCGCGTAAAAATCTTGCAGGATGTGTAAGATGTGGGGCATGTTCAGCTCTAACCGAAGCTTATGAAAACAACCTTTAATAATTGCCTATATAGAAGCTTCTTAGTCAAATGCGTCGTAGAAGATAAGTTTAAACCCAAACTTTAGGATATTAACAAGCTTTAAGAAGAAGTTGAATAAACTGGTCTCTGTAAGACTCGTCTTTTCCTATTTTGCGGGAGGAATTGTTTAATTTTATTTTTTGTTTATATTTAGCATTTGTAGTAGTTTTTCTCTTTCTTTTTCGCTTAAATCAAGTAGAGTTCTTAATTTACTCAAGTGGAATGTTTTCTTTGATATTTCTCCTGCTGGACAATAGTTATAGCAGTATCCGCAAAACATTATCTTCCTATTGGTTTTTTCTCGAATTTTATAGACGAATTGAAGGCAACGATTTCTATCGAATCCTGTAGGTGGTGGCAGTTTATCGTCAATGGCGTTTACTGGGCAAAGTTTAACACATACATCGCATTTTTGGCAAGGATTGAAGTTTGTTAAAGGTTTATCGGGTCGTATGGAAGCGTTTGTAAGAATCACTCTAAGGTTTACCCTTGGTCCGTATTCGGGTGTTATTAAAATGCTTGGTCTTCCAAATACGCCTATTCCTGCCTCATAGGCTGCTAATTTAAATGATAGGCGTGCAATTCTCATTTTTTCATCGGCATAACCATGAGGGTAAATGGCGTTGTAGCCCAGATCTTCCAGGAAGTGGATAAGCTGCATAGAAACCCAATCACTATAAATGCTAAGCACTCGAGATTCAACGTTCGGCATCTGATAATAACTTAAAGTGGTATAATAATCTAAACCGGCGTGGAAGGCAAAAACAATCACCGAATTACAATTCTTCATAACATCCTTTGGATGGCACCCACTCTTAGCCATTTTGAACCCAAGCGTAGGGTCAGCAATACCAACTTTGAACACACCAAATTTTCTAAGAAAAACCTCTATCTCACCCCTTATATCGGACATTAACAACACACCTACAGGTTGTTAAGAATTTTTTTCAACTTTGCTCACAAATTAACTTCAAACCAATCAAAAAGCTATTCCACATTGTTAATTATTACAGCAATTAAAAATAATGAAGATATCGATAATGCTTCACTCTGTTATAGATGCAAAACCGTCTAAAAATGTGCTTAAGAAATTCTCTGATTTCATAACATAAATAATACATTGACGTATTTTCTTTTGAACCGAGCCTGAAAAAGAATGATCAGGAATTTTAACAAAAAGAAATTATAATAGAAATAGTTAAAAAACAAAATTGATATGGTGGGCCCGGTGGGATTTGAACCCACGACCAACAGGTTTCTCCTCTCGAGGATTATGAGCCTGTCGCTCTTTCCGTGGTTTGTGCTGCCTAACCGGGCTGAGCTACGGGCCCACTTATTGATAACTTTTACTTCTACTATTTTAATATAATGTTGATGATTAAAAGTTTACTTTTCTCAGTATTTTACAGATGGTTCTTTAATTTTGCGTTTAGAGTGAAAGGCAAGTATGTGGCGCCGCCGCCCGGACTCGAACCGGGGACCGCCGGGTTTCTACCTTTTGTTAACAGCTTCGCCTGTGGTTTTAAGCCACATCCGGCGCTTTCAGCGGGTTTCCTCTACCATCTGAGCTACGGCGGCACGTTTTTAGTGTTATTTTATTTTAAGTTTGTTGGTTGGGTATTTTAATTTTATGTTTTGATGCGTTTTTTAGGTTTTTTGTATTCTGAGGTGATTAGAGGTTTTTTGGATTCTGTGGATGTTGTGTTGTTCTGTGCTTATTTAGGGTTTAGGGTATATGTATTGGGCATCTTTGTGGAGAAATAAAGTATTGTAGAATTGAAACGATTGGAATCAGGATTTTGTTGGTGTAGGTATCTATTTAGTTTGAAATGGGGAATAGAAAACTTTTTAGGTTTCATTATAATATATTTTGCAACTTTAAGATAGTTGCTTCGCGGCATATCTGGTATTTTAATACCAGAATTTAATTTGTTGTGTTTTGTTGTTTAGACAAGTTTATCTTATTTCGGTGTTAATAGTTTAGTGAGGGTTGCGACGTGGAGCAAGAAAAATTTGTAGGTGAAATTAAGCAAAGTACGATTGCGGAATTTATGAGGAAACGTACACAGTTAGTGGGATTTGAATTTGGTTTTAATAAACATATGCAATATGTTGCTGAGTTTTTGGATAATGCTCTTGATGCTATTGAAAGTTTTTATTGGAAATTTCCTGAGGCCTATGACCTTAGTAATAAGATTACCGAGGATGTTGTGAATGAAATAGTTGGAAAAGCTAAGGAAATGATTGGGAAGTATAAAGGAAATAATTTGAAAGAGTTTAAGACTGCTAAAGAAGTTATTGAACATGTTGAGGAGTTTATTGAACCTGTTAAAATGTTGATAGATAGAAAGGAGCCTGTAGTTATTATTTGGCTTAGGGAAGTGGAAACTCCTACTTTTCTTTCGGATGCTCATCGTGAGAAGGTTCGTGTATACGAGTTTACTATTTTTGACAATGGTGCAGGAATGATTCCGCAAGATTTGAAGAAGTTTGGTATTTATCTTGCTTCTAGCAAAAGTGAGAGACTTAGACAAACTCGTGGATCTCAAGGTTTTGGTGCCCCATCTGCATTTACAGATGCTCAAAATACTACTGGTAAGCCTATTACTGTGGTTAGTAAGCATTATCTCAAAGATAAGGCAACTGTTACCAGTTTCTTTACAACAACAAAGAACACAAAGGATTATGCTATTAATCCTAAGAAAGTAGATTCTCCTTTTCCTCACGGCACTTTTGTTAAGCTGTATTACTTAAATATTATATACAAGAGAGGATACGCGGATGTTTATGTGGAAAGAGCTTCGCTACTAAACGCTCATATAACCATCGTTTTTATTGATCCGTATAATGAGGTTCATGTTTATCCAAGAAGAGTATCTGAGTTTCCTCCGGAACCAAAATATGCAAAACCGCATCCAGCATCTGTAAATATTGGAGAATTCCAAGACTTACTTAGAGATACAAAATGTAAAACTGTTCTATCTTTTCTATCTAAAACTTTTTCTAGAATGAGCGAGGAAAAAGCGAGAAAAATATTTAAGGAAGCAAATAAAGAACTAAAAGAGTTAGGTTTACCTCAGATAAAGAAGAGAACAAGTCCAAGGGAGTTAACAAAGGAACAAATAGAGGTGCTTTTCAAAGTTTTTACTTCGCAAAAATATCTTGCACCGTCAAAGGATACCGTTGTTCCTGTTGGAAGCGAAGTTTTTGAGAAAGTTGTGAGAGAGGTATTTAAGCCGGAGTTTGTGGCTGCTGTTACAAGACCGCCAACAAGTGGTAAAGGACTAAGTTATGTTGTTGAAGCTTGTATAGCATATGGTGGTGAAATACCGTATACCACGTCTTCTTCGCAGGTGTTATGGCGGTTTGTTAATCGTACACCTAAACTTAGAGATAATAGTGATTGTGCTATATGGAAAGCAGCTGCTTCTGTTAATTGGAAGAATTATAAGCTTGATGTTTTTGAAAACGGGCTTCCTAGAGGCCCAGTAAGGGTATTTGTACATGTTGCAGGCCCATTTGTTCATGTTATGTTCAAAGGTCAAAGCAAACAGGCTTTGGCTGAGGATAAGCTACTTGTAAAGGAAATTAAGCTAGCGTTGGAAGAGGTAGCTAGGAAATTACGAGCTTATATTACAGGAAAAGAAACCGCGGAGAGAAAAGCTAAAAGAGCATATGTTTTGGCTAAATACGCTGAAAAATTTGCAAGAAGTTTATATAACATTTTAAAAACGGATACCGAATTTGATGGTACCATTGATCCTGAAATGCTCATAGAGAAGATAAAATCTACGATTGAACGTGTTGAGACACCCGTTGAAGAACTTGCGGTTATTGAAACTGGTGGTAGCTAGGGGGAAGCATTATGGCCACGGAGAAAAAGAAAACACGTAAAAAATTTGCTGATAGAAAACCCGTTTGGGAACTTGAGAAACTTTTAAAACGGGTTAGAGAACTTCGTGAACAACTGGCCAAGAGGAGAGAACGTCTGGGGAAACTTCCATCTCACGTAATTGTTGTAGAAGAGTTGCCAGCAGAAGAGGTACATCGACGAATTCATGAAACTGCTAGGGAACTTTATAGACAAATTGAAGAATCTGGAAGACCTGTCTTTGAGATTCCTGCAAGAACTTCTGACAATATTATTTATGATGAAGATCACGATCTTTTACTTCTTGGTCAAAAAAGGATAAGGAGAGTATTTCATAGTTTATCTAGTGTTGCAGATGCTACACGCACTATAAGAATTTTAGAAATAATACATGAGTTAATAGAGGAAGGAATACATGCAACAAAGCGAGAAATCTTTTATAATGATGTAAAGCTTTTCAAAGAACAAAGATTTAGCGACCATGTTATAGAAGATATAGCTGCTATGCTTGGAACTACACGTAATAGTACTCATGTTGTTGCAGCAGCAAAGGGAGCTGCTATAGGAAGACTTATAATTAGAGATTCGGGAGATCTCATAGATTTAACCAGGCTTGGGAGTGGTGGATGGGCGATAACTCCGTTTCTAGACCAAGTTGAAATTGTTGAAAGCGATGCGGAACTGATCTTAGTTGTGGAAAAGGATGCTGCATTGATTCGTCTTGCTGAGGCAAAATATTGGAATAAATTGCCATGTATTATTATAACGGGTAAGGGGTCTGCAGATATTGCTACTAGAGCGTTTCTAAGGAAACTTGTAAAAGAACTTAAAATTCCTGCTTTTGCACTTGTAGATAGTGATCCTTATGGACATTATATTTTCTCTGTTTATTTAAGAGGTAGTAAGAAGCTTAGTTATGAAAGCCCCTTCCTCGCAACTCCAGAGATCAAGTTGTTAGGGGTTTTAAGTAAAGACCTTGACGAGTTTAACATTCCGAAGGAGGTTCGTTTACCTATGACAAAGGCGGACATAGAAAGGACTGAACAACTGCTTAAAGAACCGTTTGTTCAAAGAAATAAGAAGTGGGTTGAGGATCTTAAATTAATGCTTTATAGAAAAGAGAAAGCGGAGATACAGGCATTGGCAAGTCACGGTTTCAAATATTTAACCGACCATTATTTACCAATAAAAATAGAAACAGGAGACTGGATATAATTTATCTATATAGTCTAGGGTAGGTGTTAAATCGTTTTGTCAGGGAGCTTCCGCAGGTTTTAGTATGGAAAATTTTTCTCTTTTATATTCTCTCTTTTTCCTTGATAAGAATTTGTATACGGTACCGTGTGGAGCTCCTTCTATAAGCATTAGTATTGCTTTTTTGGCGATTCTAACCCATTCATAATCTCCTATTAAGGTAACAGTTCGTCCATATATGGATAAGCTTACACCTGTAATTTCTTCGATGATTTTTCTGGTTTTTCCATGTTCTCCAATAATTCTTCCCTTTACTCTTCTTAAAGAGTTTTTAGATCTTCCAGTGAACTGTGAGATGTCGATTATTTCGATTAATTGATCATCTTTCAGAAGTCTTTTTGCTCTTTCAGGACTGAAACCTCTTCCAATCGCTAAAATTACATCTCTTGCTTTCCAAACGGCAAGAGGATCCTCAGTTTTTGGAGTGCTCTCTATTATAATCTCTCCAGTTTTGCTATCTACGGTAATTTTTGTTTTTGTCTCTTTTTCTATGTATCTTTTTACTTCACCGCGTCTACCTATGACTACAGCTATTCTTTCCCTTGGAACTTTCACGAACTCTTTGTTTATCACTGTTTATCCCCCCGTAACGTACTTGAAAGCTTCTTCTAATGTCGGTACGTCTACGCCTAAATTTCTAAAATATTTTAAAAGGTTTTTAAGATCTCTCATTAAGAATTCTTGAGAGAGTGGATGATTTAAAACAACAGATTGAGCCATATCAATTAATACGGGATTCTCGTCCCATAAAAGAACATTATATTCACTTAAATCTCCATGTACCAGGTTTGCAAACTTATACAGTTTTTTGACGTAATCTAGGAGAATGTTAAATATTTTTTCAGGATCCTCGGGTGGACTTTCTCTCATAATCGGTGCTGGAACACCGTCCTTGCCGATAAACTCCATAACAAGCACATTTTTACGGACAGCTATGGGCTTGGGAACTCTAACACCTGCTTCATAGGCTCTTCTTAAATTTTTGTATTCTTTTTCAGCCCAAGCTACAATTAAAGCCCGCATAGTCCTCTTTACATGTTTAAACCGTGGATCACCGTGAATATAGATTTGCATAGTCTTCTTAAAATCAGATGTTGCAGCTCTGTATATTTTTACAGCGTATTCTCTGCCTTTTTCATCTTTGGCCCAGTAAACGTTAGCTTCTTTACCGGTACTTACAATACCGTAAAGAACTTCAAATATTCCTTTATTAACGAACCAGTAGAGTGTGAAAAGAGTGTCTTTATCAAAAACTCCTTCAGAAATTTTTAAATCTTCAACACCTTTAATTCTTTTTTCTCTACGGCTTAGTTTCTTTTCTAATTTTCTCATTCTTTTTTCATAATCATCCAAAATAATCCTCACCGTTTAAAATTTGAGTAAGCCTTTTTCTTCTAACCACCTCGCTTGTGCTTTTGTATATCTCCATGTAATGTCGCCCTTTGTCTCAAATTGCCAGTCCCAAGGTGCAACAACTACGATATCACCTTCTTTTATCCATATTCTTTTGCGCATTCTTCCTGGTATTCTACATAATCTGGTATATCCATCAACACATTTTACTCTGACCTTGTCTCCGCCTAGCATTTGAAGAACAACTCCAAGAACTTCTCCAGGCCCAGGTAATGGTACTTCTCTAACTTCGGTTGGTTCCTCTATTCTTTTTCTTTTGGGCATTTTTATCCCTCTTCTAAGTACTATATTACTTCTTTTTCATTACTTTAGGGAGTAGATAAAGTTTTCCCTTGATTTTTATGGCTTCTACTTCTTCTCCTTCACTAATTTTGAATGGAATATCATCTTTACTAATCTCTAAGGGAGAATAGTCCCGTAAATTCATAAGTGTTACGTAATTTTTAGAGACGGAAGCAACCATGAATTTTTCAATGTTTTCTCGTGCAAGAATTTTGATATCCTCTTTCCAAAGATTTTTAACTGGAATATTTTCTTCTTTACCCGATATAATGTTAAATGATCTTAGTTTCCCCCTAGAAGGAATATCGTCCAAAACAAGAAAAGCAGTTTCATTAATTTCAAGTATATCTCCCTTTTTAAAAGGTAAAAGTCTGACAGAAAATGTTTGTTTATAAACATTTTTACTTGTTTG
Source organism: Candidatus Baldrarchaeota archaeon (assembly GCA_019056805.1). GTDB lineage: Archaea > Asgardarchaeota > Baldrarchaeia > Baldrarchaeales > DXJG01 > DXJG01. The sequence continues at coordinate 61,433 of DXJG01000009.1, read as the reverse complement.
TCTATCCTTACTAACTATTTTTCTAGTTTCTATGATTTTTGCTCCTAATTCATCACGTAATTGATAAGCAACCATACGTGCAATTCTGTTAGATCCGAAATAAATATCTATTCCGCCTCTAGTCTTTTTGATTTTTGTTACAAATGCTTTTTCATCCATCTTCCTTTTGTTAAAAATGTTATCAATGATATTCAGTGTTATATTTAAAGCTTCATCAACGTGTTCTGGCTCTCCTCTGAGTTGAATAATCGCTTCAAAATATTCTCGGGTAAATTGTGCACATTTTTGACATAATGTAAAATGTAAGTTCAATTTAAGATTTTTCACTTCTTTGTATACAGGAACTTTGGGGATCGGTTTTCCTATTCCTACAACTCTAACCACGGCTGTAATCGTATCTTCTACACTCTTCCTTTCGAATTCTATATTTTCAAAAGATATCTCAACTTTTCCATGCTTTTCGGTGAGAAATGATGATTTTACTTTTAATATTTGCTGTACAACCTCTGTTAGATCCGAAGTTTTAACCGTTATCCATTTATTACGATGTCTGAAGGAAAAACATCTACGACAAATATCGATATCTGTATCTTTTACATCAAAAAGAGAGTAAAATTTGCGATAACAATCAATACATAGCCCATTAATTATTTCATCTTTTTCAAGACTCTTACCACATTCTATACAAAATAGCTTTTTTTGATTTTTTGACATATTTTCTCCCCAAAATATATAATGAGTTATTATAGCATCAAAAGAAGAAAACAGTTGGAAATTTATATCATTTTGATTATTTGCACATGAGGAATCCCGGCAATTTTTATAACAGCCTCTTCGATTATCAAACCCTCTTCAATCAATTTTTGAATAATATTTTTACCAACTATATTTGCTATGGTTGACTCTTTAATAGCATCAATGCCTTCCTTTATTGAAACTAGTTTTCCTCCGTAAAAATCTTCTTTAACATGTAATCTTAATTCTCCTTCTTGAAACTTCTTACCTAATAGTTCTTCGTCACATACAGCTACAACAATTTCTTTCTGAACCCGCCTTACTTTCAGGTAGACACGCATTCTTTGCACCAACATTAAAGGGACTAGAGCGGTTTAATTGGAGTTTTTGCGCCACAAGCTTCACAAACAAGGAACAGGAATCTTCCTTCTCTAACAATCTTTGTGTCTGGCTTTTTACATTCTGGACAGATAACATATAGATTAGCGTATCTTTTAACAATGTCGTTTAATACGTAATTTGAGAATTGTCCTTTAAACACTGCCCTAGTACCTTCAATTTCACCTGCTGTTGCTAATTCTCTAAGAAAGAACTTTAAGATGTGCTTGACATCTCTATTTAGTATGTCAGCTATCTCTTTAAAATTCTGAACAACTGTTTTCTTTCCTTCTATAAAACTGATGGTTTTTGGTATTTCAAAACGTCTACTTTCAAATATTTCCTTTGGTAATTGAGCATAAGCTTCTTCTAATAGCTTTTCATAGTCATATTTCTCCGCCAATTTTTCACACTCCAACTTTTCTATAATAATTTGGCTTGCTTTCGTAGATTTCTCCTCTACTCATAAGGATGCGTAGCACTTTTTGAAGATTTTCCTTGGGAGGATCTCCAAGTTCTCTCGCCAAGTCTTCAATACTTACCCCTTCACCGTTATCTAAGCGTTCTAAGGCCTCTAAAATAGCTACTTCAGGAATTGGCGTCTCTTTGCTCTTTAAACTTTCTAATTTATCATTTATAATTTCTAATTCCCTTAAAATCTCCCAATTTGGGTCATTAACTTTAACGATTATTTCGGGAACAATATAAATTTCTTCTCCAAACTCACGAACCCTGCCAAAGACATCTACAATATCGCCTTCCTCAAACTGCTCAATTAATTCTACATCTTCTCTCCATACTTTTACTCTAATAGTTTCCGTACCGTCGTCTAATATTAGGAATCCATATGATTCGTCTTCATTTATAAATTTTCGAACCACTGTTCCAAGAACTCTAACCCTACTAACAACTCTCTCATCATGAGTGACAAATACTCTTCTTCCATCTTCCTCCTTAACGAATTTTCCTCTTACTATGTCTTCGATATGAAGCTTAACAGCAGGGACACGTTTTTTAATGTTTCAGACCTCCAGCTAAGTTTGAGCACGTGAAATTAGGTCTTCGGCTGTTTTTTGAGCAAGTTCCATAACCTTGTTCTCATCTAAGACCTTAACCACATGGTTTTCCATTAAAACTTTCCCGTCAACAATGACAGTGCATACATCATCGCCTTTTGCTGCATAAACTAAGTGCGATACGATATTATGTAATGGGGTTAATCTTGGTTTCTTTAAATCTACAATCACTATATCAGCTTTTTTGCCGATTTCTAAAGTTCCTATATCTTTTTCTAGGAGTAAGGCCTTTGCACCACCAGTAGTAGCCATTTCCAAGATTTCAGAAGCGGAGACAACTGTTGGATCAAAATTATAAGCTTTATGAACTATAGCAGCTACCTTCATTTCTTCAAACATATCTAAACAATTGTTACTAGCAGCTCCATCAGTAGCTAAACCTACAGAAACCCCTGTTCTTAGCATTTGGGGAACTGGGGCAACTCCACTAGCTAACTTCAAGTTGCTTACAGGATTATGAGCTACCTTAACATTTTTTTCAGCGAGAATTTTTATCTCTTTTTCAGAAACCCAGACGACATGAGCGGCTAAAACGCTAGAGTCTAGAATTCCAAGCTCATTGATATATTCAATAACTCCTTTATTTTTTAAATCGATTCCAAAAGCTTCTTTGACCTTATTAACTTCATCTTTGGTTTCAGCTAAATGAATATGTATGCCAACGCCATATTTCTCTGCTATTTCTTTAACTTTTTGCAGGTATTCTGGAGAACATGTGTAGGGTGCATGTGGACCAAACATTGTAGTTACTCTGCCATCACCTAAACCTTGACATGACTTAACAATTCTTTCGGCTTCCCTTATTTCTTTTTCACCTTTCTCCACATTACCAAGCTCGATCATACCATGAGAGATAACTGCTCTGAGACCACTTTCTACAATGGCTTTTGCAGCTTCATCCATGTAAAAATACATGTCAGCAAACGCTGTAGTACCAGATTTTAACATTTCTAAGCATGCAAGCAATGTACCCACATAAACATCTTCAGGTTTCAGGTGAGCTTCAATAGGCCAAATTTTCTTGGTTAACCATTCACTAAGAACCATATCATCAGCATAACCTCTAAACAAAGTCATAGCAGCATGTGTATGACAATTAACTAAACCTGGAAAAACTACCTTACCTTTACCGTCAATGACTTCATAACGATTATATTTACCTTTTAACTCGCTTTCCTTGCCTACATCAACTATTCTATCATCTTCAACCACAACAACTGCATCCCTCAAAACTTTATCAGGACGAACAACAACAAAACTACCTTTAACCATAAATTCCACCCATATCACCCCACACTAAACTTCCAACCAAATATACAGTAATAAGAACATGTATTTGATCAATCTTAAAAACATTAAGAAACCATATGCAAGGATAAACAGACACAATATTTAACACATCCACAACCTAATTTTAAGAAATGCAAACATAACTAATTTAACCTCATACAGTTTTAAGATATTGAGAAAGAAGGAAACAAAGGGGAGGTAAAATGGGAAAAAGTATAGTGAAGGATCCGAGTTTGGCAGATAAAGGAAAATTGAAAATAGAGTGGGCAGAGAACTTTATGCCAATTTTAAAGGAAATAAGAAAAAATTTTGAAAAAAATAAACCTTTCAAAAATAAAACAATAGCAGCCATACTTCATTTAGAGGCTAAAACAGCAGCACTACTAAGAGTTTTAGCAGATGCAGGAGCAACAGTTGCAACAACCTCAGGAAACCCAGAAACTACCGACGACTCTGTAGCCGCCGCTTTAGCAGAACATCCAAACATACATGTTTATTCATGGCGTGGAGAAACTATTAAAGAATACTGGGAGAATATAAACAGAGTTTTAGATCACAATCCTGATATAATTATCGACGATGGCGCAGACGGAATAGTTTTAGTTCATCAAGAAAGAACGGAGCTTCTAGATAAGGTAGTAGGAGGATGTGAAGAAACAACAAGTGGAGTTACTCGAGTAAAGAATCTGGAAAAGGAAGGAAAACTAAAGTTTCCAGTTATAGCAGTAAACGATGCAAAAATGAAACATTTATTTGATAATCGGTTTGGAACAGCTGAATCATCTATATTTGGAATTTTAAATGCAACAAATTTGATGATAGCCGGTAAAACAGTGGTTGTAGCTGGATTTGGTTGGTGTGGACGTGGTTTAGCTAGCAGATTAAAAGGAATGGGCGCAAAAGTAATTGTATGTGAAGTTGATCCCATTAAGGCTCTAGAAGCCTACATGGAAGGCTACCAAGTCATGAAGATGCTCGATGCAGTAAAACAAGCAGACATGGTAATCACAGTGACAGGAGTTAACAAAGTAGTGAGAAAAGAACATTTTGAAGTTGCAAAAGATAAATGCATTTTCTGTAATGCCGGTCATTTTGATGTTGAAGTTTGCATTCCAGATCTTGAAAAACTAGCAGTTAAAAAGAGAAAAACAAGATACTTCGGTTTACCATACGACGATTACCTCGTTGAAGAATATGAATTAAAAGATGGAAGAAAGCTTTACTTACTTGCTAAGGGCAGGCTTGTAAATATTGTAGCTGGACAAGGCCATCCAGTTGAAGTTATGGACTTCAGTTTTTCACTTCAAGCATTATCAGCAAAATACGTATTAGAAAATCACGATAAATTAGAGCCTAAAGTCTACAAAGTCCCTGAAGAAATCGATAAAATGGTAGCAGAACTAAAACTTAAATCAATGGGAATAGAAATCGATAAACCAACCCCTGAACAGGAAGAATACATAAGAAGCTACGCAACTGGAACCTAAAATCTCTTTATTTTACAGTATAGCTGTAGATCCAATAAAAATAGTATTGGGTATTAGGTTTGATCGAAGACTTAGGACTTCTAGATAGTTTGTTAAAAGATAGCTTCTCTTACAAGGCTTTCGCATCGGCAATGCCTTTCCTCAGGGACATTTTTAATAACTTCTTTGATAACTTGTCTTATATCTTCAATTTTCCTACTAAAAAGTTCTATCACCTCTTGATGAGAAACCTTTTCCTGTATTCCAGCAGCCCAATTAGTCACTATCGCTATCGCCGCATAGCATTTTCCAAGCTCCCTTGCCAAAACACTTTCCGGTACATTTGTCATACCTACAACATCGCCGCCAATAAGCCTATACGCTCTAATTTCAGCTGATGTTTCAAATCTCGGCCCTTCAACCGCTATATAACATCCCCTCTTATGAAAACGAACTCCAAGTTTTTCACAAGCATTAAAAATTATGTTACGTAACTCTGGACAGTAAGGTTCCGTGAAATCTATGTGAATAACCTGAGTTACAGGTGGCTTATCCTCTAAAACCTTAATTGGCGTTTCTCCATCATAAAAAGTGTATATCCTATTTTTGGTCATATCGATGAACTGGTCCAAGATGACAAAATCTCCGGGTTCCATAGCTGGATTCAGCGATCCACAAGCACTACTAGCGATAATTCTCTCAACACCAAGCATGTGAAGCCCGTAAATATTCGCTCTAAAATTTATTTTATGAGGGGGAACATCATGTCCAACCTTTTCACTTCCCGGCTTAGCGTGCCTCGGTAAAAAAGCTACTTTTACTCCTTCAATTTCACCAATTTCTATACGAGGTGTTTTTCCAAAAGGAGTATCTAAAATAACATGCTCAGATTTTTCAAGTAACTGATAAAGTCCTGATCCACCAATAATCGCTATCTTAACCTTACCATCCAATTTTAAACCCTCCAATCACAACTCACCTACATAACTTAACTCACCAACTATTTTAAATTATAGCTATGTATCTCTAACAGAAGAAAAAAGAAGACACTAAAAACAGACTTCTAAACAATTATTCATCTTCCCTTACAAAGATTTCCTCGAAATACCCAAATACTAATATTTTAGCATCCCAAAGTAAATAACAACCTGGTTCAAGTACTACAAACGCAACAACTTAAAATTTAATGGACCTAATCGAAAACATTTTATATTTTGCAAATAAATAATTTTAAAAACCAGAAAACCTCCTTAATGATAAGAACATATGTAAAGTTGAAATGGGCCCGTAGCTTAGCTAGAGGAAAGTTGATATGAGAAACCGGCAAAGTAGAGCGCCGGGCTCTTATTCGTTGAGGTGAGGAGAGACCCGGTGGTCGCGGGTTCGAATCCCGCCGGGCCCGCCATCTCAATTCGGTATCTTAAATATTTTATAGCTTTTTTGTTAAAAATACTTACTATTTCTCTTTGTTGAATATCGTGGACTCGCTTTTTTAGATTTTTTAAAAATTATTATTCGTGTTAGCATATTTTACAACAGTTTTTTCATACTTACAAATTCTTGTGTAATCGTTCCGCCAGATTTAAGATAGAGGTTAACTGCCGGGGTATGTGAATGGAGATAGGAGAATGTTCCAACCATTGCTTTTTCCATGCCCTTCTTTTTTAAAAATGTTAGTGCTTCTCTTAAAAGTCTTGATCCTATGTGCTTTCGTCTATATTCGGGTAGTACGGCAACTCCTGCCCAGAGAGTACCTAGCTTTACTCCTTTTTCCTCGATCAATTTTTTGTTAATTTGTGCTGCTGAGAAGCCAATGGGTTTTCCTTCGATATATGCTATAAAGTAAGCATAGCCCCTTTCAAGTTCATCTTTCACTCTCTTTCTCCAATTCTCTCTAACTTTTTCAGTTCCTCCGTAGTCTTCATACCACCAATCCCAATATGGAAGATAAGCCTTAGATGCAAGTTCAGCTAAAACTTCTATATCCACTATAGTCGCTTTTTTAACGTCAACTTCTCTATTTACGGTAAGTTTCGGTAATGGTTTAGTCAAGTCCCAGTAAATCGCGAGATGTCTTCTCACAGGTTTAAAAGCATGTTTTTTATAAAAATTTAAGTAAGCTGGAAAATTCCAGCACCAGGCTTCAACCTCTTTCATGCCTTCTCTTTTAAGATAGTTTAAACCGGCCTCAAGAAGTGCACTGCCAATTCCTTTTCGCTGATAAGGAGGTAAAACAGCTAGGTCTGTGATACGTCCCTTCTTTTTTGCCAGATATTTGAGGGGCATAGCTGCAATAGTTCCAACAATCGCCTTATCAACTTGGGCAAAAAACAAGCCCTTCTCATCGAAGTAAGGGCTGCTCTTCCATCTTAAAAAATCAGATAAGACTCTTGGCTCGTATCCAGGACAAGCCTTGAAGCTTTCATTCACAATATGAAGCCATATATCTTCATCACCTTCTCTATAACTCCTCACAACAAAGTTTCTCAACACGATCACTCTCGACGCCGTGAAGAGTACAAGTTTATGAACATAAATAATTTTCATGAATTCTTTAAAACTGTAGCGTCAAAAAGAGAGTAGGATGTTACTTCCAATGCTTAGAATTTAGATGTAATCTCCATTAACAGGAAAAAAGTGCGAACTACTATTGCTTATAAATGCTAGACCAAATATATTCTAAGTAATATATTGGGTCAAATCCTCGTTTTTTGTTTAAAATCAGAAGTCAGATTGAAAACTGCAAAGACCATTTTTAAATCTCACATCGACTAATTACTAAACATACATGTTGACATTTAAAGTGAAAAGACATGAAAGATATTAAAATTAGGCCTTTTATTTCAGGGGAAGAAAGAGTAGTTGCCTCAATTCACAACGCGGCCTTTGAAGAGTGGATTGAAATTTTAGGAAAAGAATATAACTATCGCTATATAAAGCCTGAGGATGTTTCTGCATGGATCAAGGAAACTCATGTACATAAAGAATCTTTGTGGATCGCCGAAGTGAATGGCAAAGCCGTTGGATACGCACATTGTCGCTTAGAACTAATACATGGAAAAAGGGACTTCAACGAACTTCTCTTCGTTCCCACAGATCGTGACATGGGGCAAAGTAAGATCGCAGTTATTCCACCCTATAGACGGCTAGGAGTAGCAAAGACCCTTATCAAAAAAATAGTGGAGCATTTTGAAGATTTGGGAGCAGACCTCGCGGTAGTTGTGACTTATAACGACAACAATGCCGCGGAAGAGCTTTTACGTAGACTAGGCTTTGTTCATAAAGACTTTTTCTACTACAAGCCTTATTCTGAAACGAAACCGTGGCGCTATGATACTATATATGCAGAGCTAAACCTAAGTGAGCCTATAAAACATGTTAGACTTAACTTGGATGTAAATGTGAGACCTGCAAGAGAAGAGGACGCCGAAGATGTTGCTGAAATATTCAGGAAAAGTGCTCCTTGGTCTCCCTTTGGTCCGAAAGCATCATTGGAACAAGCTCTTTCCTACTTAAAGAGCGCGGATTATGAAATTATTCTTGTGGCGGAATACAAAGGGAAAGTTGTTGGTGTTATGGATTTTAACGGCAACAACTATCGTCTAGGTATCCCAGGAGTCTTACCAGAGTATCGAAAAATGGGTATTGGATACACCCTCTTTTATCATCTTCTAGAAAACATACGTCAAAAAGGTTTCCCCAAAGCTATCGCAGACACGGGACTAATCCTATCTGATGCGATAAAAATGTACAGTCGTTTTGGTTTCAAAGTTATCAGAAGACAACATCATTGGATTAAGATACTTCACAATAACCCTTTCAATAACGTGTCTAGCCAGACATGTAAGCGGTGAACAGTCCAAGATAAGATTTCGCATTATATAAGAGATTATAGAAAGTATAAGCATACTGGAAAAACTATTAGCTTATTCAAAATATATACATTTAACGTGTAGTTATGTTTTCTGACCACTTTTCTTTTTAGGTGTTGTTTGTGTTTTGTAGATTTTATAGATGTTCCATGAAAGAAGTAGAAGTAATGTTGGAAGTTGGTAGAAGATGAGGGAGCTCCAGTCGATAAGAGCTATATACATAATACCTCTTGAAGGCAGGAGTAATTGGGTGCTAAGTTTCTTTATCATGCCATCTGTGTATACTATGTAGCATTGGAGTTTTATGCTACGCTGTGTATACGCGTATCTTATTGGAAGCAAGACATAGAGTAGTTCGCCTAGAAGATTGGTGGTTTGCCACATAGCTTTTATGTGTGGTATTATTGGAAGTGGCCGCCATTTGAGTGTTATATTTAGCCAGTTGCCTTCTCTAATGGTGTAATTATCTAAATAGAGAGTGAGGTAATCTGCCATGATCGCTAATCCACGAATGTGCACCGCTTCATACTCTGGCCCTAGGCTAGGATCCCAGTAGTAAATCATTAGTTCCAACGACTCTAAGATAACTTCTGTTACATTGGGGTTAAAGTTCCAAAAGTAGATTTTAATTTCATATTTTGTTTGGAAGCCATAAATAAGTTTAGTAGGACCCCTGATATTGAAACTAACATCGCAGACAAATGTTGACTTGTCGTAAATAATAGCTATGCATCCTCCTGACCCATGGCTTGGGAATTTTGCATAGTTTTGATATAAAAATGTAAAATGCACTAACGGTATGAGTAAGAAGAGTATAAAAAACATGGATATTATTTTGGGAGTTTCCACGTTCTCCTCCACCGATTTCTTAAATTTTAACTTTAAAATACACGTTAAATATGCTTTTATGATCATATATTTGTATTGGTCGACTTAATTCACTTTATCTTTGTATATTGATTTTTTCGACCTTTCCTTTTTTGTTATTTTTTCTGTTTGATTTGTTTGTATTTATCTTTCCATTACTCAGTACTTGTACATAAATCTTCATAAAGAAGTCTAGAAAATGGAAATCGGACTCTGTTCCTTGTAGTATTTTAAGGTGTCGTAACCATAAAACTATTTTTGCGTTATAACGTTAAGTTAATTTGTAAAGAGTATTGGTGCTGTGAATTGGTGATTATTTTGAAGTCTTCTGTCTTGTGTGTTAAAGTTCCTAGAAAAGTTGGAGAAGCCATTAGAAAAAAGCTTAATGGTATGGGTGTTTTAAATAGAGGTTTTGAGATCGGAAAAAATGATGTTTATCTGTATTTTCCGATTACTCGTGATTTAAGTGGCTATGAACTGGAAGAATTGAAGAAAATATGTAAGGTTGAGATTGTTAAACAGAAGTTGGAACGTTGTAAAAGTAGACCTAGAAGTTTTCTTGATGTTTTGAAAAGAGAGCTTAATGAAGAGGAATTGGAATTTATTCGTCGATCTTTTGATATTATTGGTGATATCGCTATTATTGAAGTCCCAAAAGAAGTTTCTCATTTGAAACATAAGATTGGGGAGGCTATTTTACAGGTTCATAAAAATATTAGGACAGTTTTAGCGAAAGTTGGTAAAGTGGACTCTGAGTTTCGTTTACGAAAATTAGAACATATAGCTGGTGAGAAAAAAACTGAAACTATACATAGGGAACATGGATGTGTTTTTGTTTTGGATGTTTCGAAGGTCTATTTTAGTCCTAGGTTGGCTACTGAGCATTGGAGGGTTGCTTCACAAGTAAAAGATGGAGAGACTGTTGTTGATATGTTTACTGGTATTGGGCCTTTTGCTATTCTGATTGCGAAAAGGGTAGATGCAACTATTTATGCGATAGATAAAAATCCTTATGCCATAAAATATTTAGAGGAGAATATAAAAAGGAATAAGCTCAGAGGAAAAGTTATACCGATTTTAGGAGATGCGAAACAAATAATTAAGGAAAAAATGCCTGGAAAGGCGGATAGAGTGATTATGAATCTTCCTGAAAAAGCCTATAATTTTATAGAAGATGCTTGTTTAGCTGTAAAACCGGAGGGCGGAATAATTCATTATTATCAGTTTGCTTCTGATCCGGATCCTGAGGGAAAAGTTGTGGAAATTTTAGAGGGAAAGGTTTTACAAGCGGGACGAAAAATAGTTTCAATATTAAATGTTAGAAAAGTAAGACCATATGCTCCACATGAATGGCAAATTGTAGTCGATGCGCTTATCCACTAACTTCGGCTATCAAGGTAATTTTAACCAAAACTTTAGGGTTTCTTAATTTCCCAATGAGTTCTCTATTGAGATCTCTTGCTGCTTTATTCGCTTTTATCATTAAAGTTCTATTGCAAATATAATTACTTTTTCGGCAGACAATGTCTGTAGGGTGGCTTAAAATAAGTTTTGGGCTTCCATATCCGGTAATCTCTTCTTTTAATCCTTCAACTTCGATGATTAACTTTATTTTTGATCCTTCCTTTCTAGCTATTTTTTTGAATTCACCGCTAAGCTCGTACAGTCCTTTGTTAGCTTTTACAGCAATGATACAGTCTCCTCGAGGTGTTAATTTTTCTTCTTTTGTTATTTCTAATGTTGATTTATGAGTAGCACGAATGTTAGGGTGACCATACGCTTTAATTACCTCTGTCACCTTTAAAGACATGATAAACCTCCATTAAATCAATTACAAATTTGAATTTAGTATTTATCATGGAGAATCATGATGATGCAAAATATAAAGATCGCATTAGAGGTGGAATGTTATAACCTTGATTTTACATTTAAGCCTTCTTTTATTTCTTCAACTTATAGGCAGGTAGGTAAAAATACTTGGAGAAAAATAAATTCGTATCTATTTAAAAACTTAACAATAAAACAGAAAAAAGACACTGTTTTTATTACGGGATTAGTTTCCATAAGTAAAGAAAGTATAGAGGAATTTGTTCACGCTGAAACGGGTCTTTGGCATGCTCCGTTTGAATATGACATTCATAAAGCTCCTAATGAATTCAAGGAGCTTTTAGAAAAATTATCACAACTATATCCCGGGGTTAGGATTCCTGTATCTTTATTTGAACAGGATAAGATATTTGCTGCTGTTTGTCTTTCGAAGAGGACTGATTATGAAACATTTGTCCGTCATTGGATGGAAAAGATTCTCAAAAAATATGGTGATAATATCTTAAACATAATTTATGCGAGTAAGAAGGATTTATTGGGAATCGGCACAAGTTACCAAATTTTCGACCTTGTAAAAACATTGAAATCAATGCTAATGTTTCATAGTAGCTTAGAGAAACTACCTATTTTTATTAAAAGATATTTAGAAAATAAAGATCCTATAGAAAATCCTTTTGAGTTTCTCTCCAGGAAAATTCCGCCTCAAATAGCAAGAATGGTGCTAATATCTTTAGTAAAAGGTATAGGGCCGAAGACAGCGGATTCCTATCTATTAAATACAAGTTTTCATACAGATATCGTTCCAGTAGACACACATTTAAAAAATGTGACAAGGAGACTTCTTTTATTAGATGATTTTAAGGTACCTCAAAGTTCTCTTTGTTCTAAGTATGGTTGTACAGAAATGGTTTCGAGAAAACTAAGAATTCCATTATGCCCAATGTCTAGTCGTTGTATTCGAAGTAAAATTTTAGAACTAGGAAAGCTTGCAGGATGGTTTCAAACGTTAAGTTATCTCTTTGGTAGAGATTATTGTCGTAAAAATAAGCCAAGATGTGATATATGTCCATTGAAAAAGATTTGTTTCTACTTTAATATTTTAAGAAGTAAATAGTAAACAAGAATTTTATAGACTACAGAGTTTCACGATTTACAACTAATAATCTTAAATTATTCATCTTCGCGCCAACCGTATTTTCCTACAAGTGGCACAAACGCTACAGAACCTAAATTCTTAGTTTCAATTTTTTCATCTTTCTTTTTGATGACTAGAATTAAATCCTGCCAATAATGTATATGCCCTACAGGAATAACAAGTTTTCCTCCTATCTTTAATTGAGCAACTAAAGGATCCGGAATCTTTGGACTTGCAGCAGTAACTAAAATCCTATCGTATGGAGCTGCTTCAGCATAGCCACAAGTTCCATCTCCAACAATAACTGTAACTCTGTTCAAATATCCTGTTTTCTCAAGATTTTTTCTGGCAAACTCAGCTAAACTAGGAATTCTTTCGATAGTGTAAACATGTCCCCAAACACTAGGATCCGCATCAGAGGGAGCAACTATTTCAGCGCAAATGGCAGCATGATACCCACTACCTGTACCAATTTCTAAGATTTTATGCCCTACTTCAAGGTCAAGAGTTTCGCACATAATTGCGACCATGTGTCGCCCAGCTAGCATTGTGTTGCTAGCTGTGTGGCGCGCTTATGGTTTGTCCCCAGCCTATTGGTAGTGGTTGGTCGACGTAAGCATATTTTCTTGCTTCTGGGGGAACAAACTGCTCTCTGGGAACACGTTTGAAAGCTTTAATTACCCGGTGACTTTTTAAGATTCCTTCTTTAACTAGTCTTTCTATAAGTTTTTCTCTCTTAACGTTAAAATCCTCCTCCATAAATCACACCACTCAACATTATAATCGTTTAATATCCTTCTGATTCTGTTTAATAGTAAGCGACTGTATATCCTAAATATTTATTGCATCAAAAAATATTTTAACAGACCGACAATAGGACTTATTTATACTAATAGATCGGTAAGAAAACGTAGTAAAATTTCGTTTTAACCAATTTACAATAAAAATTTAGTAATTATTGAGTTTGTTCTTGTTACGAAGATAACAATAAATTCGAAATCAACTATATATTAACAAACGTATGTAAAGGAATTAACCGAAAAAGAAAAATAGTCTAAAAAAGCAAAAAGAAACAGAGATAAGAAATTTCAAAAAAACTGGTTAAAAGACATGTAAAGTGAAGTGTAAAGTAAGATTGCTTTGAGGTTTATTAGATTTTCGTTAAGGGTCCTTATAGAGGAGGTGAAAAGATTTGGGAGTAAATTTGAGGGGAATAATAAAAGCGAAAGAAATTACGTTGATGGATTTAAAAGGAAAGGCGATATCTATTGATGCTTATAATGCTTTGTACCAGTTTTTGGCAATAATTCGTCAACCAGATGGAACGCCACTTAAGGATAGTCAGGGTAGGGTTACTAGTCATCTTAGTGGATTATTGTATAGGACTGTTAATCTCGTGGAAAATGGTATAAAGCCTGTTTATGTTTTTGATGGAAAGCCTCCTGAATTAAAAGCTATGGAAATTGAAAGAAGAAAAGCAATGAAGGAGGAGGCAGTAAAAAAATATGAAGAAGCTTTAGCGAAAGGAGATTTAGAAGCAGCTAGAATGTATGCTCAGGCAACTTCGGTTTTAACCGAGGAAATGGTTAACCAAGCTAAGAAACTTTTAGATTTGATGGGTATTCCTTATGTTCAATCTCCTAGTGAAGGTGAGGCTCAGGCTGCTTATATGGCGAAAAAGGGAAATGTATTTGCTTGCGGATCACAGGATTATGATAGTTTGTTGTTTGGTGCTCCTAGATTGGTTAGAAATATTTCTATTACTGGTAGACGTAAATTGCCGCGTAAGAATGTTTATGTTGAGGTTAAACCTGAGCTTATAGTATTAGATGAGGTTTTAAGTGATTTAGGTATTACTAGAGAGCAGTTAATTGATATAGCGATTTTAGTTGGTACAGATTATAATCCTGAAGGAATAAAAGGTATTGGACCTAAAAAAGCCCTATCGCTTATTAAACAATACGGATCTCTTGAAAAAGCGTTAAAACATATTCCTGAAGCGAAATTCCCTGTAGATCCGCTTGAAATTAAAAAAATTTTCTTAAATCCAGAGGTTACTGATAATTATGAAGTTAAATGGCGTCAACCCGACATAGAAGGTATAGTAAACTTTCTATGTGGTGAACATGATTTTTCAGAATCAAGGGTTAGAAAAGCAGCTGAAAAGCTTGACAAAGCAATGAGAGAAGCAAAGACTAGAACTAGCCTAGACATGTGGTTTAAAAGATGATCCAATTACTTTAACAACGTATCTTTACATTTTAATAGTAATTGCTTTTAGGGGGCAAATGTTAACACATAGCTTACATGTATTGCAGAGTTCGTTGTAAATGGGTACTATTTTATATGCTTTTGGTTTTGTTGAGGGAGATTTAGGCTTTGATACCGGAGCTTTCATGAATACTCCTGTTGGACAAACATTTAAACATTTTAGGCATTCTTCGGGGTTTGTACACTTTTTATAGTTAATTTTAATTTTTGCCATTTTCACCACATTGCTTTAATTTCTATTCCTTCACGATTAACGAGGGTTATGGCGTTTCTATCACATGCTTCTCGACATAAACCACAGCCAAAACATTTTTCAACGTCTATTGTAACTACGTTTTTCTTAGCTGTATATCTTATGGCATTAAACTGACATTTGGAAATGCATTTTGGTTTGCCACCACATCCGTCACAGAATTCCTCATTTACCCTTGCAACATAGTGAGACTTTTTGAAGGAATTTCTAATGTTAAAAAGAAGCCTATTCTTCATGGCTGTACAGTACTTTTTCTCACAGTTACATATAGCCATAACGTATGGTGTTTTGGTCCAGAAAACGGCATGTATGTATCCTTTTTGATCCCATTCGCGAAGCATTTTCTTGGTTTCATTTCTTGTTAATTCAAGTACTTGATCATCTGGTTTATATTTTGGCCATAGATCTCGAACTACCCCAAAATTTAGACATGACAATTCTTCTTTTCCTCCGAGTAATCGTCTACAGTAGCACGGTATAACTATATGATTATGTGCAAGATCGACTATTTTTAATGCATCTTCTAAAGGAACGACTTGTCCTGCATGAAGCTTATAGGCTTTTCGATTCGCTATGGCTATAAGAATTGATTTAAATGGCTCTGGAAGTTTATGAACAAATTTAGCTTTCTTCGTTGTACTAAAAATATAATATTCAAGGTTATAACCCGTAACATCTATTGTAACTTTATATCTTGCTTTGTCTTTCCACACTAGATCATCATCGTAGTTTTCAGCATTAAGATACCATTTAACTGAATTTTTACTATGTTTCTCACATATATCACACAAAGGAATGTTACCTCCGTATTTTAACTCTTATTTGAGTATCTTGGTTTATTTTTCAGGGTTTATGAAAACCCAAATAGGATTTTGAGCTTGAATTCAAATATTTCTCAACATTTCTTAATACTTTTTCGCATATCACTATAATTAATAATATTGTTAATTTTAATGGAAGAACAGAGAATGACGTTTGTATTTCGGAGGAAAATGTAAATAATGAAAAAATTACGGAAGTTATGATACGTTAATTTACGAAATAAGACTTAAAACTTTAGGTGGAATTATGAGAATAGAGAACATTTTGTCGTTGGCGTTTAAATTAAGTCTGGGGATAATAATATGTCAAATGTAACTTCCGATGAAGAAGTCGATGTTGCTATCATTGGTGCTGGTCCATCTGGCTTAACATCTGCCATAAAAGCTGTTACACAGGATGTAGAAGTTTTTGTTTTTGAAGAACATAAAACAATAGGTTTGCCTACACATTGCGCAGGTCTTGTTAGTGTAAAAGGATTTAAGAAACTTGGATTTCATCCTCCTTCCAATGTTGTGTTAAATAGGGTTAGGGGCGCTATTTTCTTTTCTCCCTCTGGACATAGTTTTGTAGTTGAAAGAGAAAAAGAACAAGCGTATGTTTTAGATAGGGTTCTTTTTGATCAGTTTTTGGCATTGAATGCAGAAAGAAAGGGTGTTAAAATTAAGTTGGGTTGCAAAGTGGACTCGGTTTCTGTTGGAAAGAAAAAGGTTTTTGTAAAATTAGTTGAAGAAGATAAAAAACGCGACATTGCTGCAAAAGTTTTAATTGATGCTGAGGGTGTTAGGTCAACTATTTCTCGCAAACTTGGGTTTAGCACACCACAGGCTTTGTTACCAGCAGTGCAGTTTGAAATGATAAATGTGGATGTTGATGTAGATTTTGTGGAATTATATTTTGGTCGAAAAATTGCTCCTGGATTTTTTGCTTGGGTGATTCCGACCTCAGATAATTCTGCTCGTGTAGGTCTTGCTGCTAAGAATAGACCATTAGATTTGCTTAAGAGATTTATAAAGAGACATGAATTGGTATCAAATCGTTTAGGAAGGGGGAAAATTGCCAGGATTATTGGTGGAACTGTTATCACTGGGGGACCTATTTCAAGGACGTGGCGTTCTCGTATTTTGCTTGTTGGCGACGTAGCTGGACAAGTTAAGCCTACAACGGGTGGTGGAATTATTTTGGGTTCTCTTTGCTCTGCTATTGCTGGAAAAGTTGCTGGAAAATTTGTGAGAGAAAAATTACCTGTAGATGTATTGAGCACTTATGAAAAAACTTGGCGTAAACTTTTTGATAAAGAATTCAAGTCTATGAAGCTCTTAAGAAAATTTTTGAACATTTTACCGGATAAAACTCTGGATAAACTATTTCTATACATATCTCGTTATGATTTTAATGAAGACATTGCTAGATTTGGAGATATGGACTTTCAGTTTAAGACTATACTTAAGTCTTTGACCAATTTTAAGGCGTTGTCAATTATTTTTCTAACTTCGCTTTCGCAGTTTTTGTAATTTTACTTTTGGAAAAGAAAGATTTGAGAATAATTGAAAGAAGTTTGTAAGCAATACGTTTAAATAAGGTACTTGAGATGAGGTATAAGTCTAGCGTTAAATCATCCCGCGACAACGCTTCGGACAATCTACCATGGATTTTATATTCCATACATTCATTTCCTATGTAGGTTTATGAAATGTTAAGTGGAAAGATTGAACGGGGTGGCATTGTTGAGTCTTGAACCACCAATATGTTCATCATGTGGGAAAATTATTGCACCTGGCGAAGCAGCAGTAAGATTTTCTTGTCCAAATTGTGGTGAAGTTATTATTTGGAGATGCGAGAGGTGTAGAAAATTTTCCCGTATATATAAATGTCCGAAGTGCGGTTTTGAAGGACCATAGGAGGGAATAGAATGGGAAAAGTTTTAACTATTATTAAGGTATTGCCTGAAACTATAGAAGTGGATTTAAAACAGCTTCTTGAAGACATTAAAGGTAAATTGCCTGAAAATGCTGAATTAAAAGATAGCAAAGAAGAACCAATAGCATTCGGTTTGAAAGCTTTAAAAATAGCAGTAGTTGTGCCAGATGCTGAAGGTGGAACCGATATACTGGAAGAAATTATTAAGAATGTTAAAGGTGTTGGGCAAGTAGAGATAGAACATGCAACTAGAATCTAACTGCACGTATGTGATCTTAAATCTTAAGTTATGACTTATTTTCACGTCAACTTCCCTTTGTTTGGCTTGGAAATCTTTGTAAAAGAAATCCTTATAAAAGGGGATTAGAATTTAAGCATAGATTTTATCATTTAAACTAGAATATGCTAGTTAGGAGATTATTGTGATCTTAATTATATTAGGAGGTTAGACTTCTTGGACGAGTTGCAGTTAAGAGTTGCAGAGGCAAGACAAGAAGACGTCAATCGCTTTATTGTTAGACTTAGTAGCGAAGCTATGGAAAGATTAGGTATTAGGACGGGAGATGTAGTAGAGATTAAGGGTAGAAAGGTAACTGCTGCAATCGTTTGGCCTGCTTACGATGAAGATCAAGATCAAGAAATTATCCGAATGGATGGAACAATAAGGCACAATGCTGGTGTGAGTCTTGGAGAAAAAGTTATTGTAAGAAAAGCACATGAAAAAGAAGCAAAAACTGTTATACTCTCACCAATTTTCTCATCAATCCGTAAAATGGATTCAGGTTTCATGTCATTTGTTAAAAGAAGATTATTAAATTGCCCCTTAACAAGGGGAGACGCAATAAATATACCGTTGTTAAAAAGAGCCCTAAGTTTTCGTGTAGTATCCACTAAGCCCACGGGCGTGGTAATAGTAACTGACAAAACAAATCTTATAATTAGAGAAAGCTCAGAAGAAGCTGGTGCAATACCCTACGTGACATACGAAGATATCGGTGGCCTAGATGAAGAGGTGCAGAGGATTAGAGAGATGGTTGAGTTGCCTTTGAAGCATCCAGAGTTATTCAAGAGGCTTGGTATTGATCCGCCTAAAGGAGTACTTCTACACGGTCCTCCTGGATGTGGAAAAACATTAGTGGCTAGAGCTGTGGCGAATGAGTCTGATGCGTACTTTATAGCTATAAACGGTCCTGAAATTATGGGAAAATTTTATGGTGAATCTGAACATCGTTTAAGACAAGTATTTGATGATGCCGAAAAGAATGCTCCTAGTATTATTTTTATTGATGAGATTGATGCTATTGCTCCTAAGAGGGAGGAGGTTACTGGTGAGGTTGAGCGTCGTGTTGTTGCTCAGTTGTTAGCTCTTATGGACGGTTTGAAAGCCCGAGGCCAAGTGATAGTGATAGGTGCTACTAATAGGCCTAATGCTTTGGATCCTGCTTTGAGGCGTCCTGGGCGTTTTGATAGGGAGATTGAGATTGGTGTTCCTGATAAGGAGGGTCGTCGTGAGATTTTGCAAATCCATACTCGAGGTATGCCACTAGCAGAAGACGTAAACTTAGATCGCTTGGCAGATATGACTCATGGGTTTGTTGGGGCAGATTTAGCAGCACTATGCAGAGAAGCTGCGATGAAAGCTCTTAGAAGGTATCTTCCTGAAATTGATTTAGAAGAAGAAGTGATACCTCCACATGTACTTGAGAAAATTAAGATAACTATGAGAGATTTTCTGGATGCATTAAAGGAAATACAGCCTTCAGCTATTAGAGAAGTACTTGTAGAGGTACCAAATGTACGTTGGGATGATGTTGGTGGACTTGAAGAAGTAAAACAAGAATTAAAAGAAGCTGTAGAGTGGCCTTTGAAGCATCCAGAAGTGTTTAAGCGTATGGGTATAGATCCGCCGAAAGGAATATTGTTATATGGTCCTCCTGGAACGGGGAAAACGTTATTAGCCAAAGCTATTGCGACAGAAAGTGAGGCTAACTTCATAAGTGTAAAAGGTCCTGAGCTTATGTCAAAATGGGTTGGAGAATCCGAGAAGGCGGTAAGGGAAATATTTAGGAAAGCTCGTATGGTTTCTCCAGCAATAATCTTTTTCGATGAAATCGATTCCATTGCGCCTAGAAGAGGATTCACTAGCGAAACACAAGTCACGGAAAGAGTAGTAAGTCAATTATTAACAGAACTTGATGGACTTGAGTCATTAAGGGAAGTTGTTGTGTTAGCAGCCACTAGTAGACCAGATATGATAGATCCTGCTCTTTTGAGACCTGGTAGATTTGATAGATTAATATATGTACCACCACCAGATAAGAAAGCTCGCTTAGAAATACTAAAAATACATACACGAAAAATGCCCATTGCTGAAGATGTAGATCTCGTAAAATTAGCGGAAATAACAAACGGTTTTGTTGGGGCAGATTTAGCAGCACTATGTAGAGAAGCCGCTATGTTAGCTTTAAGAGAAAATATCAAATCAAAAACAGTAGAATGGAAACACTTCGAAGAAGCCATTCAGAAAATACATCCAACCATAACTCCAGAAGTAGCGAGATGGTATGAAAGAATAAAAGAACAATTTAAACGTTTCCAACAATTACAACCAACACCAACGATTTAGAGGGGGTGTAAAAATGCCAGCAAGACCACAAATATGGAATTTAACTCCAATAAAAGTTTTAATTCTACAAATAGTTAAAAAGCATCAAGTACTACTAGATAGCGACCTAGAAAGACAGTTACAAAAATATGTAAAAAATTTATCTCCAACAGAGCTAAACAAAGCTTTACTTCAATTGGAGATAGAAGGACTCATCCATGTTTCGCAAATAACAAAAACCAAACGAAAAATTGAAATAATAACTCCAGAGAAACAGTTCCTAGTAGCCGAAGAAGATTAACACCAAGACTGTAAAGTTACACAGTTGTTTTTGATTGGATTTGGAAACACTATCAAATATACGATTTCTTAGATGAGAACAACAAATTAAACTATTAATCTCTTTAACGCTAAATTAGAGACATTCAACATTAATATGGTGTTAAAAGTGAGTACCTACGAATATAAGCAGGTTATTGTGGTTAGAACAGATCTTAAACTAAGTAAAGGAAAATTGGCAGTACAGGTAGCGCATGCCTCAGTTACAGCTGCAGAAATAGCTAGAAATAAATATAGAGACTGGTGGGAAAAATGGATGAAAGAAGGACAGAAGAAAGTGGCCGTGAAAGTTGAAACACTAGAAGAATTATTAGAATTAAAAAATATGGCAGAGAAACTTGATTTACCTCATGCCTTAATTAGGGATTGCGGGTTAACGGAAATTCCTCCAGGCACCATAACTACTCTTGGTATTGGTCCTGCTCCTGAAAAACTTGTTGATAAAATAACAGGAACTCTTCCTTTGTTATAGGTGACTTTTGTGAAGAAAAATAAATTAGAGGAATTTATTGGGATTAGTGGTTATTTGTCTAAAACGGAAGGTATTGGTGGAAAAATTAGGGAAAAAATAGAAGATTTTGTCGTTGAAGAAATCACTCCTGAAGGAAAAATATTAGAGGTAGGTAGGGACTACGGTTTTAAAATTGGAAAAAGATCTAGATATGTGGTTTTTTTGTTAGAGAAACATGGTTGGGATACTTTCAGAGCATTTGAGACGCTAGCTGAACATTTAAACGTGAATCCTGAAAATTTCTCTTTTGCCGGTATTAAAGATAAACAAGCAATAACAATACAACGTGTAAGTGTATGGGGAATAAAACCAGAAGATTTACGTAAAATTAGAATTAACGGTTTATATATACGAGGATGTTGGTATTCTGATGAAAAAGTTTACACCGGAAACCTTTGGGGCAATCATTTTCAGATCACAATACGAAAAATAAATCTTGAAAAAAACGAAGTAGAGCGTCGAATATCGAGAATTTTGGACGAAGTTAACGAATTAGGTGGTATTCCAAATTTCTTTGGGTTTCAACGTTTTGGGACTAGAAGACCAACAAATCATATCATTGGAAAATGTATAGTAAAAGGATTGTTTAAAGAGGCTGTTATTAGGTTTTTAACGGAAACATCGCCATATGAAGATGAGCACACGAGAGAAGCGAGACAGAAATTAAAGGAAAACATGAATTTTAAAGATGCAGCAAAAATGTTTCCTAGTTATTTATGGTATGAGAAAAGAATGTTAGAACATCTATCAAGACATCCAAGAGGATATATTTCTGCTTTACGTCTCATACCTAAACAATTAAGAATCATGTTTACACATTCTTACACTTCCTATATTTTTAATAAGCTTGTTAGCTATAAAATGAAGACTAAGACTTTAAATGAAGTTTTTGAGGGAGATTTTGTATTGGAGATTGATGAAAGCGGTCTTCCAGCTAATGAACCATGTGAGGCAACTAGCTATAACCTTAAAGAATTACGAGAAAAAGTAAAAGAAGGAAAATTTGTTGTGGCATTGCCTTTAATAGGTTATAAGGTGAAAATTCCACGTGGAGTAACAGGTGACATTATTAAAGACATATTAGAGGAGGAAGAGGTAAGACTTGAAGATTTTTACATCAAGTCCATGCCGGAGTTAAGTGTAAAAGGTACATATAGAGCAGTTCTTCTAAAGATCAGAAATTTTGAAGTACCAGAAATAATGAGAGATGAATTGAGTCCCAGCATGCTTAAAACTCTTATGTGTTTCTCAGTTCCAAAAGGAGGATATGCAACTATAGTTTTAAGAGAATTCATGAAGCCACATGACCCAGTTTCAGCTGGCTTTTTAATATCGAATTAATGTTTGGTAATTTACTTTATTTCTCAATTATGACTTCTGTCGCTTTTATAACAGCTTCTACGGTGTCTCCCTTTTTAATATTTAATTCTTTAATTGCTTCACGGACGATTACAGCGGTTATTGTGAATGGTATGGTCACTTGGATTTTAACTTTTGCTAAGAGTTTACCTTTTTTAATTTCAACAACTTTTCCTTCAATTTTGTTTCTAGCGCTTATCATTTTATTAACCATCCTTTTTATCAACCATTACTTCGGTTGCTTTAATTATTGCCTTAACTTGATCCCCTTTGTTAAGATCTAATTCTTCAACCGCTTCTGTTGTAATTATTGAGACGATTGTAACAGGGATGTTAACTTTAATTTTAACTATTGCAGCTTCGTCTTCTTCAGTGATTTCAATAACTTTTCCCCTTATTCTATTTTTATCCTTAATTCTTAATCCGTAAGCCTCCCATAACTCAGGGTTTTGTAGCGTAAATTCTAAGAATTCTTCAAACCGCTTATATTTCCTCAGTAATGATTCACCGGCTTCTGTTAATTTCATTCCTCCCCCTCCCTTTGCTCCTCCCTTGAAGCTCTTAACTATTTGTACACCTATTCTTTCTTCTATTTTCTTTAGATACCCCCATGCATATCTGTAGGAAATTGAGAGTTCCTTAATTGCTGATGATAATGATCCTTTGTCTTTTATAGTTTGAAGAAGCTTGGCGCCTCCCTTACCTAGAATAGTTTTTCCTTTATATTCTAGCCATATCTTAAATTTAGGTACTACTTCAACTTCTTTTTCCTTCAAATTCTACACCTTTCATAGAATAGCTCACAAATTTAGTGTTTACACGATAATAAGTGTCACTATGTTACTTTAACTTTTTATGTTAAAGTAGATTCAAATAATTCCATAATTTAAGGGAAATTGCAGTTAAGTTTTCAGGGTGGTCAACGACACTTACAGAATTAGTTTGAAATTAATGTACCTTTAAGCTACGAAAACGGGGTTTGTGGAATCATAAGTTTTAAATATTAATGTGTTTTTTCGTTATGCATATATATGCATAACGATGGTGATGTAAACTATGAGACGGGGAATAACTGTTTTAATTGCAGTTCTTGCTGCAACTACAATATTATTGTCCTCTATACTTGTTTATCAATGGACAACTAAGCCTGAAAAAGACCTAATTCTTGCAACTACAACTAGTACATACGACTCTGGGCTTTTAGACTATATGCTACCAGTGTTCGAAGAAAAATATAATGTAAAGGTTCGCGTCTTATCCGTAGGTACTGGCCAAGCATTGGAAATAGCAAGTAGAGGGGATGCAGATGTTGTACTAGTTCATTCTCCCGAAACAGAAAGACTGTATGTAGACTCTGGAGATTTGATTCATAGAGTACCAATAATGTATAACGATTTCATTGTAGTTGGTCCTCCTGATGATCCAGCAAACATAGAAGGCTTAAGCAATGTTACCGAAGCTTTCATTAGAATAGCGGAAGCAGGAGAAGCAGGAGAAATAGTCTTCTTTTCCAGGGGAGACGATTCTGGAACACATAAAAAAGAATTAAGCATATGGGATATGGCGGGAATAAACCCTAGTGGAAAGTCATGGTATCTAGAAACAGGCCAAGGCATGGGTAATACATTAATTGCTACGAATGAGGGATTTTCGGGTAAGAGTGGATATACCCTCACCGATAGAGGAACATGGCTCTCAATGAAGAACAGTTTAGATAATCTAGTAGTGTTAGTGGAGGGAGACCCTATATTGATCAACCCTTATAGTGGGTTGCTTGTTAATCCGGAAAAACATCCAGAAGTAAACTTTGACTTAGCCAGAAAACTCATAGAATATTTTATATCAGACTATGGTCAGCAACGAATAGCAAATTTCACGGTTGGAGGAGAACAATTATTCATACCGTGTTATGGAAACGCTCCAGATGCTTGGGGTACTGAGGAAGAGGAACAAGCTGCTTATGAATACTGGGGTCAACCAGAATTTGATCCACCAAGTGGTTTCTTTGTAGTATTAGAAGAAACAAGTATTCCAGAATTTAAAAGAGATATAAAGGATGGCAAATCTAAAATAATACTATTTTATTCTATTCTGAGGTGATAAGTTTGAATGAGATCATAGAGGGATTTTTCAAAGCGTTTCAGTTAATACTTTCCTTAGATCCGGAAGTACTGAACATTACTCTTTTATCTTTAAGAGTTTCTGGAACTGCTGTCATATTGGGTTCAATAGTGGGTTTACCTTCTGGAGCACTTCTTGGACTTTACGACTTTAAAGGCAAACAATTAGTTGTTAATTTTGTAAATACGATGATGGGATTACCCCCGGTGGTTGTAGGTTTATTCGTATTTTTGTTATTATCGAGAAGTGGTCCATTGGGACTTTTAGATCTGCTTTATACACCTTTAGCAATGATAATTGCTCAATTTATATTAGCAACACCTATAATTACGGGTATAACCATGGCTGCGGTCAGTAGTATTGATAGAACAGTTAGGGAAACAGCGATATCTCTTGGAGCAACAGAAGGTCAGCTTATATGGACTGTCTTAAAGGAAACTCGCATGAGTATGTTGTCTGGAATTATAGTTGCTTTTGGTCGAGTAATATCTGAAGTAGGGGCTATAATGATAGTTGGGGGAAATATTAGATGGTATACACGTGCTCTTACAACAGCAATAGTATTAGAAACTAGAAGAGGGGAATTTGCGCTTGCAATCGCTTTGGGGTTGATTCTAATTTTACTTGCATTTATCATTAATATGATGTTAACTTATTTACAGAGAAAAGGAGAGAGGATCTATTGACCATCCTTGAGATACAGCATCTGTATAAGAAGTATTCAGATAAATATGTTTTAGAGGATATTAACCTGGAAGTTGGAAGAGGGGAGTTTTTTACAGTAATAGGTCCTAATGGCGCTGGGAAGACAACGCTTTTGCGTTTAATCGATCTGCTTGATAGTCCTACAGATGGGAAAATAATTTTTGATGGTATTGATACTACTAAGTGTTCTGAAACTGAAAAAATTTATTTACGTAGACGTATGGCCATTGTTTTTCAGAATCCTGTTCTTTTTAATACAACAGTATTTGAAAATGTTGCTTATGGGTTAAAAATTCGAGGAGTAGATAAATTAACTATAAGAAAAAAAGTGATGAAAGTTTTGGAATTAGTTGGTTTAGCTGATCTCTGGAATAGACGGGCGACAACACTTTCAGGTGGTGAAGCTCAAAGAGTTGCACTTGCTAGAGCTCTTGTTATCGAGCCTGAAGTTCTATTGTTAGATGAGCCTACTGCGAATTTAGATCCTAGAAATACAGCTATAATTGAGAAAGTTATTTTAAATGTGAATAAAGAGAGAAAAACAACAGTAGTGATGGCTACACATAATATGTTTCAAGCTAAAAGACTTGCGCACAGAATTGCCTTTTTATTTTACGGAAAAATAATAGAAATTGGAAAGCCGGAGGAAATTTTCACTAGTCCAAAAGATCCACGTACTGAAGCTTTTATTAAAGGTGAAATTTATTGAAATCTAGCTTTAGGGGGTTAACCTATCTATATCCCTTGGGAAAAGTACACATTCTCTAATATTATTAACTCCGCAAATTATCATAAGTAGCCTAGCAAGTCCGAGGCCGAATCCGGCGTGAGGAGGCATTCCCCAATCAAAAGTTTGTAGGTGGTATTTGAAAGACTCAGGGTTTAATCCCTGATTTTTTAATCTTTCAATTAATAATTCTTTATTATGAATTCTGGTTCCTCCAGAGGCTAGTTCAAGCCAACTCCACATAAAATCAAAAGCTTCACAAACTTCTGGGTTATCATTTCTTGGCTTAATGTAGAAGGGTTTGCTTTTAGTGGGCCAATCTGTTATAAAGTATGGACCCTTGAGGTGTTCACCTATTTTTCTTAAGGCGGGAGTGGGTAGATCTTCGCCCCAAGGAATTACTATGCCATCTTTTTCTAACATTTTTAGTATTTCGTCATAGGTATATCTTGGAAATGGTGTTTTGGGGATTTCCAATGTTCGTTCTAATGTTTTTAATTCAACTGCGCATTCTGTTTTTAATTTTTGAAAAACATATATTGTTAATTCTTCTAGGGTTCTCATAACATCCTCTGCAGTGGCAAAGGCTTCTTCTATGTCGATCATTATTAATTCTGCGAGGTGTCGTGTTGTGCGGTGTTCTTCAGCTCTAAAAACTGGTCCTATTTCAAATACCTTCTCAAAGACTGCTGTTAATTCTTCTTTATAAAGTTGAGGGCTTTGAGCTAGGTATGCAACCCGATCAAAGTATGATACGGGGAAAAGTTCTGTACCGCCTTCTGTAGCTGTCGCTATTATTTTAGGTGTGTTAACTTCAATAAATCCATTTTTAACAAAAAATTCTCTAATGCTTTGGAGTAGTACGTGCCTAATTTTAAAAATTGCAAATGTTTTTGGGCGTCTTAAATCAATAATTCTTGCATCTAATCTTGTATCTAAGTCAGCGGGTACTTTTCCTGTGGGATCAAGTGGTAGGGGAGGGTTGGTAATATTTAGAATTTTTGCCTCTGTTGGTAAAATTTCAACTCCTTTGGGTGCTTCCTTTGATGCTTGAACAATTCCCTTTACAGCAATTACATATTCGTTTTTTAGTTTCTTTAACTTTTCAAAAAGAGTAGGTTTAACCTTATTTCGGTGAACCGTGACTTGTAAAGTGCCTTCTCTATCTCTTAATACTATAAACATTAATTTGCCAAGTTGCCTAATTCTTTGAACCCATCCACAAACAACAACTTCTCTCCCTTCCAATTTAGGTGAAATTTCTGAAGATAAATGAGTTCTTCTCCAGTCTCCCAAGTCTTCAATCACGTTCTCCACCTCAAAATAAGTAGAATATTTTATAAAACAAAATTTATTCCATTACTATTCTAAATCTTTCATTTAAGAGACATTGTATAGCTTCTTCTAATGTTTTAATATCAGTAGGAAGTTTTTTAGCATCTGAACGTCTAACTCTAACTTTTTTTTCATATGATCCATCTGGTAACCATACAACATTTACCCCAAGTACTTCGGCTGGGGCGAGTAAATCTTGAATGGTTTTCCTTATATCGGTCGATTCTCCAACTATTCGTATTTTTTTGTTAAGTTTTTTACTGAGAAGCTTAACAATTTTACCAGAAGGACCTATAACACTTGAAACGTCCTTCTCACCAACTAGTATAATAACTAATGGTCCTATCTCTACGCATTTTTTTAATTCTACATCTTTCAGGGTTGGAAATCGTGTTTCTAATTCTAAAAGTTCTTTAGCTATTTGGATATCTAGCTCGGAAACTTCTCCTTTTTCAACTTTTTCTTGACACTTAGGACATAATATTCCGCTTTTTAAACAAAAGGTGCATAAGGGAGTTTTCACATTTCACCTCTCCCATGATTAAAAAATGTGTAAGGGTTTTAACAGAGAAAATATTGAGGTCGCCTCGTTTTACTGTTTTTTCGAAAGCACTATTTCTATGGTTGAAACATTTGCTGGTCCGCCGCCTCTTCCAGTCAGTTGTTCCGTTCCTATCTTTATTTCTTTAATTTCAGTGTCGGATAAGAAACGGGTTCTTACTATTTCGGCGACATCCACTGCACGGCTGATTGCTCTACCTCTTGCTTTTATGCTTACTTCTTCCGCGCCGTTGTGAAATAATGTTAAAACTGCCAAGACATAGTTCATAACAGGTTTGTTTCCGACGAATACAGCATTCTCTTCCGACATGACTGTCCCTCCAAGAAGCTACTAGCTTTAAGCTGTTGCACACTAACAAATGTGAAGATTTAAAACTTTCGACAGAGGAACATGTTGCTACCAAAATTTTTATATATGTAAAGGTTTTTTTAGACATCGCTATATCTTAACTATGTAAAAATTTACGTGAAAAAAGGCAATGGGTGAAAGTCATGGCTTCTTATGTAGCTAAGTTAACGGATAGACAGTTCGAAATTTTAAAAAAGTTATATGAGAGCGGAAGACCTGTAAGAGTATATTCGATACATAAAACACAAAAAAGATTAGCAGATGAACTAGGGATTACAAGACAGGCTTTAAGTAACCATTTAAGAAAACTACGTGAAATGGGCTTCGTCAGGACAGGAAGAGGATTTATAGACTTAACAGAAAAGGCACTAGCTACCTTAGGAGAAGAAGGGGCAGATGCATTCGTCTTCATAAAGGTTTTACCTCAATTCAGAAATGAAGCATACGACGCGATACGAAAAATCGGCGTCAGCAATCTATATAGAGTAACAGGAGAAATTGACCTCATAGCTTTACTTAGCCGAACACGGCTCGATGAATTTCTAAGAGAAGTATCAAAAATAAAAGGAGTAGTAGAAACAAGCGCACATATAATATTAGAAGAACTTTCAAGAACCACAGAGGGACAGGCATGAAACTCTACGAGTACCAAGCCAAAGAAATTTTCAAAAAATTTGGCATATCGATACCTAGGGGTCAGATTGCAGATACTCCTGAAGAATGCAAAAAAATTGCAGAAGAAATAGGTAAACCTGTTGCAATTAAAGCTCAAGTCTTGGTTGGAGGTAGAGGAAAAGCTGGTGGAATAAAATTCGCTGAAACACCAGAAGAAGCAGCAGAAATCGCATCTCAGATTTTAGGATCACAGATAAAAGGAATAAAAATCGAAAAAGTACTTGTAGAGGAGAAGTTAGAAATAGAAAATGAACTGTATTTTGGAATAACTGTTGATAGATCTGCAAGAAAATATGTAGCTATTGTTAGTTCTAGAGGGGGAGTAGATATAGAAGAGGTGGCGGAAAAATATCCAGAAGAGATAATAAAGCATTATGTAGATCCTTTATTAGGATTTCAAGGTTTTGAAGCAAGAGACCTAGTGAAGAAAATTGGATTAAAGGGTAGAAATCTAATAATTGCAGCTGATATTCTAAATAAACTTTGGAAAATTGTTGAGAAATACGATGCAGAACTTGTTGAAATTAATCCCCTTATTAAAACAAAAGATGACAAACTAATTGCAGCCGATGCTCGCCTAATTATTGATGATAATGCTTTATTCAGACATCCTGAATTCGAAAAAACCATGGAAACTGAGGGGAAAGAATTTAATGAAAGAGAGTTGAAAGCAAGAAAAGAGGGACTTGCATACGTTGAGCTCGATGGGAATATCGGAATTATTGGAAACGGTGCGGGACTAGTTATGGCAACTCTTGATATGGTAAGCTTATATGGTGGGAAGCCGGCTAACTTTTTAGATGTTGGTGGGGGAGCAGACCCGAAGAGAATGGAAACTGCTCTTGAAATCATCTTATCAAATCCACGAGTAAAAGTTGTTTTTATAAACATCCTAGGTGGAATTACGCGTTGTGACTGGATGGCTAAGGGCATCATAGAAGCAAGAGAGAGAATTAAGATACAGGTACCACTAGTTGTTAGGATGGTTGGAACAATGGAAGAAGCGGGAAGAAAAATATTACAGGAAGCAGGGATAGATGTATTGGATTCCATGGAAGAAGCTGCGAAAAGAGCTGTTGAAATAGCAAATCGTATAGCAGGAGATGAGTGAACATGGCTATACTTGTTAATAATAAAACAAGAGTAATAGTGCAGGGAATAACAGGAACTCAAGGAAGTTTCCATACAAAGTTGATGCTTGAATATGGAACAAAAGTAGTTGCTGGTGTAACACCTGGAAAGGGAGGGCAAGAAACCCACGGGGTCCCAGTATATGATACTGTAAAGGAAGCTCTTAGTGAACATGATGCAAATGCTTCGATAATATTTGTACCAGCACCTTTTGCAAAAGATGCAGTGTTAGAGGGAATAAACGCTGGTTTAGAACTAATTGTGGTTATTACTGAACATATACCGATAAAAGATGCTATTCAAATGATAGAAGTAGCTAAAAGAAATAATGTGAATATTGTTGGGCCTAATACACCGGGGGTAATCACGCCAAATGAATGCAAGCTCGGCATTATGCCAGGACATATATTTAAACGAGGAGAAATTGGTATTATTTCTAGAAGTGGAACACTAACCTACGAAATCGCAAGTAATTTAACAAGGGCAGGATTTGGTCAATCCACTTGTCTTGGAATAGGAGGAGACCCTGTAATCGGAATAAATTTCATAGATGCTTTACAAATGTTTGTTAATGACGACGAGACAAAAGCAGTCGTTTTGATAGGAGAAATTGGTGGCGATGCAGAAGAAAAAGCAGCAGAATACATAAAAAGGGAATTTACCAAGCCCGTAGCAGCCTTCATAGCTGGAAGAACAGCTCCTCCAGGGAAAAGAATGGGACACGCTGGCGCAATAATTTCGGGAAGAGCCGGAACAGCAGAAAGCAAAATAAAAGCTCTAAAAAGGGCCGGAGTATATGTGGTAGAAAAACCCAAAGAAATTTCTGAAAGATTAAAGGAGATACTTTAATCAGCTTCACTTCTTTTTAACCATTACTTTTCTTTAAACTTCTTCTTTTCTTCCTTAATGAAAATAAAATTTTATATCTTCTATGCAGACAATTTAAACTTGCATAAATTCAACATATGCCAGTCGACTTTCATTATAAAAGGCCTGAAAAAGAGAATTGTTGTTCCATATTCCATGGAATTTAAAACCTTAAGTACTGGAAAAAATTAATTTAAAAAGATTTGAACAACCAATAAACTTTTAAATGGAAAAAACTCAAACTAGACAGTAGTTTTTCATTTCATTTTGTTAAAGTTCGAAAATCTTGTGTAGTCACATAGTATAGGAGGAACAAAAATGCCAGTAAGCGATCCAATAAAAAGAGAAATAGCAATGAAACACCTGCTATATGTAAAAATTTGCAGAAAATGTGGCGCAAGAAACGCACCATCTGCTGTCAAATGTAGACGGTGTAAAAGCAAAAGACTAAGATGGAAGAAACGTGAGGCTTCACGATAATCTGATTCTTTTAACATTTGTGAATGAAAATAATTTACCACTAAGGTGTCTTTTCTTCTGTGAAAAATAGAATTGATGGGGCTTGGTGGGCCCGGCGGGATTCGAACCCGCGACCTCTACCTCGTAAGGGTAGCGTCATAGCCAGGTTTTCCGACGGGATGATAAGGCTTCCCTATCTCTAGACCACGGGCCCTTTGGAATATTATACTTAATTACATTTAATGTTCTCAGTAGGTTTAGAATATTAATATTTTGTTGTTGGTTTATTTACTGAAAATTTTATATGTATTTTATGTATTGAAGATGGGAAGTTGTGAAGATGGATGGTGGTCGCATGCCTAGGGAAATAAAAAGTGCAGAGGATTTTCTAGAAATTGCTAAGAGAGCTATTGAATGTAGAGTTAAACGCCTTGGTGACGTTGTCAAGCTAAAGTTAAGGACTAAGAAATACTTGTATACGTTGAAAACCACGCCTGAGGAAGCTGAGGAGCTGCTAAAAAAGGTGCCGTGCGAGATCGTAGAAGTTTAACTTAAATTAGTAATGATATAAAAAGGAAAGTAATTGCTAATAGTGATGGTAATGGTAATCCTGGTACCATATGTTCTTTTTCTAGTAACTTGCAAGTTATTAGGAGACCTATGAAAATACCGAGGAAAGTCATGAGGATGGAGAATATTGAGTAGTTTATTACTACACGTACGTTGAGCGCTGTGTAGAATATGAGGTCTCCCAAGCCTATTTCTATATTTTGACTTGTATAAGATAGAGTTAGTTCATCAAATTGACTTTTATTTTCCTCAATGGTTTTCATTATATTTTTAATTGGTCCTTTTTTGACTGAGTAAATATCATAGAGAGAAAGGGCTATTAGGGTAAATGTTAAGGTGAGAATTGGTAAAGAGATTCCGAGAAGGAATCCCATTAGAGATGAGAAGAATATTATGGTTATTTTTTTGGCGTTTTTAGACTTGGAGAACATGGAAATGTATGTGATTAGGAAGGCTAATAGAAAAACTGGAAGGAAATAAATAAATATGTTAATAGTTTGGATACCTAAAATGATTAGAACTTCGTCCTCGAGTAAAAGTAAGGTAAAGAAAGAAGTAAAAAAGTAGAAAATGGTGAAAATTAACTTGAGAATATTAATTTTTGCCTTACGAAATAATATGTATAGGGCGAATCCTCCAATAAAGGCTAAAGAGATGTAAAGGATCATATTAAGAAATGCTCCTGTTGCACCCAGTTGAGCTTCTGAAAATGGTGTTGCTTCTATCTCTATGTTTGAAAGTTTGTGAATTAATGCGAATATTATTGAAATAAAGGCAGTAGAAATGATGGGAGGTACGAGATGAAGAGCAGCAATCCTCCAATTGATACTCAATAAACTCACCTAGGTGTCTAGTTTATACTCAAACTTTAATAATATTTTGAAATGTTTTTCAGTAAGGTGAAGTGGTTTGAGTGAGATATCATTTTCAAAACTTTTGGATCTGCCAGTAAAGAATGAGAAAATGGAAAAAATAGGCGATGTTGTAGATCTTTTAGTTAAAAAAGAAGATGGAAAGATAGTTGGTGTGCTTATTAAACCAAATAAGCTTAGTGAATTGTTAAATAAGTTACCAATGGATGAAAATGGATGCGTCGCTGTTCCATTTTCAGCCATAAAAATAAACGCGGATTTTATATTTTTGAATGAAAGAAAATTAAAGGTTCTGTTAATACGTGCACGGCGTTATACAACTTAGATGAGGTGATAAAATTGAATATAGATATTATATTAAAGAAAAAGGTTGACTTAGAAAACAGCGTTTTTATAACTGGCTTCCACGGTATCGGTTATACCGGGTATATTGCAGTAAACCATATGATAGAATCTACTAAAGCTGAACTTATAGGTTACATTACAACGGAACAATATCCGCCGATAGTTTCTCTCGATGACCAAAGAGTGCTTACTCCTTATGAGTTGTTCATGTATAAGGATATTGTGTTGTTTCTTCCGAGATTTCAACCAGCTCCATCTGAACAAAATATTCTAATGAAAATTTTAGCCGAATGGACCGTTAAAAATCGATTTAAGGAAGCCATTTTAATAGGTGGTTTAGATATTAAATTAAAGACAGGAGAAGAAAAATTAAGAGTTGTTCCTACATCAAGCTTCAAATCAAATGACAAAAAGATGGAATTAAAGAGGTTAGATAAAAATCTGTATGTTGTAGGTCCTTTAGCAGCTCTTTTAGCCTACTATGAGATTAAAGAATTTCCTGCTATTGCCTTACTACCGTATGCGCAGAGAGGGAGACCGGATCCGATGGCTGCTGCGACAGCTATAGAAGTAATTAATCGATTTTATAATCTTAATGTTCCGACAGAACAGCTTATTAAAGATGCTAAACAAATAGAACAAGAAATAGCTCAACTTAAAGAACAAGAGGAAAAAGTACAAAAGGAACCAGGATCCTTACCAATGTATGTTTAAAGTCCATGGAACTTAGATTGCAGAGAGAATCCCACCGAGAGGTAGAAAATATGAAGACAAGAGATATTTTAAAAACCGCGTATCTCCTTCAACTTAAACATGGTTTCTTTACGATTGAAAGCTTATCAAAGCTGTTAGGAAAAAGTTATAGCAGAACTTCTGCAATTTTAAAAAAACTTCATGCAGCCGGCTATATTAAAAGTTTAGGTAAAAGCGAGAAAAGAAAAGCAAAATACATCATAGATGACCGTGGAAGAAAACAATTCAAAGTTATTTTAACAGCTGGTACATATGATATCATTCATACGGGGCATATAAGAACTTTGGAAGAAGCGAAAAAGCGTGGGGACCTTCTCGTAGTTATAGTAGCTAGGGATAAAACCGTTGAAAAAGTAAAGGGTCGTTTACCAGTAATACCAGAGAATCAACGAAAGATTATTGTTCAGGCACTTAAACCAGTCGATCTTGCAATTTTAGGATCAGAAAAAGACTTTTTAGAACCAATTAGAAAAGTGAAACCAGATTTGATTGCCCTTGGAAGAGATCAGCCGGTAAATAAAAGAAAATTAGAAGAAGACTTAAAGAAGCATGATCTTCATTGTAAAGTAATAAGACTTAAAGTATGGGATTCTTCTCCCCTTGCAAAAACTTCAAAAATAATTAAAAAGATTAACGAAGTATTTCATACTCTTGATATTTAATATAATTGTCTTAAATCTACTGTTAGAACCACGGTGTCGCCGTCGTTTAATTTTAGGGTTTCTCTAAGGCATACAGGAGCTATGATTTCCAAAACATCATCTCCGTAGTGAGTTCTCTGTGCAAATATAATTGCTCCTGAAATTTTTTCATTAATAAGCACTGGATAACAAATAGCATCCCCATAGGTTCTTAAATCGTTTTTGAATCCTTTTATCCTGATTCCGGAAAAAGATTTTAACATCTTCCTGGTTTCTAGGTCCACTTTGTTTTTTAATTTCAAATTAAGTGTTCCAGGATATGGCAGGAAGCCCAGTTTTTCTAAGATTTGTTTTCTATACTTCTCTAGTGAGAGATAAAAACGTCCTTCACCAAGACCAGTAAATACTTCCCCTTCTAACTTTACTATTGTTGGTTTTTCCTCAAATATCGCTCTTAAACCATAATATAATTCTTTTAAAATGTTTACACCTTTTTCAGTAATTTTTATTAGTTGTCCTTGTCTTTTAATTTCTCTTGTTATGTACCCTAGTTTTTCTAACTCTTGTAAACGCCTAGAGGCTGTTTGTTGACTTACATTTAACTCCTCGCAGAATCTTGTTGATGAAATTTCAACGGGATTTTTAACCGCACCTTTCCTAGCTAATAGGAAAAGGGTATACCAAAGTTTGTCATCCAAGTTCAACACCTTCCTTGATTAATCTTCTTTCCAGTGTTGCAGCAATATGAGCTTGTCTGATTGGCTCGGGTAGCTTGTATTTCTTGCACGTGTTAATTGTAATTTCAATAGCTGTCTTAAGCGTTACACGATGTCCGACGCTAACGAATATTGGTTTTGTATTCTTTTTGGTCCACACCGCTGCTCCTATAAGTTCACCTTTGTCATAGATTGGAGCCCAATTATTTGTTCTTTCTCCGATATTGCCGCAAAGTAGTTTTTTGGCTACACCTATCGTTGGAATGTCAAGTACAACTCCTAGGTGGCTTGCAGCGCCAAGTCTAAAGGGATGAAGTCTTCCTTGAGCATCAACCATAAGAATATCAGGTAGTTCTTTAAGTTTTTTTATAGCCTTTATCATCGGGTAACATTCTCTAAATGATAAAAGCGTTGGGACATATGGAAATTTAACTTTAACTACGTTCACGGCTTTTTCTTTAACTTCTAAAGTGTTATAATCCATGACAACCACTGCTGCTATAGCATAATCACCTACGTAAGCAACATCAACCCCACCAACAGTTCTAGGAGGATAGGGAAAGTTATTTTTTTCAATAACCATCTTTGCAAGTAATCGTTGAGCTTTTCTAGCTCTTTCAATAGAGAAAAATCTAGTTTTCATAAAATCACCATAGAGCAGTCGTCGGAGGAGAAGGAAACTTATGTTGGAATTAATGTCTTTTAAAATAAATAATTAATGTAGAAACTTAAGCTTGTTGCACACTTAGGATTGTACATTCAGTTTTTCTGCGAGGGATTTTATTCCCTTGAGAAGTCTCTCTCTATGTATGGCATTCGTAAGATCTCCACGAGCCTTTTCTAATATGCTTCGTGCAACGTCGCATTTATGTCTTAAGCCTGGAACAATAGCATTAGGATAGCCTAAAGTTGATAAAGCCTCGTAAATTTCTTCTATAACCCCTAAGAAGAATTCTCCTTTTTCTAGCTGATCTTTTCGTATGGCATCGAGAAGCTGTCTCCTAAGTTCACCAACCACGTCACCAAGCCCTAAAAGATAAGGAACATAAGGAGTTTTTAGATCCTCAGGTGACGGTATTTTATCTCCTTTTAAAATTGACGAAAGTACAGCTGCTTCGACATATTCCTGATAGGCAGAATAAACATATCCACTAAAATAGATCTCAGGATGCTCTTTTAACTCTGATGCTAGGTTTTCAAGCATTATTTTTATTTCTTTAATCAGGTTTTCTGCGGTTTGAAAATCCCCCCTGTGAAGGGATCTAATAGCCTCACTTGACAATCTAACAACTTCTCTAGTGATTTTCAGAGTGCTCTCTCTCACCTGATCTTTTTCATCAAGTACTTTCCTAATTTTACTAATAATATTGTTGAGCATAGAAAACCTCTCCCACACCCATAAACTATAATCAATATTTAGACATTTAAGTTAACCTTTACTAAAGTCTAGATAAGATTTCTGCAAGTTTTTCTTGGGTGGCCCAAGACCCGTACAATAGCCCCCTTCTTGCTAAATCACCTAGAACTTTTTTTGTCTTATTATCGAGTTTACCAGGAGGAAAATTTTCGAAAGGAGTACCAGGAAGAGGCATAAAAACATGTGCATGAATTCTGCATCCCTTGCTAATCAAATATCTAGTCATCTTGAGAGTTAACTTTCTGTCTTCATCACTTTCGAAGGGAAAGCCAAAAATAAGATCTACATCAGGAATAAATCCGTAATCAAGAAGATTATCTATGGCTAGATAAACATCATCAATGGTATGCCCTCTATTAATTATATTCAAAATTCTCTGACTTCCACTTTGAGCACCAATAATGATTCTATCGTTAGAAACATATTTAGAAACCACATCTAAAACTTCTTTTGTGACAAATTCGGGTCTAACCTCAGAAGGAAAAGTACCAAAATATATGCCTTCAAGCTTATTTATTTCCGAAATCGCTTTAAGCAACTTCTCAATTTTTTCAATTTTCAATTCTTTACCAGTGACACTTCCATAGGCAAAAGAATTCGGGGAAATAAACCACATTTTATCATAGCCGCGTTTAACAGCGATTTTAGCCCATTTAACAATACAATCTATACTTCTATGTCTCATTTTAAAACCAAAAATTCGAGGAGTCTGACACATCTTACAACCGAAAGGACATCCTCTACTAATTTCAATAGGAGAAAATAAACTATATCTAAGAGAAAAAGGTGGAAAATCATCTAAATTATCTATTCTTTGTGGAGGATTCACATGAAAATTACTAGATGGATCAAAGAAGGCTACACCGGGTATATCATTCCATTCATATCCTTTAACTATTCTGTAAAGCAACTCTGGAAAACTTTTTTCTCCTTCACCAATTATAACAGCATCAAATCCAGCTTCCAAAACTTGTTTAGGACGGGCTGTAGCATGAGGTCCACCAGCAACTAAAAATACATTTCCTTCGAATTTTTCTTTAATCTCCTTAACTTCTCTTTGCATACTAAGAAAGTGAGAAGAAAGGAGTGAATAAGCAACTACACATAACTCTTCATTATCTAATACTTGTTGAATATCTTGAATTATATTTTTCAAAAAAGAAATTTTTAAATTCTTAAATCTACTATCTGCTTCTAGGGCTCCTACTAGTGCGGCAAATGAATATTTGTTCCACTTTGTATATCTTAGTAGTAGAGTGACCATAAAGTAACCCCGATAACATGAGTTATTAAGAATTTTTATCAATATTGATAGAATGGTTAATTATAAATGATATTTCAAATGAGTACTAAACCCTGCTTCACAAACTTAGCTAACATTAATGAAAGGCGAGTTTCATGAAAACTTTCATAAACCAAGGTCCCATTTGGAACATAAAAAGATTTAATTCGTTATAATTTGATGAAAAACATATTTTGGTGGGATTCGTTTAGTTGAAGAGAAGAAAAGGAAAAATGAAGATTAAGGAAATTTTTAACAAGATCTTGTGGGATCCTGATGAAAAGAAGAACATAGGAGATTATGAGATAACTTTTATACATAGAGGGGCTTATCAAGATCAAAAAACGATTTCAATGATGATGATTAAGGAAGTAAAATCGTCTGCATTTATTTACATAAATGAAATAGGGGAAGAAACGTATATTCCCTTTCACAGAATATTAGAGATCAAAAATAAGAAGACTGGAGAAATATTGTGGTCAAAAAGGAAGAGTGGAGAACATGAATCCATTTACTAGAATTAAACCTATACAGGACGCTGATAAATTTATAGACATGGCTTTTCGTAGAGCATCAAAAGTAGAAATTTCGCTTCCACAAAAATTGCCACCATTGTTAAAGGCTAAAAGAAGGGAAGAAGCAAGAGTAAGAAAGGTAGCTCAGTTTCTCTACGCTAGATTTAACAATATTGTAAAACAATTTCCAAAAATAAATGATCTTCATCCATTCTACAGGGATTTAACGGATGTACTTGTTGGCGTAGATAATTTAAAAAAATATTTAGCATCACTACGGGGAGCTGCAAGGGTTATCATGAAAATAGCAACTGAACATATAAGAAGGATAAGAAGAGCGAACGATCCGAATGAAGCGGCAAAAGAGAGAAAAGCTGCATATGGGAGAATAGCTTCGTTTGTAAAAAAATTAAATGAAAGACTTATTTTTCTAGAGGATGCTAGATCGAAGCTTAAAAGATTGCCTTCAATAGATCCTGATATGCCAACAATAGTAGTTGCTGGACCGCCTAATGTGGGAAAAAGCACTTTAGTAAGGGTTGTTTCAACAGCAAAACCTGAGATAGCAACATATCCATTTACTACAAAAACGCTCATACTAGGACATATTAAGTTGAATGGTAGAGTGTATCAAATTTTGGATACTCCGGGACTCTTAGATCGTCCTTTAACTGAAAGAAATAGAATAGAACTGCAGGCAATTATGGCGCTTCGTCACGTAGCAGATCTAATAGTTTTTATGGTAGATCCTTCCGAAACGTGCGGTTATTCTTTGGATATGCAGCTTTCCCTTTATAATGATATTAAGAAATCTTTTAACATACCGATAATACCCACAATAAACAAAGTAGATGTTTCTCCGCCAGAAATGTTAGAGAAAGCAAAAAAGGTAGTTGGAGATGATGTTATAGAAATGGCTGCTCTAAAAGGAATAGGAATAAAAGAATTAATAGAAAAATTCCGATCCTTTTTTGAGAAGTCCTCTTAAAAACTAGAAGAACACATCAATCTTATGTTATAAGTTCTGATCGCTCCTTATTTAACTTTTCTTGTCACTCCGATTCCTTTGCAAAATATTTTTATGTGATCTTCTTCTTTTTCGACACTAAATTTTGCTCCAGTAATGTCTTCACAAAGTTTCATTGCTGTTTTGGCATGGGAGGTTAATTCTCTAGCAAATATGTAAGATTCTCCTTTTGCCAATGACATATAGATAATAAGGTTGTCTAATGCGTGGTCGTCAACAGGAACTTTGCTTCTCAAAGCTTTGATCAACTTTTCGGCTGCTTCTTGTCCAACTATTTCTGCTCTCTTGCCGCGTTCTCCAATAGCGTCCCCACCAGCAATACCAGTATCTGTTAACGCCCATAGAACTATGCCACTTCCCCTGCTTGGGCTTGGAGTTTTGATATCTATTTCAATTTCCACATTTTCATATCCAGCTTTTCTCAAAACTTCTTTTGCACTATTTGCTTGTCGGATGGCGACATGAGAAGGTAAATTAGAACAATAAGAAATTCCCTTGATTTCTCTAATTTCGCTAAACGTTTCTAATCTAATTGGAGAAAGAAAATCTACAGGTTCAACTTGTACTTCTACAAGACCTCCACCCTGTGGATAAAATCCTCTCTTTAAAATCCTAACTTCCGCTTTAACACCCATTTTTTTGAGCAATGGAAGAAGTACTTCCTTAAGATATGGTACTGGAGGACTCCACCTAACAGAGGTTCCACCAATTAATCTAAGCGTTACTGTATTGGTAGCGAAGGTTAAGACTGGAAGCGAAGCTTGAAGAACAAGGGATATGCTTCCAGCAGTTCCAATATTCATATTGTAATTTCCACCTTTAGGTGGGGTCTTAGGCTTAAATATAATAGACGTTGACCCGACTTTTAATCCTTCAACTTCTGCATCAACTATAGAAGCTATAAGCTTTACAGCAGTCATATGTTGAGGACGAAGACCTGGATTAGATCTTTTTGCTCTTATATTATAAACTTTAATTGGAGATCCAAGTATTGCTGAGAGAGCAACACTGTAACGTAATAGTTGTCCGCCACCCTCGCCAAAGCTTCCATCTACTTCTATCATACTACTCACCCCGATCGTTTAACATAATTGTTATTTGCCTTAAGATTTAGAAGACCGTAATGTTTTCTAAAGTATATGAATAAAGTTATTGGTTAATATGGTATAGTTATCTCATCATAGTTCAACACTTATTTAGCAGTTTAGGGTTTTAAGGTGTTTGGCTTGGAAGATATGGAAATATTTCAAGCATTAAAGGGTCTTGGGCTTACAGAATATGAGGCAAGGGTATATATTACATTATTAGAAAATGGCTCCATGACTGCAGCTGAAATTAGCTCTATTTCAGGTATACCTTATAGTAGAATTTATGAAGTTTTGACTCGTTTAGAAAAAAAGGGTTGGATAGAAGCTTTAAGTGGAAGACCTAAACTTTATAAGCCTCACTCACCTTCCGAAGCAGTCAAAACTGTTAAAACCGAATTAGAAAAGCAATTAGAAAATTATGAAAACATTGTAATCGAAAGATTACAGCCCCTATATGAAAAACAGGTGTCAATCGAGAGACCTAAGGTTTACATAATAAGAGGAATCGAAAACATTTTGGCGAGAATAACAGAAATGTTTGAGGGTGCTAAGAAAAAGGTAATGATATCTATGAGCGAAATAAATGTCGAAGATGTTAAGGTAATTGAAGATACTCTTAGAAGTTTAAGGCTTCGAAATATTAAAGTTGAAATATTAACTTCTAGCAGTTCTAAGCCAGAAATATTATCTAAATTGAACAGATATGGTGAGGTTAGGATAAGAGACCGGCTATATGGCGGAGGAGTTATTGTGGATGATCACGAGGTAATGTTACTTTTGGCTGAAAAAGATAGGAATACGGTATTAGCTATTTGGAGTACACACATAGAATTGGCTACTCTGGCTAGAGATTACTTCTATTATTTATGGAATATGCCAGATACCATTAAATTTAGGGAGTGAATGAAGATAATAGTTTATATTTATTTGGAAAAAAGGGAAGATTTATGGGTATCTGCCGGTTTTACGGAACAAATTAAGTTAGTATGTTCCACTTTACCTTCGTTGAATGTTAAATCTACTTTACAATCACTTTTTTCCATCCTGCTTTCTAGGAAACTGTCTACAGTTAAAATCCCCTTCACAATTGCAAATAAGGTTCATTTTAATTTCAAAGGATTAATCGTTTCAAAATATTCGCCGCAGATGATGAATAAGGACTTTATATCCACTGCCAGAAGAATAATAGATAAATTACATTCTATTTGGACAGGGAATAAAACATTCTTTTCTGCAATGGAGATCTCGCTTGAAGGTCTTTCTTTCTTTGCTAAAAAAGTTCTATATTTAACGATGAAAATTCCTAGAGGTTTTGTGACCACTTATGGTGATATAGCTGAATTATTAGGGGGAAAGAAATATTCTAGAGCAGTTGCCAAGGTTCTTTCAGAAAACCCAGTTCCATTAGCTGTACCTTGTCACAGAGTGGTTTATTTCGATGGTCAGCTTGGTGGATACTCTGCAGAAGGTGGTGTTCGTGTTAAAAGACAGCTATTAGAAAAGGAAGGTGTACGTTTTACATCAAGCGGCAAAGTATGTCCAAAATACATAGTAAGATTAGATAATTTGAGCCTTTAAACCAGTTCTACTACTACCTTTGTTCCCTCTTTTATATTTAGTTTTTTAGCTGCATTTCCTTGGTTAATAGATATCTCAAGGAAATCTCCACTGCCAATTATAGCTAAAAATTCTCCTTCTTTCACTTCATTGTATGCTTTGCAGATCTTTAGAACTTTCTCAGTTCTATCGTTAAATAGTATTTTTATAATTTCTCCTTCATTTATGCTTATTTTTTCTAAGAGTTCACGGTAGATATTGGTTACTATGTTGCCGAAGTCGTCTATGTAGATTATTTCCCCTTCAATATGGTTTTTATGTATTTTTGGTTTTGAAAAGGTTAATGTTTCATATTTTTCAAGTGGAGGCCCAAATTCTTCTATTGGAATACCGTTTGCTAAGTGTGCTGCTGCAGGAGCAAAAATATCTCTACCATGGAAAGTGTGGGAGATACGGGGGAGCATATATTTTCTATTTGATATGTGAACTACCTTTTTTATTCCTTCTTTTAATGCTGCAAGTATAAGGAGCCCGTTATCAGGGCCTATATAGAGGCTTTTCTTAGTTT
The DNA here is from genome assembly GCA_019056805.1 of Candidatus Baldrarchaeota archaeon. Lineage (GTDB taxonomy): Archaea > Asgardarchaeota > Baldrarchaeia > Baldrarchaeales > DXJG01 > DXJG01. Next base: position 18,429 of record DXJG01000009.1, on the reverse strand, counting down.
CTATGATTATGGGTTTTCTAGTTGTTCCAACACCTGGATCGACCACACCAACATGTATTGTACCCTTTGGAAAAAAGGAAGCAGCTGAAGCGAGTACATAAGCTCCTTGTCGAATATCAAATTTTCTAATTTCATGGGAAATATCTATTATATTTGCATTTGGACATATTGAGAGTATAACCCCTTTCATGGCGCCGACATAAGGGTCCTTTAACCCGAAGTCTGTTAGTAAAGTTATTATCTTCTTCATTTGGTATCATTTTCCTCCAAATTCTTCAAGGAGTTTTTCATAAACTTCTTTTTCGCTTCCCTTAGATAAGCGGTAGAGTCTTTCTACTATTAATTCGGGTGTGGATCGAGCGAGATAATTGTATATGGGGTTTCTATTGACTATTAAATTTAAATTTTCATCTAAGCCGCTGGCTTCAATGCCATCTACTCTAATAGGAACCTTTACAACTTTCATTACCTCTTCAGCTAAATGGCTAATAAAGACTGCACATGTATTCTTACTACTATATAGGAGTTCTAAGATTCCTGCAATTACTTTTGCCGCTGCGCCAGGCTCGGTGATGGCTTCTAACTCGTCCACAAGTACTAGTTTCTTTTTAGGACTTGTGATAACTTTGGCAAAGTTTTTAAGAGTTGCTTCGAAAGCTCCAGCGTCCATGATACCTCTTGAACGTGAAAAGAGATATATCTCGTCAAAGGGACATAGATAAACTTCATCTGCAGGAACAGGAAAGCCCATTTGTGCCAGTATAACTATTTGGGCGATTAAATTGAGTAGTGTTGTTTTTCCGCCGCTATTTGCTCCACTTAAAACAATAATTCTTTCTTTGTTAGTGTTAGGCGGTTGAATAGAAACATCCCCAACAACATAGTCAACTGGAATAACTTTGATTTTACTTTTTAGTTCTAGTTCCCTTAAGAACAGGTTTCGTCCTTTAGTAAACCCAATGCCTACATATTCTTCGCTTAAATTAGGAACATTCAAAGAATAATCTTTAGCAAAAAGACCAACCGCAAAGAAGAGATCAAAATCAAGAAGGGTCTTAACGGCTTCTTCAACGCTTCTTTTCAACTCGTTAAGTTTTAGGGCTATTTCCCTAAGCATTTTATATCTTCTTAAAGTATACTCTTTTCTAAGAAAATCTTCCAATAAACTGATTTTTCTACTATCAGCTTGGATCGGTAATATTAGGTCTCTTGGAAATAATCCTTCAACAAACTCTAGTTCTTCCCCTGTTAATTTCAATTTTTGACATACAAGATCTTCAGCTCGTTGACAGATTTCAGTAATAACCTCTAAAAGTTCACCAGATAACTCTGGAAATACGGATTTGAGACTTTCGCTTCCGGCTTCGCTTGCAGCAGCTTCTTTTAGTAAATCAAGAAGTCGTTCTCCTTCAATGATAACTTTATGTTCCATAATTTTTTCTTTTACTTCATCGTTGATCTGAACTTCTATATCGCCAATTATGGTTTGTAGATTGTTTAAGGCATTTCTTAACCTATCTAGTTCTTCATCAACTTCTTCTTTTATATCACCACTCTCAGTTAAAGTTAAAAGTAATTTTTCTACATCCTCAAGCTTTTGTAGGTCAATGTGGTCTTTAAATTTTGTAATAGCGGGCTTATCAGGAAGAGAATGAACATATTTCCCAAGTTCACAAGCAGCTTTGATAACCTCGTAATTTGTGGAAAAAAAGGAAATAACTAGTTCTGGAATTAAAAACTCAATGGAAACATCTTTTCCAACAACTTCAGCATTAAAAGCATAGTCTATGGCAGTATCGTAAGGCGCACCACTAGAAATAAAAAGTACAAGGTCATAGGACTGAACGTATTCTCCCAAGCTTTCACCGGGTTTAACTAAGAATAAGTTGGTAATTTTATTTAATTCTAGTTCATGTAGTTTGTTGAAAACTTCTTCATCGTCGGTTAGTATAACCCTATCGCTTATCCGTCTCTCGATTTTTCCCGCACGAAGAGGTCTAATCTTAGAAAGCTGATTTTTAATTTTATTTAATAGTTCATCATCCAGATTCTCAACGAGACTTTTAGCTTCGGCAAAATACTTTAATCTCTCAAGCATTACATTTATTTTTCGAGGAGGAAGAGGAAAATATAACGTTAATTTATTTTTACTATAATTAGTTCTAGTATAGTTGCGAATAATATCTAATATTCTTTCATACATCTTTCTAGCGTCTAATGTTTTTAAAACCTCTTCCAAGGAAACTCCTTCAATTATTGAGTACGCATTTCTAATAATTTTAGTTGCTAGACCTTGACCGATACCAGGAACTGACATAAGCTTAGTAATATCTGCTTCAATGATAGCCTTTATTGTTTCCTCTTCACTTCCGATGTATTTAATGAGTCTTTCTGCAACTTTTGAGCCAATACCAGGTATTTGACTGAGTTTCTCTATCTTCATTTATCCCACCGTGATCGACAATAGTCAAATTAATTTAGAATATAACAACTTCTAAACTTATCATAAAAAGACCAACTTCAATAATGTTATTAACATAATTAAATTTTCGAAGTAAAATATTCATTGTGCCTCCTCGAACTGAAGTAAATAATATTAAAACAATAAATTACCCGTTAAATAAAGAACACGTTCTCTTAACAGCGACAGAGCTGATCTAAATTGATTCATATACTACTAAGTAATGTTATGACCCTTTATATAATTATAGAACTTTCGATCTCTTTTGTTTCTAAAAGAAAACTGTAGAAATGTTAAGAGAAGTAATGTGAACATGAAATGATATATTATACATTATATTTCCTTTATGCCCTTGTTTGTTTTGACATATTTTTTAACAATTTCTCTAAGTTCTTGCCCAACAAGTTCGTAGCCTTTAACAATTAATTCGTTATTTGTGATATTTAGAATCATGAAGCTGGGTTTTAGCGAAGCCGGACCACCACCCCAAACACCTGTGGCGCTACCAGGATTTAATAGAAGAACGTCGCCAAAAAGCTGAATTGATAAGGCATGTGTATGACCGTGAATTAAAACTTCAACATTTAATTGTTTAGCTACGGAATACAGTTGCTGAGGGTTTCCTCTAGGATATATTCCACTACCATGGAACACCCCTATGTCAAAATTTCCTATCCTAACTTTTATACTTCTAGGACCGCTGACGTAATCCATGTTTCCGACAACTCGTTTTACTGGTCCAAATTCTTCTAACATGTTCAAAACTCTTTCATCGACAAGGTCTCCAGTGCATAGAACTAAGTCAAACTTTTTCTTTGAGATAGAGCTTTTAATAGGCTCTGGAATATCATGGGCTCTTGATGGAATGTGAAAATCGCCGATAACAAGTATGTTCATCTTCTGTTCACCTGAATAATCTCTCTTAAGAGAACCACTTATATAGGTGACTCTCTACATCCATACAATAAAAATAAAAAACCAATTACCATTATAATTTAGCGTCAACTATCTTAAGCTGTAATCAACATGATAAGATTATTAAAGCCCGGTGGGGTAGCGGTCAAGCCTCCCGGCCTTTGGCGGTAAATAAACCGAAGAAAGCCGGGGACCCCGGTTCGAATCCGGGCCGGGCTACCAAATTGTTTTTTACCAGTTTTTGTTTTGTTTCTTGATATTGTATACCAGTTTTAAATAAAATATTAAAAATAGTTTAAAATAGTTAGGAAACATATTTTATTTGGTTGCTTCTCTGAGTTCAAAGATTACTTTATCCATATTTGAATAGATTTTTCTTAATCTTCCTTCATATTGTCTTCTTAGCTTTGCATAAGCTAGTTTTGTAATTCTTCCTGTTTTGTAGCTTCTTTCAAGTTGGTTTATGCTTGCTTTTACGCTTTCTCTTTCTGCTTCAAGAAGTTCTATGCGTTTTATGTAGTCTTCGAGTTTTGGTGCTGCTTTTCTCAGCTCTTCTTTTACTTTCTCTACTTCTTTATTTACATTCATGAGTTCACGTTCGTATATCTTTAATCTTCTTTTGTAGTCCTTTTTCTTTATTTTTCTCGTTTTTAATGCTTCTTCTAATTTGTCTAGTTCTAGTAGCAATGCTAATTTCTCTTCATATACTCTACAGAATTCGTTTATGATAGGTGTAGGCACAGGTACTGCGACTGGAACTTCTACAGTTGGCGGTGTTACTGCGACTCGGACTTTTCTAGTAGCTATGTATATTGTTGCTATTGCTGTAAGAATTGCAGCATATGTTAGTGGTCTCGTTAAAGTGTAAAGTGGGTTGACACTATATGTTATATTAATTTTTAGATTTCCTGTAGAGGCTGTTGTATTATAATATGTGTAGATGACTTTATTTTGTTCTATTTGTGGCTGGAGTATTTGGCCTGTTGGCGTTGTTTCTATTTTTGGTGGATTAACTTTTGTGTCAATTGGTAGTATTATAATAGTTGTTCCTTTTGTTACGAGTGCTGGAACTTCGGGATAGATTGGTACGATTAATCTGTAAGCTGTGTTTATATTTTTAAGATAAGTATCTGCTGGGAGTAGGTAGGCTACATGTATCGTATATATGATACCAGGTCCTAGTACTTCCTTTCTTCCACTGGTAAATGATATGGTCACTGTTGTTTTTGTTGTTAAGTTTCCTTGGTCTATATCCGCCTTTATTGGTCCTGCTGCATCAGAGACGGATATTTTTGTGGCACCTTCTGGTAGTTTAAATTCCCATTTTTCGATAGTTGAAAAACCAATATTTTTTAGCACATAAGTTTCTTTTACCTTTATGTAGGCTATATCATAAGGTTTTATTTCTCTTTGGAATTCTACGTTTATCAGCGAATTTCTGGTATAGTTGTATTGGAAGTAGAAAGTTTTGTAAGTTAGAGGGGAAAGGTCTGATACTTCTATAGGTGATGTTTCATTTTTTGTTGTTGCTCCTCTTGGAATTTTTATTTCTACTTTACAATTCTTTATATAATACGGTAAGGTAGGATAATAGTAAAAGTTGAATTCATACGTTTGCTCGCTTTCTGGTATTGGATTTATTAAACCACCGTATACCGTTATTACTATGAGATTCTTAGTTTTCTCGGGATTTATTGGTTCGTTAAAGAAAACTTCCCAATAAGTGTAGTTGGTAGTTTCTTCTACTCCTATGTATTTTAATTCTAACTTTCTGTTGTCTTGATCTTTAACTCCTATGTAACATAAATTTTTAACGAAATCTTTCTTAATAGCTATCTTAAAACTTGACACGGGAATTGTTCCATTATTTTTTATAGTTATTGTATCAGTTACATTTAGGAGTCCAAAGTTCTCAACATTTATTGTCCGGGTAGCTTCCAAAACTATGAGGTTTTGGCTGGTTTGTGCTTGCGTTGTGGAGTTTACTATTAGGGTTAGGAGTATTATAGTAGTCATTAGTATTAGTGAAATATTTGTTTTTTTCACAGGTTTTCCTCCTATTTTATTGTCTCATTCCGAATGTTTGCAGTTGACCCCTAAAAGTGGTATATAAGTTTGTTCTCTTAGTTATTAACTTAACGTTTACCTATCCATTATTATTTCTAACGCTTTTACCACATCCCAGTGAAATTACCGTTAAATAGGTATTTAATGTGTAGAGCCGTGGTTAGTTTTAACATTTTCTATTAAATTTCCATGTATTGGACTGGGAAGGAATGTATATGCCTTAATGACTATATTATCGGCCTTCCTTCAATTATTTTAATGAAATGATTTAATCATTTTAGTTTTAAGATGCAGCTACATGATTTGAAATTAAGATTTAATAAGGATTTCACGTATACTAAAGGCTTGTAAATTATGTATCTTAAAATTATTTCGATGAAATATAATTTGGAAAGATATTATGTTCTGTCAAATCTTAAATACCAATTAGTATCATTAAGTATTTATGGTTTCTACTGAGGTGGGGTTGGCAGCAATTTTAACATTTCAACGAGACGGTCAAAATGAACCTAGTTATAGCTTTCATTGTATATACGTGTGGAGGTGTATTGATTGGAAAAAGATGCTCATCCCTATATACCGAATTCGCCAAGAAAGATACGTAACACGTTATTAAAGGAAATTGGTGTAAATGATATTAGCGAATTGTACTCAGATGTACCAGAAAGACTTTTTTATAAAGGAAAACTGAAATTACCGAAAGTACATAGTGAATATGAAATTTTTAAACAAGTTAGAAGGATGTTAAAGAAAAATAGAACTGTACTTGATATGTGCACTTTTCTTGGTGCTGGTGTCTGGCCGCATTATATTCCAGCTGTTATTAAAGCTTTAATTAGTAGGGGAGAATTTTTAACCAGTTACACACCTTATCAAGCAGAAATTTCACAAGGCATGTTACAAACTCTTTTTGAATATCAAAGTTTAATGGCAGAATTACTAGAAATGCCTGTTGTAAACGCTTCAATGTACGATTGGGCAAGTGCCCTAGGCGAAGCTGCGTTAATGACAAATCGACTGACAAAGAAAAAGGTATTTTTAGTGCCAAAAATCATTCATCCCGAAAGATTTTCCACCCTCAAAACATATGCAGAATCTGCTGGTATTAAAATTGTCCAGGTGAACTTTAACAGGGATACAGGTCAACTGGACTTAAATGACTTGGACTCTAAGTTTAATGAATTTAGAGGTGAAGTGGCTGGGGTATATATAGAGAATCCCTCCTATCTTGGTTTTTTGGAAACTCAAGTTGACGAAGTTAGTGATATAGCTCATAGAAATGAATCCTTACTTGTTGTTGGTGTTGATCCTACCTCTTTGGGTGTTATACGTCCACCGGGAGACTATGATGCTGATATAGTTGTTGGTGAAGGACAACCCCTGGGAAATCCTTTAAACTTCGGGGGTCCACTCTTAGGAATTTTTGCGACAAAAGACGATATGAAATTTATTCGCCAAATGCCTGGCAGAATAATTGGGATGACTAAGTCTGAAGATGGAAAATATAGAGGTTTTGTTATGACTCTTCAAACAAGAGAACAACATATTAGGAGAGAAAGAGCTACTTCAAATATATGTAGTAATGAAGCTCTCTGTGCAGTTGCAGCTGCAATATATCTCTCCTTACTTGGTAAAAAGGGAATTGTTGAGCTCGGTAAAACTATACTTTATAATTCTCATTATGCAATGAAAAAATTAAATGCGATTGACGGGGTAAAAGCTCCTTATTTCAAGGCTCCTCATTTTAAAGAATTTTTAGTTACTTTCTACCGAGAGGGTATTAGTGTCGAAACTGTTCATGAAAAACTTTTGGAAAAAGGAATTCATGGAGGAAAAAATGTAAAAAGGGAATTTCCAGAATTCGGAGAATCCATGTTGCTCTGTGTTACAGAGATCCACACAAAGGAAGATATAGACGAATTAGTTTCAGCAATTAAGGAAATTGTTGAAGGGGGTAGGTAAAATGGTTAAGGAATTTCAACAGGCAAAATGGTTGGAACCACTTATATTTGAAATTGGTGGAGAAGGAAGAATTGGTCATATAGTACCGAATCCTGATGACGAAGTGAAAAAGGAAGTAGGAGATATAGAAAAACTTATCCCTGAAAAGTTGAGGCGAAAAGATGAACCTAAGCTTCCAGAACTTTCAGAAGTAGAAGTTGTACAGCATTATACTAGATTATCTCAAATGAACTATGGCGTAGATACAGGTTTTTATCCTTTGGGCAGTTGTACTATGAAGTATAATCCAAGAATAAATGAAGAACTAGCTTCAATGGAAGAAGTAATGTGGATTCATCCTTATCAAGACGAACGTACCGTTCAAGGTGCCTTAGAATTAATGTATAAACTTGAAAGATGGCTTGCAGAAATTACGGGAATGCATCGATTTACTTTGCAACCAGCTGCCGGTGCACATGGAGAATTTACGGGAGTGCAATTAATTAGAGCTTATCATGAGTATAACGGAGAACTTGATAAAAGAGATGAAATTATCGTTCCAGACTCGGCTCATGGTACAAATCCTGCTAGCGCTGCAATGGGCGGTTTTAAAGTCATTGTTGTACCTTCCAACGAAAATGGTTGCGTAGATATAGAAGCTTTAAAGGCTGCAGTTTCTGAAAGAACCGCAGGTTTAATGTTAACGAATCCAAATACGTTAGGAATTTTTGAGGAAAGGATAGAGGAGATTGCAAGAATTGTACATGACGTTGGAGGGTTACTTTATTACGATGGGGCAAATCTTAATGCTATTGTGGGAAAAGTTCGACCTGGTGATATGGGTTTTGATATTGTTCATTTAAACTTGCATAAAACTTTCGGAACACCTCATGGTGGGGGAGGTCCTGGAGCTGGTCCAATTGGTGTTACAAAGGAACTTGAAAAGTTTCTTCCTGTACCTCTTGTAGAATATGATGGAGAAAAATACTACTTAGATTGGGATAGACCTCATTCGATTGGTAAAGTTAAGGGATTTTATGGAAATTTCAATGTTCTTGTCAAAGCTTTTGCCTACATTCTCGCATTAGGTGAAGAAGGGCTTAAAACAGTTGCTGAAATCTCTGTATTAAACACCAATTACTTAGTTAAAAAATTAAAGGAAATAAAAGGTTTTGAACTTCCGTACGGGAAAGATAAACCTAGAAAACATGAGTGTGTTTTTAGCGCATCACCTTTGAAACGAGACACCAAGGTGAGAGCTTTAAATGTAGCTAAGAGACTTCTGGATTTTGGTATCCATGCACCAACCATGTACTTCCCGTTAATAGTCCATGAAGCACTTATGATCGAGCCAACTGAAACAGCAACAAAAGAGCAAATGGACGAGTTCATCGAATCGCTTAGAAAAATATCAGAAGAAGCATATAGTAATCCTGAAATTGTTTTGAGTGCCCCACATAATACATCGGTTACTAAACTTGATGAAGCGATGGCAGCTAGACCCAAAACTCTCTTTCTAACCTGGAAGATGTATTTAAAGAAAAGTAGTGAATAGTTAAAATCTATTTTTCTCTTTTTACTTTTATAGATGAATATTTTAATTGCTAAGTATTATAGTTTTCAATATTATCTATTATCAAGTATATAGAAATCGTTTGAATAATATAGAGAGTAGAAATTACTTATAGGCACAACTGGAAAAATTTATGAAACAAAGATCATCTTAGATAGCTATAGCATTTTCATTACTGGGTATGACTCGCATTTATTAGTTTGTTGGGGGACTAAAATGCTTGTGGTCTCCAGTATTTCGACGATAATCGGGGAGGAAGCATATTGATTACAAAGAAAGTGCAAGTAATTGATTGTGATTACATTGTAGGTTCAGGTGACGGCCCAATAATTAGAATATTTGGGAAAGATAAGGAAGGAAAAAGCTGTTGTGTTTACTATAAAGGTTTTTATCCTTATTTTTACGTTAAAACCTTAGATGGTAAAGAAAAAGAAGTTGCAAATGAAATTGTAAACCGGTTTAAGGGAATCGTAACCAATATTTCTCTCGAAGAAAAATTTCTGCCTATTGGTTTTCAAAAATCACCATCTAAAGTGTTAAAGGTAACTGTGCACCAACCATCGCAAGTTAAAGATATAAGAGATGAAATTAAGAAAATAGATGACGTGGAAGAGATATATGAAGCTGATATTCTGTTTAAATATCGTTTTATGATAGATTATGATATATGGGGATTTTCTTGGATAGAAGTAAAGGGAAATTATGTTAAAACAACATTAGGAAAAGTAGATTATGAAATAGAGGCAGAGGAAATTAAATTAGTGAAAGAAAATGGAAATGCCCCTCTCAAAATTATGAGTTTTGACATAGAATGTGTACCTAAAGATTTAATGAGCTTACCAGATCCTTCGAGAGATCCAATAGTTATAATTAGCTTAGCTTTCTATCCGGCATTTATGGGGTCTGAAACGAAAGTTCTAGTGGGAAAATATATTAAAAAAGCAAATAAGGACATAGAATGTTTTGATACTGAAGAGGATATGTTAAAAGGTTTTATAGAAATCGTAGAAAAATACGATCCGGATATTATAACAGGTTTTAATATCTTAAACTTCGACTTTCCATATATTGTTAAGAGATTAAAAAATTTGAACATAAGTCGAAAGTTTGGAAGAGCAGAAGATAAAAATGTAACAATACAAAACGCGGGGGAAAATAATAGAGTATCAGTCCCAGGAAGAGTCGTTGTTGATGTTAGAACGCTTGTAAAGGCAGATTTCCATTTAAAGAGATATACTTTGGAACATGTGGCTGAAAAGTTAATTAATGAAGGAAAACTAGATGTGGACTATAAAGATATTCCGAAACTTTGGATGGGAAAAAGTAGAGACATTAATAAGCTTATAGATTATGCTAGGAAAGATGCTATTCTTCCTCTTAAAATTTTGCTGGAAAAACGTTTACTTGACAAGTATTTTGAACTTTCAAAGGTAAGTGGTTTACTTCTGCAAGATGTAGTATCAGGTGGTCAATCTACTAGAGTCGAAGGATTACTTTTACGCTATGGTAAGAAAAGAAACCTTATAATTCCATGTAAACCTTCACAAGAAGAAATTAAAAAACGAAATAAAGAAAGAGAGAAACATGGTTTAAAGGGTGCTATCGTTCTCGATCCAAAGGTAGGTCTTTATCATAAAAACAACATGGTTTTAGTTCTAGATTTTAGATGTCATCCAAAGGGTACGAGAGTAGTCGTGAAAGGGAAAGGGGAAGTTGATATTTCCGAAGTGAAGGAAGGCGACTATGTTTTAGGAATAGATGGCTGGCACAAAGTAAGGAAAGTACATGTGTATCCGTATAAAGGCTATCTTATTAATGTGAATGGTCTACTTTGCACTCCAAGACACAAACTTCCTATTTATTATAAGTGGGGATATCTAAAAGATAGGTTGGCTGAAACACTAGCTAACGGTGTAGTGAAATCTGGTTTTATCATTCGTAATCCAATACAATATAAATGTAGAGATGAAGATTCTAACCTATGGTTGTTAAGTGAATTTGCTGGTATAGTGTTAGCGGAGGGAAACCTACTTAGAAGGGACGCAAAATATTGGTCTAGCGAAAGGAATAGTTATCGTATTTCAAAGCAGTATCGAATTACAATATCTATTTCGTCGCATGAAATAGAAGTATTAGATCGAATATTGAAAATTTCCAAGCGTCTATGGAACTATAAACCATATATCAGAAGTAAAGATGGTGGTTCCTGTTATGATATCATATTTTCTCGTAAGAAAATATACACAGACGTTGTTGACGTTTTGAATAATATAGAAAATAAAGCTATTCCAGAAGCCGTTTTAAGGGGATTTTTCGAGGGAGACGGAAGCATTAACCTTGAAAGAAAAACTATTCAGATTAATCAATCTACAGTTAATGAAGAAAAGATAAAATTGATCTGCAAACTACTTGATAAGGTGGGTATTAAATATTACCTGTGGAAGGGTACCCCTCCAAGCGTTAGACGTACCTCAAAAAATGGAAGATATTCATTAAATATTCACGGGAAAAAAGATCTAATTAATTTCTTAGTAAATGTTGATTTCATATCAGAGAAAAAAAGGGAACTGTTACGTAAGATTATTGCTGAGCGAAGGATGCGTGCAAAAGAAAACTACATTCTAGAAAAGCCGGTGACAAAGTTAGAGTATTATGAAGGCTACGTTTATGATTTAACTTTGGAAGGTAGACCATATTATTTTGCTAATGGAATACTATCACATAATAGTTTGTATCCCTCATTAATAATGGCATATAATGTATGTTTTACAACCCTCCTAAAAGATGTTAAAGATGTTAAAAAATATGTTGAAGTTCCTACTGGAGCGAAGTTTGTCACAGAAGATATAAAAGAAGGATTACTTCCAGAAATTTTAAAAGATCTTATGAATCTTCGAGTAAAAGTAAAAAAGGCTATGAAAACCGAAGAAGACCCTGAAAAGCGTCGACAGTTGGATGCAAGACAATTAGCCTTAAAGATCATGATGAATAGTTTCTATGGATATACTGGTTATCTCCGAGCACGGGTTTATTCACTAGACGTAGCTAACGCAATAACAGCATTAGGAAGATTTACCATCGAATTTACCAGAAGGATTATAGAAGAGAAATATGGTCTTGAAACTATTTATGGGGATACAGATAGTGTGCTCATTAAACTTGATACTTCAAATCTTGAAACTGCAGCCAAGCTTGGAGAAAAAATATCAAACGAAATATCGAAGTTACTTCCCCGGCCAATGCTTTTAGAATTCGAAAAAATATACAAATCTTTCTTGTTATTAAGTAAAAAGAGATATGCAGGATGGATGTTTGAAAAAACTCAAAACGGAGAATGGAAAGATAGAATAGATACGAAAGGTATAGAAACTGTTAGGAGAGAATGGTGCGATCTTGTAGGCGAAGTTGTAGAAAAAGTAATAAATATGTTATTAAAACAGCCAGACGTGAATCTCGTAGTTAATTATGTCCGAGACATTCTTCAAAAGCTTAAACATGGTCAAATACCTATCGAAAGATTAGTGATGACTAGAACACTTTCAAAGCCCCCGAAAAAATATAAAGCAAAGCAACCTCATGCTTACCTCGCCTTAAAACTTGCAAAAAGATCTCCTGGATCAGCACCAACCATAGGTGAAAGAATACCTTTTGTCATTGTAAAAGGTCGAGGACTTATTGCTGAGAGAGCAGAAGACCCCAAATATGTTCAAGAAAACAAGTTAGAAATAGATGCAAACTATTATATTGAAAAACAACTTTTGCCACCTATTGAACGAATCCTTAAGCCCTTAGGAATCGCAAAGCAAGATCTTTTATCAATAGGGAAACAACGAGACTTAACTAAGTTTGTAAGCCATGAAGAGGAAAAAGAAACGAAACCTGTCGAAATTAAACCCGTATCCAGGACGATAATAGAAGAGATCGTTTGTCCTCATTGTGGGAAAACTTTAAAATTTAAGGATCTTGAAAAACGATTTTGCACCTATTGTTTTAGTGAAATAGATCCGAAACAGCTTCTTGAAAATGTTCTAGACATTGAAATTCATAAGTCCCTTTCGATATTTTTAACTCAATCATTTATTTGTACAAACTGTAGAACTACTTTTCGTAGGCTACCTCTTTCTGGTAAATGTCCAAAATGTGGAAACAGTAATCTGACTATGCAAATGAGTCCTATAGAATTTAAAGAAAAAATAAAAACACTCGAACAATTAATAAACGAGAAAAACTTGATCTATCCTAGAAAAAGTTTAGAAATTTTAAGAAGTTACTCGTCGATTGTGGAAATATAGGATACATATATTGAAACAACTTGATACTAGGTATTGGAAACATTAGTTTTCAGAAAACTATTTATCACGAATTTAGAATTTCGACAATACTTAGGGAATATTTTTAAGAGTCTACAAAAGTTGATTGCCTTAGTGTAAGTTACTGTAAAATGAATGATTAAGAAGTATCTCTATTATACAGCAACAACGTGTAATGTGAATAAAATGATAGTTGCAAAAAGACTCGAAATGCATAATCATTATTCAAACATAAGGATATATGTGGAAACTTATGGTTGTGCACTTAATAAGGCAGATACAGAAGTTATACTTGGAATACTAGTTAAAAACGGTGTAGAGATAGCTGATAGTATCGATGATGCAAATATCATAATTGTTAACACATGTGGTGTAAAGCTTCCAACAGAAACTAAAATATTGAAGAGATTGAAAGAGCTTAGAAAGTTTTCAAAACCAATAATCGTTGCGGGATGTCTGCCGAAAATAAGTTTAGAGAAAATTAAAAAGGTTTTGCCAGATTATGCAGCTATATTGGGACCAGATAGTTATGAAAAGCTTCCAGAAATAATTCTTCAAATAGTAAACGGGCAAAGAGGTATTGTTAGTTTAGATGAAGATTTTCTTCCACGATTAACTTTACCTTCGGTGAAAACGCATCCAACAATAGGTATTGTACCAATTTCTCAAGGATGTCTTGGAAACTGTAGTTATTGTGCAGTTAAACTGGCTAGAGGGCGTCTAAAAAGTTATCCTCCCGAAGAAATAGTAGAAAAAGTTAGACAATTATTACAGGAAGGTTGCAAAGAAATCTGGCTTACGGCTCAAGATACAGCAGTTTATGGAATTGACATAGGATACAGTCTTCCAGAACTACTTAAAGAAGTAGAAAATCTACCTTTTAAATTTAAGATTAGAGTAGGTATGATGAATCCAGCTTATTTAACACAAATTGTTGAGGAACTTATTAAAGTGTTTAAATCACCTAAAATATACAAATTTTTGCACATTCCAGTTCAATCAGGTAGTAACAATATTTTAGAAAAAATGCATAGGAATTACACCGTAGAAGAATTTAAAGCTCTCATTGAAGTTTTAAGAAGTTCTTTTCCAAAGCTTACGCTATCAACAGATGTAATCGTAGGATTTCCCGGAGAGACAGAGGAAGATTTTCAAGAAACTATTAAATTATTGGAAGATATTCAACCTGACATAACAAATGTATCTAGATTTGCTGCTAGACCTAGAACTGAAGTAGAAAAAATGAATGAGATTCTCCCAGGATGGAGGATTAAAGAAAGAAGTAGGAAAATTTCTAAAATTGTTAGAAAAATCTCTTTACAAAGAAATCTTAGATGGATAGGGCATGTTGGAGAGGCATTAATATCAGAGAAAGGAGTAAAGGGTGGTTTTATTGCAAGGAACTTTGCATATAAACCAATAGTAGTATACTCGGAAAGAAATATTCTAGGTACCTTTGTTAAAATAAAAGTGGTTGATGCAAAAATAACTTATCTTATAGGAGAAATAATTTAAGAGATAACATTTTAGGATATTTTTTCGAGGATTTTTTCAATAGGACTCTGGTTTAACTCTAATCCTAAGTTTTTTTCTTCTAATCCTAAGGCTAGTCCTAGTAGTTGAGTGTAGTAAAGGACAGGTATCTCGAATTTCTCTCCAACAATTGTTCCTATAGCTTCTTGTTTTGCGCCAAACATAATTTTACAAGAAGGACATGATACCACTAGTCCATCGACAGCGAGGTTTTTTATAGCTTTAAGCTTTAATCCAGCAATGGTAAGAGCTGTTTCTGAATGTGACAAGAGTAATCCAGCTCCGCAGCAATCTAATTTCTCCGGATAATCAACACATTCGGCGCCAAGCACTCTTAACAAGTTATCTAGTTTCTCTGGTTTTTCAGGATTATCAACATTAACAATGGTGCTTGGTCTCAGTATATGACAACCTGGATGACTTACAAATTTTAGATCGTTTAGAAGTTTTTTTACAGCAGTTTTGATTTTTTCTATGCCTATTTTATCATGTAGAAAATCTATGGTATGCCAAAGCTTAATGTTGCCATTAAATTTCAAGCCTTCTTCCATAAGTAGATTATTGATCTCTGTTCGTAGATTATCATCTTTAGTCCAGTGGTGAATTGCTTCTGAGAATGAGAGATAACATCCGTTGCATGGTACGAGTAGATCTTCTACTCCTGTTTTTTCTGCTAAAGCAAGATTTCTCAAAGCAAGATAAATGGCTGCCTTTTGATTGACGTTTTTAATAGGTGTACCGCAACATGAAACTTCTGCAATATCAACTATTGAAACACCGAGTTCAGGAAGTACGGTTCTTAATGATACCTCATAAGCATATTGTGAAGTTAAGATCATACAACCCCAATAAACTCCGACTTCCATTCTAATCCTCCTCAGGAGTCAAAAGCATTAGTAAATTATTTTTAAAAACTTCACCAGGTCTTGATATTTTAGGTAAATTTAACTGTTCTCTATCGTACACTTCAAAATCTCTAGAAGTAACTTTTTGTTCCTCTTGAATTAGCCCTGTATCAAGAATAGCACTGACAACCTTAAGGTAAACCTCTGGTACGTTAGCTTCTAAGTCGAAAGCTAAATTTCTTAAGGCTATTATGAGCTCACTGGGTGAAGCATCTTGAGGGCATCTCTCCGTACACTTTAGACACATTGCGCATGTCCATATTATCCCTGACGTTATTAATTCGTCTATGAGCCCTAGTTTAACCATAATTACGATCTGATGAGGCTTAAGTTCAAGTAGCTTCATTGAAGTACAACCACTAGTGCAGCGCATACACTGAAAACAGTTGTAAAGTTCATATTCCCCCTTTTTAATAGCTTTTGATCGAAGTTCAACATTCATTTTCGCTTCAGACATCAAGTCCACTATTGTCATTTTAAACACCTTTAATACCTTCGAAAGTGAAACCATGTTTTTGAGTTAACAACATTTAAAACACAATCAACATAAAATATTTATCCCTCGTAATATGCATGTGAAGGGCGTCATTATTTGATCAACAATTAATTAACATTTGAAATTACGATGAAAGTGGTTTGGTTTAAATTTGAAAACTTATATTATGACTTTCGAAAACACAGCGCGGGTGGTCTTATGAGATCTCTTAAACTTGACGAAAAATCAGTTTTAGTGATTGGTGGTGGGATAGCGGGTCTTCAAGTAGCTAGTGACCTAGCAAGATTTGGGGTAAAAGTATATCTTGTTGAACGACTTCCTAGTTTGGGTGGCCACGTTTCCTTGCTTTCTAGCGTTTTTCCAACGTTAACTGATGCAAATGAAATATTGTCACAAAAAATTTCCGAAGTTACTAGTTATTCTAATGTACAACTTTTAACAAACGCGGAAATAAAAGAGATAAACGGAACTTTTGGGAACTTTAAAATAAAAATTGTAAAAAAACCCAGATATGTTAATGAGAAGAAATGTGTAGCCTGTGGAAAATGCGTTGAAGTTTGCCCTGTTTCAATACCTAAAGAATATGAAATGGGCTTATCGCGTCGAAAAGCTATCTATATGCCACCTAAGGCTTTCCCAGAAACTTATCTAATCGATGAGAACTACTGTCTTCGCTTTAAAGGTAATGAATGTAAGGCTTGCGTTGAAGTTTGCCCTGAAAATGCAATAGATTTCTCTCAAACTTCCATTGATGTAGAATTGAAAGTGGACATCATTGTGCTTGCAACAGGCTTTGATCTTTTTGATGCAAGAAAAATAGCTCAATATGGTTACGGTACTTACAAAAATGTAATTACAGGGTTAGAATATGAACGATTATCCCATCCAGAAGGCCCAACAAACGGAAAAATAGTTAAGATAAGCGATGGAAAAGAGCCTAAAAGCGTAGTTTTTCTACTATGTGTCGGCTCGAGAGATAAAAAATATCACACATACTGCTGTAGGATTGGCTGTGCAAATGCTCTAAAACACGCTTATATTCTGAAGAAACAGTACGGTGATAACGTTGATGCTTATATTTGTTACATAGATATTCGAACAGTCGGTAAAGGGCTTGAGGAATTCTATCAAGAAGTTAGAAGGAGCGGTATTACTCTTATACATGGACAACCATCAGAGATCAGACCGTTGCCAAATGGATCATTGAATGTAGAAATTTTTGACCCATCAACACATAAATTGCTCTCTGTAATATCGGATCTTGTTGTATTAGAAACAGCCATAACACCATGCACAGCCGTACGAAAAGTTCTTGACTTACCTTTAAGTCAGTACGGCTTTTTCCAAGAGAAAAATATGAAACTTAATACCGTGGAAACTCCTATAAAAGGAGTATTCTTAGCAGGAACATCGCAGGCTCCAAAAAACATTACTGAAACAATTGAGCATGCCTCAATGGCAGCTCTAAAAATAATAGAGACCCTTATACATCTATAAGATCGTAAAAATTTGAATTATATTATATAAAATAATACTTTTTAAAATATTGGAGTTAAATTCATTAAATTTTTATTTTCTTTGCTTAAAATTTTTCTTAGGTTCTATTATTAATTTTGGCAAGATTTTCCTCGTATTTCGAGTCGATCTGTCTTAACATTCTAATTCCATACACTTTTGGAGAACCAAAAATGGTGAGGTACAAATGTCATTACATTCTAAATTTTTGTATCCAGTAATAAGATATACTTTTGAAGCTATATATTTGCGAATAAAGGAACATCTTCTATAATCTCATCGTCTGAACTTGCAACAACGATAATACGACCCCTAAGAAATTCGTCACATATTACACATTAAGAAACACTACAACCCTAGAATATTGTTTTAGTAATTAAAATTATGCATGCATTGTTATCCTCCAATTTGAACTTCTAAATCGTACGCTTCTATTATGTTTGCAACATCTTGTAATTGTTCTTTAGAAAGTGGTTTTACATCATTTAGTTGATATTCTCTACCCAGTTGTTTATATTTGGCGATTCCCAGTCTATGATAGGGTAATATTTCAACTCTTACAATGTTATCGCCTAGTTTTCTAACGAAGTTAGCGGTGGACTTGATATTTTCTTCTTGATCATTGTATCCAGGAACTAAAGGGATTCTTATGATTATTGGAACTGTTTCTCGGGATAGTTTTTTGAGGTTTTCGAGAATTAATTCATTAGGTT
>DXJG01000008.1 GCA_019056805.1 Candidatus Baldrarchaeota archaeon | reverse complement strand
AAAAAAAAAAAAAAAAAAAAAAAGAATATATAAAAAAAAAAAAATGAGAGGAACTTAAAAAAAAAAAAATTAAAAAAATGTCTCTTTCACGACCATCGTAATCAACTCTAAATTTGTACTCGTGTCTCTTCTCAGAAACTTAAAAAGTTATTATATAAAAATAAAGGCTTAGTATATCAATCCAAGGGATTTTTGCCAAAATTATTAGTTTTCTCTGATCTGTTTAGCCAATTTGAAGTAAATAATCATATTCACTATGATGTCCATTACGAATAAAGAGCATCCTCCTGACCAACCTATCAATAATAACCAGAAAGCAGCAAGACGTATGAGTCCAAATGGAGGATAAAAATACCATCTTAGTCTATCGCATTCAATGTAGGATATTGCAGCAACGGCCCAGATAAACCATGTAAAGGATTTCTTAACCTGTTCAACACTGAAAAGGGATTTTATGTCAAGTAAAGACTTCTGACCGAGTTTAAATGTTAATATGAGGTCAAAGATGAAAAGAAGGATGAGTATCATAGGTGAAATCGTGCCAGAATAAAAAAGCCAAAAAAGAATTTCATATTGGATAAAAAATTTCTCCAAATACGAGAAAACTATGGATGCCGTTCCTACCTCAATCGAGTAAAATGAAATTAGAGATATGAATAGCAGAAGGCCGAGTATGTCGATTTTGTTTTGAATAATGGCTTTAATGGTGAAAGACCTTTCTGAGATGGAGACTAATAGTGAGAATAAAATGAGTAAGAATCCAGCGGTATATGCATATATTCCAGGGAGAAGGATAAGGTATTCGCCAGATGTAGGGAGCTCGTCTGTTGGGAAGGGAATAGCTGTTCCTTTAATGAGAAGGATGTAGAATTCTAATAGAAATGTAAACGAGAAAATCGCTGAATAACATCTAATTCGCAGATCGTCTTTATATACAGAATATACCAGCAAAATAAAGCTGAGTGGAATGAGTAAGTTAAGTGGGCTTTCATATACCAGAGTTATTTTACGGAAAGGACCAGTTCCAACGTAGGGTGAGGAGGTATAATATTCGTAGAGAGGAAAGAATAAACTTATAATTTGGATAATGAAGCCCATAGCTACAAGGTAGTATTCAAATTTTACTCTGAAAATCTTGGTCATGAAACCCTCCTCCTAGAGACCAGTGTCCCTTAGATAAACTACAATTTCATCTAAAATTAATGTTTTGTCCCTTAAATATGATTTAATTTTGATGCTTTGCTTACTTGGTTGGATGTGAAAAAATGGTTAGATTGTTTCTTTTAAGTTTATCTGAAAAGGAGTAATGTTTTTTTCTTAGAATATTAATTATCTTATCTAAACCATAGTTCAGATGTTCTAGGATGTGAGCATCTGTTCCTAAAGTTAGTGGAGTTTTGTATTTAATTAGAATGCTTATTATTTCTTCGGCGGGATAAATTTCTTTGACGGGGTGTCTTAGACCTGCGGAGTTTATTTCTACAGCCATTTCATAGGAGTTAATCGTTTCAATTAATTCTTCTATTTGATTAATTGGTAATGAATCTGGTTTATATCCGAATTTTTTCACTATGTCAAAGTGAGCAACGATATCGAATGTTCCTGTTTTGGCACCTTCTTGTAAAATTTTGAAGTAGCTTGAATAAACTTTCCTAATTTCGTTTAAACTTAGTTTTTTCCATATTTTTCTTGATTTTTGACTATCAATATGGAATTTTCCAATTCTATGTACGGATAAAATAAGAAAGTCAAAATCGTATTCGTTTAGTAGTTTTAAGGTGTATTTGAATGACTGCGGAATGTAATCTACTTCCAAGCCACATTTTATCTCTATTTTGCCTTTATATTCCTCTTTAATTTCATTTATTTCTTCGATATAAAGATCTAGTTTTCTAGGTTCCATTGAGTTTTTAGATGGTTTTAGATTTTCTAGGATTATGAGATGGTCAGAAAATCCTATTTCATCTATTTTAATAGCTATGGCCCGTTCAACATAGTCTGATGGCTCGTTTTTCCCATCGCTGAATATTGTATGAATATGGTAGTTCATTTTAGGAAGTTTCATTTAATTTCCTCCAAAACTTCGGTACTTAAGCGCCTTTCAATCTCATCGAAAAATATTGTAACAATTACCCCTCGTCCATTATTCCTCTCGATTGGTGTTTTTCCGATTAACTCAAGGATGGTTCCCTTAATGAGATGGTTAAGATCTTGTCGGATTTGTTGGTTCAATTTATAACTTCGAATTCATCTAGTAAACTTTTAGATGACATGAGTTCCCTGACATTTTCAGGAATTAGAACTCTTCCTCTTCCCTTCCCTAATATAGTTCCGATTATTTCAGGTCTATATCCTTGCTTTCTAAGATCATGGTATATGCTTTCAATTACTTCTTCTGAAGCGATGATAGCTATTGCACCATTGGTACCTGTCGTTCCGTTAGGCATTAAAAATTCTCTAACAGTTGTTCTCACGATTTCCTCATTCATTAATGGTATTTTTTCGATTCTCATATCTACATTAGCTGCTTCAGCTATTTCCTTGAAGACATAGATCCCTGGTCCTGAAATATCTGTTGTTTCTTTTATGTGCTCTGAATCGTTAAATTTCTCACCGAATTCGGGACAATATTTACTAATCACCTTAGCGACTTGTATGTTCGGTTTTCTCATGACATTTAAAACCATATTTTTAGCTTTTTCAAGTTCTTTCAACGAAAATCCTAGGGAGTTGACGTATTCTTCACCATGGATTAAAGCCGCCAAATATAGGTTTATGGGTGCTAGGTCTCCTATTGGTCTATGAATCAGGATTTTGTCTCCTTTACGTATTTTGTCTTTGAATGCAGGAATTTCCTTTGATGTTTCACCTATAACCGTAGCTCCCATCATAATGTCACCATAGCCTAATGGCCTAGTCATTTGTAGATTGAAATTATATTTTTTGCAGAAGTTACCGATGTTATTTTCAGCTTCATTTAGAAGTTCATTAGTTGGCATGTCAAACAATGGACAGATCCTTATATTCTCTGTTACTCCGAGAGAAAATAGATCGTTTAAAGAATTGCTTAGAATAGCTTCTACTTGGAGAGATGAACCCGGTTTATCAGTAGGATCCAAAATTCTTACAGTACAATTATTTGCTAGGGTGTACCCTTCAATACTTTTACCTTCAATACGTATGAAGTCGAGAACCGCTATTTCCTGTTCTGGAGACTTTGCACCGATTATGGAATGTCCCTTTCCAATGATTAATCTGTCTACCTTGTTTGCTAGTTTCGCATAAACCGATAATAGTTTCTGTGCAAAGGTTTCAGGGTCAAATGCGTTTCTTTGTTCAACGGAGAAAACTGCTACTGCTCTATCCGGTATAAAGTCTAGGTCGTCAATCACAGGTGTATTTAAATTGTATATTTTTCTAAATACGTGTATTTCTTCTGTTCGTTCAAAGATGTCAGCGTCTTCCCTAGGATTAAGGATTATTCCTAATTTTTCAAGTTCGGGTTTAATTTTTTCTAGAGCTGGATAAACTACATCTTTTAAATCGACTTTCACTGCACATCCACATGCAAGACTGAATACGTTAATTCCTAAGCTCTTGTAGTATTCGAGTATTTCAGTAACCACTATTTTCACCTCTTTTTGACTAGTATTCTAAATGTGCCGACAGAAATTTTACTCAATTCCAGTACTTCGTGTCCCTTTTTCTTCACTGCAGCTGGTACGTTTTCTGTTGCTGGAAGATGGTCTGTAATTACTTCCAGTATTTCTCCGCTTTTCATTTTGTCCAGTTCTTTAAGGGTGTAGATAACAGGATAAGGACATACTTCACCTCTTAGATCGAGTTTTCTATCGGGTTTCAAAACTTTCACCTCTTCTCCCAAAGAGTTACAATTATGTAATAGATTAGAATTAGAGAGATTGTTAGTGCTATGGCACCGCCCCAGCCTAGATAGTCAACTAACCAGATTTTAGGCTGATATTTTATGTAATTGTACCATAGAAATGGCCATGTAGCTGCGAGAAGAATCATCCCTGTTAACGTGCCCAGTAGTGCGAACCAGAGTGTAACATATCCCTCACCGATCCTGAAGAGCGTGCCTGATGCACAGCCACCAGCAAGAACCATTCCAAAACCAAATAATATGCCTCCAATGAGCGTATGAAAACCGACGGGAAGAACTTTGGCACTTCGTATGCCCGATATCATTAGAATTGAGAAACCGATTGTGGCTACAAGGATCCCTGCTGCTACTCCACGAGCCAATCTAGCATCCTTTGTGATAAATAGATCCCTGAACGATGACGCAAAACAAAATCTGCTTCTTTCCAAGACGATTCCATAGGCTAGACCGAACAGAAGGAAAATTCCAAGTTCAATTAGTCCTACATAGGTGTATATGGCGATTATAATGAAAATCAAGGTTAGTGCTATTAAACCTAGCATGGGCTGTTTTAGTTTCATAATTTCACCACCAGTTTAGCGCCAATATATCCGCCTATTAGAAGTCCTATGAAGAAAACCCATCCATTAAAGGCTAGCTGGGGAATCGCACTGAAGAATCCGCCAATATTACACCCCATGGCTAGTCTGGCACCATAGCCCATTAATACTCCTCCAATAAATCCTTGAGCCAACCTACTCTTTTTAGCAGGAACTCGAAGTTTAAAATCGTAAGCTAAAAGAGCAGAGATTAATGCGCCAGCGATAATTCCCATATCTATTAAAGTTCCACTGTCAAGCAATGGAGGGTTAATCAATGTCTTATATTGCTGATAGTAGAGCCATTGAGGAGCTTTGTCTATTTGGACATCTAGAGCATAAAGAAACCAGCCAGTCCAACGGGATTCACTCGTTGTAATGCCCCATGGCTTTTTGAATGCGAATTCTAAAACATTTAAGAGCCCTAATAATATACCTCCTAACCAGGCGGGCCATGCTTGCTGAAATGCTTTTTTGTAAAGCTTAAGAATGGTGTTTTGCATGTTGCATCGCCATCCTTTCCCGTGTGCATCAAATGTTTATGACAGTGTTATATGACAATGTTATATAAGAAGTATTTAAAATTTTTGTTTTTAGACAAAAATCCTATACAAATAGAAAAATTACAAAAAACTTGACATTTTTCACTTCTTTCTCATTTAAGCCACATAAATCATAGATAACTGCAAAATGAATTGAAAATTCGTTTTAATAATCTTAGATACAAATGGACTATATAAAGAGAAAAAGGGCACTTTACAAAAGTAGCAATAATAAGTGGATTAAAGTGTGACGCCTTTGTTTTTTAGGAATTCATTGACTTCTTCAAGTTTTGGTAGGCCTGTTTGTGCTCCTATTTTTGTACATTTTAAGGCTGCAACAGCATTGGCAAATGTTGAAGCTTTTTGGTAATCCCATTTTTTCACTATTACAGAGTATAGGAAAGCGGCGTTAAAGGCATCACCTGCACCAGTTGTGTCTACAACCTCTACTTGAAATGCTGGAGCAGTAATAACGTCACTTTCAGTTACAACCATGTTACCTTTGGAACCTAATGTTATGACTACGACTTTTGGACCTAGTTCCATAAGTTTTCTAGCTGCTTTTTCAAAGTCTTCTTCTCCTGTTAAAGCGCGTATACCAAGTTTATTTGGCATTAATATGTCTGTTAACTTTAAGATGGTTTTAAGCTGGTTCAATCCATATTCGGCTACGTGTTTTTCAAGATCAAAAGATGTTAGAAGTCCATGTTCTTTAGCTATTTTAAATGCCTTCTCTGAAGTTTTAACTTTGATAGCGGTGGTGTGTAGTGCCTTGGAGGAGGCTATGTATTCTTGTACATCTTTTCGATCGAAGTATTCTGGTTCTGGGACATTGTCTCTTAGATTTGGGTCTTGAACTATTACTCTTTCACCATTTTTATCCACAAGTATTATGTTGACTGCTGTAGATCTATCTTCATGTCTAACTGTGTGAGCTGTGTCTACTCCCTCTTTCGTGAATGTGTCTATGATGAATTTTCCGTATTCATCTTTACCAACTCCACCAATAAATGCGGCTTTACCTCCTAGTCTGGCGAATGCTGTTACGAAATTCGCAGTAACGCCTCCTGGAAATTTTCCAGAACCTTTCATGAAGATTTTCTCATCAGGTTCGGGGAATCTTTCAACTTTGACTATCCAATCTATACAAACTTCTCCTAAGCCTATTATGTCTAACATTTTGATTCCTCCTTTTATTCGACATTTGCGTGTCGTTTTAATATTAGTTCTTCTGTTACGCCGCGTCTAGCCATGACTTCAGCTGCTACGCTATCTAAAACTGATAATGTTGCTATGTCAAATAGCGAAGTGAATGGTGCATAGGATTCTTGTTCTACCAGTTTAGTTTTGCCAGGTACATATACAATTATATCTGCTATTTTGGCTAGTTTTCCTTCTTTATGAGCTGTTATGGCTGCTACAGTTACCCCTAGTTCTTTTGCTTTTGAGGCGATACTTACTGTTGAGGTTGTTCCTCCACTTCCAGAAACAGATACAAGGAGATCTCCTGTTTCGCATGCTGGGGTGATCGTTTCTCCAATAAAATAAGCTTCTATTCCTATGTGCATTAATCTTTGAGCAAATGATCTTGCCATAAAACCTGATCTACCAGCTCCATAGCAATAAACCTTTTTACTATTAAGAACAGCATTTACTAACCTTTCTACTTCATCTTTGTTTATTTCGTTTCTCACTTTATCTATGTGACCTGCTATTTCGCTAAGGGCTGCAAAAAATCTTTCTAATTTTTCCAATTCTCACCCTCCTTTTGATTCATATGAAAATCTCGGGGTAGATTTAATTTTAACATTAATTTATACTTTTAATCGTTCCTTATATAATTTTCCTTGAAATTATCAAATTTAGTGATGGAAAATCTATAAGCGTCTCTGTCTACGTTTTAGAGTTGAAAACTATGTTTTCTTGTCGAGTTTAAAAAGGAAAGATGAGGATTAGTAGACGACTCCGCAAATTAATATTATGTTTGCGTAGGGTGTGAATTCTCCTGTTTTAACAACTGCTTTTGCCTGTTTTGAAATTTCTTTGAACTCTTTATGTGAGACTTCCTTTATTGGAATATCTTTTAACATTTCCTTGATTTTTTCATATACTTGAGGACTTGTTTGTCTTGTCTCCTTTGCTACTATAGCGCCTTCAACCTCTAATTCGTCCAAAATAAGTTTTAGTGTGTCAAAGAATCGAGGTATATTTTCGGTTAAAATTAGATCTATTCTTTTAACTTCTTTTGGCACTGGGAAACCGGCATCACATACTACAAGCATGTCTGTATGACCTAAACTTGCAATAACCTTAGATAGTTCGGGATTAAGTATACCCCTCTTCTTCATACAAACCACCTAATAATTTTTGTTTGATCATATTTTTAAGATTATTTCCAAGACCTTTGTGGATAGTCTACTCAGAGCCTGGACATTGTCGAGAAAATTAGGTTTCTATGTATTCTATTTTTACTCTGTTTCTCCACCTTACTACAAATTTTTCTAATTCTGGTAACGTTGGTATTCCTTCTGTAGCTCCTTTATGCATGCATGCATGAGCTCCAGCGGCGTTAGCAA
Organism: Candidatus Baldrarchaeota archaeon; assembly: GCA_019056805.1. Classification (GTDB taxonomy): domain Archaea; phylum Asgardarchaeota; class Baldrarchaeia; order Baldrarchaeales; family DXJG01; genus DXJG01. Next base: position 14,914 of record DXJG01000008.1, on the reverse strand, counting down.
ACAATATACATTTCTCTAAGCCCCAACCTTTAAGTAAGCCAACTAGGAGTGCAGCATTCCATGCATCACCTGCACCAGTAGTATCCACCGGCTTTATTTCAAATGCAGAAGCCTTTATTCCTTTTCCACTATCCCTCAGTATAAGAGATCCTTCTCCACCAAGTTTTATCCCTACGATTTTTAAACCGTATTTTAATGCCTTTTTCGCAGCCTCGAGTGGGTCAAGTTCGCCTAAAACAAATGCTGCTTCTTCTTTTGAAAAAGTAGCTATACTCGCCTTTTCTAGGACTTTATCATACAAATCTTTTATTTCATCTGAAGATTGCCATACATCTAGTCGAAGTGTTGGGTCAAAAGATATCTCGACTTTGTTTTTCACTGCTATATCAACTGCTTTGAGAACTGCTTCTCTAGCTGGTTCTTTAGACATAGCAAATCCGCTAACGTGGAGGATTTTGGCTCTCGCTATATACTTCTCATCGATATCGTCGGGGCTAAGAAGGTTATCAGCTGTTCCTTTGATCCATGGTTCTCTGTAAAATAGGAAAGTTCTTTCTCCTGTTTCAGGGTCATTAGCTACAAAGGTAATGGTTGTTCGTGCATTCTTCCTTTTTACACAAGTTATATCTACGCCTTGCTTTTTTAATTCATTAATTAGGAAGTCTCCAAGAGGGTCGTTACCTACGGCGGTTATAGCACCTACATCTATTCCAAGTTTTTTTGCAACTATTATGCAGTTCATTGGTGCTCCGCCTAATCTTTTTAAGAAACCTGATACATCAACATAAGATCCTGGTTCTAAGGCAACAAAATCGATCAAAATTTCTCCTATTCCAATAATTTCAGGCAATTTCTCCACCCTCAACTATGTACATAAAATTTTATCGAAATATAAACTTTGGCAATAAACAATGATTCTTATCTCTTTTAAAAATCATACTTTTTATATAAAATCTTGTGCGCAGTAGTAGTATTGAAAGTTCGATGGCTTAAGTTGAGAAGTTATTATTTCAATTTAATGTTTAGAATGTTGGGTTTAGGGGATCAAAATGAAATCAAGGCAAGTAAAAGTTATTGGTCCGTATAAAGCGGTAATTGAAGAAGTTGAGGTACCTAAGCCAAGGTCACATGAAGTTTTAATAAGGGTAAGAGCAGTTGGAGTTTGTAGGACTGATTTAGAGCTTTTTTCTGGTAAATATGCTCTCCCTGTAGTTTTGGGACATGAGGTATGTGGTGTAGTTGTGGAAGTTGGAGATCTTGTGGGTAGTGTTGAGATTGGAGATAAAGTTGTTGTGGAATGTACTATGGGTTGTGGTTATTGTCCAGAATGTATTTCTGGAAGATATAATCTTTGTATAAATTATAGAGGTAAGTGGGCTGATGGCATTTTAATTGGAGCATATTCAGACTATATTTGCGTTAATGAAAGGGCAGTGCATAAAATTCCAGAGAGCATATCAGATGTTGAAGGTGCTCTAATAGAGCCTACTTCAGTTTCATTAAGAGCTGTTAAAAGAGCTAATGTCTCAACTGGTGATAGCGTAGTTATAATAGGTCCTGGAACAATAGGTTTACTTTCTCTCCAGGCTGCGAAAGCTCTGGGCGCAACTCAGGTAATCTTAATTGGAACGCCTAGAAGTGAGTATAAATTAAAATTGGGAAAAGAACTTGGAGCTGATATTACCGTTAATATCGAGGAAGAATCTGCTGTTGAGACTGTTTTACATGTAACTGGTAGAGGAGCTGATGCTGTAATTATTGCAGCTTCTAATGCTGCAAAGGTTTTAGATACAGCTTTAGATATGGTTAAGCCAGGTGGAAGTATTTCTATTGTTGGTCTTTCGGGTGGTGAAACAGCTCCAATAAACTCTGATAAAATTGTTTTTAAGGATGTAAGTATTTACGGTTGTTTCTCTAGTCCAAATGTTTGGGAAAATGCTATAAAACTTGTTTCTAACGGGCTCGTTAGAGTTAAACCTCTTATTACTCATGTTTTACCTTTAGTGGAATTTGAAAAAGCATTTAGAATAGTATCTGAAAGAAAAGAAAAGGTTATTAAAGTGGTTCTTAAACCGTAAATTTTTATATTATTGCTTTTTCGGTTTTTTTATCAAATATATGTAATCTTTCCATGTCAAAGCCTACCCAGACTTCATCACCCATTTTTAAGTCCACAACTTCCAGCGTCCTAGCTTTTATTATATTGTCTCCGATTGCTAAATCTATTATGGTTTCTGAGCCTAGGGGTTCAATAACGTAAACCGTAGCTTTTGCTACTAGTCCCTCTTTTCTTTCCCTGTCGACCATAACATTGTCAGGTCTTATACCTAGAACTAGTTCGCTACTTGTAGCATTCTTCTTTATTATATCTTTGAAACAAGTTACATCTAGTTGAAATTCCCCTGCATCAAGAAGAAATTGATCGCCTTTTTCAGTAGCAGTGCATTCTATGAAATTCATTGGTGGGCTACCGATGAAACCTGCAACAAACAGATTAACAGGTTTGTTAAACACATCTGCTGGAGATCCTACTTGTTGTATTTTTCCATCTTTCATAATGGCGATTCTGTCAGCCATAGTCATAGCTTCAGCTTGATCATGTGTAACATATACTGTTGTGACTCCAAGTTCTTTTTGTAGTCTTTTTAGCTCTGCTCTCATCATTACTCTTAATTTTGCATCTAAGTTGCTTAGGGGTTCATCTAGGAGGAAGGCTTTTGGTCTTCTTATTAGTGCTCTTGCAAGTGCTACACGTTGTTGTTCTCCACCGCTTAGTTGTTTAGGCATTCTATCGAGAAGTTCTTCTATGCGTAGCATCTCTGCGACTTCTTTCACCATTTTATCAATTTCTTCCTTTGGATATTTTCTAAGTCTCAATGGAAATGCTATGTTGTCGTAAACTTTCATATGTGGATATAAAGCATAGTTTTGGAATACCATAGCTATATCTCTGTCTTTGGGCGGTAAATAGGTTACAGGTTCGTCATCTATGTAAACTTCTCCTTCTGTAGGTTCTTCAAGCCCCGCTATTATTCTTAGGGTTGTTGTTTTTCCACAGCCTGAAGGCCCTAAAAGAACCATGAATTCCTTTTCATTAATTGTTAGGGTTACGTCATCTACTGCTACTACTTTTCCAAACAGTTTTGTTACATGTTCTAAATGTATTTTTACCATCACAACTCCCCTTCATAGTTCTTTTACCTTAAAATCTTAAACGTTTTTATTTTATCCCTTTACAGCTCCAAAGGTTAAACCTCTAACTATATATTTTTGAATAAGGGCTGCAAGAATCATTGGTGGAACTATGGCAAGGGTTCCATATGCGCTTATTGTCCACCATTCCAGTGCTCTCATGGAGTGGCCAGTTGCTATCATCCATGGTAAGGTTACGGCTTTGTTATATGCCATTGCCAATACTACCATGAGATCGTTCCATGAAAAGGCTAGACAGAAAATCCATGATACTATAAGACCGGGTGCTGCTAGTGGTAAAGCTATTTTGAAGAATGCGTCTGTTCTTGTGCATCCATCTACCATTGCAGCTTCCTCTATCTCAACAGGGATCTCGTCAAAGAAGTCTTTCATTATCCAGATTGCAAATGGTAAATTAAAGGCTGTGTGAATTAGAATTATGGCTATTATCGTGTCGATTAGGCGGAAGTAGTTCATCATTATGAAAAGTGGCACGAGGGCTACCGCTGGTGGCATCATTCGCTGCGCAAGTATAAAGCTCGCTATATCTCTATTTTTCCACTTTTCAAATCTAAATCTTGAAAGTCCGTAGCCAGCAGCACCGCCAATTAATACGCAAAGCGTTGCGCTTACTGTTGCGGTTATTATGCTGTTAAGAAGTGCTCTAATTGATTGGTAAAAGTTAAATCCAAAAACTATGTCTGTCCATGTACGTAATGTTGGTTGAAAGTCTACGAAAGGTATTAAGGTTGGTGTCGTAGTATCAATAGGCCTTTTAAACGAAGTAATGACCATCCAATAGACTGGAAACAACAAGAATACTATAACGATAGTAAGTAGTAAATAGGGTACAAAGTCTAATATTGCAAATCTTTTTGTTCCATTTCTGCGGTAACTCACTTTTCTAACCTCCTTAAAGTTTCATCTCCTTTCTTAACCTCAGGATATAAAGGGTTGTTAACACCATTACGATTAAGAAGAAGACCCAGGCAATACAGCCAGCATAACCTAGGTTAAAGAATTTTAAGCCTTGTATATACACGTAAAGTGATAGACTTTCGGTCATTATTCCTGGGCCGCCACCAGTCGTAATATAAATGATGTCAAACACCTTGAAAGCTTCAACAAATCTTAGAAGGGTTACTGTTAGAAGTATCGGGGAGATTAGGGGTAGTGTTATGTGGCGGAAGATTTGCCATGAAGATGCCCCATCAACCAGAGCGGCCTCATAAGGCTCCTTAGGTAGGGCGGTGAGACCAGCATAGGTGACTAGGAATACGAAAGGCATCCACTGCCATACATCTATTAATATTATGCCCCAGAAGGCTAACTTAGGATTAGATAGAACTTCTACTCGAGGAAAGCCCAATCTTGCTAGAAGGTTTGGTATTACTCCATAGTCTGCGTGGAGAAGCATCCTCCACATATATCCTGCAGCAATAGGAGCAACCATAATAGGAAAAATAAATAAAACTCTGAAAATCTGTACACCCTTAGTTATTTTTGTGGCTGCTAACGCTAACAGGAAACCTAAACCAACTTCTATAGTAACAGCGATAATAACGAATTTAAAAGTAACAATAACGTCATTTATGAAACGATTATCATGAAATAGCTCTATAAAATTCTCTGCCCCTATAAATTTAGGCGATCTTCCAATCCACCAATCATGTAAAGAGGCATATAAGTTAAAAACTGCTGGAAACAATAATAAAGCCAAAAGATAAATTATGGCAGGCACAACAAACAGGAATTTAATATTTTTCTCTATCCACCTTACTTTTTTACGGCCTTTTGGCTTTTGTGGAGTTTCCAAGGCCTTCACACTCCATATCCTATATGGTTAAATAGCCAAGTTAAGTTAGGTATTTTACTAATAAAATTATTCTTAATTCTAGTTCTTATAGTGTCAATCGATGTTATTTACAATGACAAATCAAGTTAAATTTATTTAATGATAGTTAAAGCAAAATCAAAAAGTACAAAAACTTGCTAGGAAGTAAAAAAATAAGAGTATATTTTAGAAATTTAGAATTTAACGCCGTATGTAAGGGATACATCTGCGGTAACTAGTGATGGAACTAGTGGCATAGTTACTTGTGAAACAAAGCTTCCCAATGGTGGTAAGCCTAGGTCCTCTCTGTAGTATCCTAATAGGTCGTCTTTTCCTAGGTCATCAATTATGCTGTTCCATTCATCATATAGCCATGCAGCCGCTTCTGACGGTGTTTTTGTTCCAGCCGCGATTTCGGACATTGCCGTGTCTAGTGCATCCCAGAATCTTTGGAATCCTGGAATTCTTATGTCCCAAACAGCGTATGGGTTCTCGTAAATGCTCTTTATAATGTCACAGTATTGTCTTGCACTAGCCTCGTCCCAGCCGACCTCTAGCCAGAGGTCTGGGTTTTCATCGTAGAATTGTGAGTATCTGAATATGTTTACTCCTGTTTCTCCTTTTGCAATTGCTAGATAGTTTGCGTGTTCTGGCATTACCATCCATTTAATATATTTGTAAGCGAGGTCTGGGTTCTTGCAGTATTTTGAGATGAAGAATGACCAGCCACCGAAGTTTAAGATTGCTATTTGGTTGGGCTCGTCTACTGTTTCCCAGGTTCCAGTTTCTCTGTTGTATACTTGCATGGATCCTGGTAGCATGGCGAATGTTACTTTTCCTGCTACAACTGAGTCCTCGGCTATTGAGAGTGGTCCCATGTCTGTCCAGTCGATTCCCATTGCGAGTTCGCCACGTGTAAATCGAGCTCTGACATCGCTAACGTCGAAGTCTTTAATTCCTGGCGGACCATGCTGGATTATTTCTTTGAATTTTTCAAAGCCTCTGATCCAACCTGGAGTGTTGACTAGTGGTTCCATGGTTTCTGGGTCAAAGTATAATACGCCTGTGTATTTGCTTGGTGCACCTGGTATGACTGTGTAGGGTGCTGCGAAGTCTATTGCGGTCCATGGGCTTTGTGCATGTCTCTTGCAGCTTATTCCAATTCCATATTCAACTTCTCCGTCTCCGTCCCAGTCCCATCCATTGAAGAATTCTGCACAATCAATTACTTCGTCCCATGTTCTTGGTGGATCAGGTAAGGGATATCCGTATTGGTCTTGGAACATTTGTTGGATGGTTGTGTTTTCCCATAGGTCTTTTCTGTAGAAGAGTATGTGGCAGTCTCCGTCAAAGGCTAAGCAGTAGTAGTGGCCTCCCCATTTCATTAGTTTCTCTCTTATGTGTGGTAGGTAGTCGTTTAAGGCTGGGTCGTCTTGTGCAATATAGTCATCTAATTGAATTACGTAGCCACCTGTTGCAAGGTCTCCAATCCAGTCGTTTGGAATTAGGAAGATGTCAAATTTTCCTGCTCCTGTTTGTACATCTGTCATTACTTTTTCGTACATTTCTCCGTATGGTACTTCGACGACCTCTAATTCGAATCCAAGTTCTGTTTCTACGTCTTCTTCATAGTAATATATTGCTCGTACTAGTGGCGCAGAGGTAATTATTGTTAACTTCGTTGGGGCTTTTCTTGCATAGTAGAAATAGTAGACACCAGCGGCGACACCGGCTATGATAACTATTATCAATAAAAGGCCTATCAGTTTTGTTTTACTCCCCTCAGACACGTCTATCACCTAAAATTTAACTCGTTTAGCTATACTATTTCAACTGTAAATATTGAAAGAACCTTACTAATAAATTTAACTCTCTATTAACCGATTTTCTTTAGTGAGTGTCAACAATTAGATTTGGCATTGTCTAATTTTTCGGTGTTACCGTCTAAAAACGTTTTAACAACGCAGTTATTATTTAAAATAAAAATAAATTATTTAATAAAATTATTTTTTGTATAGTTTTTTCCAAAAGATGCTTGCGATTATGATGACCACCACGACGGCTGTAACGGCTATTAGAACCGTTGTGGGCAAGGATATCGGCGGTTTTCTTACTATGTAATAGAGTTCAACAGATGCATAGTTACCAGCGTTGTCATATACGGTGATTATGATTGATACGTTGGTACCTGCAGGTTGTCCTGGTAGATGTAACATGTATTTGTGGGTATCTTCCAATCCTGGTTCTGTTACGACTGCCGACTGTAATACCATATCCACTGTTTTCCATGTCTCTCCTCCATCTGTGGAATATTTTAGAACAGCTTTAGTTAGGTAGGAGTCATATGGTTCATCTTTATCTCTAGCCCATACGATGACTGTTACTTCTTCTCCTGGTTCTGGCTCTTCTGGTCGAACTTCGTAATGTCGAATTATTGGAGGTACATCGTCACCTTTAACAAGTAGTATGAAGTGTTTCGACTCCGCTATATTTCCAGCTGCATCAATTGCTTTGAACCAGAACTCGATTTTTGAACCATAAGGATACTCACCAGTGATTGGAGCGAAAAATCTATGTTGAGCAAAGCCTGTACTATTTGTATACATTATTTTTTCAGTTTTAGCTGCCCCGATTCTCCAAACGAGAATTATGGCTTCAACACCAGAACCTAAAACTTCTTCGCCATCGACAGTTAGAGTATCGTTTACTATAATGCTCATCCAGTTTTCCGTTTCATAGTACGTGTAATCAGTTTCGTTACCGTTTAAAAGTAGACATGACTTATATGGATCAAACGACCCTACAACGTAGTCTTCAAGATATATTGTTGGAGGAGTATCATCCTCAACAATTACAAAAGTACCAGAAACTTTTTGCATGTTGTCAGCATTATCATAGGCTGTAATGTTATATTCTACCGTGTAACTCTCTGAATAGGTACCTATTAATACCGTATATTTATCGTTTCCAACATTGACCATTAATTTACTTCCACTTTCAATAAGTTGGGCTCCATTGTAGATTGCATAATCTACTGTTGCATTTTTAACGCCAGCTTCATCATCGGTTATTGTCGCAGAGATATTAAAGCTGAAATCAACTAATGCTACTGGTGTTGTCGTTGTGTAAGTTACGTTTTCATCAGCTCCCTCCTTTGCCCCTTTCCATATGCTTAACGTCTCTGGTCCATAATCAGAAATCACAGGGGGCGTAATATCTTGAGGGCTCTTAACATTATTTTCTATGGTTGTGGTTTCCCGAATGATTTTGGTGTTAGGTGTCATTACGTTTCCAGTATAGGTAGTTTCTGGTGTATAAGTGTTAGAGTTTTCCGTAATTGGTGTTGCGTGGAACGATATTGATATGTTGGGTAAATATGTGATATTGGTCGAAGCTAGCAGTAGGCTACTTATTAATAGGAGAATAGTAATTCTTGAGAATGTTTGCCCTCGCATTTCACTCCCTCACCTATTTTTAGGATAATTTAAGTTCAATTATTGTAATTATTATATTTCAATTTTTATAAGTGTTTATGAGATATTGAACAACTGATAGATGGATATTATCAAGCAAAGCTAATAAGAGGTCCTTTGAAACATTCAAGTATTATATGTTATAGGGAGGCAGAAACATGAAACTGTATATAGATTCTTTGAACGTAAAAGAGATCCAGAAAGCCTTAGATACCGGAATTATTTATGGCGTAACTACTAATCCATTCATAGCAGTTGAACTAGAGGAAGAATATATTACGAGAATTAAAAAAATCTGTGAATTAGTAAAAACAGAAGTTCATGTACAAGCCGAAGGTAAAACAGCTGATGAACTAATAAAAAACGCCCAAACCCTATCAGAAATCTCTCCAGTTATAATAGTTAAAATTCCCACTTTTATGGAAGGAATAAAAGCAATAAAAACACTTTCCTCCATGGGAATAAAAACTACCGCAACAGCAATAACAGCTCCTTCTCAAGCTTTAGCTGCAGCTCTTGCAGGTGCAACCTACGTTGCTCCATTTATAGGTAGAGTAAATAATACTTCACATTCGGGGTTAAAACTTGTCAAAACTATATCAAAAATCTTCAAGGAACACGACGTTAAAACCGAAATTCTCGCGGCAAGCATTAAAAATGCTATGCAAGTAGTATATGCTTTTAAGGTAGGTGCACAAGCAGCCACGGTAAAATTCGATATCTTACGTGATGTGATAGAAAATCCTCATTCTCTTTCTATTATAGAAGAAATGAACAAATGTTGGGAAAAAATAAAAGTTGAATGGGAGAGAAAATGACCGGTCCGTATATTTTAACCCACGATATAGGAACAACCGGCGATAAAGCGGTTCTATTCGATGTAGAAAAAGAAGAAATAGTATCTGCCATGTACTTTGAGTATTTTACTTTTTATCCTAAGCCTGGCTGGGCTGAACAAAATCCACAAGACTGGTGGAATGCTTTTAAAGAAACAACTAAACAAATCTTAAAAATAAGTAAGATAAGACCAGGCGATATTTCCGCAATAAGTTTTAGTGGTCAAATGATGGGATGTATGCCTGTAGATAAACAGGGAAAACCCTTAACTAGTAGCATTATATGGATGGATCAACGAAGCATTAAAGAAAGTGAATTGATCGAGCAGAAAATTGGCGAAGAGAAATTCTATAAGATCACCGGTAACCGTAATAGCCCTACTTATCCTATTGCCAAAATACTTTGGCTTAAAAACAACATGCCACAGATATATGAAAAAGCTTACAAATTTTTACAATCCAAGGATTTCATAATTTGCAAGTTAACTGGTCAATTTTTAACAGACTTTTCCGACGCTTCTCTCACTGGAATGTTTGATGTTAATAAGAGACAATGGTCACATTTCCTTCTTGAAACTTTAAATATCGATAGCGAAAAGCTTCCAGACATCTACCCGTCTACACATGTAGCTGGTGAAATTAGTGGAGAAGTTGCAAAGGAATTGAATCTAAACAAGGGTATTCCTGTTGTTGTAGGTGGAGGTGATGGAGCATGTGCAACTGCAGGAGCTGGTGTAATTGAGGTAAGAGAAACTTACAATTATATAGGTGCATCTTCTTGGATCGCCACATGTACAGAGACTCCCTTATTTGATCCTGATATGAGAACTTTCAATATGTGGCACCTCGACAAAAATAAATTATTAATTATTGGAACTATGCAAGCAGCTGGAGCTTCATATAGATGGTTAAGAGATGAAATATGTAAACTTGAAAAAATATGTGCTGAAAATACTGGTGGAAATGCTTATAGCATTTTAGATTCTAAAGCAGCCAAAGTACCTCCGGGAGCTGAAAAACTAATCTTTCTACCATACCTTATGGGGGAAAGAGCTCCTTGGTGGAATCCATATGCTAGAGGTGTATTCTTCGGTTTATCTCTGAGTCATGGAAGAGACCATTTAATACGTGCTGTCCTCGAAGGAGTTACCTTTAATCTTAAAATTATAGTTGATATTCTTGAGGAACTAGTGGGGAAAATAGAGGACATTAGGGTTATTGGTGGTGGAGCGAGAAGTAAATTGTGGAGACAAATTCTTGCAGACATATTCGGAAAAAATATTTTGGTTCCACGATTTTTAGAGGAAGCAACTGCAGTAGGTGCAGCTATAGCAGGTGGAATAGGAGTAAAAATATTTAGAGACTTCAGCGTGATTCATGAAATTGTAAGGACTGTTGAGAAACATGTTCCAAACCAAGAAACACATAAAAAGTACAAATTACTTTACGAATTCTTCAAAAAACTGTATTTGACGTTGGTTCCACTATACAAAGAACTTGGCCGAATCGAAATGTAAATCTTGAAGTAAAATCAGAAGAATTAATATTTTCTGAGACAAAAATCAATATTAACTTTTTCTACTTCTTTTATTTTTCCTAGTTTATTATTAACAAAATTCGCTAAGTCTTTGTGATCTTTGAAAAATCCATATATAATAAGGTCATGGGTACCTATTGTTTCAAACACGATAATTCCATCTTTCAAGCTTGTTATTTCTCTGGCTACCCTTTCACTATGTCCTGGTCTAACGCTTACTTCAAGAAATGCTAATATCCCTCTCTTAAGTTTCATCGGGTCTGTAATTGTTATGAAGCCAAGTATTATTCCTTCTTTAATTAGCCTGGAGACTCTGTTACTTACGGTTTGGGGAGAAATTTTAAGCATTTTGGCAATTTCTCTAAAAGATGTTCTTGCATTTTTCTGTAAAATTTCTATAATTTTTAAGTCTATTTCATCAAGTTTAACCTCTTCTTCTTCCAAAATTCTATCCCCTGTAACTGGATTCATAATAAAATATATGTATGATTATGATTATGATGGTTATTACGGTTACGTTGTCATAATGTTATGATTGCTCTTCATCTCCAATTGCTTTTTCCACGTAAAGTTGACCCCATTTTTTGAGGGCTGCATCTAGTTCTGGATGATCCTTAGCATATTCGTCTAATGATATACCCTTTGTAACTGCTTCTATTGCTTGTTTCATAGCTTTTGCACCAGATCTTGTTCCCCATGGATGTCCATGTATTCCTCCACCAGCATTTATTATGATATCTTTGCCTAGAAGTTCTACATTTACAGGTACTATTCCTGGATGTATACCACCTGAAGCTACTGGAAAAACTGTTTTTAGGCCATGCCAATCTGATCTAAGGAAATCATTTATTTTTCTAATTTTCTTTGCTTCTCCTTTAACGCCCATTTTCCCTGCTGCTGTTCCTGTGTGAAGCTGGTCTCCTCCTGCGAGTCTTACAAGTTTTGCAATCACCATCATTGAAATTCCATGTTTTGGGTTTCGTGTTAATGCGGCATGCATAGCTCGATGTATATGAAGAGGCACTTTTATTGAAGGATCTTCGGCAAGTACTTGTACTGCTGAAAACCCGGTGGTTAATACATCTATCATTAAGCAGTTTGCCCCGTTATCTATCGCTAGGTCTGCAAGTTCTAGCAACTTATTGTAGGTTGCTGTTATGTTTACAGCGTATAATACTGTTCTTCCGGTCTCTTCTCTTACTTGATCTAATTTTTCCAATACTTTAGTTAATCTGTCCTCGAAAGGACAGAATTTTTGGCTAGTAAGGGTTTCGTCATCTTTTATAAAATCTACACCGCCCATGGCTGCCTCATAAGCTACTTTTGCTGTTTGATCCGGGTTTAATCCCACTTTAGGTTTTATGATAGTTCCTAGGTGTGGTCTTCTATCCTCAAGAGTTCCTACGATTTTTCTTACTCCTTCTAACCCTATTTTCGGCCCTGGATATACTTTAACATATTCTTTTGGCATTTCTAAGTCAAGAAGCTTACAGTTTTTCAATGATGACAAGCCGAAGAGATTTCCAGCAACCATTGAAAGGAGGTTTGGTATTCCTCCGATCTCTGGATCAAAAAGCTCTAGTGGGAAAGCTATTTTTACTATGCCTTCGTTTTTGTTTTCATATTGGAATACTTTTGCTGCTAGTTTTTTCCTTATCCATTCTGTTTCCGTTGTTACTTCTGTCCATGTTCCTATACTTTCTTCAATTGCAATTTGCTCTCCAGCTTTAATCGTGGGATACTCGCTTTCAACATAATATGTTGCAATAATATTGTTTTCCGGATCTATTTCTTCGGGGGCAGCTATAAATGTTTGATCTACTTTAACATCCAAGGATTTTTCCTCCCTTTACACTTCTTTTAATCTATTCCACATGATTCGTAAGTGGAGTAAACTTCTTTTCCTCTAATTAACTCTTCACCAATTATCCATCCAAATTCTTCTTTTAAAACTAGTACTGCGCCTTGTGGCGGTATTACGCCTTTTTCCGTGATTATAAGATCTATATATTCTGGAGGAGTAACATCAAAAGATGGGTTACGTATTTTTACATTTGGGTTTTGTCTAAGGAATTCTTCGTCAACAACTTCTAGCGGGGATCTCTCCTCTATTTTTACAAGTTCTCCTATCATTGTTTCAGGGCTGAACTTGTATGTTTCTGCTGCTACGAACATACGGGTTCTAGCTTCGTGGGCTACAAGAGCTATTTGTGATGTACCTATCTTGTTTACTACTGCGCCGTTTGCTGCTACAGCATCTGCGCCCACAACAACTTTATCTATTTCGTTCATGAAGAATCTCACTGCACTATCTACGATAAGTGTTACTGGAACTCCTGCATTGGCTAATGTACGTGCTGTTATTCTTCCTTGGAATAGTGGTCTTGTTTCTGTTGCATAAACTTGGATGTCTTTACCTTGTTTGAAGGCGGTTATAATTACTGATATTGCTGCTGAACTGTTGCAGTGTGTTAGTATAGTATCTCCGCTAACTATTCTTCTGGCACCAATTTCTCCTATTCTTTTAATTGCTAGTTCAGAGTTTTTTATGAATTTGTCAGCTGCATCTATTGCAGTGATCTTAAGATCTTCCAGGTTTGCTCCGTTTTTAAAAGCTGTTTTAACTCTGTACATAACGAAACGTATGCCGTTAGGTAGTGATACGGCTGTTGGCCGTGTGTGAAGTAGATATTTGGCGACGTAGTCAAGTTCTTTGATAAGCTCTTCTGGGTTCTTTGCTTGAGACCTTTCTACTGTTATCTTTAAAGCTTGTACGGCTGCTTTTGCGATTCTTCCTGCTCCTCTGATTCTCATGTTTTTTATTCCTTCGGCTATTTCTAAAATTTCCTTTGGAAGTTGCATTTTACCCCCTCCTCAAAGCTTCTGCTATTATGGGTGCTACACTAATAAAGCTGATAGAACTTGGAACTGTGTCTGTGCCGATAACGGCTAGTGCTCCGGCTTGGTATATTCTTGTTAATGCGTTTCGAACTAGTATTGGATGTGTACATGCGGCAATTACACTTTTTGCTCCATGTTCCTTTAGCATTTTGATAGCTTCTACCATGGTTCCGCCAGTACTAATTATATCGTCAACAATTAGTACATCTTTTCCTGTAACGTCTAGTTCTCTTGTTTTTATTCTTACTTCGCTTGGCCCTAATCTTTCTTTCTCAAGAATGTCGTATTCTGCTTCCAGTTCTTTTGCTGCTATTTTTGCCCATTGCTCAGCTTCTTCATCTGGACCTATGACGACTGGATTATTTAATTCAAAGTTTTTCTTAACATATTGGGCAAGAAGCGGGACTGCTGTGAGGTTGTGGGCTGGTATGTGAAATATTTCGCTTAGTTGTTCAACTCTGTGTAGATGAGTGTCTATGGTGTAAATTTCATCTGTTCCAACTTCTTCTATGAGTTTTGTAACTATTTTGAAGCTTATTGCTTCTCCAGGTTTGAATCTTTCATCTTGTCTGGCGTATGCAAAATAGGGAATAACGCCTATAACTTTTTTTGCTCCAAGGTCTTTTAATGTGTCTGCTATCAGGAAATATTCGATTAGAAATTCATCAGGTTGATGGTAGAAAGATTGGATAATTGCTACTGTTTTTCCATTTACATCTTCTGTTATTCTAATGTATTTTTCCCCATCTGGAAATTTTTTTATCTCTGGTAAAATGGTTGGGATTTTTAGTTGTCTTCCAATTTTTATTGTAAGTACTTGTGCTGAGGATCCTCCAAGAACAATATCTATCATATGTATTCCCCCTAAGCACTCCATTAAAAGTAAGAAAGTTTGTGATTTAAAATTATCTCGTCAATTTTCTTTTTTCGAAATAGACAATGTCCATCGATCTTAAAATGTGGAGTTCTGGTTTGAATGTACAAATCCTTGAAATATAAGTAGTGTAAAGACAAAATAGATTTTATTATTCTAGTAGTTTTATTTCGAATGTAGGCCAACCGTAGATCTCTTTTAACATGTATATGACTCCCTGTGGTGGTATTACGCCATTTTCTGTGATTATAAGATCTATATATTCTG
>DXJG01000007.1:107678-108296 GCA_019056805.1 Candidatus Baldrarchaeota archaeon | reverse complement strand
GTAATTTCCACTTTTCTTTCTCAGCTATCTCTCTTATGCCTAGCAGAATTCCCCTAGCCCTTCTTAACTTTGCCCTGATTCTGTAAATTCTGGAAGCTAATGCTCTAGCTACCTCTTTAGGTAATGCTACTAACCCTAGCCTTCTAGCCTCAGCCCAAGCCCTCTTTATCTCATCTTCAAGCTCGAATAGTCTTAGCTCATCTGCTAACGTTCTGAAATGATAATACTTTACGTGAAAGTAGCATCTATAGTAGTAGTACCGCTTTAATCTTGTACGAACCCATCTTCCATGCCATCTGAAAAACGCACTTAAGGCTATTCTTGCATTAGCTTCGTACTCTTCTAATCTCCTTCTCCTCTCCTCAGCCATCTCCCCATTCACCCAAAAATTAGAGAAAGTTGACACTCTCCACGGCTGAAGCCGGGAGATTCTAGGTTTGTCAGCTTAAGCTTCATCCTACCCAGTTCGGTCTGTGTCAAGGCAGCCCCTACCCCTGAGATATACCCAAGGGCTCGTTTCAAAATATTTAAAGCTCCATTATAATCTGCATTCAACTCAATTCCACAATTCTTGCATACAGATCTCCCGTTGCGCCTCAAACCTTGAGAACCGCAACG
>DXJG01000007.1:0-107512 GCA_019056805.1 Candidatus Baldrarchaeota archaeon | reverse complement strand
TCAAACCTTGAGAACCGCAACGGGAACACAACTTTGATGTATTCGCTTCATTGATTCTAACGACCATTATACCCTCCCAGTTTGCTTTATACTCGATGAATTTAGACAAACGATAATAGGGAAAAGAATGGAGCTTCCTGTTAAACTTTCTACCCTTATTTTGCTTCCTTATTCCCTTCAGGTCTCCCAATACGATAATAGCATTCTCTTTCTTTAGCTCTCTCAACAATTTCCCTTGAAATCTTGTGCAGGTAGTCATCAATTATTCTTCTCTCATTCTTACCGATCTTCTTTATTGCTTTAAACTTCTTTTGCTTCCCCAATTTTCTCCTTAAGTAGAAGTAGTGCCCTCTAATTCTTCTAAGCTCCTTTCCGTAAAATTTCGGTCTTTTATCAGCGGTTGAAACAACTGTTGCTATTCTTCTTATCCCTAAATCAATGGCTAAGATGTTATCATAGCTCTGTCTGATTTTAATATCCTTCTCAACAGTTATATGAACAAACCAATCATCCCCTCTTCTGAAAACCTTAGCTTCCTTAAATTTCCAGTCCTCTTCAATTTCACAATGTAGTTTAATAGGGAGCCTAATTCCACCTCTAACCCCATGAACCGGAATTTTAATCCAGTATTTTGTTAGAGTATTATTAGTTATCCAGACATTATAAACATGGTACACGTCATTTCTCAGAATAAGAGGATACTTTTTCTGTTTTAACTTTCCTCCATTCTGTTTTTTTTATTTTTCTCAACAATTTCTCAACCTGCTGCTTTGTTGCTGAATATAACTTAACATCTTCTCCCCTTAGAGCTCTCTGAAAGTTAGTGTACTCTCTTCCTAAAACATCTAACTTACTTCTATTAACTTCGATTATTTTTGCTTTGATAGTTTTTCTAACAAGCATTCTATCACTTCGTCTAAACTTTTGCATTCCTTTCAGCTTTCAGCTCTTAGTCCCGTTAACCTTAATTTTTCCGAAAATAATTGAAAATTCACGTTCATGAATCCTATTAATCTTCCTTATGGTGTATTCAACTTCATTTCCCTTGGACCTAAGTAGATTGCTAATCCTTCTAGCAGGCCCACAAATGCAGAGTTTACAAAGAAAATAAATCTCCGCATACGGTAGTGAAAAGTTATAGCAAAAATGAAAAAATACTTATGTAGATTTCTACAAAGTTTCTTAAATACTACATTTTGTTTAATGTTCAAGGTACCTCCCCATGCATATTAATCATTAAGCATTTTGAGTAATGAAGTATTTATTTTTTATGAATACAAACATTACTATCAATAGTATTAAAATTCTGGTTCAACGTACCTTTATTTCATTAGATACTACTCAAATAATGTAGAGAGAGGACTAAAGCTAAACACACAAACCATATATAACTGAAAAATCATAAAAATAGTTGATAACAAGTGTTTAAAAGTTTCTTTTGGAAAATGTTTTTATGGTCTCTAGATTTTTCGTATTTTATGTAAGAAGCTTATCTTTGCGAAGTATTTTATATCTTTATCAAGGAAATGTAGAATGTCTGTTAGGTAGTCTTCTCCCAAAAAATATATTAGTTTGTCTTTAAGTTCAGTAATGCCTCCAGCGAAAGTAGCTCTGGTACCAAAGTCTTTAATATAATATCTTTCAGCAAACTCAGTGAACTCTTCAATAAAGCCCCATTCAACAATTTTCCTATTAACATAGATATCTTCGAGAATTTTCGCAGTAAAAGCGAAAAGCCAAGGTTTAATTAGAAACTTTGGATGCCTTAAAAGAAAGAGAAAGGTTTTCCAAAAAGATGGTGCTAGGGGAGTCATTCTCTTAACTCTACAGTCAATATGAGCTATTTCGTGAGCAATTAACCATCGAATAAAATTCTCATCAGCAGTTCTAACCAATTCTTCATCCAAAATAATTTCAAACTTTTTAATATTGACTTTTCCACCATAGGGCTCATCCTTAATTTTAATAGTAAGCCTCTTAGAAATAACATTAGGCTCAAATTGCTCTACTCTGTCAATGACATCTTCGATACATCGAGAAACCTTATCTTTAAGAAAATCGTCCACTTCACATATTAAATTAAAATTTTTGTACATAACTACTCACGATAAATCAAGTGAATAAAATTACTTAAAGATAGGGTTTATGATTTACTTGTTTAAAATTAGGTAGCTTACATGTAAGGGACGGGTTACCTAGTAGAAGTAGTCTTACTATCAAATTATGTGTGTAATCATTTCCCTAGAAAACCATTTACATCACAAATTAATGATTTCTCATTACAACACTACAAGTAAAGTAGATGCGCATAATCTCTTAAATCAAACCTAACTAAACATTAAAATACTAACATAAAACATAGTATCGTAGCTAAACCTTAAATGATTAGTTTGCTACAAATTTACGAGGGAAGGGTGTTCATTTTGCTAGATACTCTGGAAAAATTAGTAGATTATATGAGAAAGCTGGGAGTAGACTTCTGTGATGCTAGGTTTGAACAAAGAGAGAACCTACAAATTTTGACTACAAACGGAAACATAAGAGCTATTTCTCGAAATGTTAGAAGTGGAGTTTCAATAAGAGCTTTCCTAAATGGACACTGGGGATATGCGTCATCTACAGAACTTTCATGGGAAACGCTTAAGTCCGCTGCAGAAAAAGCGGTCAAAATAGTTAAATCCACCAAAGGCACGGAAAAAATAGAGTTAAACTCAGTTGTAGTTGAGAAAAAGTATAAACCTCCAATTAAAATTAATCCGCAGGAAATTAGCCTTGAAGAAAAAATCAATCTACTTTTAGAATTGGATAAAGCTCAGAGAAAAGCAGATGAAAGAGTTGTAAACAGCAACACCAGATATTCGGACTCGTGCATTAACTTCACAGTTGTAAATTCTGAAGGATCGAAAATTGAGTGGGGCGAAATAAGAATAGGCGTAGTGGCTATGCCAGTTGCTTTTGAAGCAGGGAAAATGCAATCCTCTTACTTTGTGAAAAGTGGAACCCGTGGATATGAGCTTGTAAAAGAAATAGATCCAAATGTTGAAGGAGAAAATGTTGCTAAAGAAGCTGTCGAATTACTTAGTGCAGAAAAGCCTCCAGGCGGCTACTTAACTGTGATTATAGATCCTGATGTAGCTGGTCTTCTTGCTCATGAAGTTATGGGACATGCTTCTGAAGCAGATGAAATTGTTAAGAAACGCAGCTTTTTAACAGGAGTTGTTGGAAAAAAGGTTGGAAGCGAATTAGTAACTATGGTTGATGATGGCACTATACCTGGAGCATACGGAACAATACTTTTCGATAGCGAAGGGACACCTTCCTCAAGAACAATTATAATTGAAAATGGCGTTTACAAAGGTTATATGCATAATTTAGAAACTGCTGCAACAATGAATGTTAAACCTACTGGAAATGGAAGAGCTCAAGACTATAATAGACGCGTATGGGTACGGATGACAAATACCTTCTTTGAAAAGGGTGACTGGGATTTAGAAGAAATGATAAGTGAAACAAAGGAAGGACTATTAGCTGTGAAGGCTTTAAGCGGCATGGAAGACCCTGTTGGAGGAGGTTTTGAAGCAAGAGTTCTAAAAGGATACATAATAGAGAATGGCGAAAAGAGAAAATTGGTTAGATCTTTTACACTTACCGGAAAAGCCTTAGATATTTTGAAAACCGTTGACGCAGTTAGCAAAGATTTTACGCTTCATGGTGGAAACTGCGGTAAAGGCGAAGAGGACTTTGTACCAGTTTCAACAGGTGGACCATATATGAGAGCTAAGATCCTTGTTGGAGGTGGTTAAATGCTTGAAAAACTCACAAAAATAAGTATTCAAGCGATAAGAATGGCAAGCAAACAGGGCGCTGATCAAGTGGAAGTTTTCACCGCATATACGAGAACCAGAAATATATACGTGGAGAATAGTGTTCCTCATCTCTCAACAAATAATGTTTCAATAGGCTTAGGCCTAAAATGCGCCATTGGAAAACATGTAGGATTTGCTGCATCAACTATATTCTCCGATAAAGATGTGGAGAAAGTTGTAGATGAATGTATAAGCATAGCAAAAGTTAGCCCTGAGGATCCGAATTTCGAGGCTTTACCTGTTCCAAGAAAACCTTCAGGTACGGTAGAGAATGTTTATGATGAGGAACTTGTTGAAACAGAGGAAAGAGAATTATTAAAGGTTGTTAATCAACTTGTAAAGACTGCTGAAAGTAAAGTTAATGTTAAGGTTCTTAATGGATTGTTAAGAATTGGAGAATTTACTTTTCATGTTGCAAATTCTCTTGGAGTAGATCAAAGCCATAAGGGAACACTAGTGTTCCTGCATTTTTCAGCGAAGGCGAGTGAAAATGGACGTGTAGGTGAAGGTGTTGAAAAAGCTTATTCAACTACTCTGAAAAACTTGGACTTTGAAAAAATAGGAAACGAGCTTCAAAGAAAAACATTAACAACACTAAGGGCCGAGTCATATAAAGGTAAAGAGGAAATGCCTGTAATAATAGTCCCTGTAGAGCTTCAAGGCCTCTTCGAATCCACTGTTGCCTTTGCCATAAGCGGAGAACATGTAAACAAGCAGAGAAGCCCTTGGAAAGATAAATTAAATAACGAAGTAGCTTCAAAAACTTTAACGGTAATAGATGACGGTAGAATGCCTGGCGGAATTCTCAGCGCTTTAATTGACGATGAAGGAGTACCAACAGCGACCAAAAAGATAATTGAAAACGGCATATTGAAAAATTTCATTTATGATACATACAATGCCTATATTGCTGACACCGAATCTACAGGAAACGGCTATAGAAGACTTACAAGAACTGTTGAAGAAATATTCATGAGACCAGTTAACTGTGCTGTATCGAACATAGCGATAAAACCTGGAAATAAAAGTTTAGAAAGAATGATTAGCGAAATTGATAGAGGCTGTTTGATCGAAAAATTTGCCGCACCCTTTGCAGATCCTTTCACAGGAACTTTCGGACTTGAAGTAAGAAGCGCAACGTTAATTGAGAACGGTTCACTAGAAAAACCAATAAAACATGCACTACTTTCAGGAAACTTCTATGAAGCCCTCAAAAATATTCTAATGATAGGCAGAGAACAAGAGTTAATCGAAAATATGAAACTTCCACCCATAGCATTTGAAAAACTAGAACTAATAGGACAATAACATCATATTAATTATCTGTAGAACTTTGAAGAGAAGCTAAGGAAAGAGTAATTTCTACTGGTTGATTCGTAATTTTTTCTATTCTTTTTTCCAGTTCCTTTTTTAATGAGAGTATTGTTTCTTTTAAATTTTTTATCTCTTTTTTCTTACTCTTTACTTCTTTTACTAATTCATTTATTTCTTTTTGGAGTTCTTTTAACTGTCCTTCTAGGTTCTTTACGTCTTTTAAGTCTTTTTCATGTATTTTTTCCAAGGCTCTTTTTTCGTTTCTCAAGCTTATATATTTCTCAACCAATTTATCCAATGTATTCTCATTTAAAACGATTTGAATGCTTCTCAATACTTTTTTGGCTTTTTTCTTATCAAACTTTAACTTTTTAGACAAAATTAGTTTTTCAATCGTTCTTAAAAGTTCTTTTAAAATTTCAACTTCTTCTAAAGATGTTATGGGGGTTTTCAGATCATTTGTCTGGTTTAATAGCAATTTTTGTTTTTCAGTTAACTTTACTTCTCCCCTATCAACAAGGTTCAAAAATTTCCTTAATGGCTTATCTAACGGTGCCAGTAAATTCCTTATATCGTTCTTAATTTTATAAATATCATTCTCGATATCTTCAATTCTTAAAATTTCTTTTCTCTCATTAATTTTCATCTCTAAATCGCTTTTTAGTTTCAATATTTTTTCTAGTTTTTCCTCGTTTTCCTTGTTTTCTTCCTGTAATTTTTCTAGTTTTTTCTCTTCCTCCTGTAATTTTCTCGCTTTGTTGATAGTTTCTTCGACGTATTTTGCGTGAATATACCTTGTTTCTAGGAACTTGTCTAATTTTCCACGTAACTTAGCTAAACTCTTTACGTAATAGTCCATTTTCATAATTGGAGATTTAAATGATGAGGTACTCATTCTAGGAATGTATTTTGGTCCCAATTCTATAATGGTTCTTAATAATCTATCTAACCTCTTTTTAAGATCTGAAAGAGACATGTAGTCATATTCTTGAGGAACTGAAAAGCCATCTAAAATATTTATTATCTTTTCAGAAAACGTTGAAGCAACTTTGCAAGCTTTATCAAATCTTCCTTCTTTTGACATTTTCTCAGTAATCATAACAATAGAATCAGCCTCTCTACGAATTGATTTTAAGTATTCAACAATATCATCAACAAAGCTTTTCGCTTTCTTTCTAAGCGGTGCTAAAGATCTACTAGTTTCATTCAAAAGCCAATTCTCAACTTCATAGATCGGTAAATTTATCACAAAGAAACCTCCACACCTACGTTTACATGTTCCATATTTACTTTTAAAATTTTCAAATAAAATAATTCCCCACTAACACATGCTTAAATAGCTTGAACTACGAAGAAGTAAAGTAGAACAACAGTATAAAGTAAGAGGGGGAATTTCAAGGGTATACTAAAATCTAAGTAATTGAACAGAATAGTTCACATAAACTTTCATCCCATGCACTCCTCCGACCAAGTTTCCATTTCTCTCATCTGTAGTTATTCAAAATTTTGATTAAAATAATATTGCATGGGATTACATGTAGTTATTTTACAAATGATACAGCTACGTAAGTTTCTCAGCTCTTTCGGAAATCTACAACTCATTATAATGGATTTTATATGAAAAATTATGCAAAAGATATTTTACAGATTGTTCTATGTAGTTCTAGTTTATGATAACTTAGTATTCTATTTTCTTTACAATTTCATTGACTCTTATACCCATTTTTTGAACTTGTTCTAAAAATCGTTTCGCATCTATGCATTCAGCTGGGAACACTCCCCTCCTTTTGATTTCTCCTCTTGCAAGCATAATTGCAGCAGCTGCAACCGGTGTCCCAGTCATGTAAGCTGTTGCATGCGTGCCATACTTCTCATATGCTTCTTTGTGAGTCATGTATGAATATATTATGTACCGCATTTTTTTCCCACCTTTTTCCCCTATTACATCGGTTACAATCATTTCATGCCCTTCAAAATTGGGTTCCAGTTCAGCTGGTGGACGTATACAAGCGAGAACTACATCCATTGGAGCAACTTTAACACCTTTAACCTCAATAGGTTCCCTACTGGTAAGACCTAGTTTCCAAAGTATTTTTATCACTTGTTTTTCCTTTTCCGATAAAGCTATTTTGAAATCCACATATTTGACCTTTTTACCGAGGAATAGTGGTAGCGTGATAGGTTCTTCGTGATCAGCATAATAAACTTTTAGAGGCCCGACAGGTTCTGGAAATTCATATATTTCTTCACCTGTCATGGACGGTACTCTTTTGAATTCACCATTTTCATAAATAACTGATTTGTAAATGAATTCTTCAATCGCGATGTCTGGGGCATATGTAAATATTATGTCGTCGCTAATTATTCTATATCCATCTCTTATTCTTATCTCCTCCACAGTGTCAAGTTTGTCAGCAGCGTACTTTGCAAAAACATTAGACATACCTGGATCTTCACCCATACTTATAAGTGCCGTTAAACCTGCCTTTTTCCATTCTTCATCTCTAGCTAATTGTTTAAAAAGCCCTTCAGCTGCAAGATCTATGTAGTGCGTACCGGTTTCGATTGCTACATCCATTACACTTATATTCCATTCTGGGCGTGCGGCATTAATAACTAAGTCCGCATCTATTAATATGTTTAAAACACTTGTAAAATTAGCAACATCTACTTTTCTTATCTTTAATTTACTATTTTTTAATTCACTTGCTATTTTTCTTGCTCTTTCCATAGCAATGTCCGCACAAATAACCTCAGATATTTCAGGAGATTTAGCCAAATGTTTCACTATAACAGTACCTGCGGCCCCAGCACCACCTAGTACAACAACTTTCATACTAATTCCTCCATTCAATCACTTTTACTTGAACTTGGATGATATAAATTTTAACCAGAAAATCTCTTAATAATCCATTTAGTTTCTTAAACCTAAATTCAACCTCCAAACTGGGGCAATAATTCTAGCGCTCATATATCTCATCCCATAAAAAATATATTGCAAGTGCAACAGGTTCGACCGAATAATAAAATTCTTGAAATGAATAAGCTCATAATCATTGGATGAAACGGAAAACGCAACACTATTGTTACCCCCAAATAAATAGAAAGTCGTTCATAATACATTTATTAAAAATTCATTCAGGGACCTTACATGCAGATAAAAATATAGTGTTATATATTTTTTGCATTTATTTAGTTGCTTTAGCAGAAAATTTTTCGTAAAGTTTCTAATGTTCTAAACGCAATGTTTAAAATTCTTAACATTTCTATCTGACTAAAATTATCATTGAAAATACTATTAGTTAAATCTTGAAGGTGATATTTTTATGGCTAAAAGATTAGCTGTTGTGGATACAGAAAGATGTGTAGGCTGTCAAATGTGTATGCTTGCTTGTGCTCGCCGATATGGTGCGGGAGGGCTTGGAAAGAGTGCTATACACGTTAAATCTGCTGGGGGAGTAGAGAGAGGATTCGTAGTTATAGTTTGTAGAGCATGTCCAGATCCACCTTGTGCAAAAGTTTGCCCAACACAAGCAATAATTCCTAGAAAAAATGGAGGAGTTATCGTTAAGCTTAACAAGTGTATTGGGTGTAGATTATGTGCAGAAGTTTGTATGATAGGTGCAGTATTGTGGGATGAAGAAACAAATAAGCCTCGAATATGCATATACTGTGGTTACTGTGCTAATTATTGTCCACATGGAGTACTAAAATTTCAAGAAATAGGGGAGGATTCATAAAAATGTCAGACAAATTTTTACAAAACGTACTATATATTGATCTTGCAAAACGACTGTTTTGGGTTGAAAATCGAAGGGATCTTTTCGAAAAATATATAGGAGGAGTGGGAGTAGCCACCCAGCTTTTACTTGAGGAATGCCCTAAAAATATTGATCCATTTGATCCTGAAAACCCGATTATTTTTGCGGTAGGTCCTCTAACTTGTGTTTATCCTTTAGCTTCAAAAACAGTAGCTATGTTCAAATCTCCACATACAGGTAATCTAGGTGAAAGTCACGCTGGAGGTAGAAGCGCAATAGCCATAAGATCAGCTGGCTACGGTGCAATTGTAATCAAAGGAGCAAGTGAAACACCAATCTATTTATCGATACATGAAAACAAAGTGTATTTTAGAGACGCGTCAATTTTGTGGGGTGTGAGAAGCACTTTTACTGTTGGTAGAATAATACGAGAAGTAGAGCCTGGAGCAGGTGTAAGAACAATTATGCGTATAGGGAGAGCAGGAGAAAATCTTGTAACATATGCTTCAGTAATAACAGAAACCTATAGGCATTTCGGTAGACTAGGGTTAGGAGCAGTTTTTGGGAGCAAAAAATTAAAGGCAATCCTAGTGTCGGGAAAACATTCAATATCCATAGCTGATAAAAAACTGTATAGAGAATTGTATGATGAAATATACGACGCTGCAGTAAAATCCCCACTTATGAGAAAATACCATGATCTAGGAACACCTGCAAACATTTTACCACTTAATGAACTTGGAGCACTACCAACAAAAAACCTTAAACAATCTAAATTTGAATATGCTGAAAATATCTCAGGAGAATCGCTCGCAGAACGTTATCTTGGACGAAGAATTGCTTGCTCCAACTGTCCAGTCGCTTGCATACATCTAGCAGCTCTCAGAGAACCTTATGTTGATGAGCCATACTTCTATAAGACAACATGGGTTTCCTACGATTATGAACCACTATTTGCCGTTGGTTCCATGCTAGGCGGCTCCGATGTAACAGGCCTACTTAAACTTCTAGATGAAATTGATACTGAGGGTTTAGATGCGATGTCTACAGGTGTTGCATTGGCATGGGCAACAGAAGCCATGGAAAAAGGCATCATAACAAAAAATGAAACATTAGGATTAGAGTTAAAATGGGGAGACTACGAAACATATAGAGAAGCCGTAAAAAAGATTGTTAATCAGCCAAATGAATTTTACAAAGCACTAGCTAAAGGCGCAGAATACGCTTCATCCATATATGGTGGAAAAGAATTTGCACTAACTTTTGGTGGAAATGAGATGCCCGGCTACCATACCGGTCCAGCAGCCTATGTAGGATTTTTAACAGGTGCAAGACATAGTCATCTTGACTCCGCTGGTTACAGTTATGACCAAAAAGCATTCAAAGCTCAAGAAACTTTGACTCCACAAAAAATTGTTGATCATCTCGTCAAAGAGGAGTCTTGGAGACAAATACTTGCAAGTCTCGTTGTATGTTTCTTCGCGAGAAACATATATAAGCCTGAAATCGTTGTAAAGACCCTTAAAACCATGGGCTATGAACTTACAATCGAAGAATTAAACAAACTGGGAAAAGAAATACTAAAAGCTAAATATGAGTTCAAATTCAGAGAAGGTTTTGATCCGAACAAACTAAGAATACCTAAAAGAATATTAGAAACCCCAACCCCTCACGGAAAATTAACCGAAGAACAGATAAAACGGGCGGTAAATTTATATTTTGAAAGGTTAAAAGAAGATTAAGATCATCAAAGGGATAACTAAGTCAAATAAACTCCAAAATGTAAACAGTCCAGAAAGCTAAAAGTAAAATAATACCAAATCTGGTATTAAACTTACTTTTAATATTTCTTTAAGCTTTGCCAAACTTGTACTATACGCTAAGGTACCTAGAGGAGTTCCTATCGACAGTATAAATCAAACCGTCTACCTGAAAGTAAGTAATCTCAGTAAATCCTTTTTTAAAGAGAATATAAGAAAAATTTTCGAATTAATCATTACAGGGAGAGGTCTGAGGGTAATGATAAGGCAGATTAAGCAAGAAGAACTCTTTAATACAAAAAAGTTTATTAGGATAACCAAAATAAAAGGTATCCGATCGAAATGGCTTCCAAAGAATATTCTCATTTTATGATAAAAGAAATTTACGAGGAACCATGTGTTTTAGAAGAGACTCTTAAGGAAAGTAAACATTCTATTAAAGTTGTTGCTAATGAAGTTGCTCTGAGATTTAGTGATTTGCTTTACGTTATTGGTTCAGGTACTAGCTATCATGCTGGCTTATCTTTTCAGTATGCTGTTTCCAAATTGATGGGTTTTTATCCAACTGTAATACCTGCCTCTGAGTTTATCTCTTGGCTTCCCGAACAAATCAAACAAGCTGTTTTGATTGCTATTAGTCAGTCTGGTGAAAGCATTGATGTAATAAGGGCAGTCAGAGCTAGTTTGTCTAAGGGTATCTACGTTGTTGGTGTCACAAATAATTCTCAAAGCACCTTGGCGAACATAGCTCATACGGTTTTGTTAACGCATGCAGGTGAGGAACGTGCTTTAGCTGCAACAAAAACCTACTCAGCGCAACTTTTTGTGCTTTCAATGCTAGCAACCGAATTAGCATATATTTCAAAAACCATTGACATTAAGACATATAGAAAATTAATGAATTCTCTTAATAATGCACCTACAATGGTAGAAAATGTAATTTCTCAAGTTAATGAAATTATTAAAGAGGTTGCTATGAAGTTTGTTAGAAGTAACAATATATTTATTTTAGGTAGTGGTTCTCTTTATCCTTTGGCTCTTGAAGGAGCTTTAAAAATTAAAGAGACATGTAATATGTTTTCAGAGGGATTCGCATTAAGAGAGTTTCTCCATGGACCAATGCAATTGATAGGTCCCGAGACTCTTATCATAGTGCTTGCACACCGTGAGTTCGGAGTCGAACCCGTTAAAGAGGTTATTAGCAAGTTGAAAAGTTTTGATGCACCCATAATGCTTATTAATGATGCTCAAATAACCGTACCTATTGCAGATGTTAATATATCGCTTCCAAAATTTCCAGGCGTGTTTTCTCCAATTATTTATGTACCTGTTTTACAGCTTTTTGCCTATTATCTTTCGGTTTTAAGAGGTTTAGATCCTGATAAACCAACTAAACTTAGTAAGGTGGTGAAATAAAATGAAAAAAGCCATATTGTTCGGTCTTGAGGATACTCTCTACGATGCAACTTTACAACTTAGTGCTGCAAGAATGAATGCGATCAAAGCCATGGTAGCTGAGGGTTTCCCGATAGATCCTGTAGTTGCTTACAAGGTACTTGATGATATAGTACGCAAATACGGCGATCATTATCCTAAACACTTTGATCTTCTTTTAGAAACATTCGGCTTAAAGTACGATGCAAGAATCATAGCAGCAGGCGTTCAAGCTTATAGACAAACCAGCTCAGCTTACCTTATAGCTTATCCAGATGCCATGCCAACATTGATAAATCTTAGAGATCTAGGTTTAAAACTATACGTAGTAACATCTGGCCCTCCAGTAAAACAATGGCAAAAAATTATAGCATTAGGGCTAGCTCACATATTTCATGATGTTTTTATCGAAGAAAACACTAACATAATGAGAGGTTTTAGCAAAGAATTTCTTAAGACTGTAATAGAGAGAATAGGGCTTAGTAACAAGAACCTTTTACTGGTCTCAAGTATACCCGATGAAATTAAAGTCGCCTCAAGTATAGGCATACCAACAATACTAGTTATAAGAGGTTTAGGAAAAGAAAGAGCGGAAGAAGCACGGGAAGTAGCAGAGCATGTAGTAAACTCTCTCAAAGATATTATTGAAATAGCAAAAAGTTTAGAATAGAAGATTAAATTATAATTTTAGCTAGCTTTCTGTACCTCGGAGCGAGATAATGAGACCTCAATGATCTCCTCTAGGATAGAAGGGATATAAATTCTAGGTTTAACTTTTCTCTTAATATACATACTTTCTTCTCTTTCAACTAATCTATATAATTCAGGGTCAATAATTGTAAAGAGCTCAATGATTTTTTTCATCAAAGGTATAATGATTTTTTGCCTCATAATTTTTTTATCATCATGAACAGTAGGATGTTCTGCTACATATGTCTTGTATATTTGAACAGCTTTTTTAAGCGTTTTTACGCTCTTTATTTCAGGAAGTTTATCAAATGCCTCTAAAAGGACTTCAACATCATTAGTAGTTAAGCTGGCTTTTTTTAATATCTTAGTTTCTTTCAGAGCATTAGCTAGGATGAAAGAGTAATAAATTCTCTCTCTTCTTAGTGAGTTGAAATTTTTCCTTTCCTTATAAATTTCTCGAGTTTTAATTAATATAAAACCAATTAAAACGAGAATTAACAACCTGTAGTCATAAATATTAATCAAAGTACTCGCCTCATGAACTCTACCGCATTATTCCTCCTCAACAAGCCATCCCTTCGTCTTAAGTTCTTCGATAAGTTTTTGCCTTATTTCTTCTTTATCTACGAAACGCTTAATTCCAATCACTATTGGCGCAGCACCTTTGAGTTCTTCCACGTGGAGAGTCTGCGCTAGTATTACATCTGCTCCAATACCTTTTGCTTCCGTTAATACCCCGTGAACAACTTTAGCTGGAATACCGATAGATTTAACAGCATCTTCAGCAGTCATTTTAAGGATGAGACTGCTTCCCATACCAACTCCACAAATCGTTAGAATTTTGAGTGGTCTATTTAATGTAAATTTGTACCTCACCATGCTTTCCACCGAAAAATGATTAATGCAAAATTGATTAAAAATCTAACCTCTTGACATGCATAAAAAATAAAGAGTATTGGATGGGAATGTGTCACCTTTAAGCCCCGGTCACTAGTTTAATTAGATAACCGATACCGTATAGAATCCAGATAATGATATACCAGTCGGGATCTCCTAACGTTGCTAATTCCGGAGCATAGTTGATTAGTAGTGGCCAGCATGTCGCTTGACCGATAGCAAGGAATACTCCGTTGATAGCGCCGCCCAGCGCGGCTCCTTTCCATCCGCCACGAGAGTTGCCAAATACTCCAGCAGCTCCTCCTGGGAAGAACAACATTATCATTGGTGGTACTAGAACGAAGAAGCCTGTTGCAGCAAAGACCACCAAGAATATTAGGAATACAAATGTGGCAGAGAGGAATCCTATCAGGACAGCTGTTGGTGCCTGAGGGAACACAATAGGGCAGTCAAGTGCAGGTCTTGATCCTGGAAGTAATTTTTCGGAAATTCCTCT
This sequence comes from Candidatus Baldrarchaeota archaeon, assembly GCA_019056805.1. GTDB lineage: Archaea > Asgardarchaeota > Baldrarchaeia > Baldrarchaeales > DXJG01 > DXJG01. The sequence continues at coordinate 93,294 of DXJG01000007.1, read as the reverse complement.
GAAAGCTGGAACTATTTCTCCAATAAACATTCGTACTCCGGTTAATAGGACTAGAATACCTCCAGCCATTTTAAGGGCGGTGATTATAGCCCAGATATACTTATTTAAACCACCAAGATATCCTGCGATAGCTTCGTAAGGTGCGAAGGCTACTGCTATGAGTAGAATAATACCGATAATTACTGTTGTGCTTACTCCGATATCTTTCAACCAGCTGATACTCTTGGGCAAAGTAATTTTCTCGGTGCTTTCCTCTGGAGATCCAACATATGGTCCAAGTAAAGCTGCTAGATATGCTGCGGCGGAGGAGGTATGTCCATAGGCTATTTCATCGGTTTCCATTACTGTAGTCATGTATTTATGAATATATTTGGGTTGAATTGTCCAATATACAGCCATTATAATAGAACCTATTGCAACAGGGATCCAGATGTTAACTGTTGGGAACAAGTTTAGTAATACTGCTAATACTGTTAGTGAGACCCACCACATTAAGTGTCCTGTAAGGTAGACGAATCTCCATCTTATCGACGTTAAGATTAGGTGAATAAGGAATCCTATTGTCATTATTAAAGCAGCGTAGCTACCATACTCTGCAATAAATGTTTGAAGGTCGACTTTTGGAGCTGCTGGGGGTGCTACTCTAAATGCACCTGCTATTGCTGCTTGATATCCGAGAACAGCTTCTACGAAGATACCTGCACCTAAGATCATTAAGACTATTCCTATCATAACCTTAACTGTTCCGGAGAGTATGTCTTCTGGTGGCTTTTTCTGTAGAAGTAGACCAATGAATGCGATTATTCCAAGTAGGATGGCAGGCTGACCAACTATATTATTTGCGATCCAAACTAATGCATCCAGCCATACTTGCAATTTACTCGCCCTCTCCAAGTTTGAACTTTATTATGTTTACCGGAAATTTTAAAAAATCTTTGTTGAAATATTTGGAATTATTATATATAAATAATTCGATACCTATACCTATGACTATAAATCAGAGTTTTGAAGGCGGAGCATCCGCCGAAACTCTTAAAGATGCGAGTAAATGAAGGATTGTTGCTATGGGTGGATTTATTCATATGAGAACCTTGAATTACCTTTAATTGTGATGTGGTTGATAATATACTACCTAAAAAATCTTTGTAAAAGACAGTTTAAGCCTTGGCGAAAAGAATGATGTCCATATTTGTTATATTTGAATAAATATGGAAAAATATAGTTTGTAAAAAGAATTTCGTTTATTCCTCTCCAAACTTATTTTTTATTAATTCTATGAGAGATTTAATTGCTTCTTCTGCATCTTCACCTTCTGCCTTAATTATTATTTCATCGCCGTATTGAACATCAAGAGCTAGGACTTGTAAGAGTACTTTAGCATCTCCAGATTCTCCTTCTTTGCACACTATTATTTTGGAGTTAAATTTTTTTGCTTCTTTTACAAATTGAACTGCTGGCCTTGCATGCAAGCCAACTTTATTTAATATTTGCACTCTTGCTTCAACTATCTTCATAGGTTCACCTCTGATTTTAAAATACTAGTAAGGAAACTTTTTTCCTTATATAAAACTCTTTTACAAGTTCACGTACTTTTTGTGATGAGTTAGCTTTTAAAGCTTCATTAGCCAATTCTTCTAATTCATCTATCCTAAATAGTCTTGCTATGTGTTTCACAATTGGAGTAAGAAGTGGTGCTACGCTAAGTTTTCTGATGCCTAGGCCAATTAAAATAGGGATTGCATAAATATCAGATGCACTTTCACCACAGACGCTTAATTCTACTCCCGTACCCTTTACGGCATTGATTACATATTTTACTAGCCTTAAAACCGATGGATGAAGATGGTCAAAAAATGGTGGTGTTTCCATACCTGTTCTATCAACTGCTAATGTATATTGAGTAAGATCATTTGTTCCTATACTCATGAAGTCCACATATTTAATGAATTCGTCAGCTAACATGGCTGCTGAAGGAGTTTCTATCATGATACCAATTTTTGCATTACCAAACTTTTTCCCTTCATTCTTCAACTCTTTTCTTGCTATATCAACTAGATTCTTACCTTCAATAATTTCTGAAATATCCGTTACCATGGGAAACATAATCCCTATTGAACCATGTGCCGCTGCTCGAAGTATTGCCTTTATTTGAGTCAAGACGATATTTTTTATCTCTTTCCAATAAAGTCTTATACCTCGCTTGCCTAATGCTGGATTCGGCTCATGATACATGGGGATATATTGTATTTGTTTATCGGAACCAATATCTAAGGTTCTTACAAAAACATTTCCAGGAGATAATCGTTGAACTGCAAGCTTAAATGTATTAAATTGTTCATCTTCTGATGGCGGTGAATCTCTACCCAGAAATAAAAATTCTGTTCTAAATAGTCCAACTCCTTCAGCACCATAATACGCCGCAGTTTCTACTTCATCTATTCTCCCTAAATTTGCAACAACAAAAATACGTGTACCATCCTTTGTACTGGCAGGTTCCTTTGCTTGGTTCATAATAAGCTGGAAGTCTTTATCCCAACGTGCTTTCATCTCTTTATACTTTAACTCCTCATCCTCTGAAGGATTTATAATAACTAACCCAGACAAAGCATTAACTATTACCTTTTCTTTACCTTTAATACAATTTAACGCCTCATGAACATTAACTACAGTAGGAATTCCAAGCTCTCTTGCTATAATAGCAAAGTGTGATAAAGCTGAACCACGGACCGTGATGATCCCCGAGACTTTATCAGAAAGCATGATTACCTCGCTTGGATGAAGTTCGTCAGAGACAATAACTGTTCCACTCTCTACCCCTACTTCCGACAAACCTAAAAGGTTTTTAAGAATACGTGTACCCAGATCAATGACGTCATTTACTCTTTCTCGCATATAAATACTATCCATCCTCGAAAACATCTCTTTAATTTCATTAATAGCTTCTTTCAACGCTCTAGCAGGGTGACTTCCTTTATTAATTAACTCGTATATTTTACCGATGAAGGAATCATCTTCTAATAGCATTAATTGAAACTCTATGATTTTCGATAGTTCCTCTTTTCCCTCAGGGAGAGACCTTATTATACTTTCTATTTCTTTTCTCGTCCTTTCAATCGCTTCTTTAAAATTATCCACTGTTATTTGTTTTTCTAATGCTTTATTTATCATATTCTCAAGTGTATATCTCTTAAGAATAACAATTCTTCCAATGCTTAAAGCCGGATATACGCCAATTCCCCTTAAAATTTGTTCCATTGCAATACTTCCTACACTTTTATCCAATACAAGATGAACAGCAATAGTAATGTCATTCTTATCTATTTTTAAATTTTAAACAAAAACTAGCAAAAACATACTAAACCTACTTACTGACTGTACAAACAATTTTCCCATTTTAACAATAGTTATATAAACAAAGAAAAAAACACTATTAAGGAACTTTGCAAGTGAGTTAAAATGAGTACAGCAGAATTCAGTTTATTAGATCTCCTAAAGAAAGAAGCTATAGCCATAGATGTTCCAGTATCGGACTGGAAAGATGCTGTGATCAAAGTTGGTGAAATTTTAGTGAAAATAGATGCAGCGGAGCCAAAATATATTGAAGCAATGATAAAAACCGTTGAGGAAATGGGTCCATATATCGTAATAACAAAGGGGATAGCATTGCCACATGCCCGACCAGAAGAAGGTGCCAAGAAACCAGCACTAGCTTTGATAAGATTACAAAATCCAATAAACTTTGGAAACCCCGACAACGATCCTGTAGATATAATAATTGGATTCACGACAACTGACAAAAGATCACATGTAAAAGCAATTGCTCAATTGGCAAAATTCCTACAAAAAGAAGAAAACATTAAAAAAATGAGAAAAGCAAAAACTGTGGATAAATTATACCAACATATAAAAGAAGCACTAGAAAAACTCTAAATTCGTTTTAACTCCTCTTATAATTACATCATAATATTTTCGATAATGAAAACTGAATGAGGTTTCATCATCGAATATGTGACATGTCCTTTTGATTCAGCCCTCAAATATTTTTTTGATTCTCAAGAATAATAAATAGGTTTTAAGAGAGAAAAAGTAGGAAGCTACTTTTATCTAATTATTATGAATGCGGTATCTAAAGGGCTTTAATCCGATACTTGTATTTTTTTACGTACGCTTTATTAAATTCATCTCCTCCTGGGACATTTGCACTTAACCAAACTGGAGGTTCGATTCCTTCATCAGCTAATATCTTTGCTGCCATGCTTAGTATCGAGTGAAGAATCACAGAGTTTATTATCGTAGATACTGGTGCCATTTTCGTTTTTATCCCAGGAACAGATAATAAAGCATCTCCCGGTGGGACTAAATTATCAATTACAATGTCCGCTACTTCATACAATTTCTTTCCAGAAGAATGTCTTGCTGGAGACGACTTAGAAAATTCTATAGAAGTTATTGCAACCACGGTTGCTCCTCTTTCTTTTGCTCCCAAAGCAAGATCGACCGGAACAACATTTATACCCGAGCTAGATACTATTATAAGTAAGTCTCCTTTCTCAATTTGATAGTAATCTAATAACAATTTACCATAACCAGGTAGTCTCTCAACTGATGTACTCTTTAAGGCTCCAGCGTAAACTGAGGTTCCTAGATCAAGCATCGCATTAATCGGTACTAAGCCTCCAGCTCGGTAGAATACCTCTTGTGCTAATATCTGTGAGTGACCAGATCCATATATATGTATCAATTTATCCTCCTTAAGTACGTCTTTTATGAGTTCTGCTACTTTAAGCATAACTTCTTTTTGGGTTTCTTTAACTTTTTTAAGTAAATTCATAACTCCTTCGAAAAAGTCATCAATAATCATTAAAACCACTCCCACTTGGAGAATTTTAACGAAGTAAATGCACAATAATTTGTTGACATTACTTTTTATAAATTATATTACATTCTAAAGCTAATGCAATTCACCTTCTAACAAGACATAAGGCAATATTTGCCAGCCAACATATACATATAGCATGGAGCGATACTCTAAGCATCACATCTTTAGCTCACGGACTTATACTTATATTGGTTAAAATGAGCAATAAGTTTCAGTTTTAATGGTACTACGTGGAAATTACACCAAAGAAGAGATAAAAAGACAGTAAACTTATTTTTGAACGGTTAAAAGAGAAGTAAACGAACTAGAGGGCTACTAAGCCTAGGAGCCTCCAGATCCAAACTATTCCAAAAGTTAACAATAGCAGTGATATCAGGTCCAGTATTAAACCTACTTTTAACATTTCTCTAAGTTTTACCAAACCTGTACTATATGCTAATGTACTTGGAGGAGTTCCAACTGGCAAAGCAAAGTCAAGAGATGCAGCAATAGCAATAGTGATTGTCAAAAGAACTGGGTCGGTTCCGAGAGATATCGCAAGAGGAATAGCGATTGGAACCAATATGGCTGCAGCAGCTGTGTTAGAAGCAAACATAGTAATAATGAGAGATAAAGCACCAACAAGGAAGTTTAAGAAAATCACAGGTACACCTTTAAGACCACCTAATTGAAGAGCTATCCACTCACTAACACCAGTACCCATAATAACTTCACCTAAACATATACCACCACCAATAATAAGAATAGCAGACCAATTAATCTCCTTTACATCACTTTCATCCAGTAAACCTAGGAAATACAGTGAAACAGCACCTATAAGGGCAACTATACTGCTCGATATACCGTGACCACTAAAACCAGTAACCCTAACTATAAATTCTGGCATTTTCTCAGTAAACCATAAAACAACTGTACCTATGAAAACAACAACTACAGCTTTCTGCTGAAAAGTCATAGGACCCAGTTTTTTAAGTTCTTCGCGACTATGCTCCGCTATCATACAAAGTTCTTTTTCCAATTCCTTTTCAGGCTTATAAACAATTGTCAATACCTTCCAAGCAACGGGAATAAATATAATAACATATGGTATACCGAAAGGAATCCAATCCGTAAAGAAAAATCTTAGTCCAAGCAACTCTTGTAACATACCTGCAGCAATAAGGTTAGGTGTAGTTCCTATTAAAGTACCAATACCACCTATAGTTGCTGAATAAGCGATGCCAAGAATCATAGCTCTACCATAATTACTCTTAAGCCCTTTTTTCCCAATTTTCCCCAAAACAGCTAGACCTATAGGAAGCATTATTGCAGCGGATGCAGTGTTAGAAATCCAAAAGCTTAGAAACGCAGTCGTAAACATCATGATAAGAATTAGTGTTGGGCCTCCTCCACCAGTTCTAGACAAAATTGCTAATGCAATTCGCTTATCTATTTGATGTTTTTGTAATGCTATACCAATAAATAAACCACCTACAATAAGAGCTACGACAGGATGGAAAAAGGGTGCAAGAGCAGTTTTAGGATCAAGAATATGAAGCACAACAGCTAGTACAGGGACAAGTAAAGCTGAACTTGATAGTGGTATAGTTTCTGTAAACCATAGAAAACCTATTAAAACCAAAATTGCAAAAGCTTCCTTCGACTTCACAAGAGGTCTATACTTAAAAACATAAGCATCATCTTCAATTTTTGAAGGTCTAATATCAACACTAAAACCTCTATCATTTTTAATTGTAATTACCATTAAACTCGAGGTAATTTTAATAATTGAATTATTATGCCAAATCATCTTAACTTTAAACTCTACAATCGAGCCAGGAGCTAAAGCGTAACTTTCCTTAGCGTAAACAGTAACATTAAAGTCTTCGAAGCTAAAAACATATTGATTCCACTCAACAGCTTCCTTATCTGATAGAACAAAGGTAAAAGAAACCTTCTCGATTTGAGAATAATTAGTAGGATTAGGAAAGGAAAGAGTAGCTGAATAAGTTCCGAGCTGAGCATTAGGAGGAGCAAGCATATAGGCTATGATTGCAGCTATAAAAGCTAACACCATCAAAACTATTTTTGAACGTTTCAATTCACGTTCCACCCATCCATTTTTAGCAAAATACGAGGATCACAAATTCTTTTTAATTTTTCGACTTAAAACAAATAAACTATGCATAAAATCGGGTAATGAAACAACATATTAATTTGTCAACTAACTTTAATAACGTAAAATCTAAACATGAAATATAACTAAGACAAAATTTAACTAAGCCATAAACCAGAAAACTAGATGAATTGTTTAAACACAGGGAGGTATATTTACTGAACATTGAAACACAAAAGTTTCTAACTGAACTTGAAAATTGCAAGTTATGTGAATGGCAATGCGGTGTAAATAGAATAACTGGAGAACTTGGAGTATGTAGAATAAGCATTCCGCACGTCGCAAGTTGTCAACTTCATCCAGCACCACCACAAAGCTACACAATATTCATGGCAGGATGCAACTTTAAATGTCTAAACTGCCAAAACTATTCCATAGCACACTACCCAGACACAAAAACCGTGATAAGAGGCTACGTAAACCCGAAAGAACTTGCAAAAGAATCAATTAACGCAATAAACTCATCTATGGGGCAATTCATAGGTGCAGATCGCATATTTTTCAGCGGCGGAGAACCTACCATACATTTACCCTACATAGAGAAAATAGTAGAGGAAGCTAGAAAAATAGACCCAGAAACAAAAATAAATTTCGACACCAACGGCTTCCTAACCATGAAATCCTTAAAAAGAGTATTAAAATTTACAACTTCCATAACTTTCGATATAAAAGCTTACAATGACGATGTCCATAAAGCATTAACAGGAGCTCCTTCAGAACCAGTTCTAAGAAATGCTGAATACATCGCCAAACATGCTAGAGATAAACTATGGGAATATAGAATCCTAGTAATACCTGGAATAGTAGATGTAGAAGAAATAAAAGCAATATGCGAATTCATGGCATCTATAGATCCCACATTGCCAGTTTGCTTCCTTGTTTTTAGACCAAATTTTGTATTAGACCAATATATGGGTGCAACATGGAAACTAATGGACAAAACGGTTGAAATAGCCCATAAAACCGGACTGGTAAGAGTAAATTGGTCAGGTAGACCAAATATACCTGGATATGAGCCAAAAGACTTTGAAAAGCTAAAAACTAAAGTCTCAAAATATTATGAACATGAATGGGCTTTAAAAGCAGCTGCCTATGCTTTAAAAACTGGATGTAAAACACATCCAAGAAACTGCGGAATATGTAACATGAAACATAAATGTCCAATCAAAAACTATATTCCAACAAGAATAACCTAAATCTAACAAGTTTACAGTGAAAAATACAACATAACATAAATATAATATATATGATTCTCGATAATATTCAAAAATTATATATACAAAATATACCGAATATATTGATAAAAACTCGTGATTAACTTGAAAAAGTTAACACGATATAGTAAATGTGTTGCCACGCTCTTAATTATACTGTTTCTAGCGCAAATGGCATCACTTCCCACAACAGTAAAAACTAGTTCTAAACCAAACGAATCCACAGTGACAGTGTCTAATATACCTAGTAAACAAGCAGTAGATAAGCCAAGCATAGATGCAATCGCAGTATGGGTCAGAAGAGAAAGCTCAACGAGCGAAAACTACGAAATATGGTACTCCATGTATGGCCATGAGCCAAGCATACCCGCACGCAACGAACAACTGACATGGAAATGGTGGAACGGCACAGACCCCGATATACCTGCTTCCCCACTCTTCATTCATGACAAAAACTCACATCCCGACGTTGCTTTCGGAAGAGCCGGAGGAATTATCGTAGTTTGGAGTTATATAGGTGGACCAGAAGGCCCCTTCAGAATCATGTACGCAAAATGGGACAGCAACACCCATAGTTGGAGCATTGGTACATTACCAGAACACGGTTTACCTTCTCCAAAAGTCCTTACAGGGCTTCAATGCCCTACAATTGCAATTGACGTAAACGGCAAAGCAATTGCTGCTTGGCAAGCAAACTGGTACTACTCAACAGAAACAGAGTATTACTCTGGTACAGACTTATACTACTCAACTTGGGACGGCACTACTTGGAGTGAACCAATTTGTCTCTATGATGCCCCACTTGTTACAGATAACGATTATTCCGCATCTGAGCCCGAACTTACATTTACTACACATGAATCTAACGCGACTTCACCTTTAACAAGGCACAAAGCAATACTTGTTTGGACCTATACTCATGTTGACTCCGCCACCGGCACTTATGAAGGGGAAATTCGTTATGCGATATGGGATGGTAGCAGTTTTAGTGCTCAAGATACGGTTCCCGGTTCTTATTCAACAACTTATAGTGTTGGGGCTGCTGATCTTTCTTCAGATAAATTAGGGAACACAAAGGTTGTTTGGGGTCTCAATGGACTAGTATATTCTGCGAAGTGGAATGGAAGTGATTGGACAACTACTTCGGTATGTACGCATACAGATGCTGTGCATAGAGCTAGGATAGCATTTAATGAAAGTAATGGAGGAATTATGGTACATGATGTAGCAACTGAAGGCATTTACTACAATCTAGAAGAAAATGGTAATTGGTCAACATGTACATACATAGCGCAAGGTGATTATCCAAGTGTTGCATATTTAGCTCATAATCTAACACTTGCATGCTGGATTAACACAACAGTAAAATTTTCAGTATTTAACGGCACCGCTTGGAGCTCTCCTAGCGAAATTCCAGACGTTACAGGATATTATATCGGCGAGGTAGCAGTTGCAGCTAAGACAGGTAGCCCAACCCTACCACTTGCAGAATGGACATTCTTCGCCTACCAACAAGCAGACAACGATTTAGAGGAGGCTATTGCAGAAAATAATCTTAATGAGATAAAGTCGATAGGTTCGACAGCTTTAATAAATGTAGTTACCCTGACTGATAGAAATTCGACAACAGTCACAAATCTATATTATGTAAGAGAGAACGAAGTAGTTGAAAGAACTGTGGAGGGCTGGATACCTGCAGAGTTGAATCTAGCTGACGACGAAACTTTAGAGATGTTTATTAAGTGGACTATGGAGGAATACCCTGCAGGACATTACATACTTGTTTTAGATAATCATGGTGGCGGCTATAAGGGAAGTATGTCAGAACGTGATAACATCAATGGTACATGGCGAACACTTGACATATTAACTTTAGACGAATTAGATAGCGCGCTTTCGGATGCGGGTTTGCAAAGTCAAAAACTTGACATTATTGGGTTTGATGCATGTTTAATGGCAATGCTTGAAGTTGCTTATGTGGTAAAAGATTACGCGGAATACCTTGTTGCTTCTGAACAACCTATTCCACTTGACAGTTGGCCCTACGGTTGGATACTTTCAGATTTGACAGACAATCCTCTCATGACTAAGCGAGAACTAGTTGAAACAATTATAGATAATTATAGACTATACTATGATAATAGACCTCGTATGTATCCTGAGACGCTTGCAGGAATTGATCTTTCTCAAATAGACAACTTAGTTAATGCTCTGGATGCACTTGTTTTCGAACTATTAGCAAACCTTGATACCTACGAAACTGAGATAATAAATGCAAGATTAAATACACAAGAAGCTTATCTTAGACCTGAATACATCGATCTCTATAGCTTTGCAAACCAAATTCACAATAGGATTACTGATGCAGATATTAGAGACTGTGCTATGAATGTAATGACCAATATTAGCGCTATAGTAATAAATTGGAATGATATTTCGCCACAGGCTGGCGAACCTTGGACACGGTCAGATTTTCATGGTTTAACTATTTATTTCGAGAAAATTCAACACGCTTATGACGGAAGGTACAATGATACTAGTTTTGCGCGTAATACCTTGTGGGACGATTTTGTATGTGCTTATTTAACTCCTGCGATTCTGAGAACTAATATTATGATTGTTCGGTTGCAATCGCTTCTACCGCTTTATCTACATGTTTACGATTCTTCTGGTAATCACATAGGTTATAATGCGTCTTTAAAGCCTCCCATAGAAGTCGGTATCCCGAATGCAAGTTATGTGGAATTGGGGAACAATACAATTTTGATATACTTCCCGGCGGAGGTTAAAAATTTCACTTGGGTAGTGGATGCAGGGATTTTAACAGAAGAAGAATATGAAACCAATTACACGCTTACAATCACAGTGCTAAGTAAGGGTGAAATGATTTTCGAAGAAGTTCATTCGGGTACAATTTTATACAATACCACGCTTTCAGGGGAATTCAAAACTCTTTATCAGCTGAATGTTTACGTCTATGGCAGTGTAATTGAAAATGCAACGGTAGAAGTCTATTTTTCCGACGGTACACTTGCACAAACCGGTAAAACAAACGCAACAGGCTGTGTAACATTCTTTTTACACGAAGGTGAATACTATGTGAAAGTGAATGCAAGTGGCTATAAGATAGCCACCACTGAAGTCTTCTACCTAAATGGAACAAAAACAATAAAGATTAAACTTGCACCGGAAAGACCAATACTTACAATCATACTATGCGCAGGAGTAGCAACAGTTGCAATTATAGGTTTATTGATCGTGGTCTTTAAAGGAAGAGAAAGGTGTAAACTTCAATAATGCTTACATAAATGTAAGTTATGTCTAAGTTGCAAGTGTTGCAGAAATCCCCCCTAAACTACCCTTTATTTTTTATATAGGTTATCTGGGTTTTGTTAATTTTAATTATAATGGTTTTGGTTCCTAGAAATTTCCAGCGACATTTATAATGAGAAAATTCATAAACCCTTTTAGTGTAATCGTTTATTTCAATAAAAGGTAGGTATAGGGATGTTTAGCAACTGTACTTTGTTATTCTGGAATTACAAGGAGAAGAAAATGGAATTTACGATAGGTGTTTTTGTTAGTGGTAAAAAGGCAAAATATAATAGACCTGATTACAGGGGCAGGCTTCAAATATATTTTAAAAATGATAAATTTCTTCGGCCACGAAGACTCTTATTAGAAGTTAAGGGGAGATTAGAAGCCTATCCCCCAGAAGATTTCATAAAAATTTTACGATATTCAAGCAAAGTTTTGATTTCTGAAAACATTCAAAATTCGATAAGAAACATGCTTTATGACATGTTCAAAGCATATAACATACGCGACAATAAGATTCATGTAGTGAGACTTTGCCCATTTTGTGAAATAGAAGGAAAAGTTACAGTTCTCGAAGCTGAATCCGAACTCTTTGAAGCTCAGGAAAAAAATGTTTGTTTCAAATGTGCAAAGGATGAATTGATACGAGAATTAAAATTCAGGGGCATATATGTTTCTGATGTAATTTCCGAGAGACTTTTTGCACTACTTCGAAAAGTTAGAAGTGTTGATAAACTTCTGGGACATTTAGCGACTGGAATGAACATTTACGTAAATCCAGAACTTACACTTTTCGACAAAAAAGAAGCTAAATACGAAGTTACAGAACGATTAACGGTAGATGACCTTGAAATACCGGGGATCCTGAAAAAGGTTTTGAAAGAACATGGAATACATGAACTATTACCAATACAGGTTAAGGCAATAAGAAGCGGATTATTGAAAGGGAAAAGTATTCTCGTTGCTTCTGCAACTTCCACAGGTAAAACACTTATAGGTGAACTTCCAGGCGTCCTTGCTGCACTAAATGGCAGGAAAATGCTGTACCTATGCAATCTTGTAGCTCTTGCAAATCAAAAATATGAAACATTCAAAGCAAGATATTCAAAACTTGGATTAAGAGTAGCAATAAGAGTTGGAATGAGTAGAATAGATGTAGGTGACGAAGAACTAGTAATAGTTGATGAAGACGTTAAAAACGCAGATATCATCGTTGGAACATACGAAGGATTAGATTTCCTCATAAGATCAGGTCGATACAGCGACCTAGGAGACATAGGTGTAGTTATAGTAGATGAAATTCAAAGCCTTGGAGACGAGGAAAGAGGACCAGAACTAGACGGTCTCATCACAAGAATTCGATCCCTATTTCCAAAATGTCAAATAATTGCTTTATCAGCAAGTGTTGGAAACCCCGAAGAACTTGCTAAAAACCTTAACTTAGAACTTGTAAAATATTCTGAACGACCTGTGCCCCTTGAACGACACCTAGTCATCTGCTTATCCGAGAAAGATAAGCTTAGAGCAATAGAGAACATAATAAAACAAGAATGGGAAACAATAAGCAGCCATGGATTCAGAGGACAAACAATAATTTTCACTAACTCTAGGAGAAGAGCTCATCAAATTAGCAGTTGGCTAAACAAAAGAGGCCTAAGAGTAGCTACTTATCACGCTGGACTCACCTATCCGAGAAGAAAGATGATAGAACTAGGTTTCGAAAACGGTTTTTATCAAGCAGTCACTACAACTTATGCTCTAGGCGCAGGTTTTGATGCACCTGCAAGCATGGTTGTCTTTGAATCTCTAGCTCAAGGTATTAATTTCATCACTAAAAGCATGTTTGAAAACATGGCTGGAAGAGCAGGACGCTTAGGAAAACATGATAGAGGACGTGTAGTTATCCTAGTTGAACCTGGAAAGAAATATGGAGGAACTGTCGAGGAAACAGAAGATTCGGTAGCAATAAAACTGCTTGAAGGAAATTTAGAACCAGTTGAAGTTTCCTACGATATTGAAGGATGCGCTGACCAAGTTCTTGCTTACATATCAGCAGAAGGAGAAGTACTTTTCGATGATTTAAAACATTATTATAACATGTTACTAGGAGCATCTGAAAATTTAGATCATGTCCTCGAAACTCTAGTCAAAGCTGAAATGATAGCGATAAATAATGGTAAAATTATGATAACTCCCTTGGGAAGAGCTACTGCAACATCCTTCTACAAACTATCTGAGGTAAAAATAACGAGAAAATATCTTAAGGATGGTATAGATGTTCTTGAAGTAGCAATTCTCCTAGAACCGTTTACTCAAATCTACGTTTCTTCAAAGGTGCAAAGAGAACTTGAAACAGCATTTAACATACGTTTCTCGTCAAAACTTTTCTCAGACGCTATCCTCGACATAATGGACGTCTCTACGAGAGAAAGCATGCCTAAGTTACCTAAGTGGATTCTCGAACTATTTGCGAAATGGTCACTTGAATTCTTCAACTGCAAATGTAAAGAAAGTCCGTTCTGCGAACACGGAATAATAAACCTCTGCAAAAAGATAGTAAAACTAAGATTAGAAGAAAAACTAAAGTTACGAGAAATAGCATCACGCCTTCAAAAAGAATATGAACTATACGTTTATCCAGGAGATCTCTTCCGATGGTTAGATTCCTTAATACACAAACTTAGAGGTATAGTTAGATTAGCAAGAGTCTGGAACTTCAAAGAAGCCGCAGAAATAGCTGAACAATATGTAAAGCTTATCGAAAAACCACAATAATTTACAAATTAACCGTCTTGGTGATTTGTTTTGATTGACAACTCAAATATATCAGAAGTATTGAATATTATTAGTAAAACCGTTTCTAAATTTGAAAAACCAGCCGTATCCGTCGTTGCAGACAGAGATCCCTTCAAAGTTCTTATTGCCACAATTCTAAGTGCAAGAACAAAGGACGAAGTAACGATCGTAGCTTCTCGAAAACTGTTTAGCGCGGCTGATAATCCATATGACATGTTAAAACTGGGAGAGGAGAAAATTTCTGAGCTAATTTATCCCGTAGGATTTTACAGAAACAAGGCAAAAGCAATTATTCAAGTCTGCAAAGAACTAATAGAAAAATACAATGGTAAAGTTCCAGATTCCATGGAAGAATTATTAAAGCTCAAAGACGTCGGGAGAAAAACTGCAAACCTGGTCTTAGTTTTGGGATTTGATAAATTAGGTATTTGTGTTGATACTCATGTGCATAGAATAACAAATAGATGGGGCTACGTAAAAACAAAAACTCCGGAAGAAACAGAAATGGAACTGCGAAAAAAGCTACCAATAAAACATTGGAAAGAAATAAACGAACTACTAGTGTCATTTGGACAACACATATGCAAACCAGTAAAACCATTATGCAACACGTGTCCCATAGAAAAGTTCTGCCCTAAAATTGAAGTAAAAACCGGAAAAGTAAAGAAGTAAAGAGCATGATTCGTTTTCTATGATAATAAACTTTAATTTAACTAATAAATAAATTAATAGTGTATAGGAAGGGGGACAATATTATGAAAAAAGAAGAATTTGAAGATGTTCTTAATAAACAAGTAGAGCTTGAAGAAAAAATAGTTAAACTTGTTAAAGAGGTTACAGAAAACGTAAAAAACATATTAATAAAAAGTTTGCTTCAAAGTATCGGACTAGATTCTCAAAAACATGCCGATATGCTTCGAGCCATAGTAGCACGCTTAAAACATGAAACTCCATTCATATCCGAAGAAGAGAGAGAACGTATCGGTAATCAAATCAAAGAACATATAGAACTCGAAAAGAAAGCAATTAAAACATATTCAGAACTCCTAGAAAAAATAGATGACAAGAAAATTAAAATGATACTGCAATACATCGTGGATGATGAAAAACGACATCATGAACTGCTATTAAAAATAGACAAAATCATTGTTGAACCTGAAATGTTGAAAGAAGAAGAGTTCTGGGACTGGATATGGAAGTATTCCGTATCGCACGGATCACCAGGAGGTTAATCTACAAAAATATCCTAAGCAAAAAGAAGAGGAAATCTAATAATATCCCTTCTCATTTTTTAATTATATTGCTTCTATCGTTTCCTAAGTTATCTTAAGCAAATAAGCTTACTTTCTGGAATTTTACTACATCTATTAGGCCTTTATCAGTTATTCTAAGCTCAGGTATTACTGGTAAAGCTAGGAGTGACATCGTCATAAATGGAGCACTTATGGTGCATCCAATTTCTTTCCATGCTTCCTCAAATTTTTCAACCTTTATGCAGAGGTTTTCAAAGTTTTCATCAGTAATTATGCCAGCAATCGGAAGTTCAACAGACACAACGATTTTTCCATCTTTAGCTATAGCCATGCCTCCATTTGAATCTACAACTTTGTTAGCTGCCAAAGCCATATCATTTTCATCAACACCTAAAACTATCAAATTATGACTATCATGAGCTATCGTCGATGCAACTCCACCCTGTTTTATTCCAAATCCCTTAACTAACCCTAGTCCCATACTTCCACTTGCCTTGTGCCTATCTATAACCGCAATCTTAACCAAATCTTCATCTGTACTTACATTTATTTTCCAATCTTTAACATTTACATCTACTATAAGATGTTTAGTTGTTGCTTTTCCCTTAATTACACCTATCACCCTAGTTTTCACAACTCCCTCTTCAATAGGAGCTTTTATTACAAACATATCAGCACTAATCGATTCCTTTATTTTCACAGTCTTTTTAGCCCAATCAGGATATTCAAACCTAGGAACATCCACTATAAGCTTTCCATCCTTAGCCACTAGTTTCCCATCAGCAAAAACCATATCCACATGTACCTTTTCTAAATCGCTTAAAACAATCAAGTCCGCATATCTTGGAGGAGCAATACCACCAATATGTAGATCTAAACCGTATCTCTCAGCTGGATTTAAAGTAGCCATTTGTATAGCTGCTACCGGATCCAAACCCTCCTCTATACCCCTCCTAACCACATGATCCATGTGACCTTCACGAATTAGATCAGAGGGATGCCTATCATCAGTAACTAGAACCGCTCTTCTATGATTTAGACCCTGTTTCGTTACTGCTTTTATAACTTCAGCTAAATCCTTCCATGCCGACCCTTCTCTTATCATTAGATACATTCCTAACCTAAGTTTTTGAACACCCTCCAATTCAGTAGTAGACTCGTGACACGAAGTTATTCCAGCAGACATATATGCACACAAATTCTCATCCAGTAATCCAGGTGCATGACCATCTACAGGCTTACCAAGTCTATGCGATATACGTATCTTCTCCAAAACCTCTTTGTCACGGAATAAAACCCCTGGATAATTCATCATTTCCGCCAATGCAACTACTCCATCCATTAAAAGAAGCTCTTCAATCTCTTTTGGACCAATATATGCTCCTGCTGTCTCAAATTCTCCACCGACCGCTGGAACACAAGACGGAGCACATATAAGAACTTTTAATGGTAGATTTTTTGCTTCTTCTAAAAATAGTTTTACACCTTTTACTCCCAGGACATTTGCTATTTCATGTGGATCTGCAAAAATACAAGTAGTTCCCCTAGGTAAAACAGCACTAGCAAACTGAGAAGGCGTTAACATACTACTTTCAATATGGACATGTGCATCAATAAAACCTGGAGCTACATATTTCCCATTTAAATCGAATGTTAAAGTATTTTCACCTACACATTGTTCTACATTTCCAATAAGAACAATTCTGTCATCCTTTACAGCTATATTGCTCTTTTCTATAATCTCGCCGCTATATACATCGATTATTGAACAGTTTTTTAAAACTAAGTCGGCTTTTTTCTTTCCTAAAGCTGTATCTATTAAAGAATCAAGTATATCTTCTAACTTACTCCTGCCTAAAATTGAACTTAGCAAAGCCATCACCATTTATAAGTTATAGTTCCTCTCTCGATGATATATTTTTGGTATCCATACACAAATTTACTAGTTTTTCATTTAAAATGTGTTCTCTACATTTATTCTCCCCCTTCCATATTAAGATACTTTTCAGCTTTTAGACAAACAAAACTTTGTAATTAAATTTGTCAACGGGTTCCTCGACTTGAAGCTCGTAACAAGGACCGTAGCTAAGTGTAACCTTATATTCCACTATCTTAAACCTAAGAATACCTTTTGAACCCAAAATTCTTAACCTACTGCATATTAACCCAAAAGTCTTCTCATATGTCTGAAAACTATTTAACAAGTATTCTGATCGCAAGTTAAGCTTTTACTGATTACACATCATCGATATTTTATCTCTACATCTCCTCAATTATTTCTTGACATTTTGATTTTCAACTATAAGGGTAAGTGGAACTACAATTCACTCTTACTTTTTTATGGTAAAAGCGGTTTATTATTATGAGAATTAGTGGAATTATGCTGACTGCTGCACTTATCCTTGCAATCACCATGGGATACACCCATGGCAGAAGAATGTAAAGTGCTGAGACAAAAACTAGAATTGTTAGTTTATTTCCATGCTTTAAACAACGCCATAGAAAAATCGCAGCAACAAAGTTCACCACGAAAAGTATTGAAAAAACTAGTATGAAGATGAGGTAACATATTTTGTGAACTGTTTTGTAAATACGGAAGAAATCAGGAAGTATAGCGTAAGCATCAGTAATAACTATGTAAAGAAACATAAGAATTCCACCAAGTAGATGAAGTATTGCTGCAAATGTAATTGGTCGAGACCTGAAAACTGGAACCTCAGATTGAAGTTTAGCTTCAAGTGACTTCAGAAAAGGCCTCACAACCGGTTCTAATATGCAGGCCATGAAGTACCAGTAGGGGAGATTTGTGAAAAATAATAGAACAAAGAGTTTTGGGGCTCCTTGAAACAGAAATAGGTATATTCCGCTCCATCTTGTATTTTTTGAGGGGAAAATAGATATCTCAAAGCGTATATCAAAACGTTCCACCATCCAAGACGGTAAAAGAATGGAAATGTTCTTTGGAACCCCGTCCTCCACTCTTATAAGTGTTGGAAAATTATATAACAGAGCTGCCGGGAATAAGAGAGGACTTATCCAAATAACTAGAAGTCCAGGTATTATGGCTACCTGAGGAGGTTTATAGATTCCGCAGAAGAAAAATGATGCTATTGATACAATTATAATTGTAGTTGTAATTTTTATTCTGGTTGGCTTAATAAACATTACAAATCTACTAATCATTGTATAACCCTCATTAATTCTCATTTAAATAAAATAAATGAATAGGGTTATTCAGATACGTGGTGTCCATGCCATAGGGTGTGGGCGTCAACCACGTGCCCCCACTGGCTTGAAGCATAGGGAACTATAATCCACCCTTACTTCTTATAATACAGGCGGTTTATTGTGAGGAGGATTAGTGGTATCATGCTGATTACAGTGCTAACTCTCACAAACGGCATGGAATATTCCCATGGTAAGCCGAGCATGAAAAACGCTGCGGTAAAAACTAAAATCGATAATTTACCTTTGTGTTTTAAACAATACCACATGAAGATTGCAGCCAAAAAATTCACAATAAAAAGCATAGAAAGCGGAACCATATAAAAATCGAATGGAACTATTTTATGAGCATCGGTAACAATTATATGGAAGAGGATGAAAATTCCGCCAAGCAAGTGAAATATTGACGCAAAGGTAACCAACCGAGCCTTAGTAACTGGGCCCTCAGGTTTAAGCTTAGCTTCAAGTGGCTTCAAAAAACGACTTAGAAACGGCTCTAATATGCAAGCCATGAAGTACCAGTAGGGGAGGTTTGTGAAAAATAATAGAACAAAGAGTTTTGGGACTTTTTGAAACAGCCAGTAAAATGGAAGCCAATATCTGGGGAAACTAGGAGGAAGCAGAGTTATTTTGAAATTTACTATGAAATGTTTCACCCAGGAGGGCAGGGGAATAGGAATGTTTTCAGGCTCCTCCCACTCAATTCTTTCCGGAATCTTGTAAAATTTAATTGTTGGAAATAGGAGAGGACTTACCCAAATAGTTTCAACCTCAGGTATACTATGAGTATAATATCCACAAAAAAGAAGAGACGCAACCAAAGCAATTACAGCTGTAACTACAATTTTCAACCTAGTCGGCTTAATAAACATTACAAATTTACCAATCATTACGTATCCCCCACAAATTTCCATAAAATAAAATGGGTGAAATAGGTTATTCAGATACGTGGTGTCCATGCCATAGGGTGTGGGCGTCAACCACATCTCCCCATTGAGCTGAAGCCCAGGGGGATGCAACATTCCACTCATGGCAGTCGGAAAGAACTATGCGAAGTGTTGGAAAATTATAATCTATATATGAACTTAGAGCACCGATGGCTATAGCTGCGGCGACAAGCGGTACTGTGTAGCTTGTCCCCTCAACAAAATCTTTTCTACTGAAGTCTGGAGGACTTAGAGGAGGAGGCAGTATAACTCCAGCATCATATATTTGAGGCTTAAACTCTTTGTGATCTCCATTACTATATATGGATTCCGCCTCATTACAAACCTCACACTCACCTTTCCAGAACCACCAAACTGTCCACTCATACTTTATCCATCCGTGGTTTGAGAAGTCTGCGCGGTGAACTATTTTGTTTGAGTAGTCTACCTCGTCGTATCCTCCAACTGCTATCACGTAGAAGCTTTTTGCTGGGTATCCAACTGCATCGGTTTTATATTCGTTTCCTGCGGCACCTACCCAGAACTTACCTGCTTCAGCGCCATTCTTAAACAAACCACACCAATAACCATCGCATCTATCGCTGTCCTCACTCCCTTCGATAGCCCAGCTTATGCAAATAATTTCCACCGCATTTTGGAGACACCATTCCATTGCTCTTCTAGCAGCAGTTTGATCGATGGTATCACCTTCTCCAGCCTTGAGAACATAATATATTTTTGGGTCTTCGTACGTCCAATCGTCGTCACCTGTGTCTCCTAAAGCTCTAGCTAATATGTCTAACACTGTAGTACCGTGGTGATTATCACCATCAGTGACATCACTATCTCCATCTGTGAAATCATGTGTGTATTCTATGTTATCTTCTGCTTCACGGATCGTGGGAGTTAAATCATCTTCATAGTAGTCGTATCCAGTGTCGATTACAGCTATGTCGATCCAACTATCAACGCTGCTATCCTCATTTTGCTGAACATAAGCTATATCATCTATTTCCCTAGCTTCACTCACTTTTACATCACATACTTTTGCCGGTGGAATAACTCTGATGCAGTATACGAAGGGTAGTGTAGCTATGTTGGTGATGTGTTTTTTCTGGGTTTTCATGCATATGCATGGTTGAAATATGCTTTTGTAGAAGTATGTGTGGGGTATTTTCTCAAGCGTCCTTACATGTTCTTCCTTTGCTTGATAAACGTAGTACGTGGTTGTTAGGTCTTTTTCGCTTAGTTTATTGGAGCGGATTGTGGTTTCCACGGGATTTAAGGTGTAAATTTCTACGTATACCGTTGAGTTTAACTCTAATTTATTAAGGTATTCTAGGTCTAATGGGTGGATTTTCCAAGTATAATTACTTGTTTCTTCGTATTTTTTAGTCTAGGTTCCATTGTTTTCCAAAAAGGCATTTCACGTGCCCAAACATTTCTATCTGCACTCGAACAATAACCGGTAAGCGGAGATACACTTAGAAATAATAGCATTACAATAAGCAAAGTTATAGTGATTCTACGAAACATGTATGGCTTCCCCCCCCACTAATCCTCGCTCTAATTTCCTTAATAGTTCTTTTGTTTTTCTTAAATTTGCTGTCTTAATTTTTTATTAAAATAATTTTTTATGCTGTTCTTGGTGTGAGGAGGATTTTTAAGGTTTTAGAATGAGGTAAGGAACAAAAATACTTATATGGGGGATCTTAAGTAAGTGTTCTTACTCACTTGTTTTGTAATTTCATGTTTGGTGATGAGGGATGAAAGCAGTTATACTAGCCATGCATAGGGACTATATATTTGACAAGGATAGGCCTCTTGCTTTAATAAGGGTATGTGGTGTTTCATTAATAGCAAGGATTTTAAATTCACTTAGAGTTGCAGGAATTAAAGAGGTTCTTATTGTATTAGGGTTCGAAGGGGAACAGATATCAAATTTACTTAAAAACGGTGAAGAAATTAACATGAAAATTTCTTATATTCAAACAGAAGAATATGAGATCCCTAATCTTCCACAAGAATTTTTAAATGATGATTTGCTGATAATTCGATCAAACATCGTTATGGACGCTGAATTTGCAAATGAAATTGTAAAAATACATGGAAATGTTGTCTGTTATTCAAATGACGATTTTGTAGGAGTATGCAAAATAAGTAAAGAATCTCTAAACATATTGGAGAATGAAGAAGCGAGGAAAAGCTTAGACAAACTAGTAGAAATCATGGAAAAATCGCTAAATGTGATTAAGCTTGATGTTTCTAAGATACAAACGGAACACGTAGAATTAAAACGCAAAGTTCTCCCATTATGTGTTAAAATAGAAGATAAGAAATCTATTAAACTTGCTAAGAAAAAGTTGATTTTCAGAACTCAAAAAGGTCTTCACTTCACATCTTACATAAATAAGCCAATAGAAGACCACCTTGTATACCATATAGCGGATATCTCATGGATTACTCCAAACAGAATAACGATCTTTGCAAACTTAGCAGCGTTTTTCGTAGCGGCATTGTTTTTACTAGGATATTTGAAAATAGCAGTGATCCTAGCTTACGTGGTTGGAATAATAGATGGACTAGACGGGAAATTAGCTAGAGCAAGAGGAATATTAACAAAACTGGGATATATTGAACACACATTCGATATGCTATATGAACAAGTATGGTATGTATGCTTCGCCATAAGCCTATACCTACTAGGATATGGCTATCTGCCCCTCATATTAGGCTTATCCATGCTTATCATGGACAGCTTCGTTAGACATTGTTACATGCAATTTAGACAAACAATGGGAAAAGCTCTAACAGCATATACGAGATTCGACAGAGCTTTCGCTAGAATAGATGGAAGAAGAAACGTATATGTCCTATACATGATCATATTCTCTTGGCTACCTTGGCTACAGACACCATTATATGCCTTATACGCAATGCTGGCACATTCATCTCTTACAGCCTTAGTATATGCCATAAGAGCTATCCAACATATGAGTGCTGTAGATAAAGCAGATGGGACAAAGGGATTCCTGAAACTAGTAGGAAAACCGTGATTTAATCACGGTTTCCCCCAATTTGATCATAGCGATATATATGGAACACCCATCAATGTAAAAATGCTTAACACTATGAAACTACTTATTGGAACCGTTATATTGTCATCTATAAATTTACCACCTATTTTTTCAATGTGTTCAACCATACTAGCGATTAATGCCGCTATTACCCCGATAATTCCAAATCCAAGGAAATACGCTAAAGGTGCACATAATATAAACATGACCACGTTTCCAATCCAATGCTTAGTCCTCTCCTTAAACACAAAATTTCGAACGATCAACAACCATTCAGTTTCTTGATCGTTTTTCTTTCCAAAATGGAACTTACTTTGGCTATAAGATCTGGAAATATTATGTGAGGTAAAATTTCTTGGAGAAGGGGAATTCTATCTTTGCTATTAAAGACACGTATTACATAATTAATTTTCTTGCTTTCTATTCCGTAAGAATTTGAAAGTGATTGAGGCTTGCGAACGTATGGAGGTTTCCATATTATGCCATATTTCTTCCATTGTTTCTTGATATAGTCAATGAAAATTTTTTCGGTGTTTTTGACTTCTATCCAATACAAGTTAATATATCCGTCTCCTTCAAGAAATCCACTAAACCATTGGAGAAAAAGCCCTTTATCCTTACTTATCCATTTCAAAACGTAATCCAGATAAGGTCTGCGCTTTATTGAAAGAGAAATTAATCTTCTATTTGATATACCCAATTTATAACTATTTGCCTTTTTTTCTTTATATAACTTGTATCCAAGATTCAGTACTAGTCTCATGTCTTCATAATTATGTATTGTTTTTGTTGCCACGTTTACTTTGGCACGTCTAAGTTTATTACTTTCCTTTATCACTTTACTCTTATGAAATTCTACATAAATAGTTTGATGTCTTTGTATTCTTTGTTCATCAAAATATCGGAAATATAACTCACAAATGTATGGAAATCGTTCCAGAGATGTTTGTATAATATTGACACGGTAGTACCAATCTCTTCTATTGGTTACTATGTTTCCATCCGCATGAATTAATCCTATTAAATGTGCGTCCAATGGAGATAATTTTGTTCCGTATATTGCAAGCCTACGATTTTTTATATTTGCAAAATATAAAGGTTTGTCAACGTTTTCAGAATAGGGTGCGAACCATTTCTTTTCCCTTTCCTTTGGTCGGGGTATTTCAAGTTTCTCAAAGAGATCACGAACATATCGGGGAGAAATTCCGAATATTCTTCCTATAACCACAGTTCCTACAAATTTGCTTAGTTCCCTAAATATTTCCTTTACCTTTTCCTTTCCGGCTATTTTAATAAGTTTTACTGGACTTTTCCCATGTCTTTTTACCAATTCCCATCCTTCTTTTCCAATCAAATCTTCATATGTTATATATTTGGAATCGCTATTAGCCAGAAGTTTTCACCTCTGCAATTCGTCCAATCGCAACAAATAATACCTATGAACTAATAAGGAAGTTAATTTCAGCTTTTTACCAATTATTCTGCCAATATTTTTTATATATTATCATTCATCGATATCTGGTCTGAAGAACTCTTTCCAAAAATATGTTATTGACGGAAAACAAAGATTTTGACCGTTTTTAAATGTCATTTTATGTTGCTGATATCAAGTATATGATCATGCGCCATAAGAACAAACAACATATTTCTAACTTATTTCTTAACAAATAAAAAGGTCTATGGCTTTTTAACAAAAAATGAGAAATTAGATTATAAGTAGCGATGCGAGAAATACTGGTATGAAAACGAGAGACACTGTGTTTAGTAGTTTTATTAGTATGTGGAGACTTGGACCTGCTGTATCTTTCAATGGATCTCCAACTGTGTCTCCTACAACAGCTGCTGCATGTGTTGAGGAGCCTTTACCTCCAAATTTTCCAGATTCGACGTATTTTTTTGCATTGTCCCAGATACATCCTCCCCACATCATCATTATTGCCAATGGAACTCCTGTTACCGTTGCACCAATTACCAATGCACCCACTGCTACCCAGCCAAAAACATATCCAATAACTAGCGGTGAAATAATTGCTATCAACCCAGGTATAATCATCTTTTTAAGCGCGTATTTTGTGCTTATGTCAACGCATCGAGAGTAATCTGGTCTTGCTTTTCCTTCTCTTAGTCCAGGTATTTCTCGGAATTGTCTTCTTACCTCTTCAACCATTACGTGAGCAGCGTCTCCAACAGCCTTTATAGCTGCAGAGGAGAACAAGAATGGAATCATCCCTCCAACGAAAGCTCCAATGACTACAGTTATCTTGTTTAATGCCATTTGGCTAACGAATGATTCTATTGTTTGAAGTAGTGCTGTTAAAGCTTCCGGACTCGGATTTACAATGTCCCAAATACCTGCCTCGTATCTTGCAACTTCAAGAATAAATGCTTGAAATAGTAGAAGCGCTGCTAAAGCTGCAGAAGCCATAGCGTATCCTTTTGTTAATGCTTTTGTAGTGTTTCCTAGAGCGTCGAGAGGCTCTAATCTATCTCTTAATTCTTTTTCAGCTCCACTTAACTCAGCAATTCCACCGGCATTGTCAACTATAGGTCCAATACCGTCCATTGTTAAAACCATTCCACAAACTGAAAGCATTCCCATTGTTGCTAAAGTCGTGCCATAAACTCCTCCAATAAAAACATCTCCTAAACCACTTACAACTGCCCATTGCGATCCGAGGTAAAAGGAGCCTACAAGAGCTGCAACTATTGTTATAATTGGTAGTGCGGTGGATTCCATTCCAGCAGCAAGACCTGATAATATATTTATTGCTGGGCCTGTCTTCGCCGCCTCAGCTGTCCCTTTAACATATTTTGATCCGCTCGCTGTATAAATTTCTGTTTCAAGTACTATGAAAAGACTCGCCAAGATACCGAGAAGAGAAGCTATGTAAAGATATGTCGCATGTGGTAGAAATATCGTTAGAGCAACATATAGTAGAATTGCACATGCTGCAACACTTGTAAAGAAACCTATTCTGAGCGGCGTCATCGGATCGGTGAATTCTTCTTTCTTAAGAGATATTCCCACACCAATGTATGTTGCAAAGACTCCTATTCCTCTCACTAACAACGGCAATATGATGAACAACTCGACGCGTAAACCCGTGGTGTAATAGAAGATGAAGTATACTATGAGTCCAATTATCATACCACCAATATTTTCCGCGGTTACTGATTCAAACAGGTCAGCTCCTCTGCCAGCGCAGTCGCCTACGTTGTCTCCAACTTGATCAGCTATTACTGCTGGGTTTCTTGGATCATCTTCAGGAATTCCCATTTCAACTTTGCCTACAAGGTCAGCACCTATGTCAGCTGCCTTCGTATAAATACCGCCTCCAAGCTGAGCGAAAAGAGCTGCCAAACTGGCACCGAAACCGAAGCCCGCAAGTATCCCTGGATCCCTAAATAAGATGTAAAGGGCTGTTAAGCCTAGAAGACTTATACTGATAACTGATAATCCAAGTACTGCTCCTCCGTAGGTTGCTACGGTAAGTGCTTCACGTGAACTTTTTACCGCGGCTGCAGTTGTTCTTACATTTGCTCTCGTCGACGCATCCATGCTGATATAAGCGGCGAGTAATGAGAATAACGAACCTAGAATGAATGCCCCTGCAATTTTAGCTCCATAAAGATAATCTGGCCCTATTTCTGTTTCTACGGGGAATATGTATCCTAGTATTGCTATGAGTATTGCAAGTATAACTGCTATTGATAAAATCGATTTAAATTGTCTACTGAGATAAGTATTGGAACCTTGTCTTATCGCTAGCCACACGTTTTGCATTTCTTCTGTTCCGGTCTCGTATTTGCTTACAAGGAAAAGAAATCCAATTGCGCCAATAACCCCAACAATAGCCGTAACTAGTATGAGTATGGTGACACCTATCATTACTTTTCCCTCATTTCATCTTTATTCATCATTTTGCATTTTTGTTGGCTTTTTTGACTGTTCTAATAATTGGTAACTCCCAGACAGGGCAAAATATGTGTCTCATTAAGATCCGGTTTTCCAATAAACGCTTTTGAATACATAGAGAACACTAACGATTTTAAAATACACCTAAATATAACTATCTATTAGCTTTAATATAAATGAGAAATTATATAAAATTCTTTAAATAAAAAAAGAATGAGTTTTAGCCTAATAAAAGCAGTATTATGGGATTCAAGAACAGCACGGTCAACGTTAGTGCAATGATGTTAAGCAGTTTAACCAGTATGTGAAGTGAAGGCCCACTAGTATCCTTTAATGGATCTCCAACTGTGTCTCCTACAACAGCTGCTTTATGAGTATCGCTTCCCTTACCTCCAAAAGCACCAGTCTCTATATACTTCTTAGCGTTGTCCCAAGCACCACCAGCATTGAACATAAAGATAGCTAAGATAACACCAGTCACAGTGGCTGAAAGAAGAAATGCAGCAAGTGTCTCAGTACCAAAGAGTACTCCAACAACTATCGGACTTATAATACCTATGGCACCAGGGATAAGCATACCCTTTATACCTGCCTTTGTCGCAATGTCAACAGCCACATCGTATCTCGGCTTTGCTTTTCCTTCTCTTAATCCAGGTATTTCTCTGAATTGTCTTCTTACTTCCTCTACAATCTTGAATGCTGCTTTTCCAACAGCCTCTATTGCGTATGCTGAGAATAGGAATGGAACAATTCCTCCAAGAAACAGTCCTAGAATCGTTACAGGCGATGTTAGGCTAATGGTGAAATCTGGGATCCTTGCGGATACTATTTCAAGGTATGATGCAAAGAGGACGAATGCTGAAAGTGTTGCACAGCCCATGGCATATCCTTTAGTTATAGCTTTTGTAGTGTTACCAATAGAGTCTAGCATGTCAGTGATTTTTCTAACGTCTTCGCCAAGGCCAGACATTTCTGCAATTCCACCGGCATTATCGGTTATTGGGCCAAATGTGTCAGAGGACATGATTATACTGGTCATAGATAACATGCCCAGTGTAGCCATGGCGATTCCGTAAAAGCCCATCTTATGGTCGACTAATCCGCCAGAGATTATGTACGAGATAATTATCGCAGCAGATAATACGATGAGTGGTATTCCAGTGCTCTTCATTCCGACTGCTAGTCCTGTGATAACGTTTGTTGCAGGCCCTGTTTTTGCTGCCTCAGCTATGGTCTTAACTGGCTTGTATTGATAGCTGGTGTAATATTGTATTAAGAGGCCAACTAAAACAGCGGTGATTATGCCAATAACAATATCGATGAAAAAGACAATTTTTCCTCCTAACATTAATACTATGGAGATATAGAACAAAATCGCTGCCGTGATACCCATTAGAATGTATCCTGCATTTATTGACATCATTGGGTCATCTTTCTTAATTTTACCTACGGTTAAGATACCGATAATTGAGGCTACGATGCCGATGGCACCTGCAATTAATGGAAATACTACGCCAGCGAAGCCAAAGTATGCTACGAGTGCTATTCCAAGAATCATAGCACCAATATTGTTATCGGTGAAAGATTCAAATAGGTCAGCTCCTCTGCCAGCGCAGTCGCCTACGTTGTCTCCAACTAGGTCAGCTATTACTGCTGGGTTTCTTGGATCATCTTCAGGAATTCCTTCTTCAACCTTTCCACTTATATCTGCACCAACATCTGCACCCTTAGTGTAGATGCCGCCTCCAAGCTGGGCAAAAAGACCTACTAAGCTGGCACCGAAACCGAAGCTAACTACTAGTTCTGGGTTTGGAACACCGGCAATCATTGAATAAACATAGTATAAGATGGTGAGGCTGAGAATACTTATACTTGTAATACCTAAACCTGTGACTGCACCGCCACGAAATGCGATTTTTGTTGCTTCGGGAAGATTATGGTTCCTAGCGGCTTCGGTGGTTCTTACATGAGCAATTGTGGAGATGTTCATACCTATGTACCCGGCTAAGGTAGATGCTGCTGCTCCTAGAACGAATGCAAGGGAATAGAATGGGATTCCACCGTGACTGACAAAGTCATATATGTATAGACCGACAGCTATAATCAGGGCGACCATGGCGATCGTGGTGTTTTGACGTTTTAGATAGGCCTTAGCGCCTATTCTGATAGCCTCGGCGATTTCTTTCATTTTCTCTGTTCCAACGGGTTTCTTTTTAATGTATGATATAAGATATGCAATCACACCAATAGCTATGAGGCTAGCTAGCAAAGGAATCCATAGGTACCACCATTCTGGCTCAACTGCGATATCCACTTTTATACACCTCTTATCCCATTTTTAAGAGCATCTTGCTTTTTGCTTTGATCGAGAAAGTAAGCTAGAAGGTAATTTTTTGCTAAAATAAGAGAATTTGAATATTTAAAAATTTATCTCAAGAACTTTAAAACAATTTGACAGTTTAACATAAAATTTTATTTAATCTATATTCTAAACTATTTAATTTTCTAATAGTATCATATAATTAATAGTCTTTCAAAAATAAACTTAGTAACCTTCATTATATTATTAAATAATTCAATAATGATAACCTTTAATTCTATCAAATCAAGCTATCCTTTAAATTATTAAACTTATGTGATAAAATCGTATCTTCCGCTATCTTGTTAAAATAAGATTAATTAAATTAGAGAGAAATCAGTAGTGAAGAAAGTTTACTAAAACGAATTAACAAATAGAAGATGATTTATGTTACCAGTGGAGGTGTAATGTTTGAGAGTTTTTATTTCAGTCGATATGGAGGGTATTGTTGGTGTTGTTTCTTTAAAACATGTCATATCTGACTCAAAAGAGTATGAAAGGGCTAGAAAATGGATGACACTAGAAGTTAAAGCAGCAGTTGAAGCGCTACAAGAAACTGGTGCAGAGAAGATTGTTGTCGCAGATTCCCATGGCAGTATGATAAATCTTCTAATAGAAGAATTACCAGAATATGTTGACGTAGTAACAGGGTTTCCAAGAGCCACATGCATGGTTGCTTACATAGACAAAGGATTTGATACAGCTCTATTTCTAGGTTATCATTCAAAGAAGGGGACCATTCACTCTATCTTAGATCATACAATAAGCGGGTCAACAATACAAAGAATCAAAATCAATGGATTTGAAGTAAGCGAATTTTGGCTAAATGCTGCAGTAGCAGGATACTACAATGTGCCAATATCACTTGTTACTGGAGATGATAAACTTATTGAACATGCTAAAAACACCGTACCAAATATCGAGACAATAGTTACTAAGTATGCTTTGGGACGTAGAGCAGCATTAACAAAACATCCAAAAACCATAGAAAAAGAAATAAGAAAAGCTGTTCCCAAGGCGATTGAAAAAGTAAAGAAGAAACAAGTTGCTTCATTTAAGCCTCAACCACCCTTTAACGTTGAGTTAGAGTTTACAGATTCAACAATGGCAGATGTAGCTGAACTTATTCCCAATGTTAAAAGAATACAAGGAAACATCGTAGGCTACACAGCTCAAGATATCGTAGAAGCGTATAAACTGATGGAAGCTCTCATAATAATGGCAATAGGTATACTAAAACGTTGACAACCCATTATATCTTATAACAGTAATTTATAACAATGTGAAACATGTTCCCAACGATTACATAAGATATTAAAACTGTACCAGTAATTAAGAGAGAAAATTTTATGTTAAGTTGATATTGTATTCTGCTGTTTCAAATTCCAAATATCAACTAAAATTATCAGGTGTAAGTCTTGCTTGCAGAAGAAATTGGAATACTGTTAAGCATATTAACAGCGATTTCATGGTCACTGGCAGCGGTGCTCTACAAGGTTGGGTTGAAAGAAGAACATTCAGATGTAATAGTTGCAAATGGTGTTAGAGCCGTTTCAGCTTTAATCTTTATATTTCTCGTAACAATAATCATGGGAAAATTAAGCGAAGTTAACAAACTAACCTCATGGCTTCTCTTCCTTATAGTAGTAAATGTTTCCCTAGGTATTTTACTTGGTGATTGCTTGTTTTTCATAGCTTTAAGAGATGCTGGTGTAGCAATAGGATACCCAGTATCATATACGTACTCTCTTTTTGTCACAATCTTTGCATACTTCCTCCTACAAGAAACCGTCAACATATGGACCTTCATAAGCGCTATACTCGTCGTTTCAGGAATATTTCTATTATTTTTCAAAGCGGAGAGAAATCAAAATAATCATATGGTTAAAGGATTAATTGCAGCATTGTTAGCTGCTTTTTGCTGGGGTACAAGCATACCCATTCTCAAAGTTCTTCTTCTAAACATAGAGCCTCTCTTCCTTAACTTTGTAAGGTTAATTGTTCTTAATATAATTGTATGGCTACTAATACTACCCAAAAGAAGTAAGAGGAAAGAAATTAAGAATTTGAGGAGATTAAGTTTAACTGTTCTGTTAGCTGGTGGTATTCTTGGAATAGGTCTCGGAGCACTATTATTTCTTTTCTCAATAAATTTGATAGGTGCAGCGAAATCTACAATAATAACCTCAAGTTCTCCACTCTTTTCAACAATTTTCGGAGTTGCAATACTTAAAGAAAAACTCGATAAACCACGTACAATAGGTATAGCAACTATTATCCTTGGAATCTATATACTCGCAATAACATGATAAATTAACATTTTACAACAAAAATAGTAAAATCAGAAAATGTGAATAATATTGATTGATTTAATGAGTCTCCATAGTTTCTCAAGTCTATTTTCATTTATTAAATAGGTTTGCCACCATCTAGGCCTTATTCTCTTCCTTAAATCTACTTTGAAAATTTCACAAGCTAGAGAGGTTGGAATATTTTTATCACTTATTGGAACAGCGTATTCTAATTTTGCGGAGCGTTCACTACCTTTCCATATTACAAGGTCAGGCCTTGTGTCTCCTGCAATAATATGAGCATTATTACGCAACTTATGTTGAACAGCAGCCACGTTAAGGTCCTTGTGATTAAATATCTCTTCTATTTCAAAATAACCAATGATGTAATAAGCCCATTCTAGCTTAACCCACCACTCGCGTCTATAGGAACCAGGGCTAAACTGGAGAGACGTAACAAAAAACAAATAATCGCCAGGTTTTAACTGCAACAAATTCTTAGTACATGGATCTGCTTTCCCTACGTATTCACCATATGTGAAAGTTTCAAATTCAGGGTCGTAATGTACCTTTAATCCATAATAACTGGGGTGTACATACTCGTCAAGGCCTAGATCTCTATAGGTTGGACCTGGAGCATGTTGATTACTACTTACCTGAGGTATAAATACATATTTTCCATCAGGGAAAATATATCCCCGCATTCTAGGCATAGAGTTACGAGACATACATGCTCCAATGTATACTGCGAGAGCTTTCCTACCCAATCCAAGAACCCCAGTTGTTTTGCCGAATCTATAAAAAAGCTTTTTACAAACATATTATAATATCATTACAATATAAATGTTGCTACAAATACTACTACAATATACATCATAAATGACATAACATTATTCATCTTAAATAACAGATTTCACTCTCTTTTTAGGCCTAAAATTAATATTCTCGAAGTTATTTCCATTTCATGAGTTTCAGAGATGAGTTCAGGTTTCTTTATCAATTTTTCTAAGTACTGTCTATATTTTTGACGATACCTGGTTATCTCTTGTTTACTCAATCCACCACGCTTTAAAATAACATAATCCTGTTTTTCGGTTTCCTTTAATACTTTTAATCTATCTTTGAGCCATTCTATTATCTGATTTCTAGACCTACGTGGATCGCTTAAAAGGAACACAGACAAGATTCCATGAATTTCTATCTCCGTAAGCCCGCATTCGTGAAAAACCTTGACATAATAAGCTGGTTTGTATATCCAAGGCTTCTCCCTTGGATATTTCATTAATTT
This sequence comes from Candidatus Baldrarchaeota archaeon, assembly GCA_019056805.1. Lineage (GTDB taxonomy): Archaea > Asgardarchaeota > Baldrarchaeia > Baldrarchaeales > DXJG01 > DXJG01. The sequence goes on along the minus strand of DXJG01000007.1, from coordinate 60,597 downwards.
AGTTCTTAATTCCCAAACACTCTTGCCAAAAGCTTTTTGAACTTTTTCAATAAGTTTGTTAAGCGTTTCGTCAGGATAATAATGGAAACTTCCTATAGCAGGTTCTATTGCTGCAACTATGCCACCTTTTCTCGTTACGCGTACCATTTCTCTTACTGCTTTGTAAATATCAGGAAGGTTATGTAGAAGGATGTGGCAAACTGTTAAATCAGCGTAATCACTTGGCAAAGGAAGATCTTCAACATAACCACTTAAAAATTCAGCTTTTCCAGCTAGTTTAGTTTCAGCATATCGTCTTAGTACATCATCTGGCTCAACACAAACTATTTTTGCTTGTCCATGAGTCATTTCAACAAGTTTCTCGGTAAAATATCCACTTCCAGAACCAACTTCCACTATTACCTCAACTTGGGAATCATGAAGTCTCAACCATCGTCTAATCAATTCTAAAGAATCCTCATCGTATTCAAATCTTCTTGAAACATCCATTTCGAAGGGACCTTGAATATTATGCCAAAAACGAGGATCAAATTCAATTTTGGACATTGCACTTCAACATCCTCTCTATTCTATAAGTGGAGAGAATTTAGTTCTCATATGTATTTTACTAATTTAATGAGTTGTAAAAGTTTCTATAGAAGGATGCCTGAACCAAATATTGATAAAGAGATAAAATCTATTCCAAAAAATATCAAAGCAAGCGAAATACCAGCTAATAATATCTTATATCCCTTTGTTTTAAGAATCTGTTTTCCCTTCTTAGAAAGTTCAGATAATAGCATTAACCAAGCATAGTCCATCCAAATATGCGCAATAAACATTAAACCAACACCTATAAGACCTGCAAGAAGTATAGCTTCAATGACGAGAGCTCCACCTACAAGTATCCACCAAACTAAAAAATATGGATTAAAAAGAGAAAGTAAAATTCCAATCATAAGGGGAGAACGCACAGCATTACTAGAAACATTTTCGTCGCCAAAATCTTTTTTAAATACGTCTTTCAGCATAAAAGCACCTAGTAATATTAGAAGACTGCCCCCGGCAAAACTTATCACTCTTTCAATAACAGGTGTTGCAAGCAGGGTTGCGATGCCAAAAGCTATTAAAAACACTAGAGGCATTTCTACGATCATATGTCCCACACTAATTTTAAATCCATTTTTCCAACCTTCACTAGATCCAGCAGCGATGGTTGAAGCTGTAAGGGGACCAGGAGATAAAGCACCAGAGGAGGTAATAATTACAACCTTAACAATGTATTCTAATGGTAGCACAACTATCCCCGATACAATTTGTAATTTAACTTTAGTGTAACCATATTTAATTAATTTTACTCAATTAATGGTTTTTCTGGTCAACAATTTTTGGCTAAGAAACTAAAACCGAATTAAAAATATTTTATTTTAATAACTCGTTTTTTCCTTTTAATTCTTTAACAAATGAAAAGATTATGTATCCTTTTTCAAAATGTTTTCCTATAATTTCATCCAATAATATTTTGAATGCTGTATTTTCATGTTATTGCTTGTAAAAATCCTTTATTTACAAAAATCAAAGCATGTAATTAGAGTGAATAGTGTGGTCTAACAGTCAAAGGTGGCTTTAAATGTAAACATAAAACTATCGACAAATAACAGGTCTGAACAGGTCAACGGGAAAATCCGATTAAAATTTGTTCCATTTACGTCATTTTTCGATGCGAAAATTTATATCAAACTACTATTTTATCACTAAAATGTTTAACCAGTAAAAACAGTGATGGGGACACAATTTTGCATACAGTAGAAGTTGGGATTGTGTTAAGTTTATTAACAGCGATCTCGTGGTCTTTAGCAACAGTACTTTATAAAGTTGGGTTAAAAACAGAAAACTCAGATGTAATAGTTGCAAATGGCATTAGAACAATTCCAAGCCTAATTTTTATGCTTGCCGCAGTAGCAATTATGGGCGAAATATATCAAATTCATAATTTATCCGTATGGCTTTTCTTACTTATAGTAGTAGATGTTTCTTTCGGCATTCTTCTTGGCGATTCCTTATTTCTTGTGGCTATTAGAGATGCTGGTGTAGCAATAGGACATCCAGTTTCTTATACATATTCCCTTTTTGTCGCAATTTTCGCATACTTCTTCTTACAAGAAACTATCAACATATGGACCTTCATAAGCGCTATACTTGTTGTACTAGGGGTATTTTTATTGTTTCTCAAAGCTGAAAACAGTCAGAGTAAACACATGGTTAGAGGTTTAATTGCTGCAATAATGGCTTCCCTTTCTTGGGGTATAAGTATGACAATTCTTAAAATTGTTCTCCTAAGTGTATCTCCCGTCTTCTTAAATCTTGTAAGGCTATTAATTCTTAACATAATCGTATGGCTACTAATATTATCTAAAGAGAGACGGAAAAAGGAGCTCAAAAGCATGGATAAAAAGACCCTACTCGTTCTCTCGATCGGGGGTATTTTTGCGATAGGACTTGGATCACTACTCTTCCTTTTTGCAATAAATCTGATAGGTGTGGCTAAAACTACTATAATAGCCTCTAGTTCCCCGCTATTCTCAACAATTCTTGGAACTACAGTTCTTAAAGAAAAACTTGATAAGTTACGTTTACTAGGCATTGCAGTTATTATTCTTGGAATTTATACACTTACAATAGCATGACAAGTGTTATTTTGAACTTTTAGTTCGTTTTCCTCTGTTGAAACCATTTTACCTTTAATTTTAGATATACGCACACAGAAATTCTTAGAAGCGTTTTTAAGTTTCATAATAGATAAGTTTTAATTAACTAAATTAAGGGCTGTTAAATACCGCTTCACTATTTTAGGCTTTGAACGTTTGTTGGAGGTAATTATGTAAGTTGACAAATAATAAAGAGAATCAAAAGTCCAGTGAAAGTAATTTTAAGGTGGAAGAATCTGTAAAAGATAGAAAAGTTAACCTAAAGGGTTTAGTTCTATGTAAGTTTGATGAAGTTAAAGGTTTCATACCAGTAAATAAATATCCTGGTAGACTTTTTGCACGAAAACCCGAAATTTTAGAGAAAATAGCAAAAAACGCGATTGGAATGGGGGAGGAACTAGAATACACTTTGTTCTCGATTTCAGGTACCAAATGTTTAGCTAAAAGATTTTATATAGAGTCTGAAGAAGCTAGAGGAGGTAAGGAAATATACGCTTTGGCCATAATTGCAGATGAAATTGAAGATTCAGAGGATGTAAAAGAAAAGTTATCAAATGTTATATCAAAAATGCAAGAAAACTGGAGCAATTATCAAAAAATATTAAAATCCTTCTATAAACAATTGAAATCTCTCAAAAAACCATTGTCCCCAAAAGTAGAAGATAAGAAACACGTTAAATTATTTCAACCATTAAAAAGGCCAGCCTTAGTCGAAAAGGTAGATAGGAAAATTTCAGAGATCTCTGAGTCACCTTTACCAATAAGGGGACTTATATTCATCCTAGGTATGGTGTTACTTACATTTTCATTTGCTATGTATGAAATTACAACCATAATATTTTATGCAACTTGGGGAGCACTTCTTTTCAACTTATACGCTAGAAAAGACTGGCCACTATATTTAGTATATGTATTAGTTATAGTTGAACTTGCTTTAACCTCTTCTCAAGCAATAGCTACAAAATTATTTAATTTAACAGTCATTAAAGGTCTGCAGCCTTTTCCTGCGACTATAACCTCAAGTTTCTATATATACATATTTTTAGCCTTACTATCCGGATTTCTTATTTCCATGGGAACTTTAGGCAGTAGAAAAGCCAAAAGAATCACTCAAAGAATAAGTTTTCCATATAGAGACCTCATAATTATAATATCTCTCTGTATAATCACCTATCTAATTTATGTAGGCTATAATCTCTTCACATTAACATTAATGCTAATTTCTTCACTTCTCATATGTTCGCTAATAACGGTTAGAGAAAAATTGTCAAAAACATGTCTCATCTTGATTTTCATCGAACTTCTACTTCTATTGCTTAAAGTAGTGAATTTACCAACCCTACTTATTCCAGAACTTTTCTATCCAAAATTTCCTGATCCCTCAGAAATTCACTATGCAACTCTAAGCTTTATTTCTGGAATCCTAATATATTTAGGGTCTTCTAAAGGAAAATTAGTGAATAAACGAGGAATAATAATCTTGCTTCTATATATTTTAATCAACTTTTGTTTAATCTCAATTACCTACGTTATTGCGTCTTAAAGTTGAAATTCTGCAAATGAAGTCTACATTTTTAATTGTAATAATATGTTTCTAATAGAAAAGTATATACTCTATTTAGAAGTAAATAAATTAAATTCAAGTTTTGAAATAGCATTAAAGGTTGTTTAAAATGAAAGTTTTAATAATGGGGTTAAGAGCAGCTGGAAAAACATCTTTGGTTAAACATGTTTTTGAAGGGAAAGACTGGGACGATGTAAAGAACTTAGAACCAACAGAATTTGTAAGTACAAAAACATACAAGTATAGAGGCTTATTAGAAGTTACAACTTTTGATGTAGGAGGACAAAAACAATTCATATACAAATATTTCACAGATCAATGGTCAGGAAAAATATTTTCAAACGTAGGTGCATTCTTCTTCGTAGTAGACTCCTCTAACAAAGAAACAATCGATGAAGCAAAACAAGAATATCTTAAAGCCCTAGAATATCTTAAAAAATATTCTCCGAATGCAAGAATATTCGTTTTAGCCAGCAAATATGATATAAAAAAGATTTCCATAAAGGAAATACGAAAAATATTTGGAAATCATAATGTGGTTGTTGAGGCCACATCTATACCAGAGGGAACAGCTAGAACGGTTGTTTGTAAACTCTTAGATAGCGTTCTTTCCAAAGAAGCAAAAGAAGTGGCTGAGAAAATCCATAAAATCTTAGCAAAATTCAATAAAAAACAAAAAGCCTTAGCATCTTTCATTCTAAACAAGGGAGACGGTTTAGAAATAGCTTCAGCAATAAGCAAAGAACTCATTAACCCGAAGAAACTAAAATATGTATCTGCAAAATCTCTAATAAAACCTATCGAGACGGTGAGAACAATGTTCTCGCAACTACGTAAAAGCGGATACATAACCTTTGATACAGCAGACTTAGCACTGTGGCATATAAAAAGAGAATACATCGCAGTTTACAACATAAGCGATGAAATAGCTATGTTTTCAATACTAAAAGAAAGAGACTTTAAACTAGGAAAACTTCTATCATCACTTCAAGAAATAAAAGAAAAAGTACTAAAAATATTATCCTAGAATTTTCATTCCTCTACTTCCTCTTTACGAACCTTTTTCATAGCAGTATTAAAATAGTTTTTTAATTCTTGCATAAGAGCATCTCTGAGAGAGACAGGTTTTTTCTCCTTTTCCTCAATTTTCGGTGTAGGTTTTAACAATCCTTTTCTAAAGGCTTCAATATCTTTTTCTTCAGGCCCGACAGTCTTAGGAGCACTTATCTCCTTAGGAGGCTTTGTAGGTGGTTTAACTATTTCTTCTGTAGGTTTGGAGGGAACTGGTGGAAGTGAGGGAGGAAGTTTTGATTCAGGAATTTGAACAGGTTTTGCTGGTGGGATTTCCATTTTTTCTATCTTTAATTTTGATTCTATGGTCTCCTTTAGAGATTTTAGTTCATTTTCTAAGTTGATAATTCTTTCTTCTAAAATTCCAAGAGCGTTAATAACCATTAAAACAAATTTTTCAAGTCCTTCAGACATCATAATAATGGATTCTTTCGAAGGGTGTTCCATAGCTTCCTTAAACAATTCACCAATTTTGATCTCCATCAAAAACACCAAGAAATAATAACACACTGTAACCTTATTAAGATTAATCAATAACTTCGAAATTAAAACTTAATAATTGAGGTAACTATGTTTGTATTAATCGAAATTGTCCAATAAACGGATCACAATTTTTAAGGAAAAACTAAATTCAGTATATTTTGATGGAAAATAGGGATATCATTTGATTATTGTTTTTAGCTTGTTTAAGAGGGTTGTCAAGATTCTTGCAGTTGCTCCCCAGATTTTATAGCCATCATGTAAATAATATTTTCCATAAAAATCTTCGTACACGTTTTTATATAGTTCTTTGATAGGAATTTGCATTACTTTTTCTATTTCTTTTTTATTTAGTTTGAATGGATAGTTTAACGGTATTAATCCAACAACAGGTACAATGTAAATATTAGTTGTTCTAGTTTCTGTTGGAGGAAGAAAACCAAGAACTTCTACATTTTCTTTCCGTATTCTCAATTCTTCCCATGCTTCTCTAAAAGCTGTCTCCAAAGGACTTTCATTATTTTTTCTTAGACCACCAGGAAACGCTACTTCCCCTCTGTGAAATTGTAGATTTTTAGACCTTTTTATAAATGTAATATAAAGCGCCTTATCTATACTTAAAGGGACCAAAACCGCTGCATTCCTTTTACCACTAATATACTTTCCTTCCTTTTCAAGAACTTTCTTAACAACACTTGTGAAATTTTCCTTCTTCATCAGGGTTCATCCCGCTTTTCAAGAATTCACTAATATTTGAATCTGGTTTTCTATATCAATTTTAACTTTACAACAATGGCTAAAATGATTTTATATAATATTGTTATAATAATAGTAGTAATTGATGAAAGTGAAAAGTAGTATATCTTACGGTGACTCTGGTGGAAAAACTGAAGACTTTAACACTTCTTGTAGTAATTTTAATATTTTTCGCAATAATGAGCCCTCCACAGGTTTTAGCCAATTCAACATTTCCTTCCCAATGTACTTCAAATTTTACCTTGTCTAGTGATAGAATTATTCATTCAAACCTAACAGCAATACAAATCAAAAACTGGATAAATAATGAAACAACACATGTTAGGTCTCTCGATGCAAAAAATGACGCATTTTATAGCCCGCTAAATATTGTAACCCACGGGTTTAACACAGAAAAGATAGCTTTAAACTTCACAAATATAGAGCCGCAAAATCTAACAAAAGAAATAGAAATGCAACACCCTGAAGACCCTCTTCCCTTGGGAAATATTTCTATTGGAGATTATCCAAGAGTAATGTCTTTTCGAGTTCCTCGCATATGTTATCTTACGAGTTTAGAAGTAAAGTTAAACATCTCTGTGATATCTGGAATAACAATTGACTGGGCTATAATGAATGCGACAGGAACAATAATTCAAGAGCAGATTCTACCGTACCCAGATACCACGCTCATCAGCAACACCACAATTATGAGTATTAGTGGAACACAATACTTACAATTAAACATAACAATCGATCCACCCCTTTTACTTGACACATCAAAAACCTACGATAACACGTTCTTCTTGCACCTATATGCTCGAGCCTTAACGGCAAGTGAAGACGTATGTTGGCTGGCATATAATGATTCTACACCAGCAGCTTCAACCGACGGAGTTGATGAAGGATATGCATACTACTACGACTCTGATTCTAATAGTTTCATACCTGAAGATGTAGACTATTTTTTGCAATATGTCCATCTTTCCCCGTTATTAACTAGTTTTCAAGACTATGAATTAAAAGTAAATAATATATCAGTTAATGAAAATGGAACATGGACTTTTACGAATCTTATCACTGAAGATCCCGTAATTTTAAATGTTACGGCAAGTTGGTTACTTAAATTTAATATCACATGTGAAACTACTCATTTAAAAGAAGAATTGTTACACACATCTTGTTTCATTAACACAAACTATGATAATGTTACATGGTATGTTAACTCAACTTACACTTTTCCCAGCGGCTATTTGAATTGTAGCACGAAATTCCATGTTCCATCAGACTGGACATTGCAAAACAATACAAATAACGTAATAGATAGACAGGAAAACTTAATAACAGTAAATATGAGTGATCCATGGTTTCTAATTTTTCAAGGAATAAACTATATAAAAAGTTTAGACCACCCAGCAAATGTTACGATAAACCACAAAATAGAATTTTCTGTACAGTGGAAATCAACAGTAACAGTTTCAAATGGAAACTTAACCATGGCAATATACAACGTAACTGACGTGAAAATTCATGAAGAAACGAAGAACATAAGTGAAGGCAGTAATTTCACATGGATACCTCAAAACGTGGAAAAAGGAGAATACAAAGTAGCAATACTATTCTACAATGGAACGGAAATAGGGTATAGAATAAGTACATTTTCCGTTTTCTACACCATAAAGATTATAGTTGAAAATCTAAGCGAATATTATCTTTTAGGAGAAAATATAACCATTAAAGTTAGATGTGTCGATGGCATAACCGGAGAGAATATAACAGATGCAAATATTTACGGAAAATGGATAAAAGGAACAATTCAATTCACTTATAATAACATAACAAACTGTTACGAGGGCATAGTTGGTACAAATGGATTAACAGAAGGAATGTATAACGTTTCAATATACGTAATAAAAGAATATTATGAAGAAACTCATGTAAATATAACCCTAAATCTTATTTATCCTATTCCAACAAGGATAATTCTTGAAGCTCCTTCAAAAGCCTCTGTCGGGAAGAACATAGGAATTGAAATAACACTAACAGATATTAACGGAACAGGGGTCCCAGGTAAAGAATTAATTTTAATGTTAAAATTCACTTCCTTAAACGGTACAACTAGAGAGTGGAATGAAACGCTTGTAACTAATAACGAGGGCAAAGCTTTTTACAATTTTAAAATGCAAACAGCTGGAAACCTAACAATAATAGTGTACTTTAATGGAAGTAGAGAATATTTACCTTCACAATCGGAGGAAAAAACCATAGAAATAACACCATACTTATCCTTAGCTCCTATACTGGAAAAAGTGAAAGAAAATGTTAAACAATATTTCAAAGAACTTATTTTCTTATTTCTTTTCTTCTTTTCTTCATCTGTCTACTTTGTGCACAGAAAAAAATCAATCGCAAAATTGATTAATGAAATAGAACACTTATCTTCCATTTCATCGATAGAAGAGATATTATTAGTTGAGAAAAGGAGCGGGCTTCCAGTAAGAGACGTTAAAATTTTTGGTGGCGAGGAAAGAAGTCCTGAATTAATAGCTGGGTTCATACAAGCTGTTCAAACATTTTACACAGAACTTAGTAACGGTAAAGTAGGATATCTTGATGAGATATCATATGGAGATCCAGAGCCAAGATTTTTAACATGTTCCTCTGGAGAGCACACATATACAATTGCTATTTCAACTGAGAAACTTAAAAATAAAGAAATAATTAGAGAAATTACACAAAAATTCGAAGAAAAATTCAAAGATGTTTTTAATAATTGGAGAGGAGACTTAGGAGTTTTTAATGGCACAGAGGAGATCATATATGAGATCTTTGGAAAAGAAAATTTGGCAATGTACAAGATAGAAGACAGTAGAAAAATACCTAGCTCCTTAAAGGAAATCATTCAAAAAATTTCAAATCAAGACCAATTCTTTTACATGCCAAAATTAGCAAAAGAACTTGAAAAATTACCAAAATCAGAGAGAATAAAATTATACAAAACGGTGCTAAAGTTAAAGGAAAATAAAGAACTACTCATAATATACCCGCAACATTCCAAACATGAAACTGAAGTATCAAAAATTTCAGAAAATACCTCGGAAGCCTAGAACATAAAATTTTACTATTCCATTCGTGAGAGATTTTTGATGCCCAGAAACATTAAAGTAAACCCTAAGAGTAGCGATAATCCGACTGGCGCCCATCTAATAATTGTTAATAGATTTTCTAAGCCTTGTTCCGGTGGCGACCCAGATGCAACAATTCCGAAAAATATGAACATGGGTACAAACATGGTTAAAGCCACATAAATCAGCGTATTTATTGTATATTTTGCACTCTTTTCTTTAAAGGCAGGATTTAAACAGAAAATCCCAATAATCTCCGCTGTACAGCCAAAAAGCAAAGTAAAAGCTATTAATGCTAATTCAATCAAAGATTTCATAGGAAGATTAGGATTAAGAAAATGAAATGTTAATGGCACAGCGATAACAATTGGAAGTTGCACAATTATCGATTGAATATACTTTCCTAATACGAAAAGTAATATTCCTCTCGGTGCGTGACGGAAAATCCAAAGCTTCTCTTTACCTCTAATAGTGATATCTCCTGCCACAAGCAAGGTTATAAACGGAACACAGTAAACGGTCACAAAAGAATAGACAAGTATATCCATTCCCTGGGAAGTTTTTGACATAGAAATCGCCATCATATAAAGTATAAAAACCGAAATAGCTAAACCATAAACAAACCTTGACAAAGACTCCATATATCTTGCAAATTCCTTAAAGTGAAGAACTGTCAACTCACCAAGTTTACCAGGAATAATTTTTCTAATAAAAGAATATCCAAAGTTTTCCTTTATAACAGTGACTTTTACAGTTTCAACAGGCTCTAAGCTATAGAAACGACCAGCAGCATGGTAACCAATAAAAAATACACTGGCACAAAAGATCGATAATGCCCCAATATTTACATATAGTGGTATCTCTGGCGAAACTCCTATAACTATTTCAGATATTATGTTTGCAACCCATCCACTAGGCAAATATTCCAAAACTCTGGTGAGTCTTGAAGCTTGTTCCGGGGAAATAGAGCCACTAAACCATCCACTTCCGTAGAGAAAAATGAAGAGTAACAAAGCAAGAATTAAATTAAGAGCTTTCGCTATATCTCGACCTCTTTCAGTTTTTCCAAATTTAGACATAATAATTGAAATTGATAATATGCTAATCCATACAGCAACAGCTACCATAACAGCAATAAGACAATTTACAACTATAAGAGCTAAAATAGAAGACTCATAAACAATGTAAAACAGAACATCTAGAGGCGCAAACAAAATTATTGCTCCCATGATGTAAATAAGTGATCTAGCAATAAATCTCCCTACTAAGACATGTTGAGGCTTTATTGGTGTTGATAAAAGTACTTCGATAGGTTCAGCTGTAGCTTCACGTAAAGTGCCGGAGAGAGGCGTAAAAGCCGCCATAACAAAAGCATAAAACAATAAAAAATGAAGAACCCATACTAGTATCGATGGAAATGTTTCAAGCATTGTTTTTACTTCTGGAGAAGAAAAGAAGGGAGCTAGGAAATGATTAATAATGTAAAAGTATATTGCAGTAGGTACAAGTACTACAGCAATCAGAAGTTTTCTTTTATTATGAAAACGACTCGTCATTAATCTTAACTCATTTTCAGCAATTACTCTCCAATCAGCCATAAAAATCCCTCACTGATGTAATGGTTCTCTCCACTCTAAAAGTTCTGCAGCTTCTTTCCTTTCACGCCCAGTTAGTTTTATAAAAGCGTCTTCCAAGCTTTCAGTACCTGTTTTATCCATTAACTCCTTGGGTGTACCAACATCTAGCAAAACTCCTCTATCAATTATGCCAACCCTGTCACAAAGCTCTGTGGCAACGGGCAAAATATGTGTACAGAGAAAAATCGTTTTATCAGCCTTTTCAGAAAGCAATTTAATCATATCTTTAACCATTCTAGCACTAGCGGGATCTAAAGTTGCAGTCGGTTCATCTAAAAATATTATAGAAGGATCATGCACAAGCGCAGCTGCAATTAAAACCTTTTGTTTCATACCACGACTATAACTTTCCAATAAATCGTCAGCTCTATTCTCTAATTCAAATATTTTAAGTAGATCACCAACACGATCCTCCAAAATATCTCTTTCTACATCATAAAGTTTTCCAATAAAAATTAAAAATTCTCTAGCCGTAAGCTTCTCATATATACCAGGAGTCTCAGGTAAAAGCCCTGTATTCCTTTTTACCATATCTGGTTGCTTAAGAATATCGTAACCAGCAACAATGGCTGTTCCAGAAGTAGGTTTTATTATTGCATTAAGCATTCTAACAGTTGTGGTTTTTCCAGCTCCATTAGGACCTAAAAGACCAAAAGTTTCTCCCTTTTTAACTTCTAGATTCAAATTTTTCACGGCAGTTATATGGCCAAAAATTTTCGTTAGATCTTTTGTCAAAATTGCGATATCGGTCAAATGAGATCCTCCCGATGATGATAAAACAATTTATGGACATATATTTTTTTATTTTTCCGTCAACACGATAAAATTTGAGCAGCTAATCTAGGCTCATCTTGGTAATGATTGTAAATGTTTATAGATTTGGTATCATAAACTTTCGATATGTGTAATATATTCTGCGAGTTCCCCACGTATTTTTTCTTGTTGCTTCTTTCTTAATCGAGGAACTTGAGGTATAAACGAAAGCTCCACTCGTGTTTCCTCTCTTTCCTTTCTGAACCGCACTTGCCAAATACCTTCTTCCCCCTTAAAAAGCATAAATGTAGGAAACCTTTCTCTTTCCAAATGATATTCCTTTTCTTTAAAAAAACTTTTAGTCTCCTTGTAAAGGATATCTCTGGGAATTCTAAGCCGTATAGCAAGCTTATAAAGTTCCTTAGAACTTTTTTGTCTTTTCAAAATTGTTCCCCTTGAATTTAGCTTTAATTTTACTTAAAGTTGTGGTTTTTTAGTTTTCATATCATATTTTGAAACGTCTCAAAAAGCGGGTTATTAAACTTGTTTAAGTGCTATTAATACTATTCTACGAATTTGCCCTGTTGTTTTAACACCGTATTTAACAAGATACATGACATCTTGTAGTTAGAGGAAAGTCGAAAGGTGAGACATATTCTCCTAATCTCTCTTTTGTCTTTAAAAGTCTTTCTTTCTGCTTTTCAAGAACATGAAAGATTATATCAGGAGTCCCAGGTATATTTCCATATATCTTAAGTATTCTATCTATTTTTGCAAGATTTTCAGGAATCCTTAATGTGAATTGTTTTATATAATCTTCTTCCCTATAATCCTTGTTTAAAACTTCTTTAAAAAGTCTTTTTAAATCTTCGTATGTGGGAATATATCCAGTGGGGGTTTTTATTGCATCTACTTCATTATGGACTCTCAATTCCATCCACTTAAGCCAAACTCTCTTATCAGTTTTCTCAGTAAGAAACTTGCCATCTTTGTCTTTGAGAAAGTAATTTACTGAAAAAATTAGAGGCAGATTTTCAAGATCTTTACCAAATTCTAAGTACATCTCCACATATCTACCTATACTTATGGGAAGAAAATCAAGGTTTGCCATCGGATTAAGTTTTCTTTCTCCCACTTTTCCAAGGGTTGCGGCGGTTGTCTCTGATTCAAGAGAAGCACCTTTTGTAATTACTCCATGAACCCAGTTAAAAGACTGTTCTACGGGAACACAAGTGTCCGAATCTCTTCCTCCATAGATAATTCCCCGTATTTCAACTCCTATAGGATCATTTAACCTAGGATCGAAATTCTCAAGCAGATCAAGGCTCAATGTAAACCTTGCATTAGGATGGGCGGGAGGAATTATTTTTCCTTCAGCGTCTTTTTTGCCCTTGTACCATTCTCCTGAATGGTTTATCCCTCTTTCTGGCATTGGAGCGTCTTTACCATCCCAGTAAACCTCTCCATTTTCAGTTACAAGAACATTGGAAAATATAATTTCCCCAGGAGAATGAAGTGCCTTGAAAATTACGGGATCATCCTTGGAATTTATGCCCGATATGATTCCGAAAATACCTTTTTCAGCGTTTACAGCATAAACTTTCCCATTTCTTTTTCTCAAAAATGCTATATCATCACCTATCAATTTCTCACCAGGAATCATAACTGTGGACGTTTTCCCGCAGAGAGATGGAAAAGCACCAGCAAAGTAGGTGACTCTTCCACCAGGACCACTTATTCCAACTATAAACATATGTTCTGCAAGCCAACCTTCTTTTGAAGCCCTATTTATTGCAAGTCTAAGTGCAAGCTTCTTCGGACCTATAGTGTTTCCTCCATACTGGGTATTTACACTGTAAACCACTTCATTTTCAAGATCAATGTAAATTCTTCTTTTATCTATGTTTTTAGAGTTTTTCCTTTCGTCAAGTTTTCCAGCGCTATGAACAAACTTGAAAAAGGAAGGATCAGGGCCTCTTCTTAAAAATTCTTCGTAGCCTTGCCTAAAAAGAATGTTTTCTGAATGAGCAACATAAGCTGAATCAGTTAACTGCACGCATGGAATTGTAAATTCTGAATTTACAGGACCTAAAGTGTAAAAACATATAAAAAGTTCTTTTCCCTTCATAATATCTTTTAAAATTTCATGAATCTCTTTAAGTCCTTTTTCCTTATCTATCCAGTTGATATGTTTACCATAATTAGCCCCTTTTTGTAGAAGAATTTTGGTATTTTCTCTATCTCTTGCTTGGTCGTAATAACCATCAAAATGAACTGTATGTCCTTCTACCTTGAGTTTTATTTCCTCTCCATATTTAATCGCTGCCTCTCTGATGTATTTCAAATCTTCGGAAGTACCTGAATTTACAAAGATTCTATCAGGGTTACAAAGTCTTACATATTTTTCTACAAAGGAATGAAGATATGGATTGTTTATTTTCATGAGTTTTTTGAAACTATTTCTCACAAATCTCTCTTTTAAATCTATCATCTGAAGCACCCAGTTAAAATTTCTTTAAAATTTTTAAACTACAAAATTAGAATTCTCTTTGTGAAATCTCCAAATGAGAACTTTGCTTTCCTGTTTTACCCAGCTTATTTCAGCAATTATAGATACTCTATCTCCTTTCGTTTTTTCCCCGCCTTTATTCTTTAAAAAGAAAGGGTCTGAAGTGATCTTGGTTTTCCCAATTTTAAATGAATTATTCTTTATTTCTGATTTTTGTTTTGTAATATAGGTGCCCAATCCATCTCCCATCATGGAAAACCCTCTTATTCTTGGCAAAACAATAATAAAAGAATTGTCCCCAAAAATTAGACATTTTGTCCAAAAAAATACGTTCTATATTGCAATATGGTAAACTTAAAATATAAGTTGTGTGTCAATGTTTTAACATGTTTGATGAGAAAGATAAATTGCTACTAAGGGAATTGTTAAAAGATGGCAGACAACCAATCACCGAATTAGCTAAGAAATGTGGAATGACAAGGCAAAGTATCTATGCTAGGATTAAAGAGTTAAGAAAAAAGGGTATTAAATTCACAATTGACATAGATCCTAACGTTATAGGTCTTAAGATAAAGGCATACATTCTTATCATTGCAGAGCCGCAAACAGAGTTTAGAAAGGAAACCGATAAAATAATTAAAACTTTCAAAGAAATATCTCAAATTCACTATCTTTTAGGGAGATTTGATATAATAGTGGAAGTTGTAGTAAGAAACATAGATGAGCTAAGAGGCGTATTAAGAAGAATTCAAAGCTTACCTGCAGTTAAGAAAACAGAAACCCTAATGGTCTACGAAACCACAAAATTCGATCCAAAAGACCCTATCAGAAAACTACTAGAATAGTTTAATATTTCTCGTTGAAATATAATAAAACTGAGGTTTTCACAATGGTTTTTATTGTGGGTCATAGAGGTGATCCTGTACATGAACCTGAAAATACGCTTAGAGGCATTATTAGAGCTTTCAAGGTTGGAGCAGACGCTGTAGAGATAGATGTAAGATTAACAGAAGACAACGTGCCAGTGGTCATTCACGATGAAACTGTTGACAGAACTTCTAATGGTCACGGGTATGTACGTGAAATGACACTTAATCAACTTAAGAAACTGGATTTTGGGAAGGGGGAAAGAATATCTACTCTAGAAGAAGCCTTGGAAGTAGTTAAAGAAATGAAAGGGAAAATTATAGTTGAAATTAAAGAAGAAGGTTTTGAAAATAAAGTGATTGAAGCGCTAGAGGAAAAGAAAATAATTAATGATTCAATTATAACATCCTTTAACTTTGAAATTGTAAAGAAAGTTAAGAAGTTAAATTCAAGAATTTTGGTAGGAGCAATTTTTGGTGGAAAATTTAGAGGAAATATGCTGAAGATAGCGACTACTTTAAGAATAGATTTTGTGGTTCCAAAATATACCCTTGTAACACCTGAAATTGTAGATAAAGTGCATGAAAATGGTTTAAAAATCGCAGTTTGGACGGTCGATAATCCAAGTGATATGATTAAATTTGCAAATATGAAAGTCGATTGTATTGTAACAAACAACCCAGAACTAGCAGTAAAAACACTAAAACAAAAATAAAAAGTTAGGTTTGAGGAGTCTCTATCCTCTTTCTATAGTTCTCTTTGTAAATCCTAGTGCACCTAGAATCTTAGAAACTATATATGGAATTACTACTATGAAAATCAGTGGAAGAACTACAACAACGCCTAACTGATAGTACTGTAGCAGCGGTGTCGTTGAAACTAAGCTTGCACCGAGAATTACAAGGAAACCGAAGAACTTAATTCTAATCGAACTAGACATTTTACCAAGCTGTATAATCTTCTCTTCGTTTATTACCTTTTCCGGTGTTCCACCCACTCTCATTTCACGGAATCTGTTCTTCAGTCTTCTCGAATTAAGGTAAATGTTTGCAACTAAAACTATTATTGAAGTAATGTAAGTACCTAATAGACTGACGTACAGTGACGGTAACTCTATTACACCAAGGTTTATTGTTTCTCCAAGAAGATAGTATGCAAACCATTCGATGTTCGCTCCCCATTCAAATATCCCTAGTACTATCATTGGTGCTAAAACTATGTGCCATAAACTTGCAACAGCCCGTTTAATAGACATTTTCTCAGTAACTAGTGTATATGCAGCGTCTCTGTAAAGCCATATACCATATACTAATAACAATTCCATTAATGCCAGCCCTAGAACTGCCACAGCTAACTCGTAGAATTCTTTTATGTAAAGATAGCCTGCAGTTCCAAGCGTACCGAACAGAAGTAGGGCAAGTGCAAAGTAGGTAAGGTCTAAGGGTTTGAAACTCATAAGTAGTCTTTGTCTTTCATCTACTGAAAGACTCCTAGTCAATTTTGATGAAATGCCATAGTATAATGATAAACCTACGAACGAAACACCCATTGAAATTCCCAGTAATGTCATTAATGTTTGTGGTGATAAATCAAGTTTTGGTATCTTCGGATAAACATATACTGTCTCCACTGCAATCTTTGTCGTGTAGAATTGTCCGTTAACCTCTATTGTAAGTGGGTATTCACCATGGTATATTTTTCCTACATTTATTGTTGCGACATATATATTGTCCCTTATGTTCTCAGCAGTGTAAGTTTCATTTGCAAATAGAATTCTAACATTTGCACCTATTATCGGATACCCAAAGTCATCAACAGCCACTATTCTAACTTCCATCGTAGACTCTTGTTCAATGTAATCCGGGGAAATAGTCACCTCTAGGTTTATGTTACCTATAACAGTTACATTTACCCTAAACACTTGTCTTTCAAGGTAATCATGATTCACTTCTATTAAGAGAGAGTGTATACCTCCTGGTACATTTTCCGTGGGTACATTAGCAATATAAGTTCCATTTCCTAAGTCCGTAAATGTGTACGGCTTTCCAAAGAAATATGCAATTATAGTTGCACCATCAATTGTATAATTGTATTCATCATACAAATCCAAAGCTACATCGAATGCTGTCCCTTGAATTACAGGAGGCTCTGTAATTCCGTTTCCCCTAACTGAAACATGGGGAATCCCCGTTAAACTAATAGTAGAATTTATTTGTATCGGCGGCGTTAATTCATGATCCGCCGTAACCATAATGGTATATAGTCCAACAGACAAATTCTCTGTTGATATCTTGAAGAGATACATGTTTCTAATGATTTTATCGGGTGTGTAAACCTGCCCATTGAAAGTAATGTTGACGATCGCGTTTGTTACAGGATACCCATATTGATCTGATAGAGTTACATTTAGTAGTGCAAATCCGCCTTGTGGAACTTTATCTGGGCTTATAAGTACGCCATCTATTTGACCCGTAACCGTAAGATTTTCACTGAACGTGAAAGTACCATAATAGGGATCATCTATAATCACAGAGAGATTGTAGTATCCTAAAGGCATGTTCGTTGCACTAACAGTAAGGCTGTATATACCATTTCCATGTGAAGTAAAGCTACTTGTTTGCAAAACACTTCCATCCAACTCAAGAATTCCCAGTATATCGCTTTCAGTGACAGGATCTCCAAACACGTTTCTAATCTCTACGATTACCTCGGTGGATTCGCCTTGAGCTACAATATTGTTGCTAAGGGACAAAGTAATGTTTGGTCTATAGAACATATTTATGTTTATGTATTTTTCAAAAATCAAGTCATACGTAAGGAAACAGATGTCTTTGCTTGGAAGTTCAAAGAATTTACCAATACTCGCCGAATGTATCATTCTGAACGGATACTGTACAACTTCGAAACGATCCTCAGCAATTGAATATACAGCGATCTCATCAGATAGAACATATATCAAGTCCTTATAATTATCCTCATCGAAATGATCCCAAAATGTTGAAATAGGCGTTTCTGGGAGTAACGAATCTTTCTTAAAACTGAAGGATTCGTTAGCCAAACTAACTATAATCAGTGAATTATCGTATAAAATAAGGGATATCTCTTTGATCCCATCGAATCCGTAATCAACAGGAGTCAGTCCTGTTATATATGGTATTTCGCGCTCTTTTAAATAGTAGCCGTTACTAGCGTTCAATAAAAATATTTTGTCATGTCCCGATAAACCTGTGGCAAGTGCAACCTGCAAATATTCAGTTGTTATGAAGTTATCGACAAAAACCACCACTTCATATACATCTTCGTCGCTTGGGAAAGACTGGTTGAAAAAGTATATCATGTTTAAATTTTGTTCACCAGCATAAGCAGTTAAATTAAGTATCTTAGTTGAGGAGTCAAATGATACCGCAATAACATCCATGTATTGGTCTTCTGTAAGATTGAACACTCCAACGTAAAGGGTGTTTATAATTTCTTTTTCTAGCAAAGTTACACTGGTTACCGTATTCATTACGATGAGTTTGTCGTGTGTAGTATTTACATCTAAACTAAACACTAAATCCTCATATCCATCACCGTCAACATCGCCAAATGCAAAATTCTGAACTTCCGAGGTGAACGTATATCTTTTTGATACCTCTAGTGAAAAACCGTCATAAATATTAATTTGATACTGAGAGCTTGTAACATTATAATAGTAAACTAATATATCGTCGTTTGAACCAGCTAGCAGATTCGCAACATATACTTCCACATTGTCTACATCAGCCCATGTATCAAGTATTGTAACGCTATGGTTACCCCATATGATCTCTGCATGATCTGAAACTCCAATTACTACATCATCATATTGATCTCCATCCAGCTTACCTAAATCCATTGGATGATCACTAGTTATAGTAGGGGCGGTCAAGGTAACCGTTTGAAGCGTTGTTCGAAACAGAAGTTTACTGTAAACATTGAATGTATATAGGGAACCGTTGTTATCGTAAATCGCTCTATTATCGTAGCTGTCAGTTACAATAATTTTGAAAGTATATGTCCCAGCTTTTAAATCCGAAAGATAAACAAGATAGGTATCACTCATATATGATTCTGATACCATTAAAACTTCTCCTTGCTCTAAAAGTGTACCACTGACCGTAGTAATGTTATAGACTAAAACAGGATTATCAAAAACACCTTCGTCGATGATTTTTGCTGAAATAGAAACATAGCTATCATCAACTGTTGGTCTAGTAGGATAGACTTTCAAATCACTAAGACGTGGCGCACTAGAATCTGACCTATAAACATAAAGAGAAAAATCAGTTAGATCGGTTAGAACGAAAAGATCCGGTAAGCCAGTGTCGTATTGCCATACTTCACATGTCTGAATATAGGAAGGCTCAGAAATTTTTCGCAGAATTCTCGGCTTTGCAACACTACCCTTGACACCCTTAAACATGAATAGAACTTCATTGTTGCCAATTACAAAGTCATAGGTCTGGTCTCTAGTGATTTTCGATGTAATAAGATATGTTGGGCTATTTGTAAATAGAATAGCTGTTTTTGTAATATTATTTGTGTTTAGGTCAAAAATTGCAAATCCATCTGCTGTAGGAATTATAACTTCATTTGTTTTGTCGTCATCAAGGTCAGCTGCCTTTGGTTTTACATTCAAATAAAAGTCGACTAACGTCGAGTAGCCAAGCGGCGTTAGCGTGGTTGCATTGTAAATAGTTACATTTTTTGGTGTGGTTAAAAGTAGTGCAATAAGGGCATCATAGTGCCAAGATGCGTTGCTTATAGTTGCTATCCTACAAACATTAGGAATAGTACTATTCACAAGACGCTGAAATGTATAATTATATACGGTTACTGTATAGTCAGAATATACAATTGCAAGTTCTAATCCATCATTGGCTGCAAAGTTGCCTATAGTTACATCCAATGCAAGAGACAAGGTTAAATTTGTAGGAACCACCTCGGTAGCGCTAGGAGTCCCATTTACTATAGTAAAAATTTCCTTCGATGTGTTTGTTCTAAGTAGCATTACTGTATCAGAGTATCCATTAAGATCTAAATCAACTACTTCGAAAAACATGACATTACTAATATCTTCTGTAATGTTCAGATCGATGCGTTTGATAGTTGTAGCATTGCCATCTATAATTGTTATGATACCAGTCTTGTTAATAGTAATGACCTCGTCCCATGGGTCTGGGTCAAAATTTCCTCGAGCAATTATTAGACCATTCCAAGCTTGTGGTCCAGCTGTGTCATTGTTAATTGCATACGTTTGTCGATTAACTAGATCATAGAAATGTATTCTACCGTCTATATATGCTATTGAGGCAACTTCTGGCATATCATCTCCAGTAAAGTTACCAAGTGCACGATGAAACGAACTGATAATTGAAAAACGTTCTGCTGTGAGGTTTTCAAGCGGTTGGTTCTTACTTAACATTATAACGTCATCTTCAAGGTTAGATGATACTTTCCTATCTGCAGTTATAATCTGGGACCCGCTATCTATCTCTGGCATGGCAACTATATCCATAATGGCTGCTAATGTCATCACTAAAATTATTAATATGCAGATGGTCCTTTTCATCAGAACACCCGCATACAATGTTGTAATATATATTATAAGTTCAAATTTGCAGTTTACCATTATAATATTTTACGTTAAACAAAAATAGAACAATTAGCGTTTACCAGCATCATTTGAAGACCTTAAAACCATTTAATGAAAAATAAAGATTATATGATACTTTATGACATTTTTGTTAGATTATTCAGAATTTAATATGTCTGAATCTAAAATTTTAGGTTTTATTTTTGTGTAATAGTATATGAGGATTGCCGAAGCTTTTGCACCACTTTCAGGATCAAAAAACACCGGTATCCCTGCTTTTTCCAAGTTCTCTGCTTCCTTAGGTTTTTTGGATATTGGTGCATTTAAAACCGCCACTACCGGCTTTCTGTACTCTTCAACTGCTTCAATCAATTCTTTCGCAGGTACTCTTATTTCAGATTGAAAAGAAGGTGAGTATATTGCTAAGAGAAAATCAACATTATTATCCGCCAATATCCTCTTTACAGTTTCACCATACAGTTCAGGTATTGCGTATCCAAATCCAAGCATATCCAAAGGGTTTGTTATCGGTATCGAAAACGGTAAAAGACCTTGTATATTTTTTATAGTTTCTTTTGATAATTCCGCTAGTTTGCAGCCTCTTGCCTCCAGTATATCAGTTGCAACTATACTAGGTCCAGCTGTATGAGTTATTATTGCTACACGATTTCCCTTCGGTGGATATTTTACCACAGACAATGCTTTTGCAGCCTCTACCAGTTCCTTTATACTTTGAACTTCTATGATACCTGCTTGTCTAAAAACTGCACTATACAATTCAGATCTTCCAGCTAGAGACCCCGTATGACTTTTAACACCTTTCCTTCCCGTTTTCGTTTTACCAGCCTTATACACAAGTATAGGTTTCATTTTGGTGACTTGTTTCGCGACCTCATACATTCTCCTCGCATCTTCTGTACCTTCTAAAAATATTCCAATTACCTTCGTTTCAGGATCTCTGTAAAAATATTCAATATAATCCGCAAAATCCAAGTTACATCTGTTTCCTACACTTACAAATTTTGCAATCCCGGTTCCTATGTCAACTGCATGATAAAGAAGATTTCCAGTAATTCCCCCACTTTGACTAATCAAAGAAACGCTTCCTGATTTAACTTTTACAAAGCTTGGGAAAAAGGTAGCGTTCAAATTTATCTTTGTATTTGTTGCTCCAAGACAATTTGGCCCCACTATACAAATACTATGTTCTTCAGCAATTTTCTTTAACTGCTCTTCAAGGATTTCCCCTTGCTTACCAAGTTCTTTAAAACCAGAAGAAATAATAATTACACCTTTTATATTCTTTTTAGCGCATTCTTTTAAAACATCTGGAACCTTTGGGGCAGATATTGCTATAATAGCTAAATCTATATGGTCATCTATCTCATCCAAACTGTTATACACTTTTATTCCCATTAATTCTTTTAGTTGAGGATGTACAGGATAAATTTTCCCTTGATATCCGTCCATTAACAATGCTTTAAGACATTGATAACCTAGTTTCCTAGGATCATTCGAGACTCCTATTATAGCGACGGATTTTGGATTAAATATCTTATCCAAGTTTTTTGTTTTCTCTTCCCCTCTCATTTCACTCAAGTCCTATCTCTTATCAAGTCTAAACTATATGTAAAGCTAAATCTTATATAAGGTTTCTATTTCAAGGGTTAACGTATTAACTTATTTAAAACAGCTAAAAGATTGTAAGTAACTTCATGTTCTTTGATTCCGATTTATTCATGTCTTAGTGCTGCCACTGGGTCGAGTTTTGACGCTCTCCAAGCTGGATAAAGTCCAGCGACTATGCTTAAACCTAAACTGAGAAGCCATGTAGAAACCAAGCTTTCCACGGTGAAAATAGGTTGTATAACGGTTGCAAATTCTGGTGATATGATTATCATGAGAATACGAGCAAGTATAACTCCAAAAATTAAACCTAAAGTCCCTCCAATCATACCTATAATAGCGGCTTCATTTAAGAAAAGAACAAGTATGTCATTTTCTTGAAATCCTATGGATTTTAGTACACCTATTTCCCTTATTCTCTCGAGTACAGAGGTCCAAAGAGTTGTAATAATTCCGATAGAAGCTACAAGAAGTGATACCGTAGCTATGTTACCTACAAAGAATGATATTGCATTACTAACTCGATTAATTACTTCAATAATAGTTTGTGGCGAAAGAACATTTACATTATACATATCTTGTAGCTGATCCATAATTTCATCGTTCAAAGAAGGATCAGCCGTTATTATATATATTCCATCATATTTGTTGTGTCGTTCAAAAAACGAATTAGCTGCAGGGAGCGAGATGAAAACCATTTGATCTACAGGTATTAAACCACTACCTATATATTCCAATACTCCACGAACTATGAAATTTTTCTCAAATACGACTTGTTCTCCTTCAATCGTAGTACTATACCTTAGTTTCACTGTTTGCCCAACTGTTGCGAAAGGTTCTCCGCCTGAACCATAAGCAACCAAATTGCCCAGAACAATTCCTACACTGTCTGTGTAAGACACAAGGTTTCCTTCTTCTAATTTAAGGGTTGGAAATATTAAGTGGAGCTTAGAGTGATCTACCCCTACTGCAACTACTGATTGGCTTTCTCTCCTAGACTCTATACGAACTACCGATTGTATAAAGGGAATAGTCTCAGTTACACCTTCAATACGAGAAACTTCCTTAACTATATTATCATCAATTTCAAAATCTGTGCCTCTAGGAGTCATAATTATCAAGTTTGCACCTAAATTCGAAAATTGTTGGTCAATATAAGTTAAAGTTCCTGTACTAATCCCATTAACTGCAACAAGAAGACCGCTACCAACAAGTACCATGAGAATTGTTAAAGTAGAACGTAACTTTCGTTCCTTTAGTGCTTCAAAGGAAAGGGGTAGAAGAGAAAGATACTTTTCAATATTCAATGTTACCACCAAGCGGATAGTTTACAAACATGAAAGAAGTAGGCAGAGGTTTTGCGGATCTTTTAAGGTAAAGCACTACAATTGCGATTAACGTTACTACACTTATTAAGATGGTCAAACCACCGCGATAAAGTAATTCAAGGAAACCAACTTTTTCTTCAGACGCTGTTTCGTCTCCAGACGACTTTTGTACTGTTATTTCCACTGTAATGTTAAACAAATGTTCTTCGAATAAATCGTCTGTATAAGTAATAGTAATTATTACTGGGTACGTTCCATTTTGGACATCTGACTTAACATAGGCCGAAACTGTAAAGGGAACTGGAGAGTTTTCTTCAACTTCCCCAATATAGCTACTACTTTCTTGAGATAAAAGTAAAACCTCATTTGGTTGAATCGATACATTAACAAACATTGCCGTCACTGTACCTTTATTCAATAAAGTTGCACTGATTGAAACCTTTTCACCTGGCGAAACCGGATTGGGTATAATTGCATAATCATAAGCAACCAAAGACACCTGGCCTCTGACCACAAAACCAATGTTATGGTTTTCTGTATAGCTATTTCCATATTCATCGTCGTAACTTATTGTTAAGGTTCCTGTGAACGTGTTACCTATAGCAGCTTTAGGAACATAAATAACTACGGGTACGGTAAGTTCTTGATTTGGAAACACTGACTTAAATGTCCAAGAACTGTTTCCATGAATAACTAGAGGTGATTGAATACCAAAGGAAATCTGGACAGTTCCGTCCCATGCATTATTTCTGATTGTTATGTTTACTTCTGTTTCAAAGCCGCCAAAAAGATAATTACTACTTACATTAACATATGTTATGATTGTTTTTGTAACAGTGATGGTCCATGTCATAGTTGTTCTAAGTTCGCCATCGTCAACTGCAAACTCTAAATTATGAGTTCCAATATCATCTTCCGTAGCTATATAGGTATAATTATTTGTAGTTGCAACAACTTCGCCATCAAAAGTCCACTCATAGCTCAAAGTATCGTTATCTGGATCGCTGCATTTAACAAAAAACTCTACACTATCATTTACATAAACAGCGACATTTAGATCGGCTGGTCGATAAGATTCAATAGATGGTGCTCGATTATATATAATAATTGTTACGGAATAGGTTCTAGGTACGCCTGGGACATAACCGAGGGTACTGGAGTTTACTGTGTAGTATATGGTTAATGTACACGTGTATGTGCCTTTCTTAGCGGTGTTATTTATGTTTAAATGGTATGTTAGGGTAAAGGTGCCCCATGGTAAAACTTCTCCTGTTGGCGAAAGAACATTGCTACTTTCAATGGGTGTCCCGATAGAGATAGCAGAATAATTATTGTTTTCAGTATGCCTAAACGGTTCTGTAAGATTTAATTCTCCTCTAACACCTACAAGGCTTTCACTAGAATTGTTTTTCACATATATTGTGAGAGGTACATTTGTGTCTCCCGGATTAACAATTATAGGATTATCTTGGGGAGTTCCCCAAACAACTCTAAGTATTTCAAAATCCACGGAAGTTTGAGCATAGACTACATTCATAAAGCTTATGTTTACGATAAATATCATCAAAATCGCAATAATTAAAAATGTATATGGTTTCTTCATGTTTCTTTCCTCCTTAAAACCTCTTCTCCAATGATTTTTCCATCTCGAATGTGAATTATTCTATCAGTCATCTCAGCAATTTCTCTATCATGGGTAACAACAATTATGGTTGTTCCTAATTCTCTATTCATTTTTCTTAAATACATCATAACTTCTCTACCTGATTTAGAGTCAAGGTTTCCAGTAGGTTCATCAGCCAAAATGATTTCTGGATCATTGATTACTGCTCTAGCAATAGCCACACGCTGTTGTTGACCGCCACTTAATGTCTTAGGTTTCCTATAAATAGTATCACTCAGCCCTAAGGTCTCAAGTAGTTTAATAGCCTTCTTTATACGCTCTTTTTTAGACGTTCCTCCTATAAGTGCAGGTAACTCAACGTTTCTAAGCACTGTAGATCTGTTAATTAGGTTGTATGCTTGAAAAACAAAGCCAATTTTTTTATTACGCAGTTTTGCAAGTTCATCATTGCTGAGGGTGGAAATATCTACTCCATCAATGATAACTTTGCCTGAAGTAGGTCGATCTAATGCACCAATTATATGTAGAAGAGTTGATTTACCCGAACCTGAAGGACCCATTATTGCTACAAACTCTCTTTTCTTAATTTTAAGATTCACACCGTTTAATGCTGGAACCTCAATTGGCCCTATCTTGTATATTTTTACCACATCAATAAGTTCCACCGTATACTCACTTTTTATCCTCTCTCGTGTTTCTGAGATGGAAGATTGTAAAGTTTGTAAATAGGATAAGGTTCTATAAGAAGTGTAAAGGCAAAGTAAGCTTATTCCTAAAACAGAAATTCCAGATATCAGGTAAATAGTTTGCAGGGAAGTTTTAGAAATAATTAGAAATTGAATTGTAGAAATTATAATCGTGATGGGTGCTAGTAATGATAGATGAAGCAAAAACCTATTTTTCTTGACTGTTCCATATGTGCCTAGAAGACTGAAGAAAATTACGATAATGCTTGTAACGTAGTTGAGAGGTGTCTGAAAGATAGATGTAACTGTGTAAAAGTTTCCTAGAAAACTCAAACTCTCCATTATTGCAAACATTGGTAGAATTACTGCTAATACTTTTGTTTCGAAGATTTCGCCAGCAATGGAGATCATATGAACCGGTTTTCCTTGCTTATTACTGTCTGAGGGGTTCTTTTGTCCCACGGTTTCCACCCGTAGTACTAGGATCTTGATTAGTGTATAGGTAACTACATGTATATGTGCATTAATGCACATATAAACTTTATGTGCATTAATGCACATTTTTATATATGGTAATGATTATTAACTTAGATGAAAGAGTAGGAGAGTATCAGTCAAAGCAGTGCCAAAGGTGAGTACCAGAGTTGATCAAGAAACTAAATAAAAAAATAGTTGAAGAGATCTTAAATGCCTTAGAAGGAACCGTGTGGGGCATGACAATCGAGGAAATATCCGAAGTTACAAAGAGACATCGTAATACGATCGCAAAATATATGCCAGAACTGGAAAAAGCCGGACTTGTTGTTAGTAGAAATATAGGAAAATATACTTTCTGGCTTCTTCGTACAACCTTCAAATATAGAAAAACCGACATAGCAAGATTCCTTATACAAAGCCTCATCAAAGTATTAGATGAGTTTCTTGAGAAAAAACACTTGCCCTCACCTTTTGAAATCGGATATAAACTGGGAAAACTATGCTCTAAATATCAAGATATGCAACTTAAAGGAGAAAGTAAACCTATTGAATTCGAATATGTACTAGGTATATTTGTTCCCACTATGTTGCCAAGATTAAGTTATAGAGTGGAAAAATTTAAACCAACAGATCGAAAAATAACTATTTCAGTTGCGAATTGTCCTTGCGATGGAAAACCAGAAAATAAAAAAGTATGTGAATTTGTAAACGGTTTCATATTAGGGTCACTCGAATACCTAGGAGTACCTGTAGTTAAATCAGAAGAAGTGGAATGCCAGATTAATTCAGCAAAAGCATGTACATTTGAATACGCACTTCCAATAACCATAGAAGAACTCTCCAAAAAACTAGACACCACAAAATAAACTTCATTGCTACTTGCATAAAGATTTTAATCATTAAAATCCATGATGTGAAGAAAATTATTGTTAAATAAGTTCCTTCATTTTTTCTGCTATTTCTTCGTACTTTTTAATAGTTTCTTTAGTTAAGCTTGGTTTTACTCTCCTCAAGGCCTCTTCAAAATGTTTCATCTCTACTCTTTCTGCATTAATGTTTTCCCTTATCACACTCATTACGGCTTCTCTACAAACAGCTTTAATATCCGCACCGCTATAGCCCTCAGTTCTCCTCGCAAGTTCCTCCAAATTCACATTATCCGCTAAAGGCATGTTTCTAGTATATATTTTGAAGATTTCCAACCTAGCTTTAAAATCGGGTGGAGGAATGTAAATTAGTTTGTCAAATCTTCCAGGTCTTAAAAGAGCCGGGTCAAGCAAATCAGGTCTATTTGTTGCTGCAAGAACAAAGACATCTTTTAACTCTTGTATTCCATCCATTTCAGTTAAAAGCTGATTAACCAAAGACTGCATAACATGAGTACCAGTATAAATATCTCTTCTAGGAAATAGGGAATCTATTTCATCAAAGAAAATTATACAAGGCGAAACTATTTTTGCTTTCCTAAAAATTTCTCTAACAGCTCTCTCACTCTCTCCGACCCATTTAGAAAGAAGTTCAGGCCCCCTAATACTTATGAAGTTTGCTTCTGCTTCCGTTGCAACAGCTTTAGCTAACAAAGTTTTACCACAACCGGGAGGTCCAAATAATAGAACTCCTTTCGGAGGTTCCATACCAAATTTTTTAAATACCTCTGGATGCTTCAATGGTAGTTCTATAGCTTCTCTAAGCTCTCTTTTAACTTCTTCAAGTCCTCCTATATCACTCCACCTAACTTTTGGCATCTCTACCATTACTTCTCTCATGGCTGAAGGATTAACAATCTTCAAAGCGTATTCAAAATCTTCCTTTCTAACCTTTAACTCCGATAAAATCTCTTTGGGTACAGGTTTGTTTAAGTCTATTTTCGGCAAAATTCTTCTTAAAGCATACATAGCCGCTTCTTTACAAAGGGCAGCTAGATCTGCCCCAACAAAACCATGAGTTTTAACCGCTATCTCATCTAAATCTACATTATCTGCTAAAGGCATACCACGAGTATGTATCTGAAGTATCTCTTTTCTAGCATCTTTATCGGGCGGACCAATTTCAATCTCCCTATCAAATCTTCCAGGCCTTCTCAAAGCTGGATCTATAGCGTTAGGTCGATTAGTCGCCGCGATAACAACCACTT
Organism: Candidatus Baldrarchaeota archaeon; assembly: GCA_019056805.1. Classification (GTDB taxonomy): domain Archaea; phylum Asgardarchaeota; class Baldrarchaeia; order Baldrarchaeales; family DXJG01; genus DXJG01. Next base: position 31,677 of record DXJG01000007.1, on the reverse strand, counting down.
TCCCACGAGCTTCAAGACCGTCCATCAAAGTCAACAATTGCGAAACAACCCTTCGCTCAACTTCCCCAGTAACTTCTTCCCTCTTAGGAGCAATAGAATCTACCTCGTCAATGAAAATTATACTTGGAGCATTTTTCCTAGCATCTTCAAAAATATCTCTAAGCTTCTTTTCTGATTCTCCATAAAACTTACTCATTATCTCAGGGCCATTTATCGCATAAAAGTTTGCATCGGACTCATTTGCAACAGCTTTAGCCAGCAAAGTTTTTCCGCATCCTGGTGGACCATATAGGAGGACACCCTTTGGCGGTTCTATCCCTAATCTATCGAAAAGCTCTGGATGTTTTAATGGTAATTCAACCATTTCTCTAATCCGCTGTATAGCTTCTTTTAACCCACCTATATCCTCGTATGTCACTCTTGGGGCTTCTTTTATTGTTTCAGGTGCCTTTGGAAGCATCTCAACCTCTGTTTCAAACCCTATTCTAACAATACCTTTCGGAACGGTGTCTACAACTACAAAGCGAACTTCTCCAAGCCCAAAAGAAACCTCTCTAATACCAAAGAAACTATCAAAGATGCTGCCAAAATCAGAATGCATTCTTGTAGATACAGAAGCCGTTGTACTAACTATATCACCAGTTTTAACAGGTCTATTCAAAAGATTCTCTTTCAATGTTTCAGCTGTTTCAGCTGTTGGAACTATCTGAATATCTTTCCTAGCTGGGGCAAAAACAACTCTCCTAGCCTCTTTAAAAAATGCTTTCTCAACAGTAACATAATCACCTATACTAACACCAGCATTCTTTCTCAACAATCCATCCATTCTAATGATTCCTTTACCTTCATCAGAACGATAAGCAGGCATAACAATTGCGCCAATCTGCTTAGAACCAGTTATCAAAACAGTGTCACCGGAGCTAACACCCAACTCCTCCATACTTTTAACATCTATCCTAACAATACATCTACCAAAATCTATCTGCCTAGCTTCCTCAACTCTCAACCTAATCTTTGTACTCATTTCAGCCCACCCTCTTTTAAGGGAAGGCTGAAACGAACCGCAAATAGCATGAAAACATAAAAACTTAAATCTTTCTAATCTTCAAATAACTCAAAACATCCTAACTAACAAATAAATGAAAATTGAAGAACTAATGGAATGATAAATCAAGGATATTTACATGAGACTATTCTATTCTTTGAAGTTCTTCACGATAAAGCGTTGTAAATTTTCTATATCGACTTAGAAAACCGTCTATTCTTTTTCTAGCTGGATCATCTTTTCCCTCTACTTTTCTCAACGGCTTTGCTGGTATTCCAACCACTATGGTATTCTCTGGAACCTCTTTAAATCCCGGTACAACGGCGCCGTTTCCTACAATTGCTCCTCTCCTAATTATACTCCTATAGTCTAATACTGCATTCATTCCTATTGCTGCATAATCCTCGATTATATGAGCATGTATCATTGCTCCATGTCCAATATTCACATATCTTCCAATTATAGTTTCAAATTCTGGCTCAGTGTGGATCACAGCATTATCCTGGACATTTGAGTAGTCTCCAATTATAATTTTGTTATTATCTCCACGCAGTACAGCACCGGGCGCTATAAAAACCCTCTCTCCAATTTCTACATCCCCAATAATTACGGCATCAGGATGAACATAGGCAGATTCACTAATTTTCGGAATCTTATTTCCAAGTTTATAAATAGGCATGCTTATCACCTCTAAATCTTACATGTACATTGTTTATAAACATTTAAAACCTAAACCGTTAAAATAAACTTATATAATCGTTTAATGTGAGGAGGAAAAATTGTCAGAAATAGAAGAAAAAGTTTCAAATCTTTTTATTAAAGCTAGTGAAGATGATGTTTCAAGCCTAATGCTCGACATACTAAGAATTTTGTCAGTGTTTCATGGAGTTTTATGGAAAACAGAAATTTCTCAAGATTTAATTAAGTTCTATAAAACTCTTGGAGAACCCGAAATAATAAACCCCAAAATGATAGATATTGCGATAAAAAACCTAGAGGAAATGGGACTAATAAAAATCGAACAAAGAGTGAGGGGAATGACCTTTAGTACTAAAACCTACCAAGACCTACTGATTCATCTTATAGATAAAATGGCGACTAGAAAAATATTGCAAAAAGATGAAAAATATAGAAAATATATCCTTGAAAGAGAGAGAACAATAAGAGAAGCCTTAGATGAAAGTAGATGAGAGCGGTTTCCAATGTCTCTCGAAGACAGTAAAGCGGGAAAGGTAACATCCAGCCCTAAAGGTCAGAATCATGACACAACGTCGAAAAATTTTGCCACATTGATTTTAATTTGCGAAACACTACTAATTTTGATAGCCTTTAATGCTTCTAGTTACTTCGCTACAACTACATATGCAAAATCAATAGCCAAGGTTGGCGTTTTTCTAGTAATTCTCTTATTATTTTGGATCTGGATAAACAGCCAATTTTTCTTTAGTTATAATGCAGAGGATTTGGGACTAACTACTAAAACTGTCTCCTCAAAGCAATGGAAAGCGATTTTTATCTTCATCTTTTTCTTTTACCTTGTAGCTTTAACTATTGAGTTTTTCTTTCCGACAGAAATAAAGGGAGAAGTAACCTTAACAAGACTACTTATTACAGCTATTTTCACTCTTACATTTGGCCCCGTGTTTGAAGAACTTCTTTTTAGAGGATATTTATTCAAAAGGAGCCAAGAAACTTTCCACTCTGAAACATTAAATTTACATGGTTTCCAAATATCTGTTGCATCGATTTTCACAGGGATTTCTTTCGGTTTATGGCATCTCCCAACTCCAATTATACTAATCTATTTTAACGAAAACATATTCAAGGTTTACAGCAAACTTTGGACAACTATCTTAGGTGCATCTATTACAGGCATTTTCCTTGGGGAAATAAGATTTAGAACAAAATCCATACTGCCAGGGTGTATCATACATTTTTGTGCGAATTCTCCATTCATTATAGCAATGATTCTGAAACTGCTTTAAGTACAACACTGCACCGAATTCTAGTACTAACAAACTGATTATGAGAATACTTATCCACCCATTATACACCCTTAATCTTTTACATTAACACAGTTTTTCTTCTTGAGAGTAAACATTTCAATAATTTTAGAAATATATGTAAATCTGAAAACAAAATAGTAGTCAAGGTTTTGATTGGAAACTCTAATACTAGGAAAGAAATATAATGTGTTTTGTCATGATCATAATCAGCTAACAGTATAACGAGCTATATGACAGGTGACGTGTAGCTTGTTTGAGGACTTTGTTTTCCCTTTCGTAGCTATTGTCGGTCAAGAGGAACTTAAACTAGCTTTGATTCTAAATGCTATTAATCCAGCCATTGGTGGTGTGCTAATTTCTGGCGAAAAGGGTTCTGGAAAAAGTACAGCTGTTAGGGCACTTGCAGACTTACTTCCAGAAGTTGAGGTTGTTGCAGATTGTCCCTTTGACTGTAATCCTCACGATCCCTCTGCTATGTGTGAAGAATGTAGAAAAAGATACGAATCAGGTGACAAACTACCTGTCGTCAAAAGAAAGATGAAGGTCGTGACATTGCCTTTAGGTGCAACAGAGGATCGTCTAGTAGGTTCCTTGGACATTGAGAGAGCTATAAAGGAGGGAGTTAAAGCTTTAGAACCAGGTATTCTTGCAGAAGCAAATCAAAACATTCTTTATGTTGATGAAGTAAATTTGCTACCTGATCATTTAGTGGACGATTTGCTTGATGCTGCTGCAATGGGAGTCAACATTGTTGAACGTGAAGGCATATCAGTGTCACATCCCTCAAAATTCATTTTAGTTGGTACAATGAACCCAGAAGAAGGTTCATTAAGACCACAACTCCTCGATAGATTTGCTTTACATGTAAAAATTGAAAGCATTAAGGATATTCATGAAAGAGTTGAAATTATCAAGCGTAATTTAGAGTTTAAAGAAAATCCTAAAGAATTTAGGAAAAAATGGGAACCATTTCAAAAAGAACTTAGAGAAAAAATTATACGAGCTAGAGAAATTCTTCCAAAAGTCAAGATTTCGGAATGGTTAATGTATGTTGCCGCGAAAATTTCACTTACTTTAAACGTTGATGGTCATAGACCAGATATTGTAATTTGTGAAGCAGCTAAAGCTATTGCAGCTTTTCATGAAAGAACTGAAGTTATTCCTGAAGATATCAGGATAGCTGCTAGACTTGCATTAAGTCACAGAACACGAAATAAGGGTCGAGAAGAACCTGCAACGCCAAGAGAAATAGATGAAGCCTTTAAAAATGCCTTACAGACCGTTAAAAAAGAAATAAAAACCGAAATTAAACCTATTGAAGAAATTAAGGGGAAAACCAAAAGTAAAAAAGTAAATCCAAAAAAATTGAAAAATAACGAAACTAAGAAAAAGAAAAGATTTATACTCATGGAGGGAAAATCTGAAAAGAAAGGAAAACCTTTTTCACTTAAAAGTAAAAAGGGTCCTATCAAAGACGATGTTATTAACGAGATTGTTTACTCTAAATATCGGAAAAAACCTTTTAGTAAAGTGAAATCTCATTTAATAAAAATAGTAGACTTTATTAAAATAAAAAGAGGGAAGAAAAAGAAGACTAAAGGAATCGAAATACTTCCTTTAACTATATATTCCAGATCTTATTTGGATTCCAGTTTATTTGATGGTTCTCTACCATTACCTGAAAAAATTAAGGGATTTTTCAGGAAAATTGTTAGAATAAAGCCCAGTAAGCAAGATGTCCAACTTACTAGAAAAGCTGTGGGAAAACGTGTTTTAACATTAACAACTAGACATAAAGGCAAATGTATTAGTTACACAGTCCCTCGACAATTAGATCACGTAGATATTCATTGGCCTGCCACAATTAGATCCGCAGCAGTAACTCAGGGAATACTTATGAAAAACAGTTCTCATGGACAATTAGCAATCAAGGTTTTACCTCGAGATATTAGAGAGAAAGTCAGGGTATATAAGGCTCCCTTATCCCTTATCCTTGTTTTAGACATGAGCGGGTCTATGGCCGCTTGGCAAGACGCTGTAGGCAATGCTGTAATATCTCTTTACGGGGAAGCTTATAGACATAGAGATAAAGTTGGACTCATTGTCTTTAGAGGAGATTCTGCTTATGTTCTTCAACGTCCAACGTCAAATTTCAGGAAAATTATCGATCTAATTATGAGATTGAAAGCAAGTGGGTATACGCCTCTTGCCTTGGGAATGCTTAGAGCTTTAGAAGTTGCAAAGGAAGAGAAGATTAGAGATAGGGAGGTTATACCAGCTATAATAGTTATTTCTGATGCAGCTGCAAATGTACCCTTAAGAAAACTTAGATGGGGTAAGTCGGTGACAGCTCTTAAAGACGCTATAGAAGTTGCTAAAATTATTAGAAGAGAGCAAATACCATTCATATTAATTAATCCTGTCGCTGGTGGGGGAATATTCAAAAATATTTCTTCTATGTTTGCTTGGAAAATTGTTCAGGCAGCTAATGGAACTTATTTTGAATGTGACATAAATGAGAGAACTCTGGTAAATGTTAGAACTTCTATCCTTAATATGTTAGATAAAGGCCTCTAAAACCATATAATCCAAGTTTTCACATATTGATTTTACAATTACTTTGTTTTTACTTTAGTTTTTTCAGATAGATTTTTATGTCGGTGCATGTTATGTTTGTTGGTGAGTTTGTTGGAATGGGCTAAATGCTTTAAATGTGGAAGTGAACTTTTCAAAGTTACAGTAAACGGTGAAATCTACTGTGCTCAATGTTCAACAAAGTTTGAATTAGACCTTGCTAGAATTAAGAGACCAACACCACCGATAAAACCTGGGAAACCGGGAAAACCTAGAATCCCACCACATCCTGATGTACCGGGTACATTTGAAATTTAAAATCGTCGAGATTCGCCAGGAATAAGCAACTTATAAAAACGTAAAATTATCTTGGCTGTTTAGGAACTTCATTTACTTAGTTTTCTTTACTGCCAATTTAGAATACGATCAATGTTAATAGTTGAGACATTAGTATAGTCTTCTTAGTATGCGTACTTCATCTTTTTCTCTCTCATATTCAACTAGTTTTGCTCTTTCCAAGTCATGTATGCTTTTAAGTATGATTGCAGGCTTAAATCCCGCTGTTTTCGTTATTTCACTTCTTTTCATTTTTGGAACCCCATGTAACAACCACAGTACTTTTGCATGAGGCATACCTGCAAAAACAGTCTCAAGCAACGTTACATATATTGTTAAAAGTTCTTTTATGTCTTCAACTCTTTCTCTTTCACCAGCAATCTCCCTATACATTTGAGATATCTTCTCAAACTGTTCAGAAATCTTATCTAATTCGTTTTTCAATTTTTTGTTTTCTTCCTCAGTTCTTTCTTTATACTCATCTAATTCTGAGAATTTTTTCTCAGCAATCTCTAAATCCTCTTTAAGCTTCTTATTTTCACTTGTTAAAGAGGAAATTGCTTCATTTAATTGGTTTATTTCATTTTCTCTTGTTTCTAAAGTGTTTTTTAACTCCGTGTTTTCTTTCTCAAGTTTATGTGATTTCTCTTTCAATATTCTTAACTCGGCTTTTAAATTGACTATTTCGCCTTTTAATTGTTCATTTTCCGTTTTAACGTTGACCAGTTCTTTAATTACGCTTTTAATTTCTTTAAAGACCTCTTCAACCTCTGATAAGTTCTGTAGAACATCTTCAATCTTCCTAAAACTAATATTCACTTATCATCTTCTCCCCTTCAAGTTACAATATATTGTTATAGAATAATGTGATTTATTTTTATATCGAGATAGAGACTTAACATTATTATTCAAAACCCTACTTATTGGAGGAAGGGGACAACAAGATGAAAGTAATGGTATTAGGCGCTGGAATGATGGGATCTGTAGTGGCCATGGACCTAGTTAAAAGTAACATAGTTTCAGAAGTTATTTTAACTAGCAAATTTAAAGAAGAAGTTGAAAAAGTTCTTCAAAAAATTAAAAGCGATAAATTATCAACCGTTGTAGTTGATGTAACAAATTCAACAGCTTTAAGCAATCTATTAAGACGTGAAAATGTTGACGTTGTCGTTAACGCTCTTCCACACGAAATAAGTTTTCATGCGCTCAAAACAGAAGTGAATGAAGGAGTTAACGTTGTTGATTTAACTTTTGAAGACGAATACATGTCCCTACATAAAATTGCACAAGAAAAGGGTATAATTATTGTTCCAGGATGTGGCGTGGCTCCTGGACTTAGCAATATGTTAGTAGGTCACGTTGCTAGTAGATTAGAAAAGGCAAAAATGGTTAAAATCATGGTTGGTGGGCTTCCACAGAAGCCTAAACCACCATTAGAGTATAGAATTGTTTTTAACCTTGAAAGTGTCTGGCAAGAATATACTGAAAAAGCCAGAATCGTAAAAAACGGTAAAATAGTAGAGGTTGAAGCACTTTCTGGACTTGAAGAAATGTACGTATCAGAAATAGGCGGATTAGAATGTTTTTACACGGACGGTTTAGCTTCACTTCTATTTACATATAGAGAGTTTTCTTCCCTGAGAGATGTAGAAGAGATGTGTGAAAAAACAATAAGATACCCCGGGCATGTTCAAAAAATAAAAACCCTAATAGAATGTGGACTCTTAGATACAGAACCGATAGAAATAAAATCCGTAAAAATTCCTCCCAGAGAATTTCTAACAAAACTTTTAACACCTCGACTTCAACTAGGAGAAGAAAAGGATCTTACAGTAATGAGAATAAAGATTGTGGGAGAAGAAAGAGGAAGAAGTGTAGAATACATCTATAATCTCATAGATTACTATGACGAAAAAGAAAAAATAACTTCCATGGCACGTACTACATCCTACATTGCATCTATTGTAACTCAATTAGTCGGTCAAAAAGAAATCAATGGAACCGGGATATTTCCTCCAGAGAAAATAGGAACAGACCACAGAATTTTCAAAACGATTTTAGAGGAACTGTCTAAAAGAAATATAAAAATAGAGGAAATTATAACAATCTAATATTTCTGCAACTGTCCAAACAGCGTAAAGAAAAGCAACCTCAGCACCTATTACCTCTACCTCGCTAAAATGAATAATTCTAGTATATTTTGGCAAATATTTTTGTTTATCTTCGATTCCCATAAAAGAAGAATTTTCTGCTGCAACCGCCAAATTTAGAAATGAGGTAGCAATAAATGATATCACAAATATTAAGGAAACTAAAACCCTTTTAGTATTAAACATTCACACCCTATTCAAATATTATTATGAAATTTAGTTTTTGTGGCGAGATATAACAAAATTAAGGAACAAATAAATTGTTTTTCTAAATTCTTTCAAACATCTTAATTATGATTGAAAAGCAGACAACTCTAGTTATTGGTTCTTGGAAATATTGCTTTTAGAACAACTTTTGAATCCGAAACTTCAATAAATAGTTTGTTCACTTATTTTTGTGTTTTATGTTTTTCTTGGCAGTTTAAGGATGTCAATTGTTTTATCTAAGAATTTTAATGAAATTCTGGTATTATAGGTAAAATTGTGAAGTTTTAGTAGTAGAACTTCCTATCTTCATGATCAATAAGCTTATATGGTAGATTGACATAACTTAGTAGTTGTAGTTGTAACAACAATATATGATCATAGAGATACATGGTTATTGTTTTGAGCGAGGGAAAGACGTTGGATCAGGCTAAAAAATCACCGAGTCAATTATTAAAAAATATTTCAGATATAATTAAGAAAATTGTTGAAACAGTTTTAAGCGAATATCCGGATAATATCTCTACGAGGTCTAAGCATCTAGAAACCTATTTTCCATCCGCGGAAACCTATTTTAAAGAGTATTTAAATCTAACAGAAAGGTTAAAACTATGGTTTCAAGTTCGAATGCAACTGTATAACACGATAATGGGTATTCTAAAAACCATTGATATGATAAATGATGATTTAAAAGCTACTTCTGAACAAGTACAGGCTCTTATTCTTCCAGAATACAAGAGGATTCTTGACCTATTACTTGAAGACTTAAGGTTTGCAAGAGAAGTATCATCAAAACTTTCTATACTTGAGTTAATTAATGAAAACTGCAGAAAATCAGGTATACGTGCGCAACTTCATTTAAAAATTTCAGGTTATAATCAGGATGAACATACCGATGACATTGAAAAGGCACTTACAAAAGTTTCAGAAGGCAATTTAGAAGAAGCAGAGAAATTAGTCACGAAACTTCATCAAAGACTAAAACAACTACAATATGAGTAAAACAATAATGATGCATCCACTATTGTTTTTGAGAAATTTACTCTGTTTGCATTTTCCAATTTATTTCACATAACTGTTTGTAAATGCTTGGTATTAAATCTTTGAGTACAGGTGCTCTTGTTTTTTCCCTAATTTTCCAAAACCGCTTTAAATCAATATTTCCAATTGTTAAAGTTTCTTTATCATACTCGCTTTCAACTATAATTCCACTTTTCTCATAGTCTGTTGAAGAAATTACTGCAGATTTTCCTTTAAACATTAATTCCCCAAATTTACCTATAAGACATGAGTGTACTACAATTGCTTGGTTTTCTATTGCCCTAGCATGGCAACAATACCTTAACCAGTTCCACGCAGATTTACCAGGTGCCGCACTTGGCACTAAAAGAATATAGGAACCTTTGAGTGCGAGTATTCGTGCAAGTTCTGGGAAACCAACATCGTAACAAATCATTAAACCAACTTTGCCAAATATTACATCTGCTATAACAGGTTTTAACCCCGGTGAAAACCCTAAAGTTTTATCAATATGATGTAAATGAATTTTATCATATTTTATCACTTCTCGACTCGGTAAAAATAGGTGAGCTGTGTTGAAATATTTTCCACTTCTTTCCGTGGCAGTTGAACCAGCAAGTATAAGAAAACCATATTTTACAGTTAGTTCCGAAAATAGGTTAAAATAATCTTCGTAATACTCAGCTAAAGATTTTGCTACTTCATTTGATTCAAAAATATTTTTTATGCTTAAAAGTTCAAGGGTAAAAAGTTCTGGAAAAACCAGTAAATTTACTTTTTGTTCTGCGGCTGATTCAACAAGTTTAGTGACATGTTGCTTAAAATCATCAAAACTATTTATTTCTCTGATCTCAAATTGCACAACCCCTATTCTTAACATACCAGAAAATCTCATAATTTATTCCTCCACAAAATCATGTTAATGTTAAGTAAAGACCTATGAAGATGTGAAACTAGGTTTATCCTCCATGCACTGTAGGTAGTAGAGTTATTGTATCTCCATCAGATATTTTAGTATCTAATCCGTTAAGCACAGAGATTTCCGCATCATTCACCAAGATAAGAAGCTCATTTCTAACTTTTCCTTCTTCATCAAACACAGCTTCCCTGAATTTTTCTCCATATTTTTCTACAAGTAAATTTAAAACTTCTATCAACTTCATTGGCTGAGAAATTTCCAAATCAACATTTTTAACTCCCAAAATATGTTTTAACGACGCCAAGAACTTCACTTGAATCCTTATAGAGCTCTGCCTATTTCCATGCTGAGTACTGTTCACAACTTTCTCCTCCTAATAACGTAGCCCATCATCTTCCCTACAAACTAAATCATAATTTAAATTCAAAATTAATTCATGGTAAAAGAACGATGAAACACTTAACTATATATGCCTTACTAAACCCTAATCCAACATTATAATAAATGTGAAAATAATATCCACAAGTTCTGATATTGTAGATACATTATCGTAAGATTTAGATGGTTTCTGATAAAATTTCTATTATTCTTTTCATTGCTAAAATGCTGTTTTCTACAGATTTAATATCAGGGTTGCACTCAGCTATGAAACTTACATGTTTATTTCCTCTGACTTCAAACTTTATCAGATCGTATATTCCCAATATGTAGCTTCTAAACTTAGAATCACTTAGAATCTTGGGAATCGCTTCAGAGTCTTCACCCTTAACCATGTATCTTCGGTCAAATACGGGATCTCCTGTCTCAAAATCATGTTTAAACTCCGATCTGGCAATGGTTACAGACAAAGGATCTCTTCCCGTTACTACAAATTTTATAGGCGATTCTATTTCCTTTATACCTGAGATACTAAAGTAGTTTCTTGGAAAGAAGAAAAACAGACCGCGCCTGGGAGATGTAAAAGCACCTATAGGAAACGTTGTAACTTCAACCTGATCTAATTGCCATTCTGGTTTTATCTCGGCTATGATCTTGGGATTCTTTGTATGAACCTTATCAATGTATATTTTTTGGAGATTTTTCTTTTAACCAAGAGTAAGTTTGCTGTAAAGTTTCTTTTATCTTCTTTTTCTCTAGAAATATTAGGAAAATAGGTGCCAAAATTATCGGTAGAGTTATAACAATTAACCAAAGCAAAAAATAGGAACCAAACTGCATCTAATCCCCACCTTCTTAACTATTTATTCAATTTACCTTATTTAAATATTTGTCGTAGTTTTTATTTTTACAAAGGATAATAATGACGATTGATGTATCATTTCTTCCACATTTGAAACCTCAAAATACACGAATTCAAAACCAGTATCTACCTAAAATTCGAAGAGCAACATATATCCATTTAAGCAAATTTTTTCTTCCAACCGCAATATATGTCGGAAAATAACTAGATGTATATGGTTATGAGATATTTCGAGTCCTAGATTAATAGGTGGAATTTAACCAGATTGACAGCTTCTTTAACTGCTTCATAAGCTTTTCTGATGTTTTCAGGATCGACACTACATTCTAAACATATTTTCAACGTTGAATCTTGCAACTTTATGCTGAAGATAGACAATTCTTTGATTTTGCTCAAAGAATCAAAAAGTATGTATGCTTCGGAAATTCTTCTTAAAACTTCTTGATCCTCACACCTAATATCAAATAATGTCTTGATTTCCTCAATAAAAGCTATTTTTTGACCTAATGATAACGTTACTTCTTTAGGACGTATTTCAATTGTAATGGGTTTTTCTACAGTTTTCTTAAGGTCGTCTATTGCTTCTACTTTCAATTTTTCAGCAATTTCATATTGCACGTAATCGAATTCGCCTAGTAAAGGAGTAATGATCACTCTAGAGAAATTTTCCTCCAAGGGTTTAAACTCTAACTTAGAAACATGGGTCGATAATTTTTCAAATTCTTTTCTTAAGTTTAAAAGTAATTCGGGATCTATAATTTTCTGAGGTTCAGCTTTTAAAACAGCGGGTTTAACCCTTTCACTAACGGCAGTTTTTTCCTTAGTTTTTGGTGATAGAACTTCTAATACTCTTTTCATAGCCAAAATGGCATTTTTAGCAGATATTGGATCATAGTTACATTCAACAGTAAAACTTAGAGTTCCATCTCCCTCAATTTTGAAAATTCTTAATTTGTGTATATTACTGATGTAGCTTCTAAATTTATCGTCTTTTAAAAGTTTGAGAGCGGCTTGAGGTGTTTTACTCCTAATGATATGCCAATGATCAAATACTGGATCTCCAGATTTTACATATTCTGCAAACCCTGATCCTAAAACACTTCTATCAAAAGGGACTTTATCTTTTATAGCAAGACTTACAAAATGTTTCCCCTCACCTACACCTAAAATCCTAAGATTAAATCTTTCAGATGCACGTAACATATAGTAGTCGTAATAGTGTTCATATTTATCAATAAACGTTGTAACTTCAACCTGATCTAATTGCCATTCTGGTTTTAACTCAGCTGTAATTCTAGGGTTTTTATGATTTTCATAACGTATTCTTTCAGATTTCTCTTTTAACCAAAAGAAAATTTCCTGAAAGATTTCTGTTATTCTTGCTTTTCTTATTTTTTCAAACCAAATAGCTAATATAATTACCAACGTTGAACATGCAAACCACAAGCATATAAACCATAAAGAGTACAACCTATATTATTCCCCCTCAAGATAGCTTTCTATAATTACTCATAAGTTAAAATCAAGTACATTTATTTAAGTATTTTCATTTTCATGCTTCTATGTATTTCTAAAAAGAAATTAAAGCCGGAGAATTAAAACAGATTAATAATAAAGACAAAGTGTTCAGATTTAAATTAGTATATAGAATTTTGTCCACCATGCAGCTTCTCTGATTACTTCATAAGCTCTCCTAATATTCTCTGGATTTAAGCCACATTCTAAGTATATTTCCATTGTTTGGCCTTGCAGTTTTACATTGAAGTTAGACAATTCTTTAATCTCGCTTAATACTTCAAAAAGTATGTATGCTTCGGAAATTCTTCTTAAAACTTCTTGATCCTCACACCTAATATCAAATAATGTCTTGATTTCCTCAATAGAGGTAGGTTTTTGAGTTGAGGTTGTTTTCATATCTTTGGGGTATATCTGAATCGTAATTGTTTTACTTGCAGGTTTCTCAAGATTATCCAAAGCTCTTACCTTCAATTTTTCAGTGATTTCATATTGCACGTAATCGAATTCGCCTAGTAAAGGTGTAATGATCACCCTAGTGAAGTTTTCTTCTGAAGGTTTAAATTCTAATTTAGAAACAGAAATTGACAATTTTTCAAACTCTTTCTTCAATTTCAACGTTACCTCGGAACTTACGGCTCTGCGAGGCTCTACTTTCGGGGTTACGGGTCTTGCTTTTTCAACCTTTACTGGTTTTCTTTCAATCTCTGGCGCTAAAACTTCTGCAGTTCTTTCCATAGCTAAAATAGCATTCACAGCAGATGAAACGTCATAATTACACTCAACTATAAAATGTAAATGTTTTCCTCCTCTAATTTCAAACTTCCTTAAATCACGAATCATTGATACATAATCTCTAAATTGTTTATCCTTTAGGAGTTTAAGGGCGATTTCAGGTGTTCCACTTTTAATTCTATGTGTTTGATCAAATATGGGGTCTCCTGAATCTATATCTTTTGTAAGTCCTAGCCCTATAGCAAGTTTATCAAAAAGACCTTCATCTCTTATAGTGATGTTTACAAAAGTACCTTCCTCACTCGTACCCAAGATTCTAAGATAAGTTCTTGCATGTGAAGCGTAATGTGTACCTGTATAATACCCGTGGTGAACAGTAAATGTTGTAACTTCAACTCGTTCCAATTCCATTTCTGGTTTCAATTCTGCAATAATTCTAGGTCTTTTCAAAAAGCCGCCTTTTTCATAATATATCTTTTTAGATTTCTGTTTTAACCATGAATATATTTTCTGAAAAGTTTCTTTTCTCCTTTGACTTTCTTCAGCAGCTAGCATAAATATAAATATTAAGAAAATCAGCCAAATACCAAAGAAAGCTCCAAACTGCAATCTACACCACCAATAAACTTCTTCAAATTAAGCTCTGTGACAGCATACTTACTGTAGTGCAACGATATTTAAACATCTCCAATTCCTGTCCCCTATAAGTAGCTTCATCTGAGTTTTATCTTATTTATGATTATAAAGGCGTTTAATCCATTACCTAAAATCGTTACAAATTCTAAATACTTACATCTAACACAGTTCACACAAATGTTTCTTTTATTTCGCATGACGATCAATCTTTTAGTTTCTTTCTCATTAAAAACACTGTAACTATAATTACAACACCGGCTATTGTTCCTCCCATGAGTATGAGAGAGTTAGGTAATCCACCTTCTTCAGAGACATACTTGAAAACTATTGATGCAGTTGCACGGTTGCCAGCATTATCCACAGCTTCAACTGTAACATTGTAAGAACCTGGTGTTAAGTTAGATAGAAGATAACAGGATGTTGTAGGGGGCAAAGTAGCTTTTAATGTTCCATTTAAATAAATTTTGAATTCTTTTAACCCCGAACCTTCATCATAGGACTCCCAAGTAACATTAACATCATTAGAAATTGTTTCTCCGCCACTTGGCTGAATTATTCTCAATATTGGCGGAGTAGTATCTTTAACAGTGTAAGAATAAGTTGCACTTACAGCTATATTGTTCATAGTATCTTTAACAATTACCTTGAATTCTACTGTAACTCCATATGGTTGTTTTGGAATGCTTCCAACCATTGCATTTGTTTCCTCATTATATATCATTGAAACGTTATTCCACTCTGTTCCATTAAAGTAACTTAGTAAACATTCAGATATCCTGCTTTGATCAAATACATGAACAAACACAGTTACCTCTTCATCATATTCAGGACTACTTGGATCCCAAAATATACCAGTTATATGAGGAGTTGTAGAGTCATTTTCAGCCCAGTTCCCATAGGTATCCACAGCAAAAATCTTGAAATGAGGCTTATAGCTAAGAGGAAAAGTGAACTGAGTTGAAGCTGTACATGTTTTGAGAGGATATCCTTCTGATGGAAGAAGATTGAAGTTTGACCTATCATAGCCTAAGATAGTAGCAAAGGGATCGTAGAAATATACCATTATACGCATCAAAGGATAGTTTTCTCCACCCGGCAAATTATGTATTGTTCCGTTCATTAAAACCCAACTTAACCAAGAATCATCAGTGACATTAACAGATATTGTTAAATTGTAATTTTCATTTCCCTCTTCTTTCACGACTTGAATGTCCGTGATCATAGGCCCATATATATCTTCTATTTTTACGATAGTAACTGGATTAGCTAGCGGCTTATAGTCTTTATCTACCGAGTTAATAGTATAAGGTGTATCAATAATACCATCACCATCAGCATCTTCTCCACTGTGGTCATCCCAGTAGTTTCCAATTGTTATGTTGTCAAATTGAATTTTTCCTTGAGCCTTTTCATCAACATAAATGTGATCGGTGTTATCAATGAAGTTTGAACGGAAAATGAAAGTGCATTGAGTAGTTCCTTCAACATATATTCCCCACGTGTTATCAAGTATATTGCAAGCTTCAATCTTAGTTTTTTCACTTTCCAACATGTATATGCCATATGTGTTATTGTAAAAACTGTTAGCAACTATAGTGCCAAGAGAATCAAGAATTGCCAACGGATGACCATACAGAAGCTCAACATGGAAGAAAAACAAGCCTGCCTCCTCATTGTTATACACTTCGCTACTTGAAACTGTCACTAAAGGCGTGTATCGTATGTTAAAACCATTTTCATTACTGTAAGCTTTGCAGTTGTAAATTTTTGCGAAAAACGAGTACCAAATGATAATTCCATCATGGACACTATCATGAATGGTACTATCAGATATTAATGGGAATAGAGAGTCCCAAATTGTTATTCCCCAGTATAAATTATTTGAGATATGACTGTGTTTGATTGTAGAATAGTAGCTTCCCTTTTCGTAGATACCAATTGAATTATCGTAAATGTTACATTTAGAGATGGTTACGAAAGATGAATTGAGCAAGTATATTCCTATATTGTTGCCGTAAATTTTACAGTTTATTATCTCGACGTATGAAGCATTATATACATGTATTCCATAGTCATAATTACTATGTATTGTACAGTTTAAGATTATGACATCATCCGTGTTTATCCACAGCCCTCCAGCATACATAGGTCCCCAAACACCAGCATGGCTTAACTCACTATTCTCCATATAGAACCGACTGCCCTTATTCACCTTAACATAATAGTGATACTTTGGATCATACGCAGTAATGACAGAGTCTTTGATAACAAGTTCTCCTCCTTCATAAACTTCTATTCGAAACACCCTGTCAAGGGAACTATTCATCTTTAAAATAACATTCTCCAATGTCAACTTTGAGTTAACTAATAGGTTACCGTTCAAAACTATAACTTGATCCTTAAGCACGGTTGGACTGTTAATTACTAAATCTTCTTGTACTGCTTTTTTCTTAGCTTCCACACGCAAAATACCCCATATATGTACTTTCGGAATTGTTACTTCCACATATCCATTAGGATCTGAGCTGTAAGTCAACTCTATTCCTTCGAAATAGTCATTCGGTGAATAAAATCTTATTTCAAGAGGAAGACCGTCCAATTCAGGTCTTAAAGTAAACTTAAAGCTCACATCGTGTTGAGGTGTTATTACATCGTTTTTGGAGTCATATTCACGATTTAAGAAATGAAAGATCATAGCATTAGATTCAGGATCCCAGTATTGAAATATAGTGGTATTGTGGGTAAAGCTTGTTATGATTTCGGGAGAAAACACTTCACTTAATCTATTTTCAAATTCTTCTAAAAGTGTTGTATTTCTCTGCAATAAGTACTGTAAAGCTATATCACTGGTCCATGAAATAACTGTTCCACTTCCATAAGAAACTATGCTACCATTAAAAAGGCTGATAAACGTTGTTCGAGTCTCTGAGTTGACAATTTCCCCGGTTTCATTTCGTGTTCCAACACTTCCAATGCCTATTAGAATACCACCTTGTTCAGCATAGTTCAGAAGCAATTCAACTTGTTCATCTGTAAGATAACCAGTATTAGGTAGTAAAATTGCTCTATACTTTAACAAGTCATTTAATGTCAAGCTTTCATTAAACCACTTATTATCTCCAAAAACAATAACATCAAAACTACGCTGGGTATCAGAGAGAAGGTAAAAGGCACCCTCAAATGAACTATAGTTTTCACTTGAAGCTAAAGAGTAAACAAGTCCTATTTCACCGTCCTGTTCCTTACTGAATAGTTCAGGATGCGAGTTAACAAAAAGGAAATATGGAGTATAGTTTCCTGCTCCACCCGTCCAGCTGCCACATGCAAAAAGCTCTGCAATATATAATGGATATAGTTCCGAATCGTTGGATGGAGAAGTCATAGGGATATAATGTTTCCCTAAACTATAAGCTACCTTATAAACTGTTGCTGGAGTTCTATTTGGATACTGTAAATCATCAAAGAAAATTTCTGCATAGATACCATCCACATAATTAATCAAATAGAGTATATTGTACTGGGGATCAAGACCATGATAAATATTGGAGAAAACATAGAAATCTCGTCCTTTACTTTGAGCATATTCTTTTACCTCGGTATAAAGTCTCTTATAAAACTCCACCAAAACTTTAAGATGAAATTCACACCACTCCGACCATAACAAATCAGCATAGTATCCCAATGATGTTCCTTGCGTTAAAGCTTCCCTTAAACTACTAGCATTATATCCTAGATCTCTAAGATACTGCCCAAAATCGAATGTAGAAATGTCAGAAATATTAAATTTTGAAGCCAATTCTTCTGAAGTATATTTTTCTGCTAGGTATTCTCTAAAATCTTTAATGCTATCTGGATCAAAATTTAACTCATTTGGAGGATAATGTCCAAATCCAACATCAAAAACAACAGCATCTACACCAGCATCGATAGCTAATTTCGTTGAATTTATGAGAAAACTTTGCCAATAAGGTCTATTTGTTGAAGCTCTAAATATTGGTGTACCGTAGGGATCATAATCTACTATATACGGGTTTCCATCTAAATCTATAAAACCAGCATTCGATGCATTGAAACCAGGATAATACTCACATAGGTAAGTGTAGTTTACATCAGTAACCATGTAAAAATTCCTATAAATCATATATTTTATTCCTTGAGCATGAAGATCCTCTATAAGAGGCTTATAAATTTCAACATCCTCCGGAAAATAGATTCCCGGCCATAAATCAACAGCTATGCTCTCCCTAACGGGATAAATATCCATTGGAGATCCTGCTGGAACCTCTAAGCTTCTAAGTGAACTTAACCATTCTTGTAAATTTTCGTCATCGTAAGATACCTTTGTCAAGCTATCAGTGGTTTCATTGTCTCTATAAATTAGTAGGGAGGTAGTTTGCGGATAGTTTGTATTCGTAAACAATGTCGCTGGATAGTAGCAGTAGGTTAAGAGAAGAGCTAAAAGCAGAAGCATAGATATTAATTTAGTTGTTGGAGAAGCCTTCTTGTTAAAATCAGGGTGAAACACGTCTCACATCTCCAAGAACTAAATATCTGGAGATGCATAAAAATTTTAATGCGATAATACTTAAATTTTTTGATAAAATTGCGACTTTCTTAAATATCACAATGTAAAAGTTACAGAATCTTCAATTTCTTTCGTCTTACCAAATATGTTAAGAATACCAAATTACCCATTTTTAATCACAAAGACAAAATATGGTTGCATTTAAATTAAAAATGTGTCATCTCCACCAAATTATAAAATAAAGTTTAGCTAAAATACAAAGGATAGTTCTTCACGATCTACCCTTCGCATGGCTAAAATTAAGCGAAAATACGTGTTTAAAATCTACGTTTATCAAATTTACGTTTACCGCTGAAATAGTATTTTTCCATTTTGTTAGATCTAAGTATTCTTCTTAAGAATGAGTGATCTTCTTGTGTTATTAGTGTTATAGATTTTCCTCTTCTGTCAAATCTTCCTGCTCGACCTATTCTATGAACATAATCTTTCAAATTCCTTGGAATATCGAAGTTTATCACCAAATCTGTCGTGGGTACATCTATTCCTCTGGAAGCTACGTCGGTCGCTACAAGTATTTTGCTACCTGGTTCTCTAAAGACTGCCATTGACCAGTTTCTTTGACCTTGAGTCATATCTCCATTCAAACAAAGTGTAGAGTATCTTGATTTTCTCAGTTTCCAAGCGACATGCGTTGTCTTTCTCTTTGTTGCACAGAAAACCATGATCTTCTTCCCATGATGTTCATCTAAGATTCTCATTAAAACTTCTAACTTATTTTTTCGACTTGTCTCAACATAATATTGGTCTATATGTTCAACAATTAACTCGTCTCGAGAAATTTTTACAGCTATAGGGTTCTTCATATACTTTCTTGATAATTCTATTACCTCGTAAGGCATAGTCGCAGAAAATAATAACGTTTGTTTTCTGTTTTTTGCATGGAAAAGAATTGTTGAAATATCGTCTATAAAGCCCATATCAAGCATTCTATCAGCCTCATCTAAAACAACCACTCTAACATTTCGAAGATTTAATGTCCTTCTCCGTAAATGATCAAGTAAACGTCCAGGAGTCCCAACAAGTATATGTATTCCTCTCCGTAATTTTTCCATTTGAGGTCCAATGGGTACGCCACCATAAATGGCATATACTTTTACTCTTCTTTTTCTTCCGATGTTAGCTATTTCCCTCGATACTTGCTCTGCCAGTTCTCTTGTTGGTGTAAGTATTAAAGCTTGAACATTATGATCCGCTAGGTCTGTCATTTCTACTAAAGGTATACCGAAAGCCGCTGTTTTTCCACTTCCACTCCTCGCCTGTCCTATTACGTCTCTTCCAGATAAAATCAATGGTATTGTCTCTTTTTGTATAGGTGATGGTTCTTCATAGCCCATCGTGTAAATTGCTGATAGAACATTGTCTCCAATATTTAATTCTTTAAAACCCAAAATGCCTCAACTCCAAATTTTCTCGCCTTTTAACAAAAGGAGAGGAATCAACATCCTTCAAATGTCTTATAAATCTTTTGAAATAAGATGACACCAAATTTCTACAAAAACTTAACAAAATAATATGTGTTGATTTAAGCTAGGTAGTGGTTATTTCTTCACTAGTAGATGTGATTTCAAAAACTTCATTGACTAATTTTTCAACATTTTCAAATTCACCGGGATCTCCACTCCATCGTTTGAGAATTTCACCGTATTTTTCTTGGAATCGCCTAACAAATTCCCTTAATTTCATACGAATTTCAGGGGTTTCTCTGTTCGCCAAAAGGGTGACGAAAAATCCATCTCCATATTCTATCATGAGAACGACATCACCGTGATCAATAGCTTGCAAATATTGTTGACTTCTTGTTGTTTCTTTAACGAAGCTAGTTATTGCTGAAAGCATACCTGAAATCAATAAAGGTTCGACTTTTACTTCACCAAATGACTTACTGTACAGAGCTATACCGTCTGTATTCACAATATATATTCCTTCTATCACTGGTGCTGGTGTAACTATTTTAAATTCGCAGTCGTAAATGTCAATAATGTAATTTTCATGCAGATATCGGAGAATTTTCTTTAATTTTTCATCAGGCATGCCTAATTTTTCTTTTAATTCTTGAAAAGTGTATGTTTTTGTCTTAAAGAATTCTACGATCTGTAAAAGATCTTCTGGAATTTTTTCTTCAAATATTTTTGCTATTTTCAGTTTTATCAACGAGTTAGGAGTAATATAGTCAGGTTCAACTTCACATATATATTTTATTTGATGTCCAGCTTCAACATCGATAAACTGAACAAGTTTACCAAATTTTAAGTAAACTAAAACAGTAAAAACTAAGAGTGTTGCTAAAAGTTTAAGGAGAAGTATAGGTATGACTATAAATTGATAGACAGATGAACCCAGATAAGAAGTTGTCAATCCTAGATAGGCAAACCTTGGAACTAAAATGTTGACGAAACCAATGTTCGCACTTGAAAATACAGTTGTAGTCCAAGCTTTAGTTGCGCGCTGTAAAAGGGGATAGTCAGCAAATACCTTAAATATGCCTACATATATGCCAGCTATGAAAAATTTTATTTTAACCATATTTCTGAGCGCATAGATAAGAAACATTATAATTGCTATTTCAAAAAATCTTTGTAAAGATCCTAAAGAAATAAGTATGTTTAAAATTTCCAAAATTTCCAGGGAGGGGCTGCTATCTAAAGAACATTCACCTAAAAGGGCATCTAGATCTATATTCACGTAGCTCCAATAAACCGATATAAAAGCGTATGTGCAGAAAAGAGAAGCTAAAGTAACCACTATACCAACTATAATGCCTAGTACAAGCGTTCTTTTTTCAAATATTCTTTGGAATTTATTTTCATCTCTCATAAAAGTTAGAATTTTAGCAAAGATATACACGGAAGTTGGTTCCATTACTTTGAAGAATGAAAGGAAAATAATAGTTATCGCAATGTAATATAGTGAGAAGTATATGAAAACGTAGATGATTCCCTTGAAAATTTGTACAAAAAGTATAAGACTTACGGACGAAAGCACAATACTTATAGATAAGAGATTATTGAAGGTATTTCTTCTAATAGTTTCACCTACAAACCTGTTTCCGTGATAAACACGAGAAGTATAAAGAAGATTCACCGCCACTATGAAAGATAAAAGAAAAAGCATATAAATTTCAAGTACCCAGCCCAACAAGGTACTACCAACCGAAAGCGGATCTTCCTCGTATTTCAATATTCGTAGTAATGATGTTAAGAAATATAGAGAAACAGGTAGAAGAGCTATTAAAAGTTTCAAAACCTCTTTTTCTTCATCCCACCCCATCAATCTTTTGGGTTTTAAATCGATCCAAAAAGTTATTTCTTTTATTCCTCTTCCTCTAACGGCGTAAAGTAGAATTAAAACGGCTATTATAGGAGCAAGGAAGAAAACAAATGGGAACATGAAAACCGGGTAAGTGATTGTCAAAGTGAGAGAGTATATTGCTAGAGATACTACATAAGTTGCAAGAGTCTTTAAGTTTGATATTGAAAAATCTCGGGAAGAATAAACTAAGTTCGGTTCAACTCCGATCAAATTGAAAACTATACTTGAGCCAATACAATATATTAGCCAAAACGCAGAGAAGGCTATTCCTGTACGCAATGCAATTTCTTTAAAACGAGTATATCTCATCAAAAGGACAATCAAAGCTATTAAAATATTAGGTAAAAGGATCAAAACAGCTGAAATTAATATTTCATTCATTTTTATCCCTCA
The DNA here is from genome assembly GCA_019056805.1 of Candidatus Baldrarchaeota archaeon. Classification (GTDB taxonomy): domain Archaea; phylum Asgardarchaeota; class Baldrarchaeia; order Baldrarchaeales; family DXJG01; genus DXJG01. The sequence goes on along the minus strand of DXJG01000007.1, from coordinate 9,010 downwards.
ATTCACTCGGGATTTCAAGTGAATTGACTTATTTTTCACTAAGATATAGACTTGTGGTAATACATATTATAATAAGGTTTCGATTTATGAACAGTAAATTGTGAATTATTATTTATTAATTTCTTGAGTGGTTTTCGGACTTACATTGACTACTAGGATAACTTTTTGTTATAACATGTTACTAAAACATCGCGTTGCAAAAATTTTTATATATACAAACTAGTACATTTTCATTACCAGAATTAAATTATAGTAGTAGATAATACAACAATAGGTAATAATAAATGTTATGACTTTGGAGGAAAAGTAATGAAAATGGTAAATAAAATAGGTTTTAAGCCTCTTTTTTCAGTGATACTTTGTGTACTAATAGTTCTTTCGAGTATTAACTTAAGTTCGGCAATGATACCAAAACAGGAAGGAGAAAGCCCCGTAATAATGGTAGACTATTATGCTGAAGGAAAACCACTAGACTATTTCAATTATACATTAATTGAAAACGGGCTTGAAATCACTTTTCAAAATAGTTCAAAAGACAGTGAAACTGTAGATTTATTAATTTACGTCACACTTGACGGTGTAAGGGGACTACAAGAACTGTCACTAAGCATCGACGGCGGCGCCATAATTGATTCATTAAGTATACATCTTTGTGATGATGCATTTAACGTTTTAGATACTTATGCAGTCACCAACATAGGCACAGATCGAACAACCATAAGTATAAACGGTGAAGAAATAGCTGTAAGAGCAACTGACATTGGAGCAACTTGTGTTAAGTTTACGGTAACCATAAGAGACTGGACTGAAAACACAGAGCACCACTTTAGAGTAGAAGCAGGCGGAGCAGAATATCCACCACCAGAAGAAGGAGAAGAAGGAGAGCCAAATGTATATATATTCTACAATGAGGAATTAGGAGTTTTAGCCTTCTTTAATGCTTCTTTCATCGAAGGAGAACTATTTATAACATTCTCCAACACAAGCGCGGATAGCGGTACTGTAGAAATCTTAATAATAGCAGAACTAAGAGCAATTGAATTTTTAACTGGATTTAATGCCTCCATAGACAACGGAGCGACAATCGAATCAGTACTTATAGACTTTTATAATGATGAACTTAACCCTGTTGAACCCTATCAGTCATATGACTTTGGGACCCCAGAATGCTCAGTGCCTTTTGACGCAAGAGACGCTATAGAAAGAGCAAGAAATGCCAGCTTAAACTTTGTAGGATTCAAAATAATCATAGGAAATTGGCTAGCTGATACAACGTATACCTTGCATATCATACCGTTCTTCAGTGAGCTACTATACTATGAAACTGAAGACGCAATTTATGTCGACCCATCAGTAATGAATTTACCACCCGAGATAAGAGTATGGTGGAGACTATACAACGAAACATGGGGATGGAACTGGACATACCGAGACATAAGCTGGGAGTTTGGCCCCAAAGCACATTACGACATATTCTGCTACAACACAACAACCGAAACCTGGTATTTGGTTACACCAGACACATGGATTGAATTAAACGCACCTGTAATGATAAACATAACAATTCCCAAACTCCTATTTGAAGAAGGCACCGAACTTGGAACAATAGATCTATCTTGGAATATGTGGGCCGTAAATATATCCGCCTATCTATCAATTTACTACGATTACTCATCGAATGATTGGTCTACATGGACCTCTATTTATAACTATTCAGACCCATACGGCAGTACTACGGGTGAGTTCTTTACATTGAATCAAAGTCAAACAACCCTAATTGAAACCCCAGATCAATATAACTTCGTAATAACAGGCCAGTTTAACGACCTAACTCCAAAAGGAATATACAATGTCTATCTAAACATCTTTGACAATGAAAGCAATTACATTAGTACATCCTCGTACTATTATTGGGACAGTGAACTAAGCTTATACAAAGAGGTCGCCATAGGCGGTCCATGGGACGAAGTAGCAGTATACTTTGACATGATGTATGGTGGTACGTACCTAGCAGAAATATTAAACACAGACTATGAATTAATCCGTAGTGTTGGAATCAACCAAACATTTATCATAAGACTAAACATAACCGGGATATCTGATGCTGATTTTAGAAACGCCAGCATAGTAATTCGTCTTCCATATAGCTTGAGGACCTATGTTAATGTGACGGGGTGGCATGAAGAATACAGGGTATATCATGGAGGCTGGGTATACAATGAAACCCTAGACACATATGTTTGGGATCCAAATGCCACAATAATAACAAGGGAGTGGGTGTTTGGACCATATCTAATGGAGCAATGGGTAACTATTGCTAAAGAAATAAATGTAACAAGAGTTTACTGGGACGAAACAACAGGAGAATATTATGAGGTAGAAACAACAGACTGGGCTTCACCCAATTTGCTTCTCTTCTACAATAATACAGACGGTACTTTTAACTATTATCTGCTCTACCAATACTGGAATGAAACACTAAAAGAGGATGAATGGGGACAATACATTGACTATGTGGAAGGTTGGAAAATCGAGGAGGTACCCTCTGAATTACGGCTCTACGAGCTAATAAGCGGCACAAAAACCGTTGAAGATAATAAAATCATATTAGAATTTGAAGGGAAGTTCATAGGAAATCCTGGGCCAAACCTATGGATAGACTACTACGTATATAGTAGTCAGTGGAGGATATGGCCAAGAGACTGGGAGTGGATATATGAAAATGCACATCAACTTTCCGTAGAGAAACCAGTAATTAATGTTAGAATTAGAGATCAAGAAGGAGCAACTTCTGGAACTTGGTATTTTGCGACTAATCCTGGCCAATGGTTTATAGTTGAAGTAGAAATGGAAGGTGGCAGTCAGCTTGTAACCGATGTCGATGGAATAAGAGTTAGATTCAACTGTTGGAATTACTATTGGAGCGAAAATGAAACTATATGGAGCAACTTGGAAATAATTGCAACAATAAATCTAAGAGAAAACACCACAGAAATAATAGTTTACAATCAAACTAACAAAGAGGTCTACGAGTATGGTACGTACGAAATATGGAATGAGACCACAGGTACGATGGAAGAAGTTGAAGGATGGCATTGGGAACACTACTCTTTCAACCAGACTTCTGGTGAATGGATAAATATGTGGCTAGACTGGCATCACAAAGACACAGTCGTAAACGAAACCTATATTATTGTAAACAATTATAGTGCTTTCGCCACAGAAGATGGAAAGTATCTCATTCAAGTGAATATGAGTTTCACCGAATACGCCAATGACCAAAGATACAGTTTTAGTGTTAACTTGCTTAACTGGACATATGGTCCAGATTATACTGAACCATGGGGAGAACATATTTTAGAAGACTGGGCATACAGCAAAGTCTATACCATTAATAATGGAAGCGTTGAAGTATACATACCCAACCCAGAGACAAGATACTATGCAGAAACATCAAATGGCAAGAAATATCTCATCTTAAGTAAGCCCTACATATTAATAAACGGCGAAAAACTACCGTTAAAAGAAATAAAGTTCTGGAACGGATACGAATACGAATACAGATTGCTACGTGAAGAATGGGATCCAACAACCTACGAATACAAACGCTACTACATATTAGAAAACGGAACAAAGATTTACGTATATGAAGCATACCATGCATTCATATATAATGCAACAATCTACGACGAAACTACTGGCGAGACTTACAACATTACAACGTATATGAGTTCGCCATGGTGGAGTATTTTTGAAGAAGCCTACTTCATAATTACTCTAGATGGAGAAATTATATGGTTAGCAGACTACAATTATTGTTTAAACGTTGAGAAGATCGGCAGAGTACCAGTCGAGTTTGGTGGTTACTTTACCGTTATCAATGGAACCACATGGGTTAACCTTACAAAGGGGTGGATAGACTGGGACTACATAGCACAGGAATACTATATTCTACTTGAAAACGGAACAAAGATTTACGTAAGGTATGACTACGACTATATGTACATGTATTACTTTGAAAGAAATGGTAAAAGATACTACATCGAATATCCATCAGCATATTATGTCGGGGAATACAATGGAAAGTCCATAATTGTACCCGAATGGTTCAAAAGATCTTGGTATTACACCTTAGTGGGAGAAGAAAGAGTAGAGCTTCCATATGAAGGTGTAAGTGACGAGTACGAATGGCTTTCATGGTGGTGCCTACAGCAGCCAAAGAGCGAGGGTGGAGCAGTTCCTGAAGACGATTACGCCTTAGTAAATGGTTCCTTGTACCTTATTCATTACGATTATGAGGGTGCTACGACAGGATACATTATCGTAGATGGTGTGACCTATAGCATTACAAAGGGACAAGGCTTATACACGAAGGTATCTGGAATAGATTGTTGGGATATCGAAGAAATAGGATTTGCAATATTCATAGGAAATCTGACAAACCAGGGATCATACGATAGAGAAAGCCTAATAAAATTATATGTTGACTATTTCACCTACGATTCCACCACTGAATCTGGTAATGTTACTCTGTTTAATGGAACACTCCTAGATGTATCCCGTCATCTAAGGGTTGTCTTTTTTGAAGTAAACGTAAGTGGTACCATATATTACACAGTTATCCCTGAACCAGAATATGACTGGGAAAACAATACTTATGTTTTGTATCTGCTTAACGGTTCCAGAATAGATCTGGAAAGCTTAGAAGACTACGAGTTTATAGGAATAGTGACCGTAGAACTAGGCGGATATGAATATCCTGGACCAGAAACCTTCACATGGAACGGTGAAACCTACAATACAACAGTATGGATAAACGAGTATAGATCAATAAATCTAATGTATGACTACTACCGTATTTACACAGTGTCAGGTGCATGGTACGATCTAATACCGATCAACTGGCTTCTGCACCCAGAATGGTGGTACACTATACCGCCAAGATACTATAATGACCTCTACTCTTACGAATATGAATTCCCAATATACAATATAACGGTAAATGGTGTAAATTACACAACAAATCTATATGTTGAGCATATCAAGGTAGCTCGTCTCTCTTGGGGTTACCCCGTGACTTGGCATCTTGAAGAACTTCGGTGGGGCGATGTTTCCTACAGGTACGAAGTTTGGGATGTAATTGTTGGATCCCCTGAATGGGGTCTTTGGGGTTACAGAAAGTGGACAATAGATCCTACAACTGGTGCACTAGACTTAGATGGAGATCTAAGTACAACAGATGATCAATTCTATGTTAAGAGGGTATATGTTGGAGAATTCGGCTGGAATGAAACAGTAAATGGCCTTGACGTTAATATAGTGTACGATCCAAACCCAGTAATACCCGGCGATGAATTAATTGTAAATGCTTGGATGGGAACATCCACCAATACCTATTGGAACAGATGGAATGAAACATACTACTGGTTCTACACAAACATGACACCAGTTTCACCAGAGACGATGGCCATAATAAATGAAACTCTCTGGGACACCGAGAGAAATGCTCCTAAATCAGGATACTGGGACATTGCAAGAATGGCAAGAAACATGACATGGGAAGACTACCTCAAAAAGGCTGAAGAAGAAGGTTGGGACTGGGTTAAAGAAGAAGTCACTTGGACATGGCTCTGGTTCGGCTTCCAACAATCATACTGGGTTTCAACAGGAGAAAATGAAACCTTCCAATCCTACCATGTAGATCTTAGATACGAATACGCAGGTATATTTATCTACAACGATACAAATGACAATCTGATCATGGATGAAGACGAGGCTACTCATTACTTCATACCTGAAGCTGTAGGCAATGTAATATTCGTTACTCCCGGAGAAGCCTTTGGCATCTACAATGAAACCGGAATGTTAACACTTCCAATAAACGAAAGCGTAGAATTCGGTGTTTCATATCTTGACATTAATGGTACAATGTTCCCGTTTGGAAGAAGCTACTACGCATGGTATGGTGAAGAAATTTATGGCACAGATCTCCGCACATTCCAAGAACGCCCGGTAGACGCTTCACTTGAAGAACTATCCTTCAAACTACACTTCTACGTAGAAAACTCAACAGCAACAAATAGTACAGAGGCTCGCATAAAGATAGACCAACATATAGGAAACTGGGATCTAGACCTACCAACGGGCATAGCCGTTTTAGAAAACCTAAGCTTATCACTCAACTATTACATCTACGCAGAAACAAGTGGAAGCTGGGAAGTAGTAAGTGAAGATGGAACACCAATAACCCCAGATGAAATTGTAGAAGCATCAAGAATTTCACTAGACACTAGTGGATTAAAGTTTGCAGAGGTAAACATGGGTGACACATACATCTGGGGCGGAAACCTAAGCATGGTTTGCAACGTTTCAACTCACACAATTCCGCTAAGCACCTTCGTTGCAACGTACACAGACTACGAATCTGAAACAAGCGTTGGCGGATGGACATTCCAAAGTACCATGTACTTCCTAAGCGTAGGATTTCCGAAATGGGACGGATACTTCGTCTACGAAGACCCTGAAGTAGTAGTATACTCCGGCAAACAAAAGAAAACAATAGTAAGCTCATTAGCAGAATTCTTGGCTGGCTGGATACCAACAATAGGTAAACCAGGAGAAGAAGCACCACCACCAAGAGAAATACCATTAATGTACCTCGTAATAATTGCTGTGGCAATAATCGGTGTAGCTATAGTAATTATGCGCAAAAGAAAGCGAGCAGCAATGGAAAAAAGTCTAGTTAAACCCTCAAAACAATAACCCAACCCTTTTTATTTTTGTTTAGTTTTTCGTATGAAACTTTCCATTTCTTTTTGAGCCATTTTTATATATTCTTCGAGTTCTTCTTCGTTTTCTTTCCATTTAATAGCTTTAATTATCATGGGTTCTTCGCCCAAAAACTCAGCTGCTGTTAAAACATATTTATCTTCTCTTTTTGCTACATCATACACTTTGCTTACTCTTTCACGATATTTTGCATCTCTTAACAAATGATGATCATAAATTATTGTAGGAGTTTTTGTTTCTGAAATTATCCAACAAAGATTTTCTACAGCTCTATTCAAATTTATTCGATTCAACATGTATCCGAAAAGATAAGTGGGCGGACCATCAAGGATTAGGAAATCTGGGTTTTCATCTATTATCCATGCAGCATAATCCTCTATCTCAGGACCTTGTAAATCAGAGGAAAACAAAACTTTCTCTCCACCGTATTCAACAGTGAAAGCTATTACCCAGCCAACTCTATCAAACTCTACTCCATGAAACAAAGGATTCGTAAATCTTACAATTGTGTCATTAAACTTGAAAGTTTTTCCATCAGCAAACTCTACTTCCACATCTTGAAGCTTAATTTCAGGAACCCATGGATTCGAAATCCACATATCACAAAGCTTTCTAAACCACTTTCTACCCTTTTCAATAAGTTCTTTTTTACGAGCATTATAGTCTCCATAGTCCTTTTTAGAGGCAAGTGGAAGTTCCTCCATTGGATCAGGGAAGCTCATGTTTCCCGGGTCTGCAAGACTCTTATCAAGTTCCTTCTTTCCATATTTTTCAAGCATTTCGTTAAAGAAGAATCTTGCCCGTTCCCATTGCGAACTATTTATATACATATTAGGATTTTTCACAAGAATCTTCTTTTTCCTGTAGAGAGCATCCGCATCAAGCATTCTACTTGAAGGCAGAGTATGATGATCATAGTGGTAATGAGTAATTATCGTTATGTCTGCTTTTCGCCCTGCTTTCTCAATCTCCTTATGAGCTTTCAAATTATAGTAGCGTTTAAGAAGATCTGGAAGGGGATAGCTTGGTTGCATTCCAGAAGCACCAGGATCTACAAGTATACGAACATCTGGTGTTTCAATAAAGATACAACTACTCTTAGCACCCATACTATCAAACCAAATAAGTTCAACCTTCAAATTTTTTAACTCCATAAGATCCCCGACAATAAAATCTTTGCAAGATATAGTACATTTCTAATCCATAAGAAGATTATCCATATGTTAAAGGAGAAGAATAATGGTAATTAACAGTACAAATATGTAAAGTATGTTAATTTGGAGTATTATTTAAAAGGTTCATTAGCTTACAACACTTAGATACTTTACGTAGGGTTTCGGATATTGTGAGAGCTGTGGTGATTAAAGGTGGTTAGTATATTTCCTGAAATATTTGAGGCAGCAGAGGAAATAAAAAAGAGAAAAATACATGGAGCCACCGGAGTAACCATAATAGCTCTAAAAGCTTTAGCCAATGCGATTATAAATTCAAAAGTTAGATCTCTAAGTGAACTCTATGATGAGGTACTAAATTCCGGTAAGATATTAGTTAAGGCTCGTCCAACAACGATGTTGTTAGCGAACGGAATACGCTTTGCTCTCTATAGAATAAAAAAGGCTGAAGAAGAAGGAGTAGAAATTGAGGAAGCTAAGAAAAAAGTGTACGAAGAGATTTTACAATTTAGAGAACGTATCAAAACATCCATTGAAAAAATAGCCGAGATAACTTCACGTAGAATAGAAGATGGAGACATAATATTTACACACGGGTTTAGCACAACAGTTTTCAAAGTAATAGAAAGAGCAGCAAAAGACAGGAACATCAAAGTAATTGTTACAGAGACAAGACCAGAGTTTCAAGGAAGAATAATGGCAAATAAACTAAATGAAATAAATATACCTACAACTCTAATAGTAGATTCAGCAGCTAGATTCTTCATGAAAGACGTCGATAAAGTTATTTTAGGGGCAGAAGCAATAGCAGCAAACGGAGCAGTAATAAACAAAATCGGATCATCTCTTATAGCACTAGCTGCACATGAAGCTAGAGTTAGAGTTTTCGTAACAGCTGGAACCTACAAGTTCAGCCAAGAAACAATGCTAGGAGAACTAATAGAAATCGAGGAACGAGATCCAACCTTAGTAGCACCAAAAGAATTTATAAAAGACTTTCCAAACTTAAGTATACGTAATCCGGCTTTTGATGTTACTCCTCCAGAATA
>DXJG01000006.1 GCA_019056805.1 Candidatus Baldrarchaeota archaeon | reverse complement strand
AATTCCTGGGCCGTCATGAATTGAGAGTCTTTGTATGTTAAATATTAATCCTCTTTTTGACATCGGTTTCCCCGTCATTTTAACAACAAGTAAATTAGGAGAGATATAAATTAAAGTTTGCTTCAAATCATATTTTTGTAATAATTTTCTCTTACCAACATCTTTTCATACATAATTTACACATGAAATTGCATAGACGGTCTTCTGTAGCGTTTTCGACAATAACAGGCAATCAGGTAAAGGGTTTTGACAAAAATATATTTATTAAAAATTGAAAAAATTAGTTGGACAATTTATAAGTATAAATTGATAATAACTTCGTTTACTTAAATTTGTTATTAACATTGCAAACATTAGAAGAAGAAAAATTGGTATTTAGAAAATTTTAAAAAAATTAAAGCTGAAATTAGTTTATGACATACGAGTATTTTTGACTTGTTTTTTCGATTAAGATTTGTAGCTTATGTTAGATCATTTATATACATTTTTATGTCAAATAAAGTATAAATATCAGAAAATAATTAACATTATCATGCCAAAGGGGAGTGGGTAAATCATGCAAAAGGAAGCAACCACAGTAATAATTGTAGCGTTAATAATTGGCGTAATAGTGGGTTATGCAGTATGTTATACCCTTACACCGAGAGTCGTTGAAAAAGAGGTAATAGTTGGAAAGACAATAAAAGCCGGCTTCATTTACGTCGGTCCAATTGGAGATTATGGATGGACACATGCTCATGATCAAGGACGGCTATTTTGCGAAGAAATATTCCCATGGCTTGAAACAGTTTATGTCGAATCGGTGTCAGAAGCAGATGCACCTAGAATCATAGACAGCCTGATCACGGAAGAGGGATGCGATGTAGTATTCACCACTAGCTTTGGTTACATGGATGCTACAATTGAAGCAGGAGAAAGACATCCTGATAAGCTCTTCTTCCATTGTTCAGGTTACATGAGGGCTCCAAACGTTGGCACTTACTTTGCTGAGTTCTATCAACTCTACTATCTTAATGGCCTTATGGCTGGCGCTCTAACAAACTCGAACAAAATCGGATATGTAGCTGCTCACCCAATTCCTGAAGTCGTCAGACATATCAACGCTTTTGCTCTAGGCATAAAAGAAGTAAACCCGAATGCTACAGTAGATGTACGATGGCTTTATGCTTGGTATAACCCATCAGCAGCAAGAGAAGCAGCCGAAGCCTTAATAGCTGAGGGATGCGACGTTCTCGCATTTACAGAAGACTCACCAACCGTAATTCAAGTGGCTCAAGAACATTACGATGCTGGTGAACCTGTTTACGTTTTCAGTCACTATAGCCCCATGCAGAGCTTTGGACCCGATGTCTGTGTAAGTGGTCAACTAGTTCACTGGGAAGTCATCTACGCCGACATATTAAGTAAGATATATGCTGGTTACTATAACTCAACAAACCTTGAAGACGTTGACTATTGGTGGATGCTTAGAGAAGGCGCTGTTGAACTCGGTGGCGAATTTGGAGTCCCAATAAACCCCAAGTTCATTCCTATACTAAATAGCACTTACATCGATCACCCAGAATTTGGAAACATAAGTGTCTATGAGCTAGTCATGAAGAGATTAGAGCAAATGAGTGAAGACACCGTAGTCTTTGATCCGTTCACCGGGCCAATCTACGACAACGAAGGTAACCTAAGAGTTGAAGCTGGTAGAAGAATGACTCACGACGAACTATGGACAATCGACTGGTTTGTTGACAACATAATTGCAACCGTTCCAAAATAACATAGCAGTTCACAAAGCGAAAAACATATCTCTAACTTCTTTTTTATATGTCATTTAGGAAATTTATCATGTATGATGTCAGCATCAGTGTAAAATGCGACTGAATCCATGGGAGGAAACGAATTGGAAACAGTTGTAGAGATGAAAGGGATAACGAAGCGTTTTCCAGGCGTGGTGGCTAATGATCATGTGGATTTTGACTTAAAACCTGGCGAAATTCATGCGTTGCTTGGTGAGAATGGAGCGGGAAAAACCACTTTAATGAATATTTTATATGGTCTATATAGACCAGATGAGGGAAAAATATTTGTAAGAGGAGAAGAGGTTAAGATAAGATCGCCGAAAGATGCTATGGAGCTTGGAATAGCAAGGGTTCCACAGTTTCCCGAGACGGTTGATAATTTAAGTGTTGCTGAAAACCTTGCTCTTTTACTTCCTGGAAAAATATTGAGAAAAAATAAGATACAATCCATGATTAAGGAGTTAGCTGAAAGATATGGTCTAGAGTTAGATGTTGATGCAATGGTATATGAATTATCAATGGGAGAAAAACAAAGATTAGAGTTAATAAAGGCTTTATGTAGAGGTGCGGAAATTTTAATTCTTGATGAGCCTACAACAGTTTTAACTCCTTCTGAAGTAGAGTCGCTTTTTCAAGTCCTTAGAAGAATGAAGGAGGAAGGGAAGAGTATAGTTTTTGTTTCTCATAAACTTGAAGAAGTTTTTGCTATTGCTGATCGTATAACTGTGCTTAGACGTGGTAAAAAAATAGCAACTGTTCCTGCAAAGGAAATAACAAAATTAGAATTAGCAAAGTTAATGGTGGGAAGACCTGTAACATTTGAGTTGAAAAAGGAGCCTGTAGTGTTTGGTGAAGAGGTTTTAAAGGTTAATAATTTACGTGTTCTTGATGATAGAGGTTTGTTGGCTGTTAAAGGAGTTAGCTTTTCCATTAGAGCTGGTGAAATATTTGGTATTGCAGGGGTTGCAGGAAACGGGCAGAGAGAACTTGTTGAAGCTATCACTGGATTAAGAAGGGTTGAAGATGGAGAAGTTGTGATTTTAGGTAAAGATGTGACAAATAAATCTTCAGCAGATATTATAAAGCTTGGTGTGGCTCACATACCTGATGATCGTAGGGTTGGAGCTGTTCTTACATTATCAGTTATGGATAATTTAATGTTAAAAAACTATACAAATTTCTCCAAAAACGGGATTTTAGATTTAAGAAAAGCGAGAGAACTTGCAGAAAAATTAATTGAGAAATATAAGATTGTTACGCCAAACGTAAATGTGCCTGTGCAGCAGCTTTCTGGTGGTAATATAGCGAGACTTATACTAGCTAGGGAGACTTCAGGGGAATGTAAGCTTCTTATTGCGTTCCATCCTACTTTTGGTTTAGATGTTGCTGCAACCGAAGAAATAAGAAAATTGCTTCTTGAGCTTCGTCGAAAAGGTGTTGCTATATTACTTGTTTCTGAAGATTTGGAAGAAATTATGCAGCTTAGTGACCGTATTGCCGTTATGTATAGGGGTACTTTTATGGGAATTGTTGATTCAGAGAAGGCAAAGGTTGAAGAAATTGGTTTGATGATGGGAGGTGTTAAACCTGAGACTTGAAAGAAGAGAGGTGACACCTGAAATAGAACTTATTGCAACTATTGTAGCCATATTACTGGCATTTGTAATAGCTGCTTTCATCTTTCTTATTTATGGCATTAATCCACTTTATGCTTATGCTCAAATTTTTGGAACAGTTAGAAAAGCTCATAGATTGGGAGAGATAATAACAAAGCTTATACCGCTTTTGCTTTGTGGTATTGGTCTCACTATAGCTTTTAAAGCAAATACATGGAATATTGGTGCAGAGGGGCAACTACTTATTGGTGCTATACTTGCAACATGGGTAGCACTATTTTTAAGCGTTCCAGAATTCACAAGATTACCTCTAATGTTTTTGTTGGGTTTTGTCGGAGGTGCAGCCTGGGCTTTTATCCCAGCTGTTCTGAAAAGCAAACTAGGAACAAATGAGGTTATAACGACTCTTATGATGAATTATATTGCTGCTTGTTTCGTTGATTACCTCATATATGGACCCTGGAAAGGAGCTGAAGAATGGGGGTTCCCCTACACTAATAAATTTCCAATTTCAGCATGGTTACCAACTATTCCTAAAACACGTATACATTGGCCTACTCTTATTATTGCGTTGGTAAGTGCTGTTTTACTTTATTTCTTACTTACTAAAACAACAATTGGTTTTGAATTAAGGGTTGCTGGTCAAGATGAACGTGTAGCTAGGTATGCTGGTATAAGTGTTGAAAAAGCAATTATATTAGCTATGATTATTAGTGGTGGATTAGCTGGAATTGCAGGTGTTGGCGAAGTGGCTGGAGTTCATCATAGACTTCGCTATGCATCTAGTATTTCCTCAGGCTATGGCTACGCTGGAATAATAGTTGCGCTACTTGCCAGAAATAATCCAATTCTTTCAATTATAACCGCGTTTTTCCTAGCAATTCTCTTTGTTGGCGGTGACGCTATTCAAGTATCTATGGGACTGCCTTTCGGCGTAGTTAACATTTTCAATGGAATTATATTGGCTTGTTTACTTACAAGCGAGTTTCTTGCAAAATACAAGATTTCTTGGAGGTAGTATCATGGAGTGGGTAACTGATTTGTTAACTATGATGATAAGTGCTGGAACACCCTTACTTTTGGCTACACTGGGCGAAATTTACGCTGAGAGAAGTGGCATTCTTAATCTTGGTGTCGAAGGTATGATGGCTGTGGGAGCTGTAACTGCATTTGGTATTACACTTGTAACTGGTAATCCACTTCTCGGATTTTTACTAGCTACTTTAACTGGCTGTTTACTGGCCTGTGTACATGCGTTTCTCAGCATCTCTATACGTTCTAATCAAGTTATATCTGGTTTAGCTCTTTCAATGCTTGGTCTTGGTATAAGTTCGCTTGCTGGTAGAAGATTGATAGGTACACCGCTTCCTGTAACAATAAGAAAAATACCTGTTCCTTTGCTTTCTGATATACCAGTTATTGGTGCTTTCTTTAATCAGGATCCTGTTACATATACATCATATGTATTGGTTGTGTTGCTTTGGTTTATACTTTTTAAAACTAAGCTGGGAGTTATTATCAGGGCTTGTGGTGAAAATCCTCAAGCTGTTCATGCTGCGGGAATAGATGTTTATTTAATCCGTTATCTTTGTACGCTTATAGGTGGTGCTCTTGCAGGACTTGGTGGTGCTTATTTATCAGTTGTGTACACACCTACTTGGATAGAGGGAATGACTGCTGGTCAAGGATGGATTGCTATAGCACTTGTCATATTTGCTGTTTGGAACCCGATATATGCAACTGTAGGTGCTTATCTTTTTGGAGGAATAAGAATTTTACAATACAGACTTCAACCTCTAGGCATATCAGTACCCCTATTAAAGACCTTGCCATATGTTTGCACAATAGTTGTGCTAGTTGTTGCCAGTAGCGGCAAATTTAGGAAGAGAATAGGTGCACCAGCCGCTTTAACGATACCCTTTGAAAAATAGAGTACAAAAGTCCAAATTATAACATAACTGATTGTTAAAATGTGTTGAAAAAGTAAAAAATTAGTGTAAGGTTTATTAAATCAGTATTGTCAACAATAGAATGAATAGTAGTACGATTGCCAATATTGCAAAGAAAATTCCTGTATCAATTTGTTTTTCCCGTTTATATCTTTCTTTTGCTTGTTTTATTAATTCACGAGTAACGGTAGGATTACCCATGGCTGCTTGCTCAAAACCGTAAACGTAAATATATCCATGAGCGTAAATATTTTTTTTGTTCTTTTTCCATTGAAATGTAGGCCAAAATAAAGAGCGCAACTATTTCTCCGACTAAAGTTTTTCTAAAAGCATCTAACAAAGATACATGTGAGATAGCTGAGATCGCCAATGTTATGCAGAGTGTAAAGAGAATGGCTCCCCCAGCAATTAACCCAACTTTTTTAGGGCTGACTTTAATTTTCATATATTTCCCCAAGTGTTTTAATACTCTTTTTAAATAAAAATGTATCGAAAAAACGGGGAACAAGCATTTCGCCTTCAACCAATATATTTCAAAATTGTTAGAGAGAGTATCGTAACTTAGAACCTGGATTGTATCAAAGTTGTGTTAATAGGAATAGTATAAGGAGCAAAATTAGTGCGAGTACGAATACAAAGATTCCTGTATCTCTATCTTTTCCATGTTTTTTCATGATGTTTTCTCTTACTTCTTTGGGGATAAAGGGATTAGTATATGCTTGATGGATAACCATGCGCTCTGAAATTCCAGTTAATAAAGCGAGAGATAGGAGAAATAATAAGAAAACTTCCACCATCAAAGTTATTCCAAGAGCATCACGTAAAGGCATTCTATAAATCGCTGAAATAATTAACGATACAATTATTGCAAGAGAAACAGTACCTGTTACAATTAGCACTATCCTTCTAAGAATAGATCTAATACGCATCATTATATTTAAAGTAAAAGACATTTTCATAAAAAAGTATCGAAAATATCAGGTATTTTTATTGTTTTAACTTTCATGTGAGATAAAATTGTTAAACTACTTCAAGAAGGCTTACGTCAACATATTGTGATTCTGGGTTATAGTAGACGTTGTAAATAGGTGTTTTTGGACGAACACCGTAAATAAAAACGTAACCATGTTTATAAAATATTCTTATGACTTTTTCTGCCATATCTCTAAATAAAACTCTTGTTTTTGAACTTTCATGGCCAAATGCTATAATCACATTGTTATTTTTTCTTCCTTCTGCCACGATTCTTGCTCCAATATGAAATGCTTCATCGCTTCCAAACGCGCTTTCCAATGCATCAATAGAGAATATTATCGCGGATAAATTTCCATCTTTATTAATTTCGTTCAATTTTTCGAGAAACTTTTTCGAAAAACTGTCTATAGAACATGTTTCTGGTATCAGTAGTTCTATATTCTTAATGTTGTCTCCTAAGACTGTTTTAAGGAACTTTAATACAAATTCACCATGACTGTAGCTTGGTGGGATTTGAATTACTTTACATCCTCTGCTGATGAATCCTATTGAATGAAGTGTCACTAGCCCTATAATTGTAATAGTTGGAACATAAGGTTCTAATTCGTATAAAACAAGATTTCCTCCACGAACATAACCGATTACTTTGTCAAGTGAAAGAGATCCAGTTGAATATAGGCCTGGTGGAAGTTGAATTTTGGAAATTATCTTTTAAAATATTTTTGTCCTTTGTTAAGAACGTCTTTTGCAGTGTGAAAAACGTATTGTGTTGGGGTAAATCTTCCATCAATAAGTGTAAATGGAATAATTGGGTTCCTTATTTTCACAGATCTAAGTTTTTCGATGTACATTTCACGATATATTCTGCCTTCAATCATATCATGTGTTAAGTAAACTACTCCATCAGCTAAATAATCCAGTTTTGTACTTCCAGATTGCTCAGTTACCACAATTGCTTTTGCTCCAGATTTCCGTGTAAAATCAGCAAAAGTGTGCATGAATTTCGTGTTAGAAATATTTAATGTCTCACAAATAGCATCTATGGAATCAATTACGATAACAGGAGTTCCTTGGTTTTTAATTTTATCTAGTTTCGCATATAGTTCACGGAGAAATTCGGGGACTGTGGAATATTGGATTGCTTCGTAAATATCTGAGCTTTGAGGAATTGCTGTTAAAGTAGCGTCAATTATATTTTGCGGAGGAACGTGTTCACTTATTTGCGGATATTGAGTTAATACAGTTTCTGGGTCTACTCTTGTTGAAAAATAGAATCCACAACCCTTTTCTGCCAGATTTATAAGGCATTCAAGAGAAAATATTGTTTTTCCAGAACCAGCTTTTCCTTTTACTAAGAGTATATTATTTCTTTTTATGTTAAAAAAATCTTTTATTTCATTTGGAATTCTTTGCAAATGGGACTACCCCATATTAGTTGCTATGATGTTGTAGAGAACATAATTGTTATATCATTTATTACAACAATTTTTCCAAAATATATTTTTTCGCCTTTATTAAGGTTCCACAAAAGTTTCACATTTAATCCTAAAAATTTAGAACGTTTAACAGACAAAGCGTAATTTCCTATAATGACATTAGCACTGCTAATATTTATTTTGTTTCAACTATCCAGATACCTACACATATTAAAATAGCCCCAAACACCAATGTTAAGGTGAAAGATTCGGAAAGAAGTGTTATGCTAATAATTGCTGCTACAATTATTGTTAAAAGGAGATAAGTAGCAGAGGAAGATGCTTGAATCGTTTTTAAGCCTTCATACCATAAGAGGAAAGGTAAAATTGTACAAAAGATGCTTGTATATAAAATTGCAAAATATACTTCAAAGCTGAAATCAACAGGAACAAGTAGAGGAAAAGAAAAAATTAAAGTAAAAAGAAATGTATACATGAGCATTGCACTAATAAAAGAAAGAGAATTGCTTTCTTGATTTGAAATCTTTTTAGAAATTACAATATAAAATCCCCAAGATACTCCTGAAACGAGACAAAAAAGATCACCTATCACAGTGCCACTTTGCAAAATTTCTAGTCTTCCACCTGTAACGATTAGAAAAACACCTAAAAATGCCATAATAATTCCTGAAGCCTTAAAGTAGTTCAACCTTTCTTTTAACCAAAAATAAGATAATATAGCTGCGAAAATAACGCTTGAATTTGTGAGTAGAGCTGTTTTAGTGGCTGTTGTCCATTGCTGCCCGACAAACTGTAGAAAGTAGCTTAGTGAATTTAAAAGTCCAAGAAGAATTATATATTTTTCTTTGAAATGGGTAAAGAAGTCTTTTCTATCAATTATTATTGCGATGGGGACAAGTACTAAGATGGATATTAGGAATCTTAGCATAACAAAATTATATGCTGAAATATAGGTTAGACCCCATTTTATAACTGGAAAACTAGTACCCCAGAGTGTAGCAGCCATGAAGGTAAGAATTATCCCTCTACTTTTACTTTTATTGTAACTCTTCAAGCACTGTCACTCCGTTTTAAAGCTATGGGGCGGTTAACCTAGGATATGTCTTGCAATTACTAGTTTTTGAATTTCACTTGTTCCTTCAGCTATTTCTAAACCTTTAGCGTCTCTCAAATATCTTTCAAGAGGTTTATCTTTTAAGTATCCGTAGTGCCCGAAAATTTGTATCGCAGTTAAAGCCGCTTTCACAGCAACTTTACTACTGTAAAGCTTAGCCATAGCAGCTTCCTTAGTATATCTTAAACCTTTATCTCTTGTTTTGGCTGCTTCCAGAATTAATAGCTTGGTTGCTTCAATTTCCACAGCTAAATCTGCAAGCATCCAGCGAAGACCTTGGAAATTAGATATGGGAACATTAAACTGCTTCCTTTCTTTAGCATAGTTGACCGCAGATTCGAAGGCTGCTTGAGCGATGCCATACGCGGTGGATGCTATTCCAATTCTCCCGAAATCAAGAACGGATAAAGCTATTTTTGCTCCGTCACCTTCATTTCCAACTAAGTTTTCCACAGGGATCCTTACATTGTTTAAAACAAGTTTTCCGAGACCACATGCTCTCAAACCACTTGGATTAAGAGGTTCTACAACGACTCCATCCATATCTTTTTCTACCATGAAAGCACTTAATCCTTTAGCACCTTTTGTAGGATCGGTTTTTAGAAAAACAATAAAGGCATCTGCAACTGCTCCACTTACCACAACGCATTTTTCACCATTCAAAACATATTCATTTCCATTTTTCTTAGCTGTTCCAGTAATTCCACCTATATCGGAGCCAGCTGTTTGTTCTGTTATTGCAAATGCCCCTATGATTTCTCCCTTAACTAAGGGTGGAATGTATTTTTCTTTTAGATATTCGCTTCCATAGAGATTTAATGCTTCCATTAGTAGGTATTGTGTATCTAAGCTAACTGAAAGCGACGCAAGACCTTTCGCTATTTCACTAAATACTATAAAGAGATTTGTGGTGTTTTTCCCTTCTCCTCCATATTTTTCTGGGACATTAAATTTAAACCAGCCCTTTTCTCCTATTTCTTTAAACAATTCTATAGGGAATTGACATTTTTCATCTAATCCGGAAGCAATAGGTTCTACCTTATCTTTAACAAAGTCAGCTACTTCTTTTTTCAATTTTTCTTGTTCACTTGTTAAATCTAAAACCATATAGCTTAAGCCTCCTATATCTCCCTTAGATATAACTACTTCACATTAAATATTAGCCAGAACCACGTATTTAAATATACAAGATGAAATAGCCACCAGCTTCGATAAAATGAGTTAAAAATAAGGTATCTGAAAGAGATGTTAAAATAAATATAGTTGTGGTAAAATGTGTTTATTTTTCTCTTTTACCATCAATGAATTCCATCATCCATTTCTCTGCAGTTCTAGGAGAAGCTGGTTTTGGTGGATGCTTAAATGCATATGCTGAAACACTTTCAAGAGCTCCAGAGATACCTCTATCCATTGCTATTTTAACTCCTCTTATAGCATCCATTAATGGACTTACAGCATTGGCACCGTCAGGAACCTTAATTTTTAGGTCGATTGTTATGGGTGCTCCTCCAAAAATTGTTCCTCTTATCCAAATTAGAGTGTCCCTAAAGTCTCCTAAGAAATCAACATAGTCAGAAGATCCGGCAACCACAGGTGCTTCGTAAGGTAAAGCTGATTTTATTGCTTTAGTTTTAACCATTCTTTTTGCCAATGTTTTCTCCCAGTCAAGAGCATGAATAGACTCCGGGCTACCTCCTACATCTAATGCATACGTTTCACGTATCTTTACGCTTCGTCTAGTTAAAAGCTCTAGTATCCATTTATGTAATATCGTTGAGCCGGCTTGACTTTCTAGATCATCGCCAGCAACTGGCAGCCCGGCTTTTTCAAATTTTTCAGCCCATTCAACATTGCTAGCAATGAACGCTGGTACACAGTTGATGAAGCCGCAACCTGCTTCAATAGCTTTTTCAGCATAGAATTTTGTTGTTTCAACAGCGCTACTTGGAATTAAATTAACAAGTATTTCTACACCTTTGCTTTTAAGAGAATCAACGATGTCTACTGGCGGAGATTCATCGAATTGAATTAATTCTTTTATATCAGGGCTAAATTCGTCAAGTAGATGCCCCTTTTCAACGATTACATCAAGTTTTGGTACTTCGCAAAGTTTTAGCATGTTATTTGGTGGTGAGAAAATTGCTTCTGAAAGATCTTTCCCTACCTTCCTCTTATCAATATCAAACGCTGCAACAATTTCAATATCCATGGGTGTATAGCCGCCGAGATCCCAGTGCATTAATCCTTCAACCTTTTCTCCCATGTCCTTACAGAGTTGTAGGCCTTGGATGAATGATGAACAAGCATTTCCAACCCCAATAACTCCCACCTTAATTTTAGCCATAGGAATCACCACATCACCTATATAATCTGTGTAGATAACTTTAGAGCCTGACTTATCTTTCTATAACACCAACAGTATCATTTTATGAGCTTTGGTTATTAAGTATTTTCATGGAAGTATACGAAAAATGAGTTTATCATTTGAAATCATTAAACAGTAAGGAAATCTAGGGATCAATAGGTTTATATTTCTTTGTTTTGAAGAGGTTTAGGGTGAACTGCTTGCCTAAGGTTTTATTTTTTGGTAAAGGAGGTTCTGGTAAAAGTACTGTTATTTCGCTTTTAGCTCATAGTCTTGTACGTAGAGGCTTTAAAACTTTGGTGATTGACTCGGACGAGTCTAACACCACTCTTTACAGGATGCTTGGTTTAAATACACCTGTGAAAACTTTAGTTGATTTTATGGGCGGTCGTAAAAAAGTTTCTAACGCTTTGTTCAGAGGAGTAGATGAGTTAGATTGGAAAATACCTGATTTACTCAATTTTAACGATTTACCAAGTGAATGTACTATTTGGAAAGATAAATTGGGACTTTTGATTATAGGTAAGGTAGGAGATTATGGTTCTGGTTGCGCATGTCCTTTTAATGCACTTGCAAGAGAATTCCTCAAAAGATTGGTGTTAAAAGATAAAGAAATTGTTCTTATAGATACTGATGCTGGAATTGAACATTTTGGAAGAGCAGTTGAAGAAGCATGTGACTTACTTCTCTTAATTATAGATCCAACCTATGAATCCATAGTTCTTGCTGATAAATCCAAGAAACTGGCATCCAAAATAAACAAAACACTCTACTTCATACTTAATAAAGTCAACAACGAAACAGTGAACATTCTTAGAGAACAGTTAGAAGAAGAGAGAGTACTTGGAAGCATAAGTTACAATGCAGAGATAACCAAAAAGAATTTTTTAGGCGAATCTTTAGAAAATATTAGGCTGAATGACGTTGAAAAGTTAACTGATAAATTAATGAGGATAATTGATAATTTTAAAGCTTGAACTCAAACCTAAATTTAAATTTAGCTTAGTGAGAAAAGTTATTGTGTTAATGGAGATTATTATGTATTTTCGAGACTTGTTAAAATTACTCTGCTGTTCAATCTTTTGGGATCATAAAATAGGTTTATTATTTCTAAGCACCAAGAGGAAAGAAGTGACTTTACACTAATTGTTATGTTTTTAAGTATCTATTGGTGTAAGTCAGCTGTCTTCGGAAGTAAGTGCTCCATTTATAATGTTTGTGAACATTATATGTCTAAGAGGTGTAAATCTTGTTAAGAACAAATGAGAACAGACTTGTCAAAATTAGTGTTGTAGGGCAAGTTCTAAGCGCTTTAAAGGGTGATAGAGTTTACAATGTAGGAGCTAATGGCGCACCTGTTGTGAGACCAGGTGTTGGAGGCATTACATACAATGTTCGTGTGGGTGATTCAGCAGTAGATTGGGAAGCAGATCACGTTGAACCCGGTGTATCTATTGCAAATTATGAAAGAGTTGACGGTAGACGGTACTTTAACAATGCTTTAAACACTTTAGCATGTGTGGGCAACGAAGCAGTTGTTATTTCAGGAGAAGCAAAAGGGGAGAAGGGTGTTGTAGTTGGTAAACATGGCGGAATAGAACATGTTTTAGTAGACTTTGATTGGGAAGTACTTGAAAAACTGGTGCCAGGAGACAAAATCCTAGTAAAAGCTTACGGTGTAGGGCTAAAGCTTTTAGATTATCCTGATATAAAGTTGATGAATATTTCACCAGAATTTCTAAAAGCAATAGACATAAAGACTTCAAGTGATTATTTGGAGGTGCCAGTAACGCATACTGTTCCAGCAGAAATTATGGGTTCCGGTCTTGGAGCAGATAACACTTATCGTGGTGACTATGATATTCAGTTCTTCGACGAAAAGAATGTTAAGAAATATCATTTAGAGGACCTTAGACTGGGAGATTTAGTAGCTATTTTAAACGCAGACCACAGTTATGGAAGAATATATAAAACTGGGGCAGTTTCCATAGGAATTGTTGTTCACACAATTAGTGTTATAGCTGGTCATGGCCCTGGTGTAACAACTTTGATGACATCGCCAAATGGAAAAATAAAACCAGTAATAAACCCGGATGCAAATATAGCAAAGATACTTAAACTCAGATCAGATATATAATTCCTATTTCACTTATTTTTTTAAGTTGTCAAGAATAAATGGGAAAATGAGATAAACCGTAGATCTGCTAACAAAAGAAAAACTCCGGAAACAATGAAATAATGAAATTGTTATCCCAGGGAAAGTAGTCGTGCGTTGACGGAAACGATAAATGTGCTTAAAGACATTAGTATAGCGCCTATTGCTGGAGTTAAGAGTATTCCAATTCCATAGAGGATACCTGCTGCGAGTGGAATTGCGATGGCATTGTATCCTGTTGCCCAAAGTAGGTTTTGAATCATTTTCTTGTAGGTTGCTTTCGCGAGACCAATGATTGCAACTACATCTCTAGGATCATTGCGAACTAAGATTATATCTGCTGTTTCTATAGCTACATCAGTTCCAGCACCGATTGCAATTCCTATATCTGCTTGTGCTAGGGCGGGAGCATCATTTATTCCGTCTCCAACCATCGCTACTATTAAGCCACGTTCCTGTATTTTTCGAATAACCGCTGCTTTTTCGTGGGGAAGTACTTCAGCAAAATAGTCATCTAGACCTAATTCTTCTGCTACCCATTTTGCAACATATTTGTTGTCACCAGTAAGCATCATGCATTTTAATCCCATTTCTTTTAGTTTTTGAATAGCTTCTCTAGATTCCTTACGTATAATATCCGCTAATGCTATTGCTCCGATGACCTGATTGTCTTCTAAAACAAATACGACAGTTTTTCCTTGCTTGAAAACTTTTTCAACCCTTTCATCACTGATTTTTATATTATTTTCCTTTAGATAACTTGGACTAACAACCCTCACGATCTTTCCATCTACTTTTCCTTCTATGCCTCTCCCTGTAATAGCTTTGAAATCGGTTACTTCTCTAAGTGGTAAATTTCTTTCTTGAGCTTTTTGAACAATTCCTAGAGCGATTGGATGTTCGGAACGTGATTCTAAGGAAGCTGCAAGACTTAAAACTTCATTCTCATCTTTGCCAGAAAGGGAAATAATATCTGTTACACCAAATCTACCTTCGGTTAGTGTTCCAGTTTTATCGAATACAACTGCTTGTAAATTTCTAGCACGTTCAAAAGCACTACGTTCTCGAATAAGTAAACCGTTTTTAGCAGCCAAAGATGTTGAAACTGCTACAGCTAGTGGAATTGCAAGGCCTAATGCATGAGGACAAGCAATAACCATTACAGTGACAGCGCGCTCCAATGCAAATGCAACATCTTTCCCTGTTAGAATCCACGTTAAGAAAGTGATTGCTCCTCCTCCCAGAGCAATTATTGTTAACCAGAATGCAGCCCTATTCGCTAAATCTTGAGTCTTTGAACGAGTTTCCTGAGCTTCTCTAACAAGTTCAATTACTTGTGAAAGATATGTTTCAGCACCAGTTTTCTGAACTTCAACAATTATTGATCCCTCATTATTTATTGCTCCGCCAATGACAGTATCGCCTTCATTCTTTTCAACAGGCTTTGATTCACCCGTTAACATACTTTCATCAACGGTTGTACGTCCTTGAATTACAATGCCATCTACGGGTATTTTTTCTCCGGGTTTAACTAGTACGCGGTCACCAGGCTTTATTTTCTCAATCGGTACGTCCATTGTTGAACCATCTTCCATTAAGAGGTGAGCTTCTGATGGCATCAGTTTAACCATTTCTTCTAGTGCTTTGGATGCCCCAAGTACGGAGCGCATTTCAATCCAGTGACCGAGAAGCATGATATCGATTAGTGTTGCTAGCTCCCAAAAGAATACTTTTCCTTGCAATCCGAAGACAACAACACTACTATATGCATAGGCGGTGGTGATTGCTACTGCAACTAGGGTCATCATTCCTGGACTTTTCTTACGTAACTCGTCGACCATTCCCTTGAGAAAAGGTAATCCCCCATATAGATATATTATACTCGAGAGAGCAAAAAGTAGGTACATGTCTCCTAGAAATCTTATTTGTATGCCCATTAGGGATTGTATCATTGGTGAGAGAATAAGTATTGGAATAGTTAGGATAAGTGATATCCAGAATTTTTTCTTGAATTCTTCAGCCATATGAGCATGATGATCACGATGGGCATGTGGTTTAGGTTGAGCCGTAATTTCCTCATGTTTATGCAAATGGTGTTCATGATTCATATGTTCTTTTTTGGAATGTTTTTCATGCATCTTCCCACCTCCTACACGAAATTTAAGCTTGGTAAATCAGATTTTATTCCAAAAGATATTTAAAAGCTTCCAATGTCTTCCTACTTTCTTTTAATTTAATAATAATTAATATTGGAAAAAATATTGTCGTATTTATTTTTATTTTAGTGCTTAGAGAATGTGATGTATGCTCCTATTGTTGCTATTATAAGAAATGTCATTAGACCATTTATTGGAAAAGCTAGAAGTGTTAAAGCTTCTACTAGAAGTGCGTAGATTAAAGGAGCAATAAATGAATTCGCAATTACTATCTCTCGCATCCTTGGTGTATTCTGTTTTAGTTAGCTGTATTTTGTGATTATTTCTTTTAGCTTGTCGAAGGATATGTTGCCTCCGCTTAGAATTAATGCTACCTTTTTTCCTTTTATTTGTTCTTTGAGTTTTAGGGCTGCTGCTGTTGCGGCTGCACCGGCTCCTTCAGCTACTTGATGAATTGTTTTAAGCAGTAATATTATTGCCTTAGCTATTTCTTCGTCTTCCACGAGAATCATATCGTCTAAGTACTTCCACATGATGTCTAGTGTCAGTTCGAAGGGGGCTCTTGTAGCCAGACCCTCTGCAAAGGTATTTATTTTGTCCATTTTCACGGTTTTCTTGTTTTTCCAAGAGAGGTAAACTGCTGGTGCCCCGCTTGACTGAACCCCTATAACCTTTATTTTTGGGTTTATTGTTTTAGCTACTATACATGCTGCTGAAGCTCCGCTTCCTCCACCTACTGGAACTATTATTACATCTACATCTGGCAAATCTTCAAGTATTTCTAGGTATAGTGTTCCTACACCTGCTATTAGATATGGTTCGTTTCCTGAATGTATGTATCGATAACCCTTCTTGACAGCTTCTTTTTCGGTCCATTCTTTTGCTTCATCATAGTCTTTTCCATGGAAAACTACTTTGGCTCCTAGATCTTTTATGGCTTGAACTTTAAATGGATTAGCTTTTTCAGGCATAACTATCGTTGCATCTACATCGAAAAGTGAGGCTGCATAAGCAACTGATAAGCCGTGATTTCCAGTTGAGACGGCAATTACACCTTTACGTTTCTCTTCATCCGATAACTTAGAAATTAAATTAACTCCTCCCCTAACTTTAAATGCTCCAGTGATCTGAACATTTTCACATTTAACATATGCATCACATTCAAGCATTCTTGAAAGCTGCTTAGAATATAGAAGCGGTGTTCTAATAAGATGCTTAGAAACTATCTTTTTAGCATTTAACACATCTTTAAACGTTGGAACAAGATACATCAACCTACCTCCTTTACCTCCAATTTCATGACATAGATAGTTTGCTTTTTACGTCTTTAACAGATTTTTTGCTAGCGAGATATAGCCATTTACCGCTTTGTATACATCCTTTATTGAAATTCGTTCATTCGGTTGATGTGCTAATTTTTCGTCTCCAGGGCCAAATCCTATGGTTGGAATTCCTTTTTCTCCAGCTGTGTAGGAACCGTCTGTTCCGAAACGCCATATCATTATTTTTGGTGATAATTCTATTTCTTTTAATGCTTTGATTGCCCTTTTAACTATAGGGTTTTCTTTATCTAGTATCCATTTGTAGAAGAATCTTTCTGTCTTTAGAGTGTAGCCTGTGTAGCATTTTAACTCTGTTTCTATAATTTTATACTCTACATCATTTTTTGATAATTTGTCTGAGATGGAATCTAAAATTTTCTGTGTTTCCAAGAGAATTTCTTCTTTTGTTGATAATACTGATATTCTTCTGTCTAAAAATATTTTACACTTGTCAGGTATTATTGGTCCTTCTGGTGGCTCTGAAATTATTTTGGTTAAGGCTAAGGTTTCTTTTCCTAAAACGGGGTGTTCTGGCATTTCTTTATTAATATTCTTCAAAACTTGTAAGAGTGGTAGTGCTTTGAAAACTGCGTTGTCACCTAGTTCAGGCATGCTTGCGTGGCTTGTTTTCCCATGTATTGTAATTTCTATTTCTACTCGACCTCTATGTCCTATCGCTAAGTTAAGATTTGTTGGTTCACCTAAAATTACGACATCAGGATTTATGTTGTGATTTTCAACTATGTTTTTCATAGCAATTCCTTCTTGCAACTCCTCGAAAACAACAGCTGCGACAATAATTCTTCCGTTTAATAGTTCATTGTCTCGGGCTTTTGCTGCTGCATAGATCATGCTTGCAAGTGCACTTTTCATGTCAACTGTTCCACGTCCATATAAGTAATCTCCATCGATCGTTCCGCTATACGGATGATATTTCCAGTTGTTTAAATCACCTTCAGGGACATGATCCATGTGACCATTAAAGCAGATTACTTTACCTCTTTTGCTGTTTATGATGCCGATGACACTTCCAAGTTCATCGGTAAACACTTCATCATACTCTAAGTTTTTCATTTCCCTAAAGACTATTTTTGCTACCTTTTCTTCCTGTCCAGATAGACTTGGTGTTTTTATCAGAGAGATTAGAAAATTTAAAAGATTAGAATTTTTCAGAGAAGACACCTCTCCCCGTATATTTTTAATTCTTTAGTTTAGTTGTTAGTGAATATAATGGAAATTCGTTAATACATTAGGAACGACTATATTGTGCAATTATTCTTCTACTTCGACAATCATTTCTAATTCTATGGTGGCTCCAAGAGGCAATGTATTTGTACCTAGTGCTAGTCTAGCATGTCTACCCTTTTCACCGAAAATTTCTACAAGAAGCTCAGAAGCTCCGTTAACAACTTTATGTGGCTCTTCAAAGTCGTCTGAACAGTTAACATAACCCACAACTCTTACAATTCGTTTAACCTTATCTAAACTTCCAACCATATCTTTTACTATACTTAGAGCATTTAGAACACAGATTTTAGCGGCTTCATAGCCATCCTCGATACTGAGACCTTGACCAACTTTTCCTTTGTATTTTAGCTCACCGTTAACAACAGGGATTTGCCCAGAGATAAAAATTAGATTTCCAGTTTTAACTGCGGGTATATAGGCGGCAACAGGTTTAGGCGGTTTAGGTAAACTTAAACCCATAGCTTTTAGCTTTTCCTCAACACTCATGTAATTCCTCCAAGCTATTGTTAATAATACAATACTATGGTTACATTTACAGAATTTAACTCTTCTCTACAAACATTATAAAACATGAATTGACGCTGGTCCATTTATCGAAGTTTCTCAAAATTGAGTAGTAAAATTTAAAGCTAAAGGTTGAGAGGAAGTGTTACCTCAAATCTCCGGGGAAAGGTGAATTAACATGGAAAAACTAAATGTTAAAACATTATCTTTGATAGCAATAATGGCGGCTCTCAGCAATGTTCTATCGTTTTTCAGGATAGTTATACCTGGACCAGTTCCAATAGTGTTTCAGGTAGTTCAGTTTCCCTATTTTCTCCTAGCAGTAGGACTTGGACCTTTAGAAGGAGCAATAACTGGAGCTATAGGTTCACTAATCATGGCATATACCATCTGGTCCTACGGTGGAGCAGGACCTTTTATACCCATTGGAAACGCTATATTGGCAGGAGTAACAGGTATTGTTGCAAAGAAGCTTAGAGTTATGGAAAGAAAACCAAGTTTTTGGCCAGTACTCTGCGCAATAATTGGGGAAATCGTTGAAGCACCATACATAATTCTAGTGGTCGTTTTCTGGGCTGTTATCGTTGGTGGAGCTCCATTTCAATTAAGCTTGATCTTTATTGCGCTGCAAATCGTTGGAAAGGCTTTCATAGAAGTCATAATCTCCGCCATAATAGTATCACTCGTACTAAACGTCGAATATGTAAAAGAAATGCTAATAAACATCAAAAAATAACATAACAGTTCAAACACGTTACTACTGACTAATAGTTTAATTTCATGGTAAATTATTTTTTACTGTTAATTCATTTATTTCGTTTAATCGATTGTTAGGTTGACACTTCTAGCTTTGTTGGAAGCTTTCTAAAACCCGAAGCCGCTAGGACGGAGGATACGACGAGGAACAGGAAACCAAGGGTTACGGGTCCTGATATCCATTGTTCCATAGGTTGTTCAAGTTGGCTAAGTATTCCAATTGTAATTAGTATTATTCCTATAAGACTTATTCTGGCAAGACTAAACTTCTTGGTGAAATTCCTGAGCTTGTGGTAGGATGCGAATTCAAAAAGGGAATATATTATCCATAACAATAGGACCATAAGAATAACCGTCTCTAAGGCTCCCAGAACCCTTCCTATTACTGTGTACATCAGAAAAACAAATATGCCTAATATTAGTACGATTAATCCTGTCAATTTGTAAAAGCCCTTCTTAAAAGCTCTACCTAAGGTTACCCAGCTAACAGATCGACATATAATGTTTACAGGGTATACGAGAAGCGCATGTAATATTGTTATTTTGCCTAAGACTAAGAGATCCACAATAGCTGACAAAATAAATCCTATAGTACCCATCGTTCTGTGGACACTCATGTGATAAATTGGTTTCTTAACTTTCTAATAAATTTTCCGACAAAATACTGTTAATACATTAAATTTGTATTAAAAGCTTTAGATAGGAATATTTTATGTTAAGAACCAAGACTAATATTAATGAAATCTCCGAGTTTTTTTAGATACAAATATGTGAATTTTTATCTCTCCAGTTTTACAGTTTTATTTTCCGTATCTTTTAAATTTAAGCTTAGCTAAAGTTTCAAGTAGTTAGTTATTGAACAGAACTACATACGAAGGGATGATGGTTCATGGAGGACATTGAATATTTTTATAGAGTAATTGAGAACAGGAGAACCGTTAGGAAGTTTAAAGATAAGCCTGTTGAAAAAGAAGTTTTGTTAAGGCTGATTAAAGCGGCTATATGGGCACCATCAGCTCATAATGCTCAGCCGTGGCATTTTATCATAATAAGAAGTCGTGAAGTAAAAGAAAGGCTTGCAATAAGTATGGGTGAAAAATTTAGGGAAGATCTTTTGGCTAATGGTTTTTCAAAACAGGAATGTGAGAAAAGGGTTAAAACCTCTATTAGGAGAATGATTAGTGCACCGGTCTTAATAATTGCTTGTTTAACTATGCGCGATATGGATAAATATCCTGACGAAAGGAGACAAAAGGCGGAGTATGTTATGGCTGTTCAAAGTGTTGCGGCGGCGATTCAAAACCTATTGCTAGCTGCGTATGTTGAAGGGTTGGGTGCATGTTGGAGATGTGCTCCTCTCTTCGCAAAGAAAATAGTTAGGAAGGTTTTAAATATTCCAGAAGACGTGGAACCTCAAGCATTAATAGAAGTGGGTTACCCGGATGAACAGCCTTTACCTCCACCTAGAAAGCCTATTGAAGAAATTTTACATTGGGAGGGATGGTAAATGATAACTACATTAGCTGGAGGAGTTGGAGCTGCAAGATTTCTACAAGGACTAGTTCATGTTGTTCCACCTGAAGAAATAGTTACAATAGTTAATACTGCAGATGATATCGAGTTTTATGGACTACATATTTCTCCTGACGTTGATATAGTTACCTATACTCTTGCAAACATTGTTGATCAAGAAAAAGGTTGGGGGATCCGTGAAGATACTTTCAACTGTTTAGATATGCTTAGAAAGTATGGCTATGAAACATGGTTTATGCTTGGAGATAAAGACTTAGCAACTCATATCCATAGAACAATATTGTTGAAAAAAGGGTTGAAACTGTCAGAAGTTACGGAGAATATTCGAAAAACCTTGGGAGTTAAGGTGAAAATAATTCCTATGACAAATGATAGAGTGCAAACAAAGATAGTTACTAACGTTGGTGAGATGCATTTCCAAGAATATTTGGTTAAAAGAAAGGCCCAGGACCCTGTTTTGGATGTAAAATTTGAGGGTATAGAAAAAGCTGAACCAGCTCCCGGAGTAATAGAGTCTATATTGAATGCCGATGGAATTATTATTTGTCCAAGTAACCCCATTGTAAGTATAGGCCCAATATTGTCTGTTAAAGGTGTAAAAGAAGCTATGAAGAAAACAGAAGCAAAAATTGTTGCTATAAGTCCCATTGTAGGTGGAGCACCTATAAAAGGTCCAGCTGACAAATTAATGCGAGGATTAGGAATCGAAGTATCAGCGGTCGGTGTAGCTAAAGTGTATAAAGACATTATTGATGTTTTAATTATAGATAACGTTGATAAAGACTTGAAATATAGAATAGAGGAACTTGGAATAAAAGTTTCCGTAACCAACACCATAATGAAAACACTCGAAGACAAAATAAGACTTGCAAAAGAAGCTCTAAACTGTTTGAGTCTCTAACAATTTTATTTATATGAAGTTTTTAAGTGGTGTGTTGCAAAGCTTTGTTAAATTTGGGAGAAGAGTAAGACGCAAAATATTTTTAAGCATATTTAATTTAACAAGGGCTATGAAAGAATTCGATGAACACTACGAAGAACATCTTAGAAGAATTTATAAGTGGAATGTTTTTGGTCTGGTTCTAAGTTGGGTTATTTGGGCACCTTTTCAATATATGACTCATCCTTACTTTCAATTATATGCAAAAGAATTAGGGGCTACTCCTGTAATTCTTGCAGTGATTTCTTTTGTTTCAACAATAACTCTTGGCTTTTCAAGACTTATAGGAGGTTATGTAGCAGATAAATACGGCAGAAAGAAAATCGTTGTTTATATGACTGCATTAGTTAGTTCATCATATTTGATTTATGCTTTTTCACCAGATTGGACTTGGCTTGTTATTGGCGCATTTTTATCAAGCGTTGCTTTGATGTATCAACCAGCTTTATGGAGTTTAATGTCAGATTCTACACCAAAAGAAAAACGTGGAAAAATATTTTCACTATATAATTTCTTGCCGAGTATTATAGCATCGTTTTCACCCGCTTTAGCTATTTACTTGATCTCTCGATATACACTGGTCCCAGCAATTAGGCTTGCCTATCTTTTAACTTTCTTTAGCGGTATGACTGTTGTTATAATTAGGGCAGTATTTCTTAAAGAAACGTTGCTTAGAGAAGAATCGTTAGAAAATAAGCAATTATCGTTTAAAGAAGGATATAAGAAAGCTTTAAACTTCATAAAGGAAAATTTGAAATATCTTCTTCTAATAGATGTTGTTATTAGTGTAGCAGCCTCGATGAGCTTTCTTACAGCTTATTATTCTGTCTATTTTCTTGGAATCGATGAAATCACTTGGGGTTACATTTTCATAGTAAGTAATTTTCTTGGCATCCTCGTTACTTTGCCCTCTGGATTTTTTATTGATAAAATTGGTCGAAAACCTGTTATCATAGTTTCTGCTATTTCCCAATTATTTGGTGATTTCCTTCTTTTTATAACACCTTATGTAACAGCTAATCCATTTATCTTGACTTTGGTTGCTGTAAGTTTAACATCAATAGGTTTTTCCATTTGGTTCATTGTTATTAATGCAATAACTACAGATCTTACTCCTTTAGAATTTCGAGGGCGAATAAATTCCGTAATCGGACTAATAATTAACATAACAGCTAGTATTACTACCTTAGCAGCTGGTGCAATTTACTCATTTATTGGACCTAATATACCGTATTTAGTCGCCACTTTGACTATAGCATACAGTATTCTGTTAATTGTTCTAAAGATGCCAGAAACAAAATAAAGTTAATAAACACTTAAAATCTAGGATACGGAAGCTTCAAATAAAAGTTTATACAGGTTAAAGATAAAAATTAACTTGCAAAGATGCCGTAGAGTGCCTAACATTGAGTGGAATAATGGTAAGGGAGTTGTGGTAATTTGTCTTTTGCAATAGTTCCTGTAAAAGTGTTAGATAAAGCAAAACATAGACTAGCGCCTCTATTAGAGGAACATGAACGCCATTTACTCTGCCTAACGATGTTTGAAGATGTTGTAAATGCTTTAATTCGTTCAAAACAACTCGATTACACAATCGTGGTTACCAATGATGTTAAAGTTCTTGCAAAAGCTAAAAATTTTGGAATAAGGGCACTACATGACAGTGGTAAAGGGTTAAATGAGTCATTAATGATAGCTACCAATTATTGTATGAAAATGGGTGCAAAAAATGTTACAATAGTTCCCATGGACATTCCATTAATTAAACCGGAGGATATAGATGAAGCAGTATCTATGGGAAAAAACATTGAAGAAATAGTGGTAATTTCGCCTTCAAAAGACGGCTATGGTACAAATCTTTTATTTAGACAGCCGCCAAATATAATTTCACCTAGATACGGAGTTGGAAGTTTTGAGAAACATCGAGAGATAGCGTTAGCGAATAATGTGCATTTTAAAGTTTATAAAAATCCAAGGATAGCTCTTGATATAGATAAACCGGAAGATCTCATAGAGTTTATCAAGGTTGGAAAAAACACGAAAACACATAATATGCTTCAAGAACTAAACATAATAGAAAAAATAAAACAGAAGCTTGAACATAAATCTCTTCTATGAACTAAAAATACTGTTAAGTTATGTTAATAAGTGTATCCAGTTCTAAAAATAGCAAATTCTTTATTTCCATTTATTTCTGAACAAGTTTTAACGCCAGAAGCAACTTCGAGAATTTTTCCAAAAATTCTTCTACCAGCTTCTTCGATAGTCTCTTTTTCCTCAATAATTTCCAAATAAATATCGATAATATCTGGCATTTTCTTAAAGGTATCAAGATTACCAGTGACTTTAATTACTGGGACAATAGGGTTTCCGGTTGGTGTACCGAGACCAGTGGTAAAGACAACGAGTTGGGCTCCTCCAGCAACCATGCCGCAAATAGATTCTACATCTTGTCCGGGAGTATCCATAAAATAGCATCCACTCTTACTAGGAATTTCTTCACCATATTCTAAAACATCTATGATGGTTTTTGATCCAGATTTAAGAATAGCTCCGAGAGATTTTTCCTCGATAGTAGAGAGACCTCCTTTAATGTTTCCTGGGGCAGGATTAGTGCCAATTAAGTCGATACCTTCGCATCTAGCTCTTTCAATAACTCTAGAAACAATTTTTAGCAGTTTCTCTCGAACTTTATCGTTAATACATCGCTTAGCTAAAATACGTTCTCCACCAATAATTTCAGTTGTTTCAGAAAAAACGATACGACCACCATTATCAACTATAAGATCCATCGCGTACCCAACAGCTGGATTTGAAGCAAGACCAGAAGTCCAGTCAGAACCACCACACTCAACAGCAACAATTAAGCCGCTTAAGTCAACCTTTTCTCTTTTAAGATGAGAAGCTTCTTCAACAAGTTTTCTAACAATGTTTATTCCCTTTTCAATGACCTCTTTAAGCCCTTTTTCTTCTTGAATAATTAAAGTTTCAACAGGTTTACCTGACTTAGAAATCTCATCGGCAAGCTTTTCACATGAAATAGCTTCACAACCCAAGGCAACGATAAGAACGCTTGCAACATTAGGATTTTTCCCAAAGCCAGAAAGAAT
Source organism: Candidatus Baldrarchaeota archaeon (assembly GCA_019056805.1). GTDB lineage: Archaea > Asgardarchaeota > Baldrarchaeia > Baldrarchaeales > DXJG01 > DXJG01. The sequence continues at coordinate 7,081 of DXJG01000006.1, read as the reverse complement.
TTTAAAAGTTCGTTCAAGATCTTCCCCAGCTTGAGCACAACCATGTTGATGAACAATACAAGTAGAACCGTTGACACTACAGGAAATTTTCTCAGCAACATGAGCACTACAAACAACAGTAGGAATAACAAGAACATGGTTCCTAACGCCAACACTTCCATCAGGTCTAATATAACCCTCAAAATCAATATTTCTAGGCAAATGATCACCACATACATTTTTGGAATTTTTCTCTACCTTATTCATAATGTAACATTAACGGTATTGGCGCACATTACGTAAGCCCCTAGTCTACATTTAAAACCTAGCTCTTTTAGTACTTTTATGATTGGATCATTTTCATAGGTCAACACATACATTTGGATATTGCCGTACAAATGTCTTAAGTGTTCTAATAACTTGGAGAAATCTTTCTTGACTAGTTTTTTATGGAAGGGGTTTATCTCAATAACATTTCCCATTATGGTAAGAGGTATTTTATCTTTAATTTCCTCTAATATATAATTGTTAAAGGTGAATTCGTATTCTCCCATTTTAACTATTTTAGAAAGTTCATAAATTAGGGTGGTAGATTTGTAGTTTAGGACTTTACCTTGGCTTTCTAAAGTTTTTAATGCTTTTTCGCTCAGTTTAACAGGGTAATATCCTAGGTGTATGACACCTTGTCTTTTATTAAAGCATTTAGTTTCACTAAGTTCATTTAAATCGACATAGGTTTTAATATCTTCATGAGCTTTGCTTGGTTTGTATACTCCTTGACATATAACTCTTCTATAGAGAATTTTGAATCCGCATTTCCTAAACAATTTTTGTGCAGCGATGTTTTCAGGTTCGACGAAAAGGAATGTATGAGGTGTTTTTAGCCATTCTAAAGCTTTTTTAAGAAGTAGTGTTCCGATGCCTTTTCTTCTATATTTTCGATGTATAAGTACTCCACCTATGTAACCTGAGTTGAAAAAAATTTGGCAGCATATAAGCTTCCAACGATGTTGTTTCCAATTTTTATTATGAGGGGGCTAGAAGATTTAGCGTGATAAAATACGTCATATAAGTAAATGTTTTGAAGATAAACAAATTCCTCATCTTTATGTTCAATAAACATCTTCTTAACAAGATTTACATCCTCAAGAGATAGTTCAGAAACTATTGATAACTGATCATTCAATTCGGAACTATGATGTTCCCTCTTGCACTTGTTTTCCATATTAGTTAACTTCATGTTCTTATCCCATAGAGACCTTATAATAACTTATAACATTGTGAACATGTACATGTTCTCCCTCTAAAATGTCTTTAGAAGCGATGCCAATAATCTCACCGTATTTTAAAACCTTTTCACCCTTCTTGATATTTTTAATTGCAAATTTATGTCCTTTAGGAATTTTATCTCTGATTTTAACAACTTTAACCATGTCCCCTAAGAATACGTTAATAACGTCTCCTGGCTTCAAATCCCTTAAAGCAACAGCAACATTATCAGAGTTATTTAGCACCAAGGCCATAGCAAACCACCAACATAAAATGTAAAACGAAATAACTTTAAACATTTAGTAGAAGATAACATCCATTTATTTCTCTTTAAGCTTATATTTTAAATGTTGATGAAGCTGTTCACAAAACTTAATAACTTAGCTTAAGTAATACGAGGAGTATCCATTACCTTAAAATTTTAAATATAAAAGCGTGAAAGTACATGCCTTGTTGCCTATAACCAGTACAAGTATCCTAACAATTCTACTGCTACCATAAAACCAAAGAGTGTAGTTAAGAAAACAGCTATGCCTACAAACATAGCACGATATAAATCTAGTTCATGAATATTTTTCAACAACCAGCCATGTAGTAGCACATATGGGAAAAAACATATTACAAGCGCTAACCAGAAGGTTAATGGTCCTCCAAGCCAGCCAAACCACATAAGTAAGTCCACAAAAGCTAAAGCTAAGCCAAGTGCAGCAAGGTCTTGCAAGTAGCTTCCTTTTCCATGTAAATGTTTAGCTGAAAAATGAACAACAATAGATGTTGGAATAAGCCACAAAGTGGCGAAAACTGGGAGAAAAAGGACAGCTTCATCAGGTATAGCCTCATGTATGCTTAATGCGGCTAGGTGAAAATAGTGGTAAGTGAAATATCCAAATATCGAGGCTAGAGGAAATGCTAAAAGAGATAAAACAATTAAAGGAATTTTGTTTTTGAACATACGACCATCTCAATTGATGTTTTAATTTTGATGCCACATACTAGTCCTCTTGGTTATGAATTTAATATTTAAATTATGTAAATAACTTTATTGTCTTCTCTTTAACAAATGTAGTGTGTGGAGCTTTTCTTATTTGTTTAACTCGCCCGACTACTAATTAATACATTGTTAAAGCCGGTATCGATAGGTTTAAATCTTATTGGTTTGTTGCATGTGTACTGCGGGGGATTAAGAGCGATGGCCAATGAAGACAGTAAGAACAGTGGTATTCCACCAGTAATATATGCTACAGCATGTTTCCTCTCATTCAGTGGAGGGTTATACCAACCATACCTTAACATATATGCGGTGGAAAGAGAGGCAACTTACGGTGAAATGGGTATAATAACAGCTGTTAGCACCGCTGCGCCAACAATATTACAACCAATTTGGGGAGGACTATCAGATAAAATAGGAAAACGGAAACCCTTCATGTTTTTCGGATATCTTGTAGGTAGTACTTTAATACTCTTATTTCTCTTTGCTAAAACCCCAATGCTTTTTGCATTGTTCCTGGCTATTCACTTTGTTATATTGTCTGCTGCAGTACCAGCATGGAACGCTTTACTAGGCAAAATAATACCTGAAAAAGTCCGAGGAAAAGCTCTTGGTAAAATAAATGGAATAGCTTTTGCAGCGAGAGTGTCTGCAACAGCTATAGCGGGAATAGTTATGACTTGGATAATGGGAGCTACTTTAGAATCTCAATATACTTTTGCTTTTACAGCAGCCGCTATTTTCGGCGTATTAGGATCTCTACTCATTTTGAAGTTTAGGGAGCCGGTTGAGGATGGAGGTACACCCGTCTATCAAGGGTTAAAAAGAGCAATTAAGGAAACTCTTAAGAATAAGTATTTTCGAAGACTTTGTTCTTTAGAGGTGATTTTTGGAGTAGCTATGAGTATGTCTTGGCCTTATTTCTCGGTTGTAATGATAAGGAAATTGCAAGCTTCTAAATTTGAAATAGCTATTGCATCGATAATATTTGGGGTTACTGCTTCTTTAAGTCAATTTTACTTGGGTAAGCTTGCAGATAGGTTTGGAAGAAAGCCGATAATAGTGGTATCGCGAATAATGTTACCTTTGTACCCGTTTCTATTTATTTTATCTCAAAATATGTATTATGTTTATCTTGCGAATATTATAGGTGGTATATCTAACGGATTATCTATGGTTGCCATCTCAGCTTATATATTGGATGTTTCAGGGGAACATGAACGAGGAACTTACTTCGCTACATATAACACGATAACTGGTTTAGCCTTTTCCATAGGTCCAATGTTTAGTGGCTATCTAGGTATGTTTTTCCAAACGTTTCAAAGCGAAATACAAGCTTTAAACACGGTGTTAACGATAAGTGTAATTTTGAGAGCAATAACTGCTCTTTCCTTCTTGCTGTTAAAGGAGACGAGAAGAATAGCACCAGCAAAAGTTCCTTTGATACCGCCACTGCCTAAAGCAGAGAAATAAAATTAAAAATTATGATAAAGGCCTATCAAATCCTTTGACTTTAACAATTTTATCTATGAAGATATCTCTCACTCTCTTATACGCCTCATTGAAAAATTTTTGCTGATTTAGTAAAACGTTTTTGGGGAATTTCTTTAAATATTCCACGGCACTTTTCCAAGCTAAATCGTATGGAACAATAGAGTCTATTTTTCTAGCAATTTCTTTATCATAATCACTAGGTAATTGTTCTTTATCACCAATTATGAACCATCCACGTTCAGACATAAAGGCTCCCTCATCGCCAACATAAACCAGTCTTCTCCCTCGTTCAACGGTATATTCAACCTCTTTTTCTCTACCCGTTAGTTTTCTCTTAAATATTCTATCTCTACCATGATATTTAGCCCAAGCATAAAATATAGCTCTATTAAGGCCAAAAGATTTCGCTTTTTCAAGATCTCCGGTTAAAAGATAGTATCTTGCTGCTTGAAGAAGGGCCATAACTTGAAATCTACCTACTTTCATAGTAGGTTTTCTACTAACCTTCCTAGTAATTGTAGGTTCTACGGTTTGCACAACGGTTCTAATTTCGCCAACCCTCTTAAAGTATCCTCCAATTTCCTTCATAGCTTTCAAAGCAAGTGCGTCAGCTTCTCCTTCACTATAACTTCTCCAATCAGTATTGTGTTTTAATACGTCGGGCTTAGCCCATTCGGTAGTAAATTCATCTAGTTCATTAGGTTTAAAGCATATAACCGCATAGTCCAGAGATTTATGGAGTGAAAGAGGAACTGTAAATACTCTTTTAAGGTCCATTTCATTTTCGACTTTTAACGGTCTTTCTCCACCTGTAACATTTTTTATGATTTCAACGATTTTATCTGTACACTTTTTAATTATGTAGTCGACGATTGAGTAAGCTATATCTAGAGGGTGATGTTTCGACAAAACGTCGCTTGAAATGGCTTTTTCATGTAAATGGATATGTATTCCTCTTCCAGACCATTTAAGATATATTGATTTTGAAACTCCTTCTTTTTCAAGTTCATCAACTATTACTCTCGCTACGTCGATAACTTTGTCCCAGTATTCTAAAGATCCATCAATATCCCATATAGGAGTAGTATATAGAATATTGTCAGGATTCTCTACATCTTCTCTCCTTAAAATCCTAGAATATACGTTTATGGATGCATAAAAGGTTCTAGGTCTTAAACCCCGAAACCTCTTCATCAACCCATCCAGATCTTCTTCTTTAGAAATATGTAGCGGTGGCCCAGTTTTACTCCAATATCGGACAAAAAGTCCTGTTAATCCCCCTCTTAACGTATGTATAGCAATCCATCTGCCTCGTGAATACTCTACAATTTCCTTTCTCACAATCGGCTTAGAATAATATTCTACAATTTCATCAAAATCCAAGGTTTTACCCTCAATATACTGTTCCTAATAATGTTAATATTAATTTCAACTATTTTATTTGTTCCTATGTTTTATTGTAGAATATCCATTGTCTTTTGCCTAAAACTTTGTAGCCTAATGCTTTATAGACTTTAATTGCAGAGATGCTATCTTCTTTTACGTGTAAAAATGTTTTTGCTCCCGCAGTTACTGCGTCTTTCGTTACTGCTGATGTAACTATCTTCGCATAACCTCTACCTCTATAATCTGGGTGAGTAAATACATCACCTATTATCCACACTTCATTCATTTTTAGAGTAGGACCATGCTATAGCTACTAACCCATTATCAACATAAAGACCATAGTACCTCCATTTTCTTATTAAATCTCTAGCTGAATCTTTAGTCATCATACGGCCTTGAACCTTCTTAATCTCCATGAAAAAGTTTAAGTCTTTCTCACTAAGTCTAATGACCTTCTCAGGGCTGTATGGTTTAAAGCTACCCTCATCTACAACCATATTAAGATACGTTTTTACAGTTACATTATTTCCCTTGGATTTAAGATATTTAACTAAGAGATTCAATAAATCTTCACTGTATACTTGGATATCCATTGATCGTTCGATAGGTAAAACTAATTTTCACGGGTACTACCCCATATATGAACACCAGGAGTGTCAAATCCCTTCCAAATAAGCAGGTAGCCGATAATTTTCTTACCAGCTAATTGAAAGTAGATATCAACCTTATTTAACTCGTAGATAAGGTCATACATGAGGTAAACATGATTTAATGGATCATTTAAGTAAAGATGAGTTACAGCTTTCCAAATATCATAGTTAAGTGAGGAAACATGCATATTCCCCAAATATATCACATCTATAGCTATTTATTTGACAACTTTCAGTAAAGTCAGCTTAGAATAATATTCCATATTTTATCAAAATCAATTTCCCCTAAAAATTTCATTTAAGCATTATTTTACTCTCGGTTAGACTTTTATCCATATTTTTAGTGGGTTTTCTATTTTTATTCCTAGTTTTTGGAAAGTTTTGTGGAGGAAATGTTTGTCAACAGTATATATTCTGTCTATGTATTCTTTTATTGGTATTATACAAAGGAAATCCCATATGTGTATTCCGCTTTCTTTACTTAATTTTAAAGCCTCTTGAAAGTGATTAATTGTGACTGGTATTTTTATCACACGCTCAGAAAGTATTAAGGCATTTACATATTCTGTAACAAAGTCTATGGGTAGTTTAAAACCTCTGAATCCTAAAACGTGAAAAATTTCTGCAACTTGATGAAGTGACATGTAAATTATTTCTTCGCTTAAAACTTTTTTCAAAAAACTTTTTGCTTCAATATGTGCCTTTAAAAACTTCTCATACTTTAGTTTATCCATAAACTTTTCTTTTGCAGGTACTTTCTGAGCAAAACTCCATATTTCTGTATCGACAAAAACATTCATTTTAATCCCCTAAATCTTCATACTCATATTCTTCAAAGTCTTCTGGTCCAGCACCCAAAAACGATTTTTCAACATATGATAATAATTTTTGAGTAAACTCGTCGATTTTTTTCTCTTTTAATATTTCTTTTTTGTCAAAATTACTGATTAAATAACGTATAACATCATCATAAGTCATTCTCTTTCCAGTTTTCTCAGTTAAATATCCAACCAACTTCGTTAACTTCAATAAAGTTTCCTTCTTAACCTTAATAGTTGACAACTAAATCACCACTAAGTATACTAAGTATAATTTCTCCCCTTTGTATACTTATAAATATTTTTATATAAGAATACAACACAGAATATGTCTTCTTCAAGTATTTTGAATATTTACTAAAATTTTTACACCTATTATTTTAGCTATTTCGCTTTTTCTAAGAATATAGCAACAACTTAGAACTTACAAGTTAGCGTTTAAAAACACTTGAAAGGTATATGCATTAACGTGAAATGTCTCTTTCTAGAATTTTAGT
>DXJG01000005.1:33708-42334 GCA_019056805.1 Candidatus Baldrarchaeota archaeon | reverse complement strand
GGGCGCCGGGATTTGAACCCGGGTCCTCGGCGTGGCAGGCCGACGTCCTAGACCAGGTTCCCCAACAGAGGCTTTATGCCTCCATTTCTAGACTACGCCCGCGCTTTTTGACATTTTTGTTATGTTTAGTGGGATTCCGGTGACTGTGTTTTTGTTTTATGTTTTTGGTTTTTAAGGGTTATGGGCTGGTATTATGAGCAGAAAAATTTAAGGATTATGTATAGATGAAGAGTTTGGTTTTTAATATTGAATTGTTCCTTCTAGGGATTCAAGATATTTTTGTTGGAAACCTGAATATGTTGAAAATTTATTAAAAAGATTGGAGAAAATTGGAATCGCTGTAAGCGGGGTTGCCGAAGGCAAAAAGTGTGACATTTCTCAGCTTTCTCCCAACACAAACTCTGAAGTAGAATTAAACACCTAATTCGAATTCTGTTAAATTTTGTGAGACTCAAAATATGCTTAAGTTTCATCTGTCATCTTAATTTAATTTCATCGAATTTTTCCAAAATCTTCTTCCCTAAGTTTACTCTAATTTTCATCAAAATTTTAGCATTAGCGAGCACAGTATCTCTATCTATTATTTTAAGTTTAGGTTCTTTATCGATATCATATACAACGTATAAGTAGGCATTCTTATTTCTCATAAAGGTAAGAAACTCGTTTTCCGTTAAAAATACGAACCCCCGTCGAATGTCTCTTTGCTTAACCTCAATTAACCTATCATCAGATTTTATATCAAACCCTAAATATCGATTGCTTACATCTTTTGGATTTCTTCCCTGTCTCCTTTCATATTCAATAACCAATTTTATTGCCTTTTTCGACAACCCATACACCTCGTTGTACTTATTATGAGGTTATTATGTTAAAAAAGAATCTTGATGATTAATGATATTTTCTAATATATTGCTAAATTTGATTAGCATTAAATAAGTTAGATAAAGATATGGAAGTAAATCTGTTTTAAGGTAGAGTTAAAAGTTTAAGGAAATCAGATTTGCGGAAAAATGTTAAATAGAAACCTGCGAATATCTAGCTAGGATAACAATTTGTTGATGCAACGACGTCTTGTAAAAGATGTCAATTAAAAGGTGTAAAAAATGAGCGATGCTATATTAAGTCAAGTATTAACAATTACAGGTTTTTTAATTTTAACAGTTGGCATTTTCTTAACAATACTTTCTAAAAAGTATGTTAAGAAGAGAGTTCTCAAATCTAAGAGTTTTTCAAACAAGGAAGTTTTAAGTAAAGGTAATCCCACCCTGTTAGTACATTTATATGCACCTACCTCTTCTCTTTTAAGGTTGCGATTCGAAGAGAAAAACAAAAGAGGAGTAGTTTTTAAACTCATTAGATGGGTGAGAACCGACTACTCAAAACCTTCAACTTTTAATGAAATCTTCCTTTATGGAGAAAAAATGAGCAAGGGAGGTACCGTAGATTTTGTTTTAGACCCCGATCCAAACTCCAGGTATCTATTAAAAGTTGAGAGTGATGAAAAAGCTTTGAGCGAAGATTCGCTTAAAAAGGCAGTGAAGATATTCAAAAAATGCACTGAAATAAGTAAAAAGGGGGATAAATATCGTATAAGAGTTGGAGCTGGCATTGAACTGACAAAATTGATAGATATGATTCAAAAACCTCTGCTTACAGGTTTAAGAGGTGAGGAATTGAAAACAGCAATTTTAGAAGCGGCAAAAAATAGTGGATATGAGAAATATTTCCTTGAGTGGTATACAAAGAATTCTGCAATTTTTGATGAACTTGCTGAAATTTTATGTTCAGAAAGGAGTACCCCATCTACTAGGGAAATACAATTTAAATACGAATTAATTGGGATGGAAAGACCATACGAATGGCTATTTCATGTGGGATTGGCACTTATAACGAGCGGTACTGTCATATTTATTGCAGGTTTAAAATAACGGAAAAGGTTTAGTAGAATTAAAGCTATTCTCTATTGTTCTACATTATCTAATTTTTGATAACTGATTGAGAAATAAAAAAGATTAGATCTTGCGATGCCTTTGCGAAATTAGTTAAATCAAAGACAACAATCCCGACTTTTCCCATAATGTACAAATCACCAGAAAAATAACCATTCCCAACAACATGCAAAGGATAAGAAGGATTTAGAGTTCCAATACCTAAATAACCCAAATCAGTTATTCTTGCTCTTTCAATTCCACTAACATTAAAGCCAATATAATCACTAGCATTTAAAACAACAGCAGCTTTGGCTGAGTAAACAAAAATTAGGAAAATTAAAAGAAAAGTTATCTCTAAAATTTTTCTGTTCATTTTGATTCGCTTTCTAAGCCTCTTTTTATCAATTCAATTATGCAATCCTTTTTCGTTCGAAAATTGTGCTTTAGCATCAATTCTTCTATTTTCTTGTTTAGCTCATCATCCAATATGATTGGGAAAATTCTGGTCATTCTTAATCTTATTATTCTTTTTCTTATTCTTCTATTTAATAGTTATAGTTTTTCTATGAATGGTAATTGGAAGAGGTGTGAAATTAGGTGGGATGAAAGGAAAAAATCCGGCTATAGTGGTGTTGGTCAATAGTCTTAGACTGGCTATGACGCTAAACATGTGTTAAATTTTGTAACTTAATAGGCTTAACTATGAACCGTAAAATATATTAAAATGTATGTTAAGATACAGAAACAGGTGGGTTAAAATGCCAGTAACTAGGTATGACCCCAGAAAAATAGTTAGAGAAGTTATCAAAGTAGTGGCAGAGGAGGAAGTTGCAACACCAACGAGGATATCTGAAAGAATAGGACTTGATCGTCGCACTGTTACTAAATACGTCGAATTATGCGAAGATTTAGAAATTATAAAGTGTAAGGATATCGCTTCTGGGGAGAAAACCATCAAAGTATGCTATTTAACCGATCATGGCAGAAAAATATTTGAAAGAGGGAGGAGAGAGAGGTGAAACATAAAATCAAAATTTTTTACAGCGAAAAATGCAATGCATGTCCCCCAGCTCTTAGAATTGTAAGACGCCTAAAGGAAATCTTTAGAGAGAACTTGGAAGTGAAAGAAGTTAATTTAGATACAGAGGAGGGAAGATTAGAGGCACTTCTAGATAATGTAATGGCAGATGGGGTAATAGCAATACCTACCATAGACGTTAATGGAAAAGTCAGAATGAAAGGAGTATACCCTAGGTTGAAAGAAGACATAATTAATGCCCTAGCAGATTCTCCAAACATTAAGAAACGCGTAGTGGAAGTAGTTCAACTTGAAAGTGGGGAGATTTGCAGGCTTTATATAGATAAGGATCATGAGAATCGTATCCATATTCGTACCTTTGGTAATGAGGAATGTAAAAAGTTAATTAAGGAGGGATAAATGTGGAAAGTCCGGTTAAGTACGAAAGAAGAGTGGTAAAGACAAAGGAGCTTTCCCAAAAGATAGGTCCAGGTGAATGTTTCGTTATGAGAGACGAAGCTTTGTTTGGAAGAGATACAATCGTAGCTGTATGCAACAAAAACGGAAAGATAAGTGTCGAAAAAATAAAACTACGAGAATAATATTCAATACAATATACCCGTCACTAAAACTGGAACATGAAGAAATAGACGGAAGTACTTGAAATTATCTTCGAAGATTGTGGGTCTTAAAGGTCTATATTGTCAAGACCTATTAAAGTAAGTGATTGTTTCAAAGAGAAGTAAAGCCAAATTGTTTTAATTATTGATCTTTTCTCTTCTTCTATCCGCTGATCGAGGATTACTCTTTCTATTCTTTGTAACCTTTATATTAACTTAAGTGTGAACTAAAATTATATAGCTTAATGTAAATGAGCAAGATGACAAGAAAACTTACAAACAAAATTCTTAAACTCTTAAAGGAGGGAGAAGGAAAAACAATTAAAGAAATGGCTAAAAGATTTAAGGTAAATAGAGTGTTTTTGTCAGGATACCTAGCTGCTCTTGAGGATCGTGGTTATGTTGAGTCGAGAAAGATAGGGCCTGCAAAGATCTATTTCGTAAAAAATAAAAAGAAGTGATTCAAAAACAGACGGAAAATAAGGAGAGGTTAGGTTATGTGGAGAGATAAGAATGTCATTGGATGGTGTTTACAGTTGTTTAAGGATAGGCTTCTTTGTCCTTCAGTTTTTAGGGAAGAGGTTGAGAGTGCTGTCTTGTTTAGTAAGTTTTAAGTATTTGTTGAAAATACTTTTAAGTCGTGGTTAAAATGTTAAGGGGAGTTATAATAGAGAAGTTTGTAAAGATATTAGATCCAGATGATTTCTTTTCGCAATTTAAGGACGATCTTAGGGAAGCGAAAGAGGAGGTAATAATATTTTCTCCCTATGTAGAGCCAAAAAGCCATAGATTCTCTAGGTTGATTGAGCATATTAAAGATGTTATTGATAGAAAGGTAAAGGTGAAACTTGTAGTTAAGAAAGGTGTAGCCGAGGAAAAACTGAGAAAGCTAAGTGATTTAGGAGTTGAGCTTTATGGCAGAGAAACCCATGTAAAAGCGGTTCTCATAGATGATAAAATCATTTACATTGGAAGTTTAAATATATTCTCTTACTGGGAGAAGGAAGATATAATGGTTAGAATTTCAGGGATACTAAGGAGAGGTATCATACCCAAAATCATGAGTAAGAAGTTATTTGAGAAGATAAAACCGCCAAGAGAAGAAGAAAGAATAATCCTACAATAAAATACTCCCTTTATGAGCTTAAATATCAGAAGAAAGAGAATTCAATAACGCAAACCCTATTAATAATAAGTAAAGAAAGTTCTTTAGAGTAATTTTTTGAGAGATCAGGTATTTGATGTAAGTAAATATTCTCCAAATGTTTTTGGATCTTAGATATTTCTAGCACCTGAAATTTTTTATCTATTTTCGTATAAATCTTTTTTCTTATAACTTGCCCATGGCATATATTAGCATAATTTCCCATGCTTTTTGTCTATCTAATAACATATTGGTAAAGATTCCTATTGCGCCGTATTTTTGTTTTGTATTGTTTTCTCCGATTATCGAATCCATGACTTTTCCTAATTCGATACCTTCTTTAACTTTTTCTACGATAAAGGAGGGGAGTTCTAAAGTGCTACCTCCACCTATGCCTTCTCTTCCTTCTTTGTCTATCACAACGCACCAGCCCGTTAGGAAATATCTCCCAGTGATCTTTGTTATTCCACCTTCCATTCCTACTCCCATATCAGCTTTTGTCTTTTCTAAGGCTTGATAGGCTCTGTTCCTAGCTCCTTTGATCGTTTCTTCGTCTGTAAGAGGTGTATGAGAAATTCCAGAATCTATTTCTACTGGAATTATTTCAACTTCTCCATACAACTTTTCCATAACATTTTTACATGCATTTACTTTCACAGGATTTTTTGACCCAATGGCAATTCTTTTCATATTATTAGACTTATTGGAGTAATTTTTTATTGTTAACTCCATTGGATAGTCCTCATCACTAAGTTAGTTATTTTATGGTTTATATAGCATGATGTTACCCACGTCCATGTAGTTTTCGAGAGATGCGGTTTTGCCTGTTAATATTTTGTATATTTGTTTCAATATGTTTGATTTCATTTTTTAAGCATGTTCTTAAGACTTTGCATGATTTTATAGCCAGCATCGGAGTTTGTTGCAAATATTATGTCGTAGTATCTACCTAATTTCTCGTGTTCTACTCTTATATTAAGTGCGTGTCTTCTGTAATTCCGAATTCTCTCTTTGTGTCTTTTCAATGAGAGTACCTCTACGAAAAATAAACAGGATAAGGATAACGGTTCTTTAGAAAATGGATGGAGTGTTTGCTTTTGAGCCGTGGAGTTTTGCTTGTAGTAGGAGGAATATTACTTTTATTGGGTTTAGTGGTACGATTTTTGTTGCTTTTATTCCTGAAAATTTCAGAAGGGTGTTTGTGACGGCTGCAAGATCGTTGCAATAGTTTGTGAGAACGATATTTTTTCTTCCGTATCTTTTCTTTAGAAGTTCTCCAACTTCATCTACTGCACAGGGACCTACGACCATTATTGGGGTAGGGAGATCTTCTAATTCTTTCACATTGATTCCTTTGCCAAATATTATCGAAAATGGTCCATGTGCTCCATAATCGATATGCAGCATTTCTAGAATCATTAGTGTATTGCCCATGCATCCCTCAATACATGTGTGTTCTTTTCCTTGGACTATTTTCACGTCATCAGGTAATGTTCCTATGAACTTATGAGGATATTTTTTCTTAAATCTAGAAATATCGCCGATAATTTTGATCTTTTCGAGATCTGCACATCCGAGACCTCTTTCATGGATAATCTTCAGATGTTTTACTTCGTTCAGCGTGTAGCCCAGTATCTTTGCGCCAACTGCATCCACAGCAACGGTGTCACCTCCACCTATCAGTATATTCATTGGAACGAGGTGTTTGTCAATTCTCTTTTCGAGAGGATAATGTCCATTAACTACGGCGACCGTGCCATCAATTATTGTAAAGTCTGGTCTCACAAACTCATATATATCGGCTAAGAGTTTATGAAGTTCGAAAGTGTTGTGATGCATCCTTCTATCCCCATGATATAAGAAACCAAACTGGTTCTTTATTCCCAACGTTATTGTCGTCATCGTATGAGTTTTTAACTTCGGAAGATTCAGGTAAAATGAATCCTCTCTTTTTTCTACAAGGTGTTCGTAAAGCACCTTCGGAAAATCTACTTGGTACCCATCTCTTCCCATTGTTACCTTTATGCTCTTCTGTTCATCAAGGTACAGCGGCTTTGCTCCATTTTTCTTAATGATGTCAACAATTCGAGTAACATGAAAGACTAGCCGTGTAAAGTTCCCTTGTGTCGAGTTTTCCATCACATAGATGTTCTTGATCCCACCTTCTTTGATAGCACGTATTGCCGCGTCAAGGATTTCAGGAGACGTGTAACATCCCTTTCTGAAGTCTACTGCATTTATCTTAATGAAAACCCTATCTTTCCCGGAAAGCAATGCATTAATTCCGCCAAACCCATCGAATATTCCTAAAATTGTATCTTTAGGATCCTTAGTGATGTCATGGACTACTACCTTTGGCAAGAATTCCACCTCATTTACAATATTATCTGGATCAACCCCGTTGAAAAATAATATCCTGAAATTTCAAAATCTCTTTCAGATAGTGCAAGGAGATATTATATACTCTAATTAAATCACGATTTACGATTAGAATACCGAAGCTGTTGATAAGCGACCAGCTGAGGCACTAGGTTATTTAATCACACAAAATTTAGATGAAGCTATCAATTGGTAAAGGAATATTTAGGAAACAACGTATCGATAGCGTATGTTGTTCTTCCACCGATATTTATTACTGAGTTTAAATAATTTCTTTTACTTATATTTTCATCCATGATGTTCTTATTCCTTTTTCTTCGCCGAAAGGGTTTCCGGTTCGGAGAATGTTTGTAAGAACTCTTTTATGTGGTGATGTGGTGTAACCTGTTTTTTGTAGTTTGTTTCTTAGTTTTTCTACCATTTTTGGTATATCAAGTTCTAGGGGACAAGCTTGGGTGCATTTTGCGCAGAGAGTACATGCATATGCTGGTCCTGCGGCTTTTTCTATTCCGTGCATAAATGCTGTAAAGATTGTTCCGATTGCTCCGATGTATTTGTAGCCATATGTTCCTCCAAGTCTTTGATACACGGGGCAAACGTTGAGACAGCTGCCGCATCGGATGCATTGGAGGGCTTCTTTGAAGTTGGGGTCTTTTAGCATATTTGTTCTTCCGTTGTCTAGTAATATTAGGTGTAGTTCTTTTGGTCCGTGGACTCCTATGGTTGTGATGAACTCTATGTCTGCTGTCCTGCTTGGACCTGTTATTAGTGATACATAGCTTGTCATTATTTGCCCTGTGGCATAAAGGGGAAGTATTCGTGTAATAGTGAAGGAATCTTCAACGGTAGGGTTTATTTTTTCTATTCCTGCAATGCATATATGAATTGGAGGTGCGTTTGTTACGAATCTTCCATTTCCTTCATTTGTTACTAGGAAGATTGTTCCGGTGTCTGCTGCGATGGCGTTTGCACCAGATATTCCAACATTTGCTGTTATGAATTTTCTTCTTAAGATTTTTCGAGCCGCTAAGGTTATTGCTGGGATTTCTGGTGGTACCTTTTCTCCTAAAAGTTTTGAAAAAAGTCTTGCTATTTTTTCTCTTGAGATGTGAATAGCAGGCACTACAAAGTGGGAAGGTTTTTCCTTTAACTGTTGAATTATAAATTCGCCCAGATCTGTTTCAACAACCTCTATATTATGTTCTTCTAGGAATTCGTTTAGAAATATTTCTTCAGTGGTCATGGATTTTGATTTTACAACCAATTTTGCTTCATGTTTTTCACAAATTTCTAGAACTCTTTTGTTTGCATTTTCTGCTGTTTTTGCTAAGTAAAAGGTTCCTCCAACTGCCTCTACATGTTCTTTTACTTCTTTAATGAGAGATTCAAGATTGTTGATCGCGTTTTTTCTAATTTCTCTAACTCTTTTACGAAGTTCTTCTATGTTTTTTATCTGTTTTAAAACTTCATTTTTTGATTCAACGAATTTTTTGGCTGCATTTTTTATTGTTTTTGTAATATCCCTTTTTGAAAG
>DXJG01000005.1:0-33418 GCA_019056805.1 Candidatus Baldrarchaeota archaeon | reverse complement strand
ATGATAAATTCTGTGAGGTCCATCACTTGTATGGGTATGTTTAGGTTCTCTGCTGTTTTTCTTAGATTGTATACGCAAAATGGACATGTTGTAATCAAATGTTTTGTTCCTGTTTCTAGTGCTTCGTTTAGTCTGTCTTCTGCAATTGCTGTTGCGAGTTCTCGATATATGCTCATTAATCCTCCACCTGCTCCACAGCAATTAGAGTTCATAAGGGAATTTTTCATTTCGATGATTTCTGTATTGAATGCTTTGATGACTTGGCGAGGTTCATTGAAGATTTCCATGTGTCTGCCGAGGTGACAAGGATCGTGATAAGTAACTGATAGTGGTGGTAAATTCGAAATAGACAATTTTCCATTGTTTATTAGATTTGCAAGGAACTGGGAAATATGAAAGACTGTAAAAGGTGTTTCAATGTCGAGAAGTTCTTGGTAATCTTTTGCAAAGGTTCTGTAACAGCCTGCACATGAAGTTATAATCGTGTTTATGTTTTTCTTTTTCAAAGTGGTTGCGATTTGTTTCGCAAGTTTCCTTGCTTCATCTAGCATTCCAATTCTTATTAATACTGATCCGCAACATCCCTCATCGTTTCCAAGCATTTCAAAACGAACTTGCGTATGTTTTAAAATTTTTATTGTATTTTTAGCGATTTCTTTTACACGGTAGGATGCCATGCATCCAACCCAGTATAGAAAATTCTCCATCCATTGCATCGCTCCTTTAACTCAGTTTGCCCTAGATAAAATATGTTGTGTATTATGTAGATAATGTTATGGTGAAGTTCTTTAAGATGATTTGAAAGCTTGTTAAAATTAGAGGTATCCTATTTTGTTTGTTTTAGTTTGTTTATTCTTGTTTTTGGTAGGTTTATTGCTGTTTCGTAGGCGTATATTATTCTCGATGCTACTGTCCATGCTTCTAAGGGTTCTGGATCTATTGATACTTTAAAGTCGGCTAATTGTAGGTGTCTTTCTTTGAATGTTCCATGCGGGAATCCTCCTACTATTACTGCTAATTTTTCATGTTGGGATAGTTCTTTCATTAATTGTATAAGTTCTACAGGTTCGCCCTTTTCTGTAAAAATTGCTGTGATAGTTGGGTTTATTTCTTTTAGGAGTTCTTCTAATGTCTTTGTTCTTAATTTTATTAGTGGAGGACCCCTTGGTGGTACTTTTCTCTTTGCGAATAGTTGTTCCATTAATCCTACGAAGCGGTTGTAATTTTTTGGCAGTCTTGTTTTTGGATCTATATATAGGACCTTGTCGTTTATTGTATGTACATAGGTTTGTAGGAGTCCCTCTTTGTTTAGGGGAGTTCCAAGTATGTTGAGTAATGTTATGTGGACTATGTCCGGTCTCCCCCTCTTTTCAACATCTTCTAACTTTCTCATGTAGTAGTGGTGTCGCGATGCGTCAAGTAATAGTTCTCCTGGCCGCTTTCTTCTCTTTATTGCTTGTTGTTTAATTGCCTTATATTGCCTTAACTCTGGTGGTATCGTTTCCAGCGATGATTCTGCCAATATGAAAATAAGCATGTTTTTACACCTTGTAGTTTTCAGAAATACAAGGTTAAATAGTTTACTGAAATAATTCTGTTAACTTATTGTTGGCAGAAGAAAAATAAAAAATATTGAGTTTGAGTTTCTATCTGAGTTGAAACAAAATACGTTAACCTTGTTTGGTAATATATCGCTTCTCTAATCAGATTTTCTCATCTATTTATCTATTTTTAATTGAAGTTAAGAATATTTTTCGGTGAGGCTGCCTATTAATTTGATATTTTCTTTGCGAAAGTTCTTTAACTCTCTAGTCATAATATTTTGTATTTTAATTTGACTTACAACATTTCTTTTTAACTCCAGATAAAAAATTAAAACGAACAAAACTTCGTAAAATAGTTGTTAGAAGAAATGGATATTTTCGGGATAAAAGGATATTTATCGATTAGTTACGAAATTAATTTAGAAATGGGAGATGAAGGGATGAAACTCAGAAGCAAACTAATAGAATTCATGGTAAAGCATGATATGATACCTGCAAGAATCAGATGGAAGAAAAGTGCAAGCGGAGTTGGCAGGCTTTTCAAAGATGTTTTTAATATGCTAAACAAGGAAGATAAGAAAAAATTGGGGAAACTAATGTACGATTGGGGTGTAAATCATGCAGACGAAATTGTTAAGGTATTGAAAATAGAGAGAAATTTGCATGGATGCGCGGTTGCATTAATGGCTATGAATTGTATTTTCGGGATAAAAAGTCGCATAGTAAAAGAAGACAACGATGAAATAATAATTCATGCGACAAAATGTTTGTGGAAAGATAAGAAAGGTTGGACACCGGAAATGTGTGCTTCAATTGAAAAATATGATATAGGATTGATAGACGGAATAAATAAAAACGTCAAATATTACTGCACCAAAAGGAGAAGTATGGGTGATAAAGTATGTGAGGTAATTTTAAGATATCAGTCGGAATCATTATCATAAGAAGGTCTGAATACCTTAGGGGTAAAAATACTCTTAGAAATTTTATATGGTTACTTTTTCCATTTGTAGCAACTTTTAACTACTTTAATTATTAAAGTTTTTGAAGAAGAATATTATTGGGAGTACAAAAGGGAAATACTAGAGTTCTATATATTTTTAGTGTTCTTTTTCTCTGACATCTCTTAGGATTTTTGGATTTTTTACAAGGGCGCTAGGTGGTATTTTTCGTCGTGGTTTTATCGCTATTATAAATCCTTGTGTAGTATTTCCTTCTGGGTCTTTTATAAAATCTATATCTTCGAAGAATAACCATGTAAATGTCATCAGCTCTGCTAGTCCCCAGAAATAAGCTTCTAGAATTACTGGTTTTGATCTACTTACCAAATCCATTACTGCTCGGTTAAAGACTCCTTTTATCATATCATAGCCTACATGTGCCGAAATTACCATTTTTTCCTCGTCTACTCTTTCAGGAAGTACTTCTTTGTAGCCTCGCTGGTAGAATATTCTATAGATTCTATCTCCTTCTTCCATAATCATGAGGCCATCATCTACAAGGATTTCGCTTGCAGATGCTAAGAGACGGACCATGTCCCATGGACTGAAATGTGGAGCAGAGAGACCGTACATTAAAATGACATCAACTTTTGTTTTAAGTGTATGAATTTCTTTAGCATCAACTTTGATTATTTGTATTTCTTTTCCAAGTTCTTTGTATCCCCATTCTTTAGCTACTTTAAGAGCGTTGTCTCGGAGATCCGTAAGAATTAAATTTACATTGATATTCTTTCCACTTATAACTTTGGCTAAGGCAACTCCTCCAATGCCCATTCCACTACATATCTCTAAAATTCTGATTTTTTCCTTCTTTTGAATAAGGTTTTTAAACCATTCATGTTCCACGATGACTTGAAATTTTTTAATAGCTTTTTCATATCTTTGAGACCCTAATTTTGATCGAGGGTCTTCAGGAAATCCAAACACCTCATAGAATGATTTTAAAATCTCATCGTAATTTTTCATATAGTCTTCACCACAACCTTGTTATTAAGTATCTAATTCAATATAATTATGGAGATTAGCGACTAATTTGTATCAACATGGTTATATTAATATTTCAAGACTTTACCTATAGGTGTGTTTATTGAGGAGAAAGTTGGATCAATTACTTGTTAAAGATATTGCTCGACAACGGATTGAGCTTCTACTGGAAATGGCAGATAAAATCTACAAGCAGTATCCTGATTTAGCTCAACGATACGTTGATCTAGCTCGTAAAATTGGTATGAAATGTAGGGTTAGAATTCCTTGGTGGTTGAAGCGTAGAATTTGTAAATATTGTAAATCTTTCCTTGTTCCAGGTGTTAATTGTAGGGTTAGGCTTCGTACAAATAGGTTTCCTCACGTCGTGGTTACATGTTTGAAGTGTGGAAGGCAGATGCGTTATCCGTATAAGGTGGGTGGTAGAAATGCAGAAAAGGATTGATTCATTGATTAGTAAGGTTCGACATGGACCAGCGACTATTAGAATTGGAAAGGCTGGTATTACTGAGGGTTTGATAAAGGAAATTAAGAAGAATCTTGAGATAACGAGTGTAATTAAAGTTAAGATTTTACGTTCCGCTTTATCTTATGGAGATAGATTTGAATTGGCTAGAAAAGTTGCTGAGCTCGTTAATGCGAAGCTTGTTGAGGTTAGAGGCAGAAATTTCATACTTGTTTCCCCTTTAGTTGGAAGAAAGGTTTTTAAGGAATAATTATATTTGATGTCTGCGTTACTATCGTCTTCTGGTACGAATGTTTAGGAGAGTATTAAGCATGGCAACGGTATTCGATGTTCCTGCAGATATGTTAATTAAGAGAGTAGCAGAAGAATTAAAGAAAAGTGACAAAATTAAGCCTCCAGAATGGGCATCATACGTTAAAACCGGAGTGCACAAGGAAAATCCACCTACTGATCCCGATTGGTGGTATATTAGATGTGCATCTGTTTTAAGAAAGCTTTATGTTCATGGTCCAGTTGGTGTTTCAAGACTGAGAACTGCGTATGGTGGCAGGAAAAAGAGAGGCGTAAGACCAGAACATTTTAGAAAAGGCAGTGGAACAATTATTAGAAAGATTCTTCAACAATTGGAAGAAGCTAAACTAGTTGAAAAAGTCGATAAAACTGGCAGGAGACTTACTCCACTTGGTAGGTCTTTCCTTGATAGGATGGCATATGAAGTAAAGCTTAAACTTCAAAAAGAAATACCAGAACTTAAGAAGTATTAATTATCTTGGAGATGGTATTGTTGTCTGAGGACGAAGAACTAGAGGAGATACAAAGAAGGAAACTATTGGAATTGCAGAGACAGATAGCGGAGGCGCAGAGAAGGGAAGAGATGAAAAGGCAGCTTGAAGTACAAAAACAAGCTATACTTAGAAGAATACTGTCCCCAGAGGCTAGAGAAAGGCTTGCTCGTATAAAGATGGTTAGACCTGAATTTGCAGAAAGATTAGAATTAGAATTAATAAGATTAGCTCAAGCAGGAAGACTTCCTATCCCTCTTACAGATGAACAATTTAAAACAATCCTTAAAAGAGTTCAAGGGGGACGAAGAGAAACGAAAATAAAATTTAGATGAGGGTGAAACCTTTGGCTAGAAATAAACCTTTAGGCAAAAAACTTAGACTTGCATCTGCTCTTAAAGAAAATAGAAGTGTTCCCACATGGATTATTGTTCGCACTAAAGGTAAAGTTCGTACTCATCCTAAGAGAAGATCTTGGAGAAATAGAAAAATAAAACCATAGAGGAGGATACTTCATGGCATTAGAAGAGGAAGAAGTAAGTAAAGAAGAAGTTCCAGAAGAAATAGTTGAAGAACGAATATATGTTATTCCCTTAGCTAAAAAATTCATCTACACACCTAGGCAAAAAAGAGCAGCTAAAGCTATTCGAATTCTCAGACAATTTATTGAAAGACACATGAAACCCGAGAAAATTATTATTGATTCTGAAGTTAACGAGAAAATTTGGGAGAGAGGTATTCAATCACCTCCCCGCAAAATAAGAGTGAGAGTAGTTAAAGATAGGGAGGGGACTGTTAAGGTTTTCTTGGCGGAGAGGTGATTTCTTGGTTATCGTCCGAATAAATTTTAACGGCAATCCAAATCTTGGTGTTTATGCTATTGCAACCGATAAATATGTTTTAGTTCGTTTCGATCTTCATCAAAAAACCCTAGAAAAATTAGAAGATGTATTTAAAGTCCCTATTTTAAAAGCTAAAATTGCAGATAGCCCTATTATTGGTGTTTTCGCTGTTGGAAATTCTAATGGAATTTTAGTTCCTTATTTTACCTTAGATAGTGAAATTAATTTTTTAAAGAAAGAACTTGGGGTCGTCGTCGAAAGAGTACCAAGTAAAATGACAGCCCTGGGCAATATTATTTTAGCTAATGATAAAGGGGTTGTTGCGCATCCAGGGATTGAACGAAAAGCTATTAAAGTTATTGAAGATGTTTTGGATGTTGAAGTGGTATGCGGTAAAATTTATAGGTTGCCACTTGTAGGTTCTATGAGCGTTGCTACAAATAAAGGCGCTATTGTTCATCCTATGGCTTCAGATGAAGAACTAGAATGGCTCAGTTCCGTACTTAAAGTTCCTGTGGACATTGGAACTGTAAATCATGGCGGACCATTCGTAGGTGCTGGAATGATAGCAAACTCCTATGGTGCTGCTACCGGGCTTCCAACAACAGGTCCCGAACTTTTAAGAATAGAAAGAGCATTAGACGTATAACTTAAAGGGGGAATAACGATGACGACTTCGGAAGTTAAAATATATAGGATTATTGGGGAATATAAGAAAAATTTGATGAAAATACGTTTTTCTAAAGAGGTAAGAGCATTAAAGCCAGAGGATGCTCTTGAAATAGCTCTTTCAGAGGTTGGAAGTAATCATAAAGTAAAGAGAAAGGATATTAAAATACTAGAAATTAAAGAGATCAAGCCAGAGGAAGTTAAATCCGTTTTAATTAGAAGTATTTTAGGTCTACATTAAGGGGGATTTTATCATTGTCTAAAGAAAACGCAGAAAAAGTTATGCAAAGACTGATTTTTGAATATAATTGGTTTAGGTCACAGGCTGAATCTCTACAAAGAGAAATTAATGTTTTAACTTCATATTTAGAGCAGTTAACACTCACCATGACTACTATCGAAAACATACGCAAAGGCGAAGGAAGAGAAGAAATTCTTATTCCAGTAGGGTCAAGAACCTTCATAAAAGCCAAACTTACAGATCCAGATAAAGTCATAATTCATCTGGGCGCCGACGTTGCTGCTGAAAAAACCTTAGAAGACGCTCAAAAACTACTCGAAGAAAGACTAGGAGAAGTACAAGAGGTTTTAACCGAAAGAAGAAAACTACTCGACCAAATAGTCACTAAACTTGAAAATATTCAAAACCAATTAAACCAATTAAGCCAGAGAACCAAGTAAACCTATTTTTCAGGTGTCATTGATGTTAGAGAAGTTAAAGGAAAGTCTAAAAAATTTTACAGAAAAAATTAGCAAGAAAACATTGACAGAAAAGAGATTAGAGGATGCTTTATGGGATCTTAAACTTGCCTTACTTAGTAGTGATGTAGCATTACCAGTTGCGGAAAAAATTGCTGAGGACGTTAAAAAATCTCTACTAGGGCAAAAAGTAGGTTTACTTGAAAATACTAAAAAAGTTGTTGCCAATGCGATAAAAGATTCTATCATGGGAATATTAACTCCCAAAGAAGAAATTGATGTTTTTAAGATTATAGAGGAAAAAAAGAAGCGAGGAGAACCTACTGTAATAGTTTTTGTAGGTTTTAATGGAACTGGAAAAACAACGACAATAGCTAAGTTAGCTTATCTTCTGAAGAAAAAGGGTTATAGTGTTGTATTAGCTGCAAGTGATACTTTTAGAGCTGGTTCCATAGAGCAATTAGAAAAACATGCTAAAAATATTGGCGTTCGTGTTATAAAACATAAATACGGGTCAGATGCTGCTGCTGTTGCATTTGACGCTATTAATCACGCTAAAGCTCGAGGCATTGACGTAGTTTTAATCGATACTGCTGGTAGGGCGCAAACAGATAAGAATTTAATGGATGAAATGAAAAAAATAGTAAGAGTAGCTGAACCTGATCTCACGATTTTTGTAGGTGACGCATTAGCTGGCAATGATGCTTTGGTGCAGGCTGAAAAGTTCAATGAAGCTGTAGAAATTAGCGGGTCCGTATTAACAAAAGTTGACGCAGATGTAAAGGGAGGCGCAGCTCTCTCAATTTCTTACATAACTGGAAAACCTATACTATTTATTGGTACAGGACAAGGATACGAAGATTTAAAACCTTTTGACCCTAAGTGGTTTACAGAGAAAATAACTAAATTTGATTAAAATAGGGAGGATTTTAAAATGGTTAATTTAAGGGGAAGGGACTTTCTAACACTTCAAGACTTCACTTATGAGGAATTAAAATTTTTACTTGATACAGCTATGGAATTAAAAAGGGCTAGAAAGCGGGGACAGATAGAACCGTTACTTTTTGGGAAAACTTTGGCAATGATATTTCAAAAACCATCAACTAGAACAAGAGTAAGTTTCGAGATAGCTATGAGCGACTTGGGTGGCCGTGCTCTTTACCTTAGATGGGACGATTTACAACTAGGACGTGGAGAAACCATTGCAGATACAGCAAGAGTACTTAGCAGGTACGTAGATGGCATAATGGCTAGAGTATTTTCACATAAAGATCTTGAAGAATTAGCAAAGTACGCTGATATACCTGTGATAAATGGTTTAAGCGATCTAACACATCCTTGTCAAATTCTTGCGGACTTACTCACAATATTAGAAAAGAAAGCAAGACTAAAAGGATTAAAATTAGCTTTTGTCGGCGATGGAAACAATGTTTGTAATTCACTTTTAATAGGATGCACCAAAATGGGTATGGATATATCGGTTGCAACACCAAAAAACTATAGACCAAAAGAAGAAATCATCCAACGGGCCATGGAAAACGCTCAGGAAACCGGAAGCAAAGTTGAAATTATCGAATCACCCGAAGAAGCTGTTAAAGACGCAGACGTAATATACACTGATGTATTTGTTTCGATGGGCGAAGAAAAAATTGCAGAAGAAAAAATAAAAGCTTTCCAAAGATACCAAGTTAATAAAGAACTAGTAAAATATGCAAAAAAGAACTACATATTCATGCATTGCCTACCAGCTCACAGAGGTCAAGAAGTAACGGACGAAGTTATTGACGATCCAGTACATTCTGTTGTATGGGATCAAGCTGAAAACCGTTTACATGCACAAAAAGCGATACTTGCCCTTTTACTATAATTTTCTTTTCATTATTTTAGTTGAATTATGTTTTCAGTTTTAATACGCTTCTAAGTTTTTAAGAGATGTTAAACTTTCTCTATTATTTTTAGGTATTATTCCCGAAATACAAAGCGTAAAAAGCTTATTAAATCACTTATGCAACGTAGGTGAATTGAATGGAGCAGATAATAGAAAAAATAAGGGAAAGAGAGAGACTTATTTCTGAGAATAAAACCCGTTTCAATACCAAATATGTAGATGAGGAACTTCAAAGAATATTAGAAGAGGCAAAAACAAAAATCTTGGTTGTCGGTGTAGGGGGAGCGGGAAACAACGCTATAACAAGGCTAATGGAAGTTGGAATTGATGGTGCAGAGACACTTGCTGTAAACACCGACGCCCAAGACCTTCTCTACACAGATGCTCACCATAAACTCTTAATCGGTAGAAAATTAACTGGGGGATTAGGAGCTGGAAATAATCCAGCCATAGGAGAAGCCGCAGCAAAAGAAAGTTATGAAGAAATAAAAGAAGCAGTGACAGCTGATCTAGTGTTTATTACATGTGGTTTAGGAGGAGGAACAGGAACAGGAGCTTCCCCCGTTATAGCCGAAGCTGCAAAAGATCAAGGCGCACTTACAATTAGTATTTGTACTTTACCTTTCAGAATAGAAGGTAGGAAGCGTATGAAAAACGCTCTGATGGGGTTAAAAAATCTTTTAAATGTTTGCGACACTGTCATAGTTATCCCGAACGAGAAACTAACTGAAATGGTTCCAAACTTATCTATTGCTGAAGCTTTCAGGGTAGCGGACGAAATATTAATTAGAGGAGTTAGAGGAATCGCTGAACTCGTTACGAAGCCAGGACTTGTAAACTTAGACTTTGCGGATGTTAAAGCAGTTATGCAAGATGGCGGTTTGGCTCTTATTTCCATGAGTGAAGCGGAAGGAGAAAACAGAGCAGAAATTGCAGTAAAAAAGGCTTTACAGAATCCTTTGCTAGACGTCGATATCAATGGAGCAAAAGGAGCATTAATAAACATTGGCGGTGGTCAGGATTTAACCCTACGTGAGGCTGAAATTATAGTTGAAAATATAGCCTCAAAACTCGAATCTGACGCAGAAATTATCTGGGGAGCAATAATTGACAATGAGCTCAAAGGAGCTGTTCGAATAACCTTAATAATTTCCGGTGTAAAGTCTCCCTACGCTGTAGAGTCCGAAGATGATCTTGCCGAAGTACTACTCGAAAAAAATAAAGGGACAAATGTTGACTTCGGTATAGAATCATTAGACTAGTTAACAACTATTCAATCAAAGGTGTAAACAATGGATATATCAGCCTTTTTTAAAAATGTGAAAAGATTATTAAAACTTACAAAAAAACCTGGCAAGGAGGAACTCTTACTTAGTATAAGAATATCTATAATTGGAATTGCAATTATAGGTTTCATAGCTTTTATAATTAGATTAATTTTTGCTTTATTATTCCGATAAAATGAGGGGAAGAAATGTCAGAGATAAAAATAAAATCAAGCATCTTCATAGTAAGAACAACCACTGGTCAAGAAAAAGTAGTCGCAACTCTAATTGAAGAAAGAGCAAAAAAACGTAACTTAAGAGTAAGATCCATTCTCGTACCAGAGGGAGTTAAAGGATACATTTTTATAGAAGCAGCAACTCCATATGATGTTCTGCAAGCAATTACTGGCCTCCCCCATGTCAGAAGCAAACCAGCTGGAAAAATAGACATATCAGAAATAGAACATTTCCTTGCACCAAAACCAGTTTTAGAAGCTGTTAGCGAAGGAGACATAGTTGAAATAACGGGAGGCCCGTTCAAAGGAGAAAAGGCCAAAGTAGTTAGAGTGGATGAATCAAAAGAAGAAGTTGTAGTTGAACTATTTGAATCACCCGTACCAATTCCAATAAAAGTTCGAGCAGATTTCGTAAAAATTGTAGAAAAAGAAGAATAAGGTGATTTATCATGGGAAAGAAAGTTACAGTTGATGTATTGGTTGATGGCGGTAAAGCTAGTGCTGGACCCCCTTTAGGACCAATGTTAGGGCCAACCGGTGTAAATCTATACATGGTTGTTCAAAAAATAAACGAACTCACCAAAGATTTTGCAGGATTAAAAGTCCCAGTAAAGGTAACAGTGGATGAAGAAACCAAAGAATTTTGGGTCGAAGTCGGTGTACCCCCTACAAGTGCTCTAATACTTAAAGAACTCGGTAAAGAAAAGGGAAGCGGCGATACAAAATCAAATAAGGTAGGAGATCTAAAAATGGAGCAAGTTATCAAAGTTGCAAAAGCAAAAATGAGCGATTTAATTGTAAAAAGTCTTAAAGCCGCAGTTAAAACCGTACTTGGTACTTGTGTCAGCATGGGCGTAACAGTAGAAGGGAAAGATCCTAGAGAAGTACAAAGAGAAATTGATGAAGGTAAGTGGGATCACTTACTTTCTGAAGAATAAAACATTAACTTTATATTGGATTTTTTGTAACTTCCTCCAGCATTTTGAATTCATAAATGATACTAATTTAATGATAATTTGATGTTACCTCCGTTAACTTGATACTGTGAGGGATTTATGATGTCCATAGATGTTGAAAAAATAATTAAAGCTGTAAAGGAAGCAAAGGAAAAATCAAAAGAAAGAAATTTTAACGAATCAATAGACATATCGATAAGTTTCAAAAATTTAGATCTAAAAAAACCCGAAAATAGAATAAATACCGAACTTGTTCTTCCGCATCCTATAAATAAACCTGTAAAAATATGTGTTATAGCTAGTGGAGATCTCGAAGTTAGAGCAAAAAATGAAGGAGTAGACTTGGTTTTATCAAGATCAGATCTTGAAAAATTTACATCTGATCGAAAAACTGCGAAAAAACTAGCTAAACAATACGATTTCTTTATTGCTCAAATAGATTTAATGCCTCTAGTTGGTAGGGCTTTGGGTCCAGTTTTAGGCCCGAGAGGAAAAATGCCAAAACCTGTTCCACCCACCGCCGATATAAAATCTCTCATAGAACAATATAGAAGAACAATTAGGCTTAGAATGAGAGATAACCCAGTAATTCACGCAAGAGTCGGAACAAAGGATATGGAAGATGAAAAAATAGCGGAAAATATAAAGGCAGTCTTAGATTTTCTACTTGAAAAACTTGAAAAAGGCATGCAAAATATAAAAAGCATATACGTTAAAACAACGATGGGACCACCAGTTCCCATAAAATTAAAGTAAGCTAACCTAACAAGGGATGTGAACAAGATGACTGTAGTTCTTACTAGACAAGGAAGACGTGTACCCGAACATAAAGTTAAAATAGTGAATGAATTAGTCGAATTAATTAAAAAATATAAGGTAATTGCTTTAACAACAATGGATAACATTGGATCTCTTCAAGTTCAAAGATTAAGAAATATGTTAAGGGAAAGAGCTTTAATTAAAATGGTTAAAAACACGTTAATGAAAATAGCTCTAAATAAAGCCAGCAAATTCAAACCAGGTATTGAAAAACTTGCAGATCATGTTACTGGTTCATGTGCATTCGTATTTACAAATGAAAATCCAATAAAAATAAATTTATTCTTAGAGAAAAACAAAGCAAAAGCACCTGCAAAAGAAGGTCAAATAGCACAAAGCGACATAATAGTGCCTGAAGGAAATACAGGGCTTCCACCTGGACCAGTAATCAGCGAACTAAACGAAGTAGGAATCCCTACGAGAGTACAATCAGGATCGGTGTGGGTAGCAAAAGACACCGTTGTCTGCAAGAAAGGAGAAAAAATCTCCAGAAAATTAGCATTAGTCCTCTCTCGACTTGGCATAGAGCCCATGGAAGTAGGATTAACCCTCCACGCAGCCTACGATGACGGAGTCATACTTACTGAAGAAGAATTAACAATACATCCAGAAGAAATAAAACAACAAATACAAACAGCTCACATTGAAGCGTTCAATCTAGCAGTAAATGCAGCAATACCAACACCTGACACCATACCCCTATTGCTACAAAGAGCACATCTTGAAGCAATAAACCTAGCAATAAACGCGTCTATACCAACTAAAGAAACTATACCTCACCTCTTAGCAAAGGTACACGCAGAGGCAACTACTCTTGCAAGTAAAATACTTGAAATAAAACCTGACGCACTACCGAGTGATATAGTTAGTGTTACTCCTCAACCAACAGTTGAACATGTGGTAGAGAAAGAAGAGAAGAAAGAGGAGAAGAAGGAAGAGGAAGAAGAGGAAGAACTTGGTTTAGGCTCACTCTTTGGATAAATTGGAGGTGAAAAATTTGGAATACATATATGCTTCTATGCTTCTCCATAAAGCTGGAAAACCCATAACAGAAGAAAATTTAAAGAAAATATTGGAAGCCGCTGGGGCAAACATTGATGAAGCAAGAATAAAAGCTATTGTTGCAGCCCTAGAAGAAGTTAACATAGATGAAGCAATAAAAACCGCAGCTGTACCAGTAGCCGCCGCTGCACCAGCACCAGCAGAAGCAGCACCAGCAGAAGTAAAAGAAGAGAAGAAAGAGGAGAAGAAGGAAGAGGAAGAAGAGGAAGAAGTAGGTGGACTAGGAGCACTCTTCGGATAAACAGAACACGGGCACAGCGAAATCTCAAGAAACTACAATTAAAACAGTGAATCTCAGAGTACCTAGTAGACTTTCCACTTATATTTTATAATTAGGAGAAGAAAATGAAATTAGAGGAAAAAATACTTGAGGCAGCAAAAGATTACAAATACCTATTGGAAAGAGGCTATAACAAAAAAAGTGCACTAAGATTTGTAGGAGAAAAATATTTACTAAGTGAGACAGAAAGACATATACTTTACAGAACAATATTTCCAGAAAACGAAGTCATCGAAAGAAAAAGAAAACTAGTAAAGGAAGACGAAGTCAAAAACAATGTATTAGTAGTAGATTGCTACAACGTTTTAATAACCATAGAAACCATGCTAAAAAATGACATTATACTTGAAGCAGAGGACGGATATATAAGAGATATATCAGCAATATTCAGAAAGTACAAAGTAACAGACCTAACACAAAAAGCTCTAAACCTAATTATACAAGCAATCAAAAACCTAAAACCAACAGAAACAATTTTCATAATAGACCAACCCATCAGCAAAAGCGGAGAACTCGCAGCAAAAATAAGAAAGCTTCTAGAAGAAAATAACATCAAAGGAACAGCAAAAACAACAAAACATCCAGACAAAGAAATAACCCAAACATCAGGAATAATAGCTACAAGCGACACCATAATAATAGACAAGGTCGGAAAAACTTTCGATCTACCAGCATATATTTTTAAAAAATATCTAAAAGATAAAGTAAAATTGATAAAACTAGAAACATAAATATAAATCAAAATTATATCTAATCATTAAACCAAAACGGGCCCGTGGCCTAGCAGGATAACAATCAAAAACCTGAAAGGGCGCCGGCCTTCTAAGCTATCCGGAGATAGCCGGTGGTCGTGGGTTCGAATCCCACCGGGCCCGCCACTTTTCCCTCTATAGTATTATGTAGTTTTTGTATATGTGTTCTGCTATTGTTTTATTATCTAAAATGGCTTCGAGATGTTGTAGGTTTTTGATTGGTCTATTTTTTATTATTCTTGCTGCTCTCTTCCTCCCTATTTGTGGGATTGCGGAAAGAAGTCTTATTGATGCTTTGTTTATGTCAAGAGGATAGGGTACTACAATCGTTGATCTCGCTTGATGATCTATGATTTTTACATTAAGTGTTATGTTTAGAGGCATTTCATCAGGGATTATTGTGGTTATTGGATACGTGCCTAATTGCCTTGCGTAAGTTCTTTTCCCAAAATGTCTCTCCGTTATAACTTCTTTAAGAACAGTTCCCACTGGAATTACTCTTTTTAACATTGGAATATCTATTTCATCCCTTATTTTTTGACTCCACTTCTTAAAAAGGTGATAATTTCTTCTCAGAATTTTTGTTCCCACTTTCCACATTCTTGTACCCGGAAACACAAGCACCTGCCGCAGATTTATTCTACGAACAAGAAAACCTCTTTCCAGAACTTCTTTTAAAAACAGGTAATTTAATTCGTAAGTTTTTTCGGTTTCCCCTATAAGCCCAAAAACAAAATTTAGTCCTGGAAGAAGCTTTGGCAGACCATTCCATCCTCTTTCCTTTCCTACTTCATATATTATCTCTATTGCTTTCATGGCCTCCTCCGGAGTGCACTTAAGATTGTTTAACTTTATTACATCTGGGTCTGCTGACTCTATACCGAATGCTGCAACATCTCCTGGTGTATTATATGTTACTATGATTTTTGCTATTTCTCTAGACTCCTCAGGGTGATGTGCAATTGTACCAGGATTTGCATTATCCATCCATAAATAACAGTCAGGAGCAACAGTTCTAATACCTTGATACAATTTTTTGATCGCTCTTGGATTTGGTCTTGGAAATTCTAATTCCCCAACACCCTTAGCTTGATATGCAAAAAGATCAGGTTGATTACCAAGCCTAAAATATTTTACACCATGCTTATAGATCGCCTCTACTTCTAGCACTATGTCTTTTACGGGTCTAAAATCTGGTAACCCGTAATATGCGGCAGTAGTACAAAAAGAACATCCACCTGTGATTTTTCGACTACATCCACGGTATGTTTCAATTTCACAAATAACCTTTGGATATCTCGGATGTTGTGTAACTATTTTTGCTCCTCTTATCGCATATTCAGCTATACTATGTGCAGACTTTCTTGTACTCGTAGGATCTACCTTATTTACCCTTAATTTCTCCAAAATTAAATCATAAATAATTACTTCCAAATCACCTATAGCGACTAAGTCAAAAACATCTTCAAACTTAGAAACATCCCTTACAACCATACCACCCCTAACTCCACTACCAAATCTAGCAGCTGGACCTCCAATAACCTTAACAGGATTTTCTATCCTCGACGCTAAATTAAAAATCTCCCTCGGAGTTGCTGGTTTTCCTCCCAAATATTTTCCGGGAACAGCAACACCAAAAATCACAATAAATAAATCAGAGGTTTCCACCGTCTTATAAAAGTCTTTGCTACTTTCTCTAACTTCATCAATAGTAAAATACTTTATCTGGGCTGATGAATTCGCCGCCCATATTGCTCCCGCAGTATATCTTACATATGGAGAAATATAAGGGGGTACACCGAGACACGTAGGCTCATCTACATATCCATCCAATAAGGTTACTTTCACCCTTCTACACACCTCAGTTATCTATGAAATGTTCGTATCCACGTGGCTCTATTTTCCTCTCAACTCCGTCTTTATCTACAAGAACGATTTTCTTATCTTTTGTAACTTTTCCCATCTTAATTAAGGTTCCTCCCACCTTTTTAACCGCTTCCACAGCTTTTTCCCACGTAGCTGGTTTAACAGTTACTACAAGCTCAAATTCTTCCCCGCCATATAAAGCTAGATCATAAGGGTCTAAGTCGTGAATTTCAGCAAATTTTTTAACTTCCTCAGGGATTGGCAAGTTTTCCACGATAAAACCAACACCACTAGATTTACCCAATTCATATAATGACCATGCAAGGCCATCACTACTATCAATGCTAGACGTTAATGTTCTACTTTTAGCCAATGCTATTGCTTCTTTTACTTTTGCCCTAGGATTATAAACAGTCTCTAGAAACTTTTTCCTAATATCAGTTGGAACGGACATATTTTCAAGTAATATTTTAAGTCCTGCAGCCGTGTAACCAAAGTATCCAGTAATAGCCAAGATATCTCCAGGATTCGCTCCACTACGTGTAACCAAATAATCCCTATCAACTATCCCAAAAGCTATTCCATCTAAAATAACCTCATTACACTCATTAGTATCTCCACCTAACAAATAGGTATCATATTCACGACTTCCTTCATTAACACCTCTAACAATCTCCTCCACATCTTTAACCGGAAAATCTTTCGGTATTCCGATAGAAAGAAGAATACCAAGTGGTTTTGCACCCTTAACAGCAACATCACTAACACACATCGTAACAATCTTCCGTCCAACCTGCCTAAAAGACATCCCAGGAGGAACATCCGTACTCCAAACAAGCATATCAACATTAACAACCAAAACACACCCATTGTCAATAAGATAACCTACAGCATCATCCCCCAAGGGTAAGACAGCCTTATCACATTTATCAATGATCCCAAAGATTTTCTCAATTAACCCCCGTTCACCAATGTCCCTAACTCTCAAACAAAACACCACCATGACCAGTCCTTTTACTATAAATGTCAATCGAAAACTTTAAGTTTTATCTATTTTTTTAAAAAAACGAGGAAAAGCCGCCGTAGCACAGCTGGTAGAAAAAATAGCCGAATGCGCCGGACTCGTAACTTTAATGCGTAACGAAAGCGAGAAATCCGGTGGTCGCGGGTTCAAATCCCGCCGGCGGCTCCATTCTTCAAACTTTTTAATTTTAAACTAGAAATATAAAAATCAACGCATTTTAAGAATTTCAGAAAGAAATAGATAACAATATGTAAATTAAAAGACAAGGCAACGGTTGATATTTTAATATTAGAAATTCCTAGAAAAGCGGTTTTATGAGGAGTATTTTTTACTTAAAAAATAGATATCAAAATAACATTTTATGGAGGTGGTCTGTCACTCCATGTGGTCACGAGGGGTGTCACCCACATGGCGATCACCCCCCGTGGGATCTTCTATCTTATTTTCTCATTATAATATTATAAAATAACGATTTTTAAATTTATCTTCATTATATTGTATATTTTTCATTGTATCGTATTTTTGTTGGCATGTTTTAAGCAAAAAACTTTGTAAATACCTTTTTTACTATATTTTTTAATAGCTACTTTCAATCTGTGTGGGTGATTGTGTCATGAGAACGGAGAAAAATACAGCAATATAAGCTAAGGTAAGTCTTGAGTATCCAGTAATTTTGGAAAGTGCTTTTAATTATACTTATGACGCAAGAATTTTACTAGTTACTACTGTAATTTCTGAATGATCTGTCATTGATTTAAGTAATAAGTTGTATTATTTTAGCATTATTTCGTAGATGGAAGAAATAAGTAACCTTGTATAATTTAGCCATTTACTGGATCCTTCTCAAAAACATCGGATCTTCCGCATTGTACCTACATGATTTTTCCGCCTACTTCGATTTTGAATAGGAGGTCGTCGGCAAACCAAGCTGCATCGCCTAAAGACATGGACAGTTAAAGATTTTGATGTTAAATTTAGCTGCGACCAACTATTCCAATGTTGCTTTGGGTGTTTCGCAGAGATCCCTATCTAAGCACTATTTTTCAGAACTTCATTAATGTTGTTTTCTCACTGTCATCATTAAAAATCCTATGAAAATTGTTACTCTAAAGATAAGGCCGATGGACCAGCCTATGGCTCCTGCGATTGTTATTCCCATTCCAAAGTATGGTATTCCAAATATTATGTAGTCAAAGGCCCAAAGTAGGAAGGATATGCTGATAATTCTTGCACCAAGGTTTTTTGTAACTTTTGCACATATGTGAAAATACCAAGAAAGTATAAACAGGAGTATGGGATGAGCGAAAATCGTGGTTTCAATGGCTCCGTACACTTTGGAACCGAGGTAAAAGTAGGATAATGCACTTATTATAGAATGTGTCGAGGGGTATAGCACAGGAAAATACACTTTTCCTTTTTTCCCCATTTCTAATAACACTGCTAATCCTAAGATCCAGAGCAAGTCATGACTTATGGTTAGGAAATCATTTATGAAGCCCCTTATAAAGCTGAATGGAAAAAATAAACCAATAGTTATTCTAATAGCAACAACACACCAAGCAAGAGCCCATATAAGAATGGGGGGTCCCTTTTAAGGAGGTATATATACCCCATGAACCCTGTCAATACAGTTGACATTACTATACAGGCGATTTGTGTCCAGTATAGCCATTGTTCAAGTAGAGTCACTTTTATAACCCCTTGAAAGCTTTCTTAATTTTTTCCTCAAGGCTTGGCTTTTCAGTAAAGATGATACCAAAAAGATCTGGTGAGCTGGGATGTAGGAGGATATGCAAATCAAGTTTTCCTTTTTTCCCCATCATACTTATTGTTTGGAGGCTACCCAAATTAAACTCAGAACTAAGTTCACACGCCAATTCTACGAGTTTTACGGAATTAGATAGAAACTTTGCTGTGATTTTAGGTGCTTTTTCCGATTTTGTTTGTTCGAGTACTTTTCCATCTTTTGTAACGTGCAAAAAGGCAGTTACCATTGGTTCTATATCTTCTATCCTTTTTTTAAATCTCGTTCTCATATTAAAGCCTCAATACATCTTCTATCTTTTTTGCAATCTCGATCTCTCTAATTTTTTTACATAACTTCTCCATATCGATTAATTCTGAGGTTAAAAAAATGACATGTTCTTCCAAGCAACGAACGATTGCTATTTTGCCATTAAAATAGTCAATAGTAACTTGTCTTGAAGCGGCTTTTAATTCCTTGAACGTATTCTTAATCAATTCATTAAATTCTTTAGCCCATTCTCTCAATTTCTCATATTTCTTGGGTATTTTAGAATAGACTTCTCTTCCTTCCTTATCCAGTACAAGAAGAGCTTTTATCTCTTCCAACTTTCCTAGTTCATTCCATTCAGACATTATTTCACCTCTATAACTTTATCACAAAATTGGGTTATTATTTTATAAGGCTCAGATTCTTTTTCCAAAGTGATGATAACTCCCATTAGTCCTTTAAGTCTCATCTTGGTAATTAGCAGATGGGAAAATGAAACAACAGCTTCTGCACTGTTATAGGTTAATAGAGTTGAGATTGAATCTAGAAATAGGAAACACGGCTTCTTGATTTCTTCCATGAGTTCACTAAGATCTATTCCGATGTCTGTGAGAGCGGATGGACCTTTAAGAAAACGGCACTTTTCTGTTTTTTCAACCGGCATTCCAGCTAAACTTGAAACACAATCTATAAAATACAATTTTTCTATATTGATGCCATTCTGTTTTAATATTTTGCATAAACTGGCATAAGGTCTATTGATTGTAATATAAACTCCAGAAATTTTCATTTCATTTAACAAAACTCGCAGAATTTCAAGATTGGCAGAAATATAGTTCTCCACGGAACTTATAACTAGGAGAATAAAATTTTTTGGTAATTGTTTAAATATGTCCCTTAAATTTGTTATTTTTACTTTTTTCACAAAAATTCTCTGACATCCTTTTACACCTAAACGGGCTAAAGAACTTCCCTTCTATGTACTTTTCAACCTGGAATGTGTGTTAAGTACTACTATCATACGGTGTCTCCGAAGTTATTAGGCATATACAGATTTCAAGTAATGCTTTAAAGTACAATTTCACACCCCTGATTACTAAAACAATGTCAACATTATTTTATAACTTTGTCGAAACATTCATTGCAAAATTATAAAACATTCCTCATTTCACTCGCATATAAAAGCACCAGCAATAATATGTTAAAAAATGGAAAGTTAAGATCAAAAGTCGAATTCATAGATTAAAATCTTATATAAAATCCTAGGACATATACTAATAATTATATTGTTGGTGCGGGGGGTGGGATTTGAACCCACGCAGGCCTGCGCCACAGGATTCGAGCCCTAAAAGAGGGTGCCTCAGTCCTGCGCCTTTAATCGGCCTTTAGCAACCTTTGACCTGGCTCGGCCACCCCCGCAGAGCATCGGAGAATTCGATTTCAATAAATTATTTATCATACTTAAACTTTTCAGATTGAATTATGTATGTAAAACTTGACTTTAAACTTCTGTTGTAAAACTTCATATAAATTACTAGTTAAGATGTTTTTAATAATTTTACTGACGTTTTCCCGACAGTATTGTTAATTTCGTTATTATAAATCTATATTTTGTCGCTATTTAGGTTCTACTTTCAAATCAAATGTTAATATAGCGGCATTGAAATAATTTACGCAAGGTATTTCGATACATTTTCTTAACCGTGTTGGCATTGATTTATGTATAGGTTTCATTGGAAAAGGGAAATTAGTAAATTTTTTATGACCAGATGAGTAAGTTAGCTATAGCAATTAGTATTAAAATTTGGGGAGGTTTTATTATGGATTTCTCTTTCACAGAGGAGCAAGAATTATTTAGACAAGCCGTTAAGGAATGGTGTGAAAAAAATTTAAGTTTAGAAAAAGTTAGAGAAATGGACACAAAAGAAGAAATGCCCATGGACGTTATCAAGGGTCTAGCAGACCTAGGATTACTTTTATTGACAATTCCCGAAGAACATGGTGGAACTGGAGCTGACTGGGTAACCGCATGCATAGCTGCAGAGGAATTAGGATATGCAGATATTAGTATAGCAGTTCCAGTATTCTTCCTAGTTGAAGCTTCATGGGGATATGTCGTTGACAGATATTGTTCCGAGGAAGTTAGAGAAAAATATATCAAAAAAGCAGTAAGAGGAGAGGCATTTGTTGGAATAGCAACCACAGAACCCGGAGGAGGCTCCGACATAGCATCAGTTAAAACAACCGCCAAGAAAGAAGGCGACGAATGGGTAATCAATGGTGAAAAAATATACATAAGTGGTACCGAGGAAGCAAAGAAACTAGGAGGAGGATACTTTATTATTGCAAGAACAGATCCTAAACTTGGTCACAGAGGTATGACAGCATTCTTCTTACCTATTGACGCTCCAGGAGTTGAAGTTACAAAACGATTTGAAGATATGGGCAGAATGGCTATATCTACCGGCGGTTTTGTAATGAATGATGTAAGATTACCAGATGAATATGTGCTCGGAGAAGTAAACAAAGGATTTTACTATACAATGGAAGGATTTGACCTAGCTAGGCTCCTCATCGGTGCAACTGCTGTAGGAGCAACTCGACGTGCTCTTGAAATTGGAATGGAATACACAAAGCAACGCATATTATTCGGAAGGCCTCTTGCGAAATTCGAAGGAATACAATTTGAAATGGCAGATATATGGGCCTTAAACGAGGCACTTAAATCACTCGTATACAGGGCAGCTTGGATGGTCAATGAAAAATATGCTACTGGACGTTTTGGTCCCCTTGAAGTTTCAAAATTCATATCAGCAGTTAAATTACTAGGGCCTTCTCTCGCATTCGAAGCATTCGAGAAAGCAATGATATGGCTTGGCGCCTATGGATATACAAAAGAATGCCCACTTGAAATGGGACTCAGAGGAATAATGTCATACTGCGTTGGGGCCGAAGGAGGATTAAACATTCAAAGAATAATCATAGCAAGAGAACTGCTCGGGAGAGACTACGTGCCCTACAAGTAAATCCCTTTTTCTATTTTTATCTATTCTTTTAAAAACAGCAAAAACAAAAAGAAAATATATTGTGACGTTATTTTAGTAGTTTTTTGAAAGCTTCTGTAAGGGCAGGTACAATCTTGTATAGATCTCCAACTATTCCGTAGTCGGCTGCCTTGAATATTGGAGCCTCTTCATCCTTATTTATTGCTACAATTATTTTTGAATCCATTATGCCTGCTGTATGCTGGATAGCTCCTGAAATACCTACCGCTATGTAGAGTTTTGGTTTTATTTTAACACCAGAAATACCAATCCAATTTGTAAACCAGCCATAGTCTGCCGCAATAGGCCTTGTACATCCGACTTGTCCATTTAAAACCTTTGCTAATTCTT
This sequence comes from Candidatus Baldrarchaeota archaeon, assembly GCA_019056805.1. Classification (GTDB taxonomy): domain Archaea; phylum Asgardarchaeota; class Baldrarchaeia; order Baldrarchaeales; family DXJG01; genus DXJG01. The sequence goes on along the minus strand of DXJG01000005.1, from coordinate 10,874 downwards.
CCAGTAGCTTGAAATCTTCTTTACTCCTTATTCCTCTTCCACCTGCAACAATCACTGAAGCTTCTTCAAGTCTTTCTCCGACAATTTCCTTCTTTTTCCTTTCCACGACTTTAGTTCTAGGCTCCTTTACTTCGACTTCAAATTTGACTATTTCTCCCTTTCTCTCCTCAGGTGCAAGTTTTTCAAATGTATGTGGAGAAACTGTTGCTATCTGAGGTTTTACACGAGAATATTCGGTTGCTATAGAAGAACCACCATATACTAATCGAGTTACCACTAATCGGCGTTCCTCATCAATGTCTAGTTTTGTACATTCAGTCATGCATCCTGTATTCAACTTTGTGGCAACTCTTGGCGCAAGTTCTTTACCTCTTTTTGTAGCACCGATTAAAATTATTTCCGGCTTATATTCACTAGCTATTTTTGAAAGAACGTCTGCGTAAGGTTCTGCATTAAATTGTTCTAGAATAGGATTGTCAACTATGTATACTTTGTCAGCTCCATGTTTTATAAGGTCTTTTCCACGCTCTTCATCAATGTTATGTCCCATAAGAACTGCTGATAGTTCTACTTGAAGTTTGTCAGCAAGTTCCCTTCCCTTTCCTAGCAATTCTAGGAGAATTTCAAAATTTTCAGAAAAGACCATAACTCCTTTAAATTCGTTGGAACTCATGACACTACCTCCTTAACACTCCTTCCTTAAGTATCATCTTTACAACTTCTTCTGCAGCTTCTTCAACTGTTTCAGCCTCTACAAGAATGCCTTTTCTCTCCACTTTTGGAACTGTAACTTTAAGTATCTGTACAGCTGATCCTTCAGATCCAACGTCTTCCTTTGATATTCCGATATCGTTTGCTGTCCATGTTTTGATCTCTTTTCTTGATGCTTTCATAATATCTCTTAGCGAGGGTATCCTGGGTTCGTTTATCTCTCGTGTCACTGTTAAAAGGACCGGCATCTTAGCTTCCACTATTTCATACTCCTCTTCTAAATCCTTCTCAGCAATTACCTTATCCCCCTCTACGGTAACCTTTCTGACATAAGTTATCTGAGGTACGTCTAGAAGCTCTGCAAGCCTCGGACCAACTTGAGCCGCAAGTCCGTCAAGAGACATTTCCCCACAAATTATTAAGTCAAATTCTCCTAGCTTCTCGATAGTCTTTGCTAATATACGTGCTGTAGCCAGGGTGTCAGAGCCCTCAAATATAGGGTCGCTTAGAAGATATGCTTCATCCACACCCATAGCTAATGTTTCTCTAAGAGCTGTTTTCGCTTCAGGTGGACCGACAGTGATAGCTATTATTTTCCCGCCATGTTTTTCCTTTATTTTTATAGCTTCTTCTAACGCATTTTTATCTACATCACTTATCTTTCTTGGAATTCCAACCGTTATTGGTGTTTGGGTACTGGGATCCACCTTAATCTCTTTAATATCAACTATCTGCTTAAATGGCACTATAATTGTAGGCAAGAATCCTCACCACACTTTACTTTTACACTTCAACACCTAGCTACTCTTTATTGGGCGAAAATATATCAAGCGACATTTTATAAAAAATTAACTGTTTTGCAATGTTTTTTACTATGACAAATCAGTAATTTATCAGAGTAAACCAAAGCTTCATCATTAAACAATATGGATTTTGTAACAGTTTTTATTCATTAACTAACATACATCATGATAACCATGCATATTTTATTGCATAATGAACAGAGTGATATACATAAAATGTTAATTTTCATTCTTCTTTATTTCAATATCAAGTAGGTTGGCTGGGTTTTCAGCCACTAAAGTTCTTACCTCGTGTGGTTTTAAGCCGTTTTCTAAAAGTATTTGTATAAAGGTTCTTAAACCTTCAATTGGTGAAGGATTATGTATTTGTCCCAAATCGGTGGCTATTATTGAATGGTCAATTCCTACTTCTTTTATCATTTTTACCATGTTCTTTGGATTCATGGTATACCACATCGGAGTCAAAAGTAAGAAAACATGTTCCATATAAGCTCCCCTCTTCGCCAGTTCCTTTTGTTTTTCAACGGGCATATTTACAACTCTAAATGCTGGATGATTTACAAGAATTTTTCTAACTCCCAAATTTCTAGCTTCCTCTACAAGTATTTCAATTTCATGAACAGAAAGATGACCAGTAGCGAGAATCGTATTTGTATCAGCTATTATGCTAAGAATTTCCTCCACTTGCGGGGCAATTTCATCCTTTTTATTTATGGGCGATAATCCTATTCCTCTACTTTTTAGCTTTAAACTTTTTAGTCCCCATTCTTCCCTATTCAAACTTTTATAATGGTGAATGTGATTTGTGGCGGAGATAGTTGGCATCCAAACTATTTTCCCACCAGCTTTTATTGATGCTTCAACTGCATGAGGATTAAATCCTCCAACATAATGATTAAGCACGATTCCTCCAAAAACATCTATACTATTTTCTACGGCCTTTCTAACAAAATAAGCCGTAAATACTGTAGGAAAGAAGTGACATTTTAGGACAATGGCACGCATACCTACAGTTGTAGCTTGTTTAGCTAATTCAATTGCATCCAGTGATCTAGCAAATAAGTCCGGAGCAGAATGTACATGAAGGTCAATAGCTCCCTCTAAAAGGTTCACATCATGTCTTTCAAATACTTTATACATTTTCTTACTCACCTTTTTATGTTATTTGCTATTCATAATTAATTATACAAAAGAGTTTTTGCTAAATAATAATTACAAAATAAAAACGTGGCAGATAAACGTTTAATCAACTGAGTCATATCAAACTTAAAGTAAAAAATAGGTTTTAGGATTTCAGACTTCTACGTCTCTGTGGCTACTTAATGAAGGACATTATTAAATGGTAGGTACTCCAGAGCGCGATTGCCACTATAACAATCAATAATAGGTTTTCCCACCACTTGTTCTTATATTTCTCGCCTATGAACTCTGCTTTGTTGGCTATGATTAGAAGTCCTATGGCAATTATTGGAATTATTACGACGGAGAGGGCATTCATGAAGAGTACCATGAAGATAAATCCTGGCATTCCTGGTAAAGCCCAGATAATGGGCGTTATCAAAGCATAGTATATAGCATATCTGTACCATGGATCATTTTCGTAACTCTTGTATTTCTCTTTTCTTTCTGGCATAACTTGATGAATGGAGTCGATACCTCCCATACAGAGACCACAAGCAAGACCGATATATGTATCATAAGCTGTTACGAATAACCCTGCATATACGAGTACTGCTCCGGCAGTTCCGACGATATGAACCAATGCATAGGCTATGTCTTCTACCGAGGTAACATGAATACCTTGTGGATGTAGTATTTCTGCTCCTACGGTCCAAATTGCTGCATCCAAAATTATAACAACAATTATAGCAAGCCACAGATCAAATCTTTGTACCTTTATGTATCTTTCATCGGTCCATCCTTTACCTTTTATGAAATATGGATAGAGAAAGTTCGCTATTGAACCTCCAATTGCTCCAATAGTTGCAACTGCCATGAAACTTGCTTCCCAAGGTCCAACTCCTGGTGGAATCCAGCCGACGGCTATTGCTCCAAGAATCATTTTTCCAAGGGCTGCGGGGTTTCTTGCTATTGCAATTGCAGCTGTTCCCAAGAAAGTTATAGTCATGAGGGCCAATGTTACTTTAAACAGATATTCAATGTACTTGTATTTGCCTTGTCCCCATTGTCCCCATATGAGGACTGCAACTATCATTAGTACTACACACCAGGCAAATAGTCCCCATTCTCCTCCAGCTTTTCCGCTTAGTAACCATAGTCCAACTCCTGAACCTTTTAGAAGAAATGCACCGTATATGTGGGCATAGAAGAAGAAAGCAACAATAAGTATCCATGCAACCCAGGTTCCAAGTCGTTTGTATGCTGCTATTAAGGTTTCTCGGTGGGGATTACAAAGTTCGTATTTAGCCATTATAGAGACTATAACTCCTCTTAGAAGTAGAGCAATTGTTAGAGCCCACATGAGGGCATAACCATAGCTAGCACCAGCTGCGGCGCAATCAACGAGATCTCCAGCTCCAGCCCAAGTTAATACCGCTGCAATACCGGGTCCCCAAGCTTTAAGGTATTCCCAAAATGTCTGAGGTATTTTTTCCTCCCTTTCCCCAGACATTTTACATACCCCAAGCTTTTAGTAGTATTTTTTTTACTTTTTTTCTTCTTACTAATAAATGTTATTGTCTTTATTTACATTATAAAGATGGAATTGTAAACATTTTTCATTTAACTCTGTCTAAAACCTTGTAGACATTAAAAAGTAGTAATAAAAAAAGAATTATATAACTCGTTTTTCAAATATACCACTAACTCCAGCTTCTTCTACTCTCTTCTGGATCTCTTTTACATCGATAGTGTATAAGTCTAATTTTTTCATTCTTTCAAAGTATACCCCACCAGAATAAGTATAACCTCTTGGTATAGGAGTTTCCCGCTGCACCTCCTCATTTATAAAAGCTATAAAGTCCCCTATTGTTATGCTTCTAGGCAATTCTATACATTCCTTTCCTGCTCCTTTTAATGCAGCATTATAACCTGCCAAAACACCAGTTGTTAAAGCTTCCGTGTGCCCTACCTGAGGACCTGACTTTTCTCCAGCCACAAAGAGGTTCCCAATGCCTTTAACTTGCATCGTGTTTTCTCTAGGAGCCATTGCCATAAATCTTATTGAATTACCCATTCCTCCAGCCAAAGGATCTTCGTATCTAGCGTCTTCAAAACCAGGTATTTTCCTGAGAAGATGCAGTGGAAAGTAAGAACTCATAAGCTTAGCGGGTCCTGTATCCAGTAATATAATGTTTTCGATATATTCTGGATATGCATATTGTACACAAGCCTTAATTTTTAACTTATGTTCATCAACCATTTCCTTAGGTAATGGAATTATTGCTACCCCTCTTTTATCTAGTTCGTGCCTTATTTCCTTTGATAGCGTTTCCTTAAAAATCTTACAAGATCCACTCATAGATCCCGGGGTTCCATCTGCCCTTACCCTATAATATTCCTTAACCCCAGCTTTCTCCGTAATACTTACCCTTGGTTTAAATGTATGGCAGCGTAAAATACACATAGCACAACCATTACCATACCTTGTACAGTTTCCAGGGAAAGCCGAAGTTCCTGTAGCATCTACAAAAACATTCCCCTTAATTTCTTCTCCATTATCTAATTTTAATGAAACTATCCTGTTATTGACCTTTTCAACATCCTTAACTCTAGCTGCTAACTTTAATTCTACTCCGATTTTTTCCAAAAATTTCCTAACTTCTGGCTCGATTTTGTACACATCATATAAACTTGCATGTTTATGCCTCGGAAATTCGATGTTTTTATGTCGAGCAATTCTATCCATTATCCCAAATATTTCGCCAGCTCCCATAGCGATAGCTTCTTCAGCGGCTACAAATCTTCCATTGTTCCGAAATATCCCACCAACTAATCCTGTTCCAAGCAACATATCAGTTCTCTCTATTAGAGTTACGTTAGCGCCAGCTTTGATTGCGCCAAGAGTTGCTCCAATACCACCAAAACCTCCACCAACAACTACAACTTCCACCAAGGAATCCACCTCCCCAATTAGTTATTTTTTACTTAAATTTTGATCAACTTCCACCTCTCTACAGCACGGCCGTCGGGTAGAAACTTAGGTTCACCTACCATTTCTGCTTTCATATTAAATTGTTTAAGCGCAGCAAACATTAAAGCTGTTGAAATATGCGCCGGAACGCGGCCTTCTTGAATTAATCTCTTTGCTCCTGAAGTAATTATAGGATTGAGCATAACGTACTCTATTTCGTCCTCTGCCACTTTACGTACCTCGATATCTTCTATATAGCCCACCTTTTTCAACCATTCTGCCAATTTTTTAAGCGATTCAAAGGGGTCCTTTGCGTCTGCAGCTCCAATCTTATCTTTTATCTCATTATATACTATTTCACCAGCTTTCCATACAACCTTCCATGTATCTTCTCCAACAAGGTCGTAAATCGCATAATATATTGCATATATTTCTAGGTCGAAAAAATCTGGGTCTACACATATCCTTCTCTCTTGACCAGCCATTCTTCTCACCTTGATATTTATGTATTACAATATTATTGTTTCACCAGAAATAAAAGTGTTATAATTGTTAATATGAAATCTAATAATATATAAAATTTCAATTATTTGGTTTGACGAGTTAACCTCAGGATGTGATGAGAAATGAGCAAAGAACCATACAAATCCGGATTAATTAAAAAGAGTCCATATATAGCGAAAAGAGAAATTTTAGGGGAAATAGTTGCAATTCTTGACATTATAATAGATGAAAGAGGTATGAAACTGATTGACCCGATGTCAAGGGCTCTTGCAAAGAACTCTATTTGCGAAATTGCTATAACCGACGAAGAAGATGCTTCACCCGGAAAAGTTGTGAATCATGTTGGCTATATAGGTTTCATGGAAGTGAAAAACGGGGGAGTTGCTGTTGTTGGGGATGAAGTATACATTAGTGATAGACTTATCGGTGTAATTGCTGGTTTCGATACAACACATGCCCCAAATCATATTACTCTACTTCTAAAGGCGGATGAAGTGAGTACCGGAGGTAAATTAAATTTAAAAATTGGCAATAGCGTTAAAATACTCATGTCCTAAACTAATTTATAGGAGGGCTGTAACGTTGAAAAACAATCATATTTTCCTTCCGGTTGATGAGCTACCAAAACACTGGTATAATATTCTACCAGATTTGCCAAAACCTCTACCACCCTACAAAGAACCTGAAAAAGGAGTGTCAAGGGTTGAACTAATGAAAAAACTTTTCACAAAAACATCACTTGAACTAGAATTTTCGAAGGAAAGATGGATATCGATACCAGATAAGGTTAGAGAATTATACATTCATATAGGAAGGCCAAGGCCTTTATACAGAGCTAAGAGACTTGAAGAGTTTCTAAATACCCCTGCCCGTATATATTATAAGCGTGAAGATTTAGCACCTACTGGCAGTTTTAAAATGAATTCGATGATTCCACAGGTTTATTACGCGTATAAAGAGGGGTTTAAAAGAGTAGTAGCACCTACCGGCGCGGGTCAGGTTGGAAGTGCAGTTGCTTTTGCTGCAGCAATGTTTAGCCTCGATTGTACCATTTTTTGGGTTAGACATGCTTGTCGCATGAAGCGCGAGAGAGCTTCATACACTCGGATGCTTAATGCCAAGGTAATTGAATCACCAAGTGAAACAACTAAAATAGGGAAGAAATATTTGGAAGAAAACCCGGAGCATCCAGGAAGTTTAGGCACTGCATATGCTGAAACTTTTGAGGTTGCATTAAATAATGATGACACTGTTGCTATTTGGGGTAGTAGAATGAATCATGTAATAATGCATCATACCATTATTGGTTTAGAAACGAAGAAACAACTTGAAATTATTGACAAAAGTCCAGATGTTGTTCTCTCATGTGGCGGAACTGGAAGCAATTTCCCTGGATTGGCGTATCCGTTCATAAAAGATTATTTAGATGGAAAACTGGGAAATATCAAGTTTCTAGTTGTTCAAACATCTGCAGCTCCTACACTAATTAAGGGAGAATATCGCTATGATTTCGTAGAGCCCTCAAGAACATTACCCCTAATGAAAATGTACACGCTAGGTGTTGAAACTAAACTTCCACTAATCAGGGCAGAAGGACTTAGAAGCAGTAGTTCATCACCAACATTAAGTCTGTTAAGACATGAAGGAATAATTGATGCTATAGCCTTGGATGAAAAAGAAGCACTCGAAGCTGCAAAAATATTTTTGCAAACAGAAGGAGTCCTAGTAGCTTTAGAATCAGCATATGCAGTAAAAGCAGCAATCGACGAAGCACTTAAAGCGAAAAGAGAAAACAAAGAAAAAGTCATAGTTTTTAACGTGTCGGGAAACGGGTTCTTTGACATGGAAGGCTATAGAGAAGTTCTAAAAGACATATGACTGTTTTATTTTCCATTTTTCAATATGATAAAATCCTATAAGACTCATAGTTTGTAGCTGTATTTAAAAATCCTCCTAATTGACGATCACAGTCAGGTGTACTTGTACTAGTTAGGATTTTTAGAGCAAAGTATGCATCGAACCTAGGGTCTACGTCAATAATTAACATGTTTCAGGTTAAACGTATCCCAATCAACACAAAACCTCAAATCACACATCATCCCACAGCCCAAATTTAAAAACTAACTTTAAAAATAAAATCTCCCGATCATACGTCCTTAGTCATCCTTTATTGACGGATTTTTTATATCTAGACATGTCGAAAAATTTTAACTTTTACAACGATAATTTATATTTCTTAGTTGTCTTCCAGGTGGTGATTATGCGACATAGAGTAAGAAAGTTAGTAGAGAAAGTTTGGACAGCTAAACCTAAGCTTGATGCTACAAGAGCTGTGTTAGTGACAGAAAGTTACAGAGAAACCGAAGGGGAACCCCAAATAATAAGAAGAGCAAAAGCTTTCAAAAAAGTGTTAGAAGAAATGCCGATCATAATTGATGATGGTGAATTGATCGTTGGTTCCCCTACAACTGAGCCACTTGGAACGCCTCTTTACCCTGAATATGTTGCTCATTGGATAGAAAAAGTATTAGATGAACTTCCCACAAGGAAATATGAGCCAACCGAAGTAGATGAAACAACTAAAAAAGTGTTAAGAGAAAAGGTTTTCCCCTATTGGCGAGGAAAAACACTACACGAAGTTATGTTTAATCGATTATCTCCAGCAATTAGAGAAGTATTTTTCATGAACCCCTTTGAATATCCTCCCAAGGACACTGAGCTAGCAAATTTAGGTGCATTTGCTAGCTCAGGTCCAGGACACGTCATATTTAACCCAAAAGTACTTCATAAAGGACTAAATGGAATAAAGGAAGAAATAAAAGAAAAACTGGCAAAAGTTCCACATGAGGCAGTCAAACAGTTCTATGAGGCAGCACTGATATGTATTGATGCTGTAATCAACTGGGCTAAAAGATATGCAAATCTAGCACGTGAACTTGCTGAAAAAGAAACTGATCCTCAACGAAAAGAAGAACTATTAAAAATTAGCGAGATATGTAGCTGGGTGTCAGCAAATCCCGCAAGAAATTTCCATGAAGCATTACAATCATTTTGGTTCGTTTTTGTTGCAAGTTATATAGAGGAAGGTGGAATTGGATATTCAACAGGGCGCTTCGACGAATACATGTATCCATTTTACAAAAAAGATATAGAAGAGGGGAGATTAACAAAAGAAGATGCCCTAGAACTACTTGAATGTCTATTTATTAAATTTGGATGGCTAAACTATTCACTAAAATCTCACACCGCAGCAAAATACCACACTGGATATCGATCTTTCCACTTCGAACTTGGAGGCCGTTCAAAGAATGGAAAAGACATTATAAATGAGCTTTCATATCTTTGCATCGACGCTATGTTAGAAGTAAAGCTACAAAACCCTTCTCTAAGAGTTCATTTAACCGAAGATACGCCTAGAGACTTCCTATATAAGGTGGCTGAACTCGTAAGAGCTGGGCTTGGACATCCATCGATCTTTAACGGAGACCTAGAGGTTAAACATCACCTTAATCGCGGACTTCCGTTTGAAGAAGCTAGAACAGCAAGTTTTTGCGGTTGTGATACACCAGATCCGATAGGCGATGCGGCATACAACTATTATGGCTTCTATAATTTAGCTGGAATGTTAGAACTTGCATTAAATAATGGATACTGGAAGTATGGTAAAAAGCAACTTGGTCCCAAGACCGGCGATCCAAGAAAATTTAGAACTTTTAATGAGCTTTTTGAAGCATTTAGAAAACAGTGCGCCTACTTTTTCCAAGCAGCTCAAATAGCCTTCATACTACTTGAACAAATACATGCAGAATTAGCTCCAACACCTTTTGCTTCCATACTCATAGATGGTTGTATAGAAAAGGGCTTAGATCGAACAATAGGCGGTGCACGCTACAATTTTTCCGCCCATCCATGTATAGCAGGTTTTCCAGATGTGGTAAATTCGCTTGCAACAATTAAAAAATTTGTATATGACGAAAAAATACTCACAATGGAAGAATTACTTGATGCATTAGATAAGAACTTTGAAGGTAAAGAGGAATTAAGACAAATGCTAATAAATAGAGCACCAAAATGGGGAAATGACGATGACTACGTGGATTCAGTTGCAAAAAGAGTTGCAGAAATGCTTTTCGAAGAATACAAGAAAGTTGCAGAAGTGAATTATAGAGGAAGAGGAGCTAGAGATGTAACATTTCTAACACTAGGATCCAATGTTCCCTTCGGCAAGGTGGTTGGAGCACTTCCAAGTGGAAGAAAAGCTGGTGAACCGTTGTCTGACGCTATATCCCCTACTCACGGAACAGATAGAAACGGGCCAACAGCAGTATTAAAATCGTTATCAAAAATAGACTGGGCGAAAATAGGTTTTCCAATACTTAACATGATGTTCACACCTGGAGCCTTAGATAAAATAGATGCATTTGTAGATTTCCTAAGAAGTTTTGTTAAATTAGGTTGCGCCCACATACAGTTTAACGTAGTAAATAAAGAAATGTTATTAGATGCGCAGAAATATCCAGAGAAATACAGGTGGCTTTTGGTAAGAGTATCAGGTTATTGCGCATATTTTGTAGAGCTAAGCAAAGACTTGCAAGATGACATCATAGGTAGAACAGCGCATGGAGAAGTATACTAGGAACAAACTTTAACTTCATATCTTTTCATTTTTTGCTTGTTTGATAGAAGTGTTGGGGAAATCAATGTCGATAAAAGGATTGATATTTAACATACAAAGATACTCAATTCATGACGGCCCAGGAATT
>DXJG01000018.1 GCA_019056805.1 Candidatus Baldrarchaeota archaeon | reverse complement strand
GAATCAGAGATAGAATGTAGTCACCGGTATCTGGAAGTCTGAATTATCGTCTTTTATCGTCTTTCCGTTTGCTGATGCGTCTGGTTTGAAAGTTATAACCAAATAACTATCTTCTTTAGCAACACCTTTATGTGACAGTTCCTCAAGGAAGTATGCCTGTGTTCTATCTGTCTTTGAGCCTCTAACTTCCTCTGATCTTACTTCGTGTAGAATTGCCTGTGGTATATCATTTGCATCCCACAACTCAAATCTGAATGTACCCTCGAGCTGAACTGGTGTAGTTGCATTGTCTTTCAGTGACAGATAAAGAATACCTCTGTCATCAACTCCTCCCCTAATAGCTCCTTTTCCAAATGTCATCATTTGCTGAGCGCCAACTTTCTTTTTCCAGACAACTACTCTTACACCAGTTGAAAGAGTTTTACCATCACCAGTACTGTCTGCATCACCGAGAACCATCGCAGAAGGGAATTTATACTTATACTGCTTTCCACCAAGACCTAAGAAATTCAGCACCATTTAGACCACCACCCCAAATCCTGACTGCCCTTGTGCCTGTAGTCCACCTCTAAACAGTCCATACACAATGTCTTCAGCACCATCAATGAGCATAGCCATTTTTATGTATTTAGCAACATTTCCCCCGATAAACTTCTGTACACCATAACCTATCCCTATTTTCACTGCACCAGAAACGAGGTTTGCGTTTCCAATATAGTTAGCCAGTAAAGGTTCAGTGAAGCTCTTAACCAACCCTGCAATCAGATAGTCTGTAAACTGTCCACTAACAATCCCTTTCTTCCTACCTCTTTTCCTTTTTGCCATACTACCACCTACTTAATTTTTGTTACAAATAGTTAGATATTAAGATATATAAAATTTTCGTCTAATAATCAAAATAATCGGTTAAAAAACAGACCGGACATTTGTATTGTAATCGTATTCTCTCAAACACAAAAAGTTTAGTTGGAATCATCTTTTCATTGTGATATTTACAAAACTTAGTTGGTGCTTGCTTCAACAACTCTTTTTTATTAATTTTTTTCCCCTTATTTGGTGGTAGTACATAAAATGCCATTCCTTTTACATAATTTAACGGTACTCCGAAAATATCACCATTTTCCAGAAAAACATCTACATGAAAGTATGGGTAGTTGACTATAATTAGTTTTTCAATTTTATACTCAGACGGGTTTTTCCAAACTCTGTCTAAATATTTAGCTCCGCCCATGTGTTCACCACCTTAACATTCCTATCAATATCAATAAACAAAAAGTTATGTTTATTAAAATCAATTTCTTTTCTCATTAACTCTGATGTACCCTTTCCAGCTATTTCATTTAATCTCCGCATATCGTTTAACCCAGTTTGCTTAAAAATTATTAAGTTTTCCGAAACTTCATGAATATACGGGTGAACATCTGTTATTCTTCTTGTTATTCCGATCAAATAATCTAAATCCATGTGTCTACACCTCACATATAAGTCTCTTATTTCCTGCCCCAATTGCTTTCTGGACGGAGCAAATAAATCCAACTCATCAATTACAACCATTTTTAAAGCCTTTTTCTTCTTTTTTTGCTTTTCAATCCAATTGACATTTGGAAATACTAATTTTTTAAGAACAAGTTTTAGCTCATCTTTTAACTTCTCAAAATCACCAACATATTTTGGCACATATCGAATAAATCCTTTATATTCGTCATTCGGGTCAATAACAAGATGATACTTCGTTTTCTTGAGAAAATAGTATTTAGTCAAAAATGTCTTTCCCGACCCTTGTAAACCACAAATTACGATCTTCTTAACCACTACTCTCACCAACCATTTGTGAAAACTGAGCGTCAATCATCTCAATAATCTGATTCCTGTGTGCTTCAGCCATCTCTTGAACTTTAGAGATTGGTATATCTCCATATACCTGCTTAATCATAGCTAACATTTGCATTATTGCTTCATAAATTTGTTCACCAGTAATTTGAGATTTAGCTGGTTTTTCGACTACTTTTTCAACTATTTTAACATCCTGAGGTACACCTAAATTTGACTGTTGTTGTGGTATCAATCCACTAAATTCACTTTTCAATTTAACAAAAAACTTTATTAGTTGAAATAACTCCTTCAAATCAAAATCACCACCACTTACCCCTTCTTTTTTCTTCAACCTCCTTTCTACCTCATACTCGATAATATCCTCTAAAGTAAATCGTCTATCAGGCATTTTTCACCTCTGTTTTGGTATACTTTTGCCAAACAAGTATGATGTACCAATACCTATCAAAGTTAAACCGTTCTGAAAGTCTATAGCAAATCCATAAATTATCCCAGCTATGACTAAAATACCTGCTATTCCTTCATCAAAAAAATCCCAGTTCATTTTCTCCTCCTCCTTTTAGCTATTTTGTGTAATCTAATAGCTAACTGCAAAGCATTTAACAATCCTTCTGCTCTTTTACTTTCTGGCATTCGTTTTAAGTGTTTAATTGCTTTCTTTATATAACTAAGTTTTACTTTTCCATCCTTTGTAAATGCTTTATCTCCATAAAGTCTTCTAAGATATTTTTTAACTCTTCCAGGATGTTTAATGCTCTTCTGAATCCATTTCTTCATAATCACCATTCTTCCTCCTTCCCCCAATCCTCCTCATCGTCTTCCCATTCCAGCTCTTCACCACACCTGGGGCATATCTCAAATGAGCTACCAGACACATAACCACACTCCGTACATTCATACTCTATTTCTTCATCATCTTCAAGATCATCAAAGATTTCAAACCCTTCAGAGTCATCCACATCAGCTTCCTGCTTTGAGTCACTTGATTTTTCTTCAACCCTTGGTCTTTCTGAACACACTTCCTCATGTCGTTGAACTCCCCACTTACTTTTGTACTCTTTACCACAATACCGACACTCATAAATTTCTATTTTTTCCTCAACACCTTCCTCTGTCATATATGGTATTACACATAAATAGTATATAATGTTTTCGTTGCACCACCAAATTAGAAAGCTAAGTTAGAAAAAAAATTTGCCTAAAAATTTAACCTAAAAAATTCTTGAATAAACTCTACCACATCTATTTCACTTTTGATATATTTCCATTCTCCAGCTTTTTTGTCATCTTTTATTTTGAATAAAATATTTGTAAACAACCCTAACTTTTCTCTTTCCTGATCTGCTTTAAACCTACAATAATCATCATGACACTCTCTAACTACCTCATTGTCAATCGGTAAAACAATATGTAACCCTTTTCCCGATGCTGAAACTCTTACCTTATATGGTGAAATTGTAAGTAAATTAAACATAATTTTCTGAACTACATGAACAGCATAATAATGATTATTGCTAAACCTCTTGAAAACATCAAGATCAATCGTTATCATACTTAAACCCCCATTTCTTTAGCACTAAATCCCACATTCCACCCTTTTTAGCTATTACTCGTTTTGTAACCCAGTCTGCTTTTAGATAATACTTAATTGTATCTTTCTCAATATCCCATGAGTAGCTAATTAACAAACCATAAACACTATCACAGTCTACTACATTCAATTCCTCTAACTCAGAAAAATCGAATTGAGAGCAATCATCAAGTCCTTCAGAGCTGCTTAGTATATCCATAAAATTCTCGTAATATTCAACAATGGCGTTATGTATATCTTCAAGCAAATTAATCATCCAACTTTCTTTTTCATAAAAATAATATGCAATTGCAGAATTCAACGAAAAATAATCTATTAATCTCTTCCCACAAACCGTATATCTATATTCAATCTCTACTCTTATTTTCCTTTTAATCTCTTTTTTAATTTGCTCTCTTTTTTCTTTCTTAGAACTCCATTTTTTAACTGTAATCAACTTTCCATCTTTACCCCAAACATAAACATAATATCTACCACCTCTCCTAACACGCTTCATCCTGTAGCTTTTTTCAGCCATTCAAATCACCTATATAGTATTGTATATAATACCTATACAACTCCTTGATAAAAATCTCATTCCGGATATAAACTGCTGTAAACTATTTATTAGCAAAACAAATTTTGCGCAAAACATATTTTCACCTTAGAAGCTCTCTAAGAGATTTTCCTACTATGTCTAAGAACGCTCGTTCCCTCTTTTCTTTTGCACATTGATTAATTCGCTTAGTTTTGCTAAATCGGTATCTTACTTTCCGTATTGCTCTTTCTAACCTCTTTGAAGCTTCAGAATCTAAATAGAACTCGTAATAATACTCCCCTACATACACCCTCAGATACGGCTTCAAAACAACTTCTCCATAATCGTCTAAAACCCATTTACAAAACACTGCTACATCTGATGACTTCCCTTTAATATATGCTATTTTCTCATACTTAACTCTCTCTTGAACTTCCTCAGATAAATCTGCTTTTTCGTCTTCAAGCTCCAAACCCATTGCGTCTAAAACAGTTAAATCATCTAATCGAAACCCTCCAAGGGTTTTATTATCCAAACTAACAGTCATTAAATGCCTTCTTTGTTTTTCACCTAAATCCAAGAATAGCACCTCCTCTCTCTCTTCTTGTCTTTTCAATAAGCGCTATAAAACATGATCTCGTTGTATCTGCACAGCCATCAAAATGACAATTTCCATTCAAACAAGGAATCAACTGATTCCAGGAGATAGTTCTTCGCTTTGCTCTAATTTTCATAATATCACCCAAACAGTAGATATATGAAGCTTAAACCATATAAATATTCCGTTATATCACCTAATAAATGATCCCTTTTTCCTTTATAGAAATGTTCAATCAATTGATAAAAAAGAAAAACCACAAAAATAAATATAAACCAATATGTTAAAACACCCATAAAAAAATGAATCAAACTCCGTCTATCATCAAAAATATTCACTTTCATAACTTCACCGCCAATTTAAATAAACAACGCCATAAAAAACCTATTCACCTCTAACTTCATACGAGCTAAAATAATATAATAGGCATCCTCATCAGCACTTATATCTCTTAACGACATAGCATATGCATCAATTCTTCCAAGAATTCTTGCTTGCTCTTTATTTAAATCTAAAAACCACAATAGTCTCAAAGTAGCCCTACGCACTTTACATATCACAGAATCTGGGTTTCTTACCCTTCTCTGCTTCGTTTCAAAGTTAGGTTCATAACTTAAGAATCGTTTAAGCGTCTTTAAATCTTCTGACACACACTTTATTTCATATAATTTCAAACTATCCAACCTATACATAACACACCACCCCAAAACTATCTGCTAATAAAAATTTAAGTCAAATAACCTAATGCCACTAATATCTCTTCAGAAAGCAATTGAATTTCCCTTTGTAACCTCTTATAAGTTTCTTTATCATTAACTGCACCTAAAAACTCTACTGCCCACCTCAACTCTATCAACCTCTCTTTTACATAATCACAAGGTTTATAAATATCTATAAACTCGTCTAACAAGTTAAATACTTTGCAATACACAGACTCAACTGTACACCTTCTCCTCCACTTTGTTTCAAACGCAGGTTGATACTCACACAACTTTTTGAGATACTTTATCACTTCTCCAACAACATCGCTACTCACACACTCACCCCCACACTTTAACCCAGCTTACTACTATCTCATCACTTTTAAACTCGAGTTTCAGTTCTTCTGCTCTCACAAACCGAATAAAATTAACTGTTTCATCCCTTACAACCAAAAAGTAGTAGCCACCATGCT
>DXJG01000004.1 GCA_019056805.1 Candidatus Baldrarchaeota archaeon | reverse complement strand
TGCTTTGACACAGCCCGAACTGGGTAGAATGAAGGTGTTAAGCCTGACAAACCCAGAATCTCCCGGCTTTAGCCGCGGAGAATGTCAAATTTCAAAGCGAGAAACTTCTAAACTTATCTCACAAAAATTAAAGCGAACAAAGGTTAAGGTAAATAGAAAGAGTTAAGGAAGTAATTCATTAGAATTACTAATCTAAGATTAAATGTAATGTTATGTTGAGGTGGAGTTTTTGAATACTATATTCGTAAAAAAATCTGAAATTAAGAATGTTGCTGTTTATAGGAACGCTGCGATTGTGAGACGAAAGTTTTTTGTTGAACTAGAAGAGGGAGAAAATGAAATAAAGCTAATGAATATTGAGAATACTGTAATTCCAGCTTCGATAAGAGTTTTTGCAAGTAAGGGCGTAAAGGTTAGAAATGTGGATTTCTCCGTAATTAAAAAACCTGTTGAGGAAATTGATATTGAAACAAAAAGAAAATTGCTGGATGAGTTAGGAAAATTGGAAGTTCAAAAAGAAATTTTAGAGAATGAAATTGATGGGATTAAACAGGTGATCAATGCCATAGATAGTTCTATGGATAGAATTATTATGTCTTTTGGAAAAAGAGCAGTAATGGGGGAGGCTGTGGAAGAAAATCTTTCTAAAACTCTTAAATATTTAACTGAAACCCGTAAAGAAAATTTAAAACAGTTAGTAGAGAAGGAGAAGCAGCTAAGAGAAGTAAATTCTCAAATTGAACAAATTAGAAGTTTGTTAACCCCAGAAGAAAAAAGAAGGTTAAAAGAAGTAGGTGTTTTAACCTTAACAACTTCAGCAACTGCTCGTACAAATTATGTTTTTGAGGTTGAATATAATGTGGCAAAGGTTTCATGGATGCCAACATATGATCTAATTTTACGAGATAATGAAGTTACTTTGGTAATGTATGCTAAAATTTTGCAAAAGACTACTATACCTTGGGAAAATGTTTCACTAACGGTTTCTACAAAAACTATTCAGCCTGTCTCGAAACCAGAACCTCAACCTTGGTACATAGAAAGGATGAAGATGGTAAAAGCTGCGAGACCAGTGAGAACTTTGATTCCTGCTATAGCAGCGCCAAGAGTTGCTAAAATGAAAGCTGAAGTTGAAGAAGAACTTGCATTTGAAGAAGCTGCTGTAATTGAAGGTGAATTTTTAACTTTTGAAATAAAAGAACCCATTTCATTGTATCCAAACAAACCTCAATTAGCATTGTTAACCTCTCATAAAATAAATGTTAAAACGAAGTATGTTTGGTACGCGTTTAGACAACCTGGCTTTATAGAGATCGTAGAGTTTGAAAACCCTGAACTCACCATATCTCCTGGAGAATGTAGAATATTTAGGGGAGATCTATTTGTAGGTGTAACAAACTTACCATATACAGCTCCTGGACAAAAAGTAGAATTTGCCACTATGTGGGATGAAAACATAGAAACAAAGAGAAAACTGGTACAGAGAGAAGAGAAAAAGAAAGGTGTGTTAAGAGATAAAGCATACGTAAAATACACTTACAGACTTACAATAATAAATCATAAGAAAACACCTATAGATGCAGAGATAATAGATCAAATACCAGTAGCAAAAGACCCAGAAATAGAAGTGACACTAGAGAAAGTATCTGTTGAACCAGTGGAAAATAACATGGGAATATTAAAGTGGAAATTTGAAGTAAAGCTAGGGGAAAAGAGAGAAATTGAATACACATTTACCGTAAAATTTCCACCAGAATACGAAATAGCAAACTTACCATAACCTTATCAAACTCGAACATTGCTTATATTTATGCGATAAGTGGAGGTTAAAATATGTTAACCTTAAAAGATGTTTTCCAAGCTTATTTTAGAATAAAAAATTATGTAAGGAAAACTCCTTTAGATTTTTCTTCTATTTTGAGTGATATCTTGGGGAAAAATGTTTTTCTGAAATTTGAAAATTATCAAGTTACAGGTTCGTTCAAAGTACGTGGTGCTTTCAATAAAATAGTAAAGAATATAGACCGTGTTAAGAGGAGAGGGATAATTACTGCTTCTACAGGTAATCATGGATTAGCTGTTGCATATGCCTCAAAAAATTTCAATGTTAAAAGTAAGATTGTTGTTCCAACTAATGTAGCAAAAGTAAAATTGAATAAAATAAAGCAGTATGGCTCTGAAATAATATTTTATGGGAAAGATTACGATGAGGCAGAGAAATACGCTAAAAAACTTGCAGAACAAGAAAATATCATCTATATTTCACCATATAATGATTTAGATATAATTGAAGGAAATGCAACAATAGCTTTTGAAACCTTTACCGATAATCCTAATATTGACACGTTTATTGTACCTGTGGGAGGAGGAGGATTAATTTCAGGTATTGCATTCTTCTCTAAAATAGTTTCTAAAGATATAAAGGTTATTGGGGTTCAATCCGAGAATTCACCCTCAATGTACGAATCAATCAAGGCAGGAAAACTGGTTAGAGTATCTCTTAAACCTAGTTTAGCTGACGGTTTACATGGAAATATCGAAACAGGATCTATTACCTTTGATTTTGTAAAGAAGTATGTAGATGAGATTATTCTAGTTTCTGAGGAAGACATTAAGCAAGCAATAAAATTTAGCTTGGAAAAACTGGGATTATTAATTGAAGGTTCTGCTGCAGTAACTATTGCCTCCATTTTAAATAAGGAAAAAGAACTTCTTGGAAATAACGTCTGTTTAATAATTAGCGGAGGTAATATTGACATCGATAAGATTAAATCGATTTTGTTTTCAGGAGATGATAGAGGGAATATGTAGGGGTTCATCGTTATACATTGCTGGTAGATTTGTTTTGACTTAAATCTGATGTGTAATAATCTTTGATTTCTGTTCTTTGGAAGATAAAGTTTATATATAACTTTGTAAATATACAAGTTAGAACTTTAATATTAAAGTTTCCTCTAACACTTAGCAGGTCGGCTAAGTTGGAGGTTGAGCTATGCAAATACCGATAAAAATTGATGAACGCTCAAAAGCTTATTATGTAGCTGTTACCGGAATGATGACGGCCTTGGTTTTTGTTCTTACTTCGATTTTCCAAATCTCAATAGTTGCTACCAAGGGTTACTTTAATGTCGGAGAAATTGGCGTATATATTTCTGCCCTGCTTTTTGGTCCTTGTGTTGGAGCTTTTGCAGGTGGAGTTGGAAGTGCTCTCGCTGATATAGCTACAGGTTACTCTATATATGCTCCAGGCACCCTTGTAATAAAGGGTTGTGAGGGATATTTAGCTGGATTTCTACTTCAA
Organism: Candidatus Baldrarchaeota archaeon; assembly: GCA_019056805.1. Lineage (GTDB taxonomy): Archaea > Asgardarchaeota > Baldrarchaeia > Baldrarchaeales > DXJG01 > DXJG01. The sequence continues at coordinate 250,345 of DXJG01000004.1, read as the reverse complement.
CGCTTCCGAGGAAAAGCAAAGAAAAAGTTACCCATTGTCTTGGGTTTAATAGTTGCTTCATGTATAGGAGTAATTGGAGTACTATATTATAATTCAGTTTGGGATTTGGTTTTAGGCATATATATTAATCCGTCAGGTGGAGAAAGCCCACTTCTAGATATACCTCTCCTTAAGGCTTCTGTTTCCTTGAACTCGATATTTTGGATAATTATAGCTGTGATCTCAGGTATCACTATTGCATATGTTGGAACTAGGGTTAGTCCAGAGATTTCAAACTTTGTTCTCGCAGTTCTAGTTGCTGGGAGCGTCATGGTACTTGGATACTTCCTCTACGAATATTTCATTCTATATGCCATTTTAGGTATGGAAGTTTTTGCCCTCTTCGAAATACCCTTCAACATAGGCCAAGCAATAATCGGTCTAATAATCTCTATTCCCATCGTGAGAACTTTGCAAAAAGCTTTTCAACAACTATAAACTAAACAAGCAAAAACTTCTTTTATTAAACTAACTGTTCATACTTTTTTATTAACCGATTTACCAACCATTCTAGCTTCTTTTTAACTATAGATTCCTCTATTAAGTCTCCTTTCAAAGAAATTCTACCATATTCCAGTGTTTGTAGTAGTAATGCTTCTGGAGGGATCTTTGCATTATAGAAATCTACCAGTACTTCGTGTAATGTTAAATCTCCCCAAGCTGAAAGATTACCTACAACTATAAACCCTTTAAGCTTATTGAGCAAAATTTTTTCTATTTTACTCCATCCTAAACTTGCCATTCTCTCTGAAAACGCCCTATATAAACCTGACACGTGTCCCGCGTAACATGGTATACCAAAAATAAGTATATCTGCCTTTTCCATTAAATCATAGATTTTAGGTAAATCATCTTTTATTGGACATCTCTCCTCCCTACTTTCAAGTTCTTTAGAAAAACACTCATAATTACAGTGACTACAAGGTTTTATTTCATAATCATAAGCATTAATAAGCTGAGTTTCAAAACCATGTACCCTAAACTTCTCTAAACAATAATTGACACAATAATAACAATTACCTCTCTCACGAGCACTAAAAACAAGTCCTAAAACCCTCATTCTATCACCATAGAACAATACCCATAACCCAATAATAAATCATAAGTTCATTTTATGTTTTTCTTGTTACAAAGATAATAAGAGTGCATGATAAAAAGGAACTAGGACAAGTTTAGTTTAGATGGAATGTTTGCGTCTTTTTCTTCGATAATATGTCAAGAAAAGTGTTAATATTGCTATAATTGCGGTTATGATTATTGTCTTTAAGTTTTTTGTTATTTTTTCGATTAGTGTGGTAATTGGTGTGGTTATTGCTTCAATTTCTTTTGTTCGGCGGACGATTTGACTTTTTAAAATTTTATTTTCAGGTACGACGGATAAGATGGTTTCATGAACTATTTTAACAACGATGTCTTTGGTATCGTAATAGTAGTGAATGTAGCTTTCATAGATATAGTAACGATATGTGGACCTTGTTTCATTAACTAATATACTATTGTTGTAAAGCTTTTTTACCCTTGTCTGATTTGGAAATATTTCTTCAACCATTTGAACACCGTTAGTATAATTTATTTTTGTTAGGAAGTATCCTGTTGAGCTGATAGTTTCTAAGATTGGAAATGCCTCCACTACTTCATCAATATCTTTTAGGTATACTTCTGTTTTACTCAAAACTCTTATAGTGTAATTTCTACGCGTATAAGCGTATTTTGTTACTTCTTCATCTTTAAATTTAATTGTTCCGTGCCAATATTCTTCTATTGATTCATTAAATCGATAAATTCTTTCTAGAACCCCGTTAATCTGATAGTCGCTGGTTCCTCCCCAAATATGATACTTTCGATAAATTTCATATCCATAGCCAACCACTCTATATAGAAAACCTTGAGCATAGTTAACTCCGCTAGTAAAATTATAAATAAAACTGAATGAAATATTTGAAACAGTGAAAATGTTCCCAGCAGCATCTGTAAAGTTAAAAACATTTTCTAAAGTGTAATTATAATAACCTTCCCCAGCTAAATCATTATCAAAATACACTATAACCCTAGTTTTCCACTCAACCAAACTAGGTGAGACCACTGGAAACAAGGATACTAGCAGCAAACCACAGATCAACGCCACCTTTTCCCTCAACTTTCTCAACCTTTCCCCTACATCTAATTATTGCTACAACTTCTAATTAAGTTATTTAGGTTAAATTATTAAATAAGTTAAAGTGAAACTAGATTAAGTTCCTGAGGCGAACAACATGAATATTAAAGATGTTTCAAATGATTTCTCAGTTATAGATAAGGTTGATTATTTGAATACTGCTAGTATTGGGCTAGTTCCTAATACTGTTATCGAAGCGACACAGGAATTTTTCATTGAATTGGCTAGGTGCGGTACTTTAGCTTTAGATGAAGAGAAGGAAAGTTTAGTTTATGATAATCTTAGGAAAGAGGGAGCTAAACTTTTAGGTTGTAATGCGGAGGATATTGCTATTTTTAATAGTGTTTCTGAAGCGTTGAATTCTATTGCGTGGAGTTTAGAGTTGAAAGATGGTAAGGTTGTATCAACTGATGTAGAATTTCCAAGTGTTACCTATCCGTGGCTAAGAATTGCTCGCAAAGAAAGCATCAAGGTGAAGCTTGTTAATGCTAAAAATTGGTGTATTTCAATTGATGATTTGTTGGATGAAATTGATGAAGATACGAGGGTTGTCGCTTTAAGTCATGTAGAGTATCTTACTGGTCAAAAACATGATATTAAGAAAATTGCTAAGCACGCTCATGAAGTTGGTGCCATAGTAGTTATAGACGGGATACAGGCAGCTGGATACTTGCCAATAAATGTAAGAGAATTGAACGTTGATGTTTATATTACTGGTAGCTATAAATGGTTGTTAGCTCCTTTTGGCGCTGCAATAGCGTACATATCAAAGAAATTATGTGATAGATTGGAACCTGCATTTGTGGGTTGGCGATCTACAGAAGACATGTGGAATTTTAACCCGCGGAAATTAAAATTTGCATCCACAGCTAGAAAATTTGAATATAGTACTAGTGCATATGGTGTAAAGGTAGGGCTTGCAGAATCAATAAAATATCTAACGAAAATTGGGATAGAAAAAATCTATAATCATAATATGAAGTTAACCGAAATACTGGCCGAGGAAATAAATTCAACGGAAGACATTAATGTTATAACGCCTGAAAATAGAGGTTCAATAATAACATTCAAAATTAACGGTAGAGACGTTAGAAAAGTTGTCGAAAAGTTGCATAAGTTGAAAAGACCTGTAGAGTTGAGCATAAGACAAAATATGATCAGAATATCGCCCCACATATACAATACTGAAGCAGATATCCTTCACCTCGTAGATAACCTAAGGAAGATCATTAAAGGACTTTAGAAAGAAGTATCTCTACGATACATGTTGTTAAAATTAAAAATATAAACGGACTGTAGAGTTTTCTTTTTAATACACTAACAGAACTACTGTTTCTTGTTTTTCTTAAACTAGCTAAATTATTTTATTTCATTTTGAAAATAATTTTTCCATAGTTTTTATAAACTGTTTAACCAAGGTTAAGTGTGAAGTGGAGTTGAATTATTGGAAATTGTTAGAAAAATAGATAAGAAATCCTATGACAGATTGTCGCATATAAGTAATTGTACTTTTGGACCTTTAAACGAACCTATGATATGGGTTAAGCCTAAAGAAACCGTTGAAATTGAAACTCATGATCGCTTTGGAGACGTTGTGAAAATAGGTAAAGAACTAAAGGAAACAGTTGAAAAGGGATTGTTACGTTTTATTAATCCTGTAACTGGGCCGGTTTATATTGAAGAAGCGAAACTTGGGGACACACTTATCGTAGATATACTAGATATAAGGACCCCAGAAATAGGTGTAACAACCATCTCACCAGATTTTGGAGCGCTTAAAGGCTTAATAGAAATACCGGAAATTGTAACAAAATTTCCGAAAATTAGGAAAGGAAAAGTAATCTACAAAACAAATAAAGGAAGTGAGGTGGAGATACCTGTAAAACCATTCATTGGAACTATTGGCGTGTCTCCTGAAATTGAAACTATTTCTACGATAACACCTGGGCGTCACGGAGGCAGTATGGACTGTCCGGACATCTGTCCTGGAAATAAGCTTTATTTACCTGTTTTTAAGGAAGGTGCGTTATTTAGTTTAGGTAATGTTCATGCTGTACAGGGAGATGGAAAGATTTGTGGAACAGCTCTAGAGGTTTCCGCTAACATTAAGTTGAGATTTGATTTAATTAAGGGTAAGAGAGTTGACTGGCCTAGGGTAGAGTCTCCAGAGGAAATTATGACTATTTGCAGTGATAAACCTCTTGAAGAAGCTGCAAAACTAGCTTTTATGGAGTTAATTAAGTGGATGGAATCGGATTACAATTTTGAAAAAGTTGACGCTTATATGCTTCTCAGCTTAGCAGCTAAACTCAATGTCACTCAAATGGTAAATTCATTGTACACCGTAACTGCGAAGATCCCCAAACAATATTTACAATAACAACAATAATCGAATAGACTATTCTTTATTAGAATATCCAGATTAACATAATTAGATCTATTAACCCCTTTTTTATTCGTAGAAAAGTATCTGATGTACTTTGATAGGATTGAAAAATATCTCAAATTTTGATATAACGTTATGACCATGTTCTTCGAGCTTACATAAACAAATTCCCGAAGTTCTCTAGGTTTATACCCGCTCATTTTTGCAGGAGGTAAAATAATTTAAGTTTGGAGAATAATTGGTACATAGTGTGGTTTTGAATTTACGGGGAGGATACGTTGAAGCGTTCAGGAAGGAGAACCAAGTATGATATATATGCTGAAATTCTTGAGGTTATTCGAAGACTTGAGCCATGTTCTCTTACTAGAGCTTCTTATGGAGCTAGACTACCGGTAGATAGAGCTAAAAAGGTTATTGAGAAACTCGTTTCAGCAGGATTACTCTACGAGGAATTAATTGACGATAAAAAAAGATATAGAATTACTAGTAGAGGCTTAGAATTTCTTGACGCGTATTGGAAGATGAGAGAATTCATGATAATTCTCGAAGAATAATAACATTTAGTAATCACAAAATGTGAGTACTTTTCGTGCCTTATTTTTTTAAACAGCACCATCCTAATTGTTTTAGAGGTGATAAAATGAAAATACCCCCACATAGCAAAGAAACTATTGGAATTGTTAAAGAAAATTTGGAAATCGGAAGAAACAGTATCATTCAAGGAGAAGGAACCCCACCGAAAATTATTGTTGAAGGCATAATAATTTGCCGTGGAAGAGTTCTATTTGAAGCTGATGTAGAAGCAAGGAGTCTTGAAGGTGAAGAAGATAATGTAGAAGTTAGAGGGAACCTTACTGTGGAAAATAGTATAAGTATTGAGGACGGAAGCCTCTACGTACACGGAAATTTACAAGCTACCAATATAGAAGTAGATAACTCTCTTAGGGTTAGAGGTACTACAAAAGCAGAGGAAATAAAGGTTGGAGGAAGCTTAGAGACAACAAAAGAAATTGTTGCAAATAGAATAATTGCTGGAGGTTCATTTGAAGCCGAAAGTGATGTAAAAGCTGAGAAAATAAAGGTTGGAGGTTCTCTTGAAATTAAAGGAAAGGTTTCAGTTGAGAATATTAATGTTGGAGGAAGCGTAGAGTTAAGCAGCGGAGAGGTTAATGGGTCAATAAAGGTTGGAGGAACCTTGGAAGCGGAAGATTTCCTTAAATTTGGAGAAATAAAAGTTGGTGGCAGCGTAAAAATCACAACAGGAGAAGGAGGTACAATAAAAGTTGGGGGGACGCTTGAAATCGATGAGGATATAAAATTTGAGAAAATAAAGGTTGGAGGAACCGTTAAAATAAGAGGTAAAGCTGAAGGAGAAAGCATAATAGTAGGTGGAACATTAAACGCTAAACAATCTATCAAACTAGAAGATGAATTCTCTGTTGGAGGAACAGCTGAAATTGGAAATACTTTAGAAGCCTCATATATAAAGGTTGGAGGAACTTTAAAGGCAGAGGAGGTTAAAGGCAAAAATGTTTCAATAGGAGGAAGTGTTAGAACTCTTAAGGGAATAAGAGCTGAAAGATTTGAAATAGGTAAAAGGGGGGAGGTCATAGGACCTATATATGCCAAGATAGCCATCATAGGTAGAAGAGCAAGTGTTGAAGATGTATATGCTGAAGAAATACGTATGAAACGAGGATCTTCAGCTAGGAACCTACATGGTAAGAGAATATACATTAATGATGAATGTAGAATCTATGGAGAAATAAAATACACAGAAGAACTTGTAATTGGTGAGCATGTATCTTTAGCTAAATCTCCCGAAAAAGTTGACAGTCTTGAAAACATATAAATGAACCAAGGGCCTAGGGATACAAACCTATACACAAACTATTTTTCACATTTCTAAAACATCACGATATTTTCCAATACATCTCTATATCCTCTAAGGTAAGAAACTAGTCTCTCTTTAGTATATTTTGGGCAAGTCAACGGAGCATATATTTATGATTTCAAGTGTATATTTTAAATTCTCTAATAACTTATTAATGAAGATATCAAACATATTTAACTTATAATTTACCTTTATCCCTATCAGGCATGAATAATTTGGGAGGATTTTATGTGTTTGCTGAAAGGGTTTTAAAATGTGAGAAATATTCGTTAATCGATCTTGCAAAGCTTGCTAAAGATTTTGAAGATGTTATATATCTTAATGTTGGAGAACCAGACTTTGCTACACCAAAGCACATTTTAGATGCTGCAAAAGAAGCTATGGAAAAAAGCTATACAAGATATACGCCCGATGAAGGTATACCAGAACTTAGAGAAGCAATAGCTGAGAAAGAAAGCCAAAAAATAGGAACTGAAATAAAAAAAGAACAAGTACTAATTACTGCTGGTAGTACAGGAGCTGTTTTCGCAGCAATAATGAGTTTAGTAAATCCAGGTGAAGAAGTACTTATTCAAGATCCATGGTACCCAGGCCATATAAGATCCATAACACTTGCAGGTGGAAAAACCGTAGAAGTACCTCAAATAGAAGAAAAAGGTTACGACCTTGATTTAGATGCACTTAATGAAAAAGTTACTAAGAAAACAAGGCTTCTAATTCTTATATCACCTAATAATCCAACCGGAGCAGTACTAGACTATAAAACTTTGAAAGGTATAGCAGAAATAGCTATAGACAATAACTTCTACGTTTTATCCGATGAAGTATATGAAAAATTTGTTTATGAAGGAAAATTTACAAGTATAGCTGAAATACCAGGAATGGAGGAAAGAACCATCATAATCAACAGTTTTTCAAAAACATATTGCATGACAGGTCTAAGAATAGGCTACGCCGTAGCACCCCAGCAAATCATAGAACAAATGTCAAAAGTCACGTGCGCAGCAAATTTATCCGTTACCTCAATAGTGCAATATGCAGCTCTAGCAGCTTTAAAAGGACCCCAAGACTACGTGGAAGAACTAGTCAAAGAATATGGAGAGAGAAGAAAACTAGTTTTAAAGAAACTTAAAGAAATCCCAGGAATAAAAACTGCAGAGCCAAAAGGAGCCTTTTACGTTTTCCCAAACACAGAAAAAACCGGAATGCTATCCAAAAAATTAGTAGAACATTTAGTTAAAGATGCCAGAGTCCTAGTTTCACCAGGATACCCCTTCTTCGGACCAAGAGGAAAACACCACATAAGAATCTCCTTCACAGTACCTAAAAACAAATTAGAAACAGCCCTAGAAAGAATTAAAGAAAGCATAGAAAAACTAGTTTAAATCACATTTAAATCGGGAGAAATGTTTTTAATTTATCATAGAAATTAAAATAATTTCTCTTTACTTCCCAAAACCTTCTTTTAGCATTCCACATTCTATGCATATTAATAGGAAGCCAAGAACCAATATTAGTAAACCTTCGAATAATCAACATATCATCAACATGCTCTCTAAAATCATCAAAAAGATAAGCAAACCTCTCACCATAACCATGAGGAAGAAACAACATAAACAAAAGCCCTTTGTCGTGTATAGACACAAAATATCTTGGAAACTCGGTTAAGGCCTTCAATAAAATCTCTTTCATACTGTCGTCGCACTCAACATTAACTGTAAGAAACTCAGATAAGCCGAGACCTGCTAAATGTACATATGGTTTCCAAACGTTGAAAAACTTCAATTTCTTAACTTTCTCTCCAATCTGAGTAATAGATAAATCGTATCCCTGCTCTTGAAGTAAACTTCTAATCCTCTGATAAGAAATTTTGTAGTCTACTCTTTTAAAAAGAAATATGAGAAAGTCTATATTATCAAAAGGTATTGTTTCATAAGAAAAACAAAAAATATCAGGTTGCGGTAATATATCCTCATATTTTTCGACGAAATTCAGGAGCCCATATATCCACATATCCTCTTGAAAAAACCAACGTCTATTATCAAAACGATCCAAATTCCAACCATGACTTATACCCTTTTCTTCATAAACCTTAACTTCATCAAACAATACACCTTCAAGCTCAGCAATGGAATCCCTAAAATCCTTTAGTACCCTTCTTTGATCAGGTACAACAAACCCCAACCATCCCCATCGTTTCCCCTCAGAGGAAAATGTATCAAAATTGAAACTTGTAAGGGAAGGATTCTCAAAAACCTTAAAAACAGTTCGCTTATCATAGGGATGTTTAAATTTTACAAATATCACGTACTTTCTTAATTTAAATTTTGTATAGTCAAAGAGAGAAACAAATCTCAAACCAAGCTTTTCCTTGAATTTTTTTAAGTTATATAACACTGCCGCCGGGGTAACGCCTAATAACCTTGCAATTTCTGTATAATTTTTATCAGGATATGCAATAAAAGCCTCCAAAAACTTTCTCTCGTTTCTCTTAAGCTTTTTTTCCCTAACTAAATCTAGAGAAAGTAGACGCTGTATTTGTTCAAAATCGCTTATCCTATATTTCTTAATCATTTTGAGCCTATAAATAATAGTATCATATACTTTTTTACTTTTGGGAGTAAGATAGGGATCAAAAGTTCCCATATCGTCTCTTTTAACCAATATACCTGGATTAGAATCTTTAATTAAACCATCGCAGCGTGCTAAATAGATCCTTATTTTTTCAAATAGAGTTTTTAATTTCGGGTCATCGGTTTCGGGGAAGAGGTCATCGTATCTATTTGTTGTTACCATTATTATCACTTTCAAAATTTAAAGTATAACACATATTTTTTAAAATTTCCCGTATCACGGAAAATTTAAAACTTATAAAAATTTATCCATAAGATCTATAAACCCTCTATACATCGTTTTACTATTTTTCAAACACTTTTCAGTAAAATTTATCGAATTCGGATTTATGTCCCTTTATTTTTCCGGATTTTCCGTGATTTATATACCCTCCCATGACCACCTATTTCAGCAAAATAAAGTTGGAGGTGTTTAGGTAATGGTTAAATTTGGTAGGTTGAAGATTTGGTTGCTTGCAAATCTATGGTTAATATTCTTACTAGTAAGTATTATATCAGCCGTTGTTTTAGCAGATCCACAAGATCCGTGGCCAACAGGGTGATGAGGGGGGAGATCTATTGGCTGCTAAATTTTTTATTACTCCTGAGACGGATGATCCGCTTCTCAGGGAGATTGCAGCGCTTGTAGAGATTTTGACGGAGAGGTTGAAAGTGGTTTTGAATGTTGATAACGTTTATGTTGTTGCTAGGGATAGGGATGGAAGAATGGTATTGAGGAAGAATGGTGTTGGTGTAGAGGTTTTACGGGGGTGAAATGTGGTGTTAAGAGTGACTGTTGAAAAATTGGAACAGTTTAAGGAGCTTATAAGGAACTATGTGGATGGTAAGAAATGTGTCTTTTCCATAAAGGAGGATAATGGTAAGGTAAGGTATGCTTTCCCATGTATTATTAATAATGTCCCCGTACTGGTTGAGTATGAAGCTAGTACTCAAGTTAAGCTCGAAGACGTACTTGATATCAAAGGTTTACCTATGAAGCTCTTCAGTGTTGATATCGTGAAAGTAAAGCAGATACAGAGAAGCCAAAACATTCTTCCTTAACCTAAAATATGAATTGGTTTTATCTGAGGCTTAAGGGATGATATTTATTAGATACTTAAGCCGTGTCTTATTTTAATTTAGGGTTAGTTAGATTGTAATAGATTTGGGGAGGGCCTCTACTACTTTTCGTTTTACAGTTTGTTTAAAATACGTATTTCAGATAAATTGTGTTAAAACAAGTTTAAGTGTTTTTGAGTTCGATGAATAGTTTTAGGTAATCTTTGAGATGTCTAGTTATTAAGAAGTTCCTTTTAACGTGATTAATCCCATTTAGACCCATGCGTTTTGCTTCCTCTGGGTGTTTAAGTAGATATATTATTTTTTCGGCTGCTTCCTTGACGTTATTTCCGAGAAAACCGTTGAAGCCATCTATTATTTGTAGAGGGATTCCTCCGACTGGGCTGCCCACAACGGGAACTCCTTTCCATAAGGCTTCTGATACAACTAGGCTGAATCCCTCACGAATTGATTTTAATAGGGTGTTTATGTATTTTTTGAGCTTAATGGTGTTAGGAGAATTTATTTTATATTTTGAAATCAAAATGAAATTTGAAATATTATTTGAATCCTGCTGATACGATTATCTCCATATTATCATCGACTTTCAGCATTAGTGAAGCGGTTATGGTGGGAAATGTTAAATATTCTAATGGTATGTCAAAACTTTCAATAATTTTAGTTTAAAGGTCAATACTTTATGTTCACCATTATATGCTTGGAAATAGACAGGTACTTCGTTGGTTAATTCAACTCCATTTGGAAGTAGGGGTTTCATGTAAACGGAGATTTCTTTTCTTCCTTCATTTATAATGTTTAATTTAAATTTTCCAAGAATGTTGCGAGATACCTTGTTGTTTTCTTCCTGTATCCAGCAGCTAAATTTCTTTTCTTTTAATTTGCATCTTACACCGCTGATTCTAGGCATAGTTCCACCGCTTTCAGGCTGGCCAGGCCGACCTTTAATCAGAATCTCTAAAGTGTCACCTGTAATGGGGTCAATCCATTTCATTGAGTTAAAATGTTAATCCGTGAAAGTTCATCTTTCTTCGAGATACATGAAACTCTGAGAAAGGATGATCTTCCAAGAATCTTCGGACAAAAGATTCTTCGGAGAAATAGTATAGCCACGTATCTCTTCTTGCATCTTTAGGATCTCCAAGAATTCCGGGTATAAATCCTAGCTTAGCGTAAAAACGATGAATTTTCTTATTTACCGGGTCACACATCAAATAAATTATGTTGTATCCATCGTTGGTTGCAATTTTAATGCATTCTTTAATTAGTTTGGAACCTATGCCTAGTTTCTGGTAATCAGGGTGTACAATAACATTTACTATCTCCGCGTAAGGTGGAAATGCTGTGTCAAGTGTAATTTTGCCTATGACTTTTCCCTTAAGTTCTGCTACAAAAATTCTAGTGTATTTGCCACGTCTTGAATATTCTACCCATTTTATTACTTGTTTCTTTGTAAGTTTCCAGCCAATTAATTCATATAACTTAACTAGGTCATTAGCATCTTCCTTCTTCAATAACCTTATACATATAGATTTTGATGAAGTGATCACCAGAAACACACCATTTTAAGGCTTATATTGTCATTTTACAATATAAGGTGCAAAACTAATATTATAAACATGATTACTAGGAGTAGAAATGTTATGGAGATGTCGAATTTTCTTGAAAGAATTAAATCTGTTGTTGTTAAGCAACCTGAATATCTTGAAAAAACCATTGAAAGCTCCTGGAACGTTTCGGAGGAAATTTCAGAATCATTGTTAAAAAGAAACATAAGTCAAGTTTTACTTACTGGTTGTGGAGATAGCTTCTTTGCGGGGATAGCTGGTAAATACATGTTTAGAGCGTTTTCCGATTTCACTGTTTTTGTTGAGGAGTCTTTAGAACTTGCTAAATACACAAAATGTACAGAAAAAACTGTGGTTGTTGCTTTTTCAGCATCTGGCAGAACAGCAAGAACTCTCGAAGCTGTAAGAAAAGCTAAAGGTGATGGTGCACAAGTTGTAGCAATTACTAATGAAGGTGCTTCGCCTATTGCTAGGATTTCAGATTACACGATTTTAACAAAGGTTGAGGAGGCTTTTGGTTCACCTACAGCTACTTCGACAACAGCTATGGCAGCTTGCGCCACTTTAGCATTATGGTTAGGTGGTAAGAATGGCTTTCTTTCAGATGAGGAATTTGAAAAATTTAAAGAAGAAATTTTCTCTTTACCGATGAAAGCTAAGGAAGTTATGAGCACCAGAAATATGAGACAAAATATGGAAGCTGCAGAAAAGTTTTCTGTGAGTGAACATGTACATTTGGCTGGTGGAGGACCATGTTATGCTTCTGCTCTTTTTGGAATGGCTAAGATGAAAGAGTTAGCTTGGATACATAGCGAGGCTGTTGAACTCGAGGAATTTTGCCACGTTCAAATGTTTCCCATCGAAAAAGACACACCAGTAATTGTCTTTGCTCATTCAGGTAAAAGTTTCAACCGGGCAATACAAGTTTTAAATGTTTTAAAGAAAATTGGCGTATTAACCTATGTAGTTAGCAATATTGAAAACAAGGGGTTAAGAGAACTTTCAGATTATCAGATTAAGATACCTGAGGTGTATGAAGCTTTAGTTCCGGTAATAAATATTATTCCTTTGCATTTTTTAGCTATACATTTAGCTATTGAACGAAAAATTACATTGGAGGGTTTCAGATATCAGGACTTAATTACAGAACTAATCGGCTACGAAGACTAATGTTCTCTTCCCTTTTAACATTAAAACTATATTTTCGTTCCACTTCACTGTAATGGAATTATTCTTGAATGAATTCGTAGCTAATTTCAGTTAGTATATTTAGTGAATTGATGGGAAAATTTAGAAGTTTATGTTGCTTTTTCATTTATGTTAATATGGTGTCCATTATGGTGAATCTTAGATATTTTCCTTACTCTTTGCGGGAGTATCAGAGTGAAGTTATCGAGTTTATTGAAGAAATGGTTAGAAAGAGGACTAATGTCTGTATTCATGCTGCTACTGGTTTTGGTAAAACCCCCGTTATTCTTGCTGCTCTTTTACCCTATGTTTTAAACGAAGGACGACATATCATTTGGGCCGTTAGAACCGGGAACGAGACTGATAGGCCTATTGAAGAATTAAAGGAAATTGTTGAACGAAAAAATATTAAAATTTTTGGCTTGTCCTTTAGAGGTAAAAGAGACATGTGTCTGCTTGCCAGGGAGCTTAACATTCAAGATTATACCGGTGTTTCAGTTTTATGCAAAAAGAAAAGAAAGAACTGTCCTTACTATCATAACGTCCACTTAGTTGGATTTTTATTGAAACAACCCCTTCTTTTCTCCGAAATATACGAATTTGCTAAGGAAACTGACATGTGCCCCTACTTTTTACAGTTAGAACTTTTAAAATATGCTAAGGTTGTTTCTCTCAGCTACAATTATATTATTAGTGATCTTGGCTGGACTATAAACAGGTTAGTATCTTTTAGAAACTCTTTTCTTGTAGTTGATGAGGCTCATAATCTTCAATATGCTGCTTCAACGATCAACTCTGATAGAATAACTATTGGCTCTGTTAAAAGAGCGTTAAACGAAATTGATAGCTTTAAATCTGATAAAGCTGAAGCTTTAAGAATAAAACTTAAGGATTTAATGAAAATATTGGAGGAGGAAGGTAGGAAGATTCGCGGGGAAGATGATATTTTTGAACCCAAGGTGGTATTAGAAGCTTCGGATTTAAATGTTGAAGATCTTAGTTTACTGGTTAGATATGGCAGTCTTATTCATTCTAGACAGATAAAAGAAGGGAAGTCACCTAGATCTTCTTTATTTCATCTGGGACATTTTTGGCTTGCAGCTTTAAACTCTCTAAATATCGATGGAATTGTTTTTCTAAAATTTAGAGAGAATGGAAAGTTTGTTTTTGAAATTTGGGATATGAGAGCTGAAGAATTATTAAGAGATAAATGGGACAAATTTAGGGTTTGTATCTTTTGTTCTGGAACTTTGAGACCTATAAAAGCTTTTAGTGAAACTATAGGTCTTACGCACTACGAAGGGAAAGTTGTGCCTTCTTTTGCTGATCCTTCAAAAATCTTAACACTAGTTCCAATTGAGTTAACCACTAAGGGAGAAGAACTTGAAGAAAAAATGTTAAATAAGTATTTAGAGGCAATTAGCCTCTTTTTGGAGTGTATAGATTCTAATGTTGCTGTTTTCTGTGCTAGTTATAGAATTCAAGAAGATATACTTCCGGGTTTATCTGATATTTGCTGTGATCTCGACAAGGAACTTTTTGTGGAGAAACAAGGTATGAGCGGTGATGAAGCTAGAAAAATTCTCGATGACTTTAAGAGTGTTGGAAGGACGAAGAAGGCAGGGGTCCTTTGTGCAACTATGACTGGTAGGTTTGCTGAAGGTGCTGATTTTCCCGGTAAAGAATTAGAAGGAGTCTTTCTCGTCGGTATTCCTTTTGACAAAATAACTATGAGAACCAAACTTTATGTGAATTATTATTCTAAACTTTATGGAAAGGAAAAAGGTCGATTTTATGCTTATATTGTTCCTGCTTTTAGAAGAGCTTCACAAGCCCTTGGAAGAGTTATAAGATCAAAAGAAAACAAAGGAATCTTTGTTTGCGGCGATAAACGGTATGGTAATTCTAAATATTTTCATTTACTCCCAGACTATATTCAAAAAACAATGGTAAAAGTTAAAGTTTCCGAAATATCAAAATTAAAGGAACTTACAAAATCCCTAAAGTAACAGGTAAAATATCTGATTAAAAGAGGTGAGGAGTATGAAACCTGCAATTCTTACTGTTTCATCAGCTCCCCAAGAAAGAGGGGCAGAAAAAATTCATGTTAAATATGCTAATTGTCTTAAAGGATTCTACTCTGAAGTATTTTCTGTTCTAACTTCGATTGATGATATTAGAAATTTAAGAGAAAAAATTGGGAAATATCCGTTGATTTTTGTGGTTGTGGCAACGGGTGGAACTTCTGATCTAATAATTGAAGTTGCTAAGTATAGTAGAGTCGTTTTGTTGACACATGGAAAGCAAAATTCGTTGGCATCTGCTCTTAATGCTACATTCAAATTAAAAAAGAACGGAAAATATGTAAAGATAATTCATGGGTTATCCCCTTCATCATTAAAAGAAATTAAATATATGTCCTTGGTGTCTGAGGTGGTTTCACAGCTTAAAGGAACAAAAATTATGTTATTTTGTGCCTCCAAAGATTGGGCAAAAAAGACGTATAATTTAGAGTTTTTAGAAAAGAAACTTGGAATGAATATAAATTTTGTTGATCTTGAAGATTTTTTAAAAGACTTTGAAAAAATGGGAGATCACAGAGAAGTTGTTGAGAAATATAGTAAGTTTCCTTGCAGAGAGATAACTATTGAGGATATTGCCAGAGCATCACGTGTTTTAACTGTCATACAAGATTATTTGGAGAAAAGTGGTGCTAATATTTGTACAATTCGATGCTTTCCATTTCTTGTGAAAGCAAAAATAACTCCATGTCTTGCTATTTCACATCTTTTAGATAAGGGAATAAGTTCTGCTTGTGAAGGAGATCTTTCATCATTGGTTATGCTTGAGATTTTACGTTTACTTTCAGGAAAAGCTGTGTTTATGGGTAATGTAGAGGATTTCCAAGAGGATTTAATTTTGTTGGCGCATTGCACCGTTGCTTCTACCATTGTTTCAAAATGTGAGATTAGAAGTCATTTTGAAACTGGATATGGCGTAAGTATTGCTGGGGTTTTCAAAGAAAAAGAAGAAGTTACGGTTGCCAACTTTTCACCAGACTTGGAGGAGATTTTCTTTACAACTGGGAAAATAGTGAAAGGATTTCCTGTTTCAGAAGAATTCTGCAGAACACAAGTCCAGCTTAAACTTAGAAGGTCTTTCATAGATTTTGTTGAGAAAGCTGTTAATAGACATCTTTGCGTAGTTGCAGGAAACTTTGAAAAAGAATTAGAAAGATTAGCAGAGTTTTTGAAAATTAAAATTATCTAAAAATTTTATCCCTACTTTGGAATATTCTAATATTTATCATATATCCTTTATTCAAATTGTGTTAGATATTTTTGAAAAAATTTTGTTAAATGTAACATTATATGTGGTCAGTTTCTTATTCTTTTAATATAACCTCTTTTACTTTTGTTACAGTAAAGCTTATATTCAAAAGAGAACCACTACTTCAATTAGTGCATATATTGTAATAGCCATTACTACAAGAATAAGGTACGAAGTCGGTGATAGACGTGAATATAACAGTTCCTTTAGAGATAGTTAAGTTCCTTGAAAATTCTGGAAACACTGCTTTGCTGATTAAGGGTGATCCTGGTGCTGGAAAAACTATTTTCAGCTTACAGTACATTGCTAGTAAGTGTAAGAAAGGTACTGGCGTTTATTTTTCTACTAGGGTTGATACTAATTCGATTTATGAACAGTTTCCTTGGATAAGAGATAAAATACCTCCTGAAAACATTGTGGATGCAACTCAAAGCATAATTCCGAAAAAAATGGAGGTACCACAACTAATAAGATATTCCTCTCTTCCCGATTTTCTTAGGGGGCTTTATACGGTTCTCGAAAACAGAAAAACTACTGGATTACCTATTGTTGTAGTTGATAGTATTGATGCAGTGGCGAACGTCGTGGGATTATCTGTAGAAGAAACATGTTCTAGGATCGTTGATACGATTAGAAGCATTAATATAAAAACTATTATTATAACTGAAAAAGCTGAAAAAACAGCCTTAGACTATATTTGCGATGGAGTTGTAACACTTAAAAGAAAACTTATAGAGGGAAGAATTTTTAGGGAAATGATTATAGAAAAGCTTAGAGGTGTTGAAATACATAATCCAATATACTACTACACACTTTATGAAGGCCGTTTCCAGTATTTCGAGCCTTTCCCTGTTTTAAGGCCTTACGAAAAAGAAGGTTATCCTCCGCATCCAGTCGTCAATGATGGTAAAGGAACTATATTCTACGAAAAAGGCCTTTACAGCTCCAGTTACGAACAGTTAGATGAAATAATCGGTGGAATTAGGAGAGGAAGCTTTTTTCTCATCGAGGCTCTAGGAAAAGTTCCATGCGAATTTGCTTTCGAGTTGATAGGTTCTCCTATTGAGAACTTTGCTCTTCAAGGTAGAGGTGTAATTATTGTTCCGTGTAAAGGTATAAATCCACTATACGTCTACGATGTTTTCTCAAAATTCTTAGGTAAGAAAGTTTTTGAAAAATACTGCAGGGTTATTGATTTTTCAAGAATAAAAAATGAGAGACAGTTTCCCTGGCTAGTCAAAGCCAGTAGGTCTATGGATAAATTTTTAGAAAGCCTTAACAAGGTAATTGATTACTTTAAAGATGTAACAGGTGAAAATGTCCTTGTAATTTTATCTTTTGATCTTTTAGAGTCTTTGTTCGGACCAGAACAAACAGAAATGATAACTTCGGAGATAACTTCTAGAATAAAGTTTGAAAAAGACCTACTCTTTGGTTTGAGTTTCTCAAGTTTGGCTTCTTCTGCGAAGCTTAGAGATATGGCTGAATACTTTTATAGAATCTTTAGTGAGAAGGATGTTCTGTTTGGATACGGTGTGCATCCGCCAACAGAAATACATAATATTAATATCGATTTTAAAGTGCCTCATCCACGTACTTTCTTCATTCCAGTAGTGTAGAAAGTATTCAGCGTATTTTGCAGTTACTGTGAGATTTAAATTAGTGACTGTTGGCTTTTAGATAATAAAAGCTAAATATGCGTTAAAATTGTTTTTTGCTTTAATTAAGGTTTTAAGTAACAACAAGAAAATGTATATTTCATGGTAAAGTCTACATTATTTTTTGTCTCTTTATTTTGAAAAATTATCCTTTTGATCGACTTTTTTCTTTTCGAGGTAGTCTAATATATATTGGCAAACAAAGCCATTGATGAAGGCTTTCCCTTCGCAATCCCATGGTCTTCTACTGGTTGGGTCTAAGAGGCATTTTGAAGGGACATTTTCTGAATAATAGGGGCATTCACCTACATTGGATGTATAATCTGTTAAAAGTGCTAGGATTCGACTGTCTTTGCTAAGCGGATCAAATTCCTTGGCTTTTAAATCTATCGTGGCTTCAACTTCATCAAACAAGGTGAATAATGAAAATAAATGTTCAACATCATTTTTAAATTCAGTAAACTGACTTGTTTCGCCAGTCCATGTTGGTAAAACGTCGTGGTAACGTTCCCAGAAGAGTCTTGTAGCTTTTTGTAATGCTTCTCTTAAATACCGTGTCTCAACATTAGTAACTAGCATCCCCGTTAAACCTTCATATGTGCCTACGAGTATTTTTCTTCTACCTTGATCAATGGAACCCGTTCTTTTACCACTCATTATTAATTCTTTAGCTGAATTAAATATCTCAGATACATTTATCTCCGAGAATTCAGACCTGCCATCACTTCTCATTGGTTGAAATTTCTGCGTAAAGCAAGGAGTTCCATTAGAATTTAGTAAAACCAGAAATATGGGGTAAGCTTTGCTGATAATGAAAACTAATGGTTTCTTGGAAACTGCATAGAATATAAGCAGTACCCCTATAGAGTAGATGATGGACCATCCAGGCTCAAAAACTTCACGAGGAAAATTGTAGTATTTTACAGCAATATCTCCCAGAACAGGCATTAAACCTGAACTTAAAATTACGACAAAACCAAGGGTGTACAATTTGATGTATCTTTTTTCAAAAGGGTCTATGATCTCCCTGTATGCATCGCGTAGATAATTAAAGGTTTCTATTACAACAAATAGAATTCCAACTGTTTCAAGAAAGGCATTGATCACGAATATGGTGGATTTTTCAAGTAATTCTCCCATAAAAACCATTCCTGCAATAAAAACTATAAAATAGCTACGTTGAGGCAGTGCAGAACTATGGCTTAAAACTATGGCAAAATACCATGAAAGTGTCGCTGCAATTATTGCAGAAGTTAAAATAAAATCTATGAGTTCGATTTTCAGCGGTCCAATAGTAACATCAAACTCGTATGTTAAGTTTAGTAGCATCATTAAGGTTATTATTGCCATGAAGCCTATTAAACATACATAGGATAGAATTACTTTAAATCGATATGAAAAATAGGTTTTTAACACTTTTACAAAAAGAACCAATGTAACCAAAAATGCAACGCCATATAGCATAACACTTAGAAGCATTTGCAAACACCAGAATGTTTGATCTCATTTCTAGTATAGTGGTTGATTTTTTCTCATAAATTTATTAATATCTTATTTTCAGACTATTAGAATGCTAAAAACTTTCAATGTAACTAAAAATTTCACAAAATGGGAATATAAGTGTTATGGAGTCATTTTGTTAAAAATCCGTATGCATTTTGAGATATTACAGCCAGTCATATTCAGCTTATTTGTTAATATTAACAAATTAACAAAAATTGTAATTTAATTTACATTTTTCTATTTAATCTGTTTGGGTTTTCCAAGATTTTGATGACAAAATGTTTATATTGCTTAGCTATGTTAATCGTTATACTTACGACCCCCCATAAACGTGTTGGATGCGTATGCTTAAAACACAGAATATGAGTAAAACAATACCGTCTGAAATTATAGATTTTTTTGATATTACTGGAAATGTTGCTTTACTGGTGAAAGGAGATCCTGGAACCGGAAAAACTATTTTCAGCTTGCACTATGTTGCCAGTCAAGCTGAAAAGGGCTGTGGAATATACTTTTCTACGAGAGTTGATGCAAAATCACTCTACGGTCAGTTTCCTTGGATAAGAGAAAGCATACCACCTGAAAATATTGTTGATGCGACACAAAATATTGTGCCAAAGAGAATGGAAGTACCACAACTAATAAGATTTTCATCTCTCCCAGAATTCCTAAAAGGACTATACATGGTTATTGAAGAAAAAAAGCCTTCAGGCTCACCTTTAGTTGTTGTGGATAGTATTGATGCAGTAGCTGCCACAATAGGATTATCTGTAGAAGAAACATGCGATAGGATTATTGACGCTGTTAGGGGGGCTGAGATTAAGACTATTATCATAACTGAAAGAGCTGAGAAAACAGCTTTAGATTATATTTGTGACGGAGTTGTAACTTTTAAGAAAACGTTTATTGATGGAAGAATATTTAGAGAATTAATTATAGAAAAACTTAGGGGAGTTGAAATATTAAATCCGTTCTATTATTTCACGCTACACAAAGGACAATTCAAATATTTTGATAGATTTTCGCCAGTAGAACGACGTAAACGTACTTATGAACCACATCCCGTAATAAAAGATGGAAAAGGAACTAAGTTTTATGAAAACGGTATATTTAGCACCGGCAATCGAGAATTAGATAAAAAAATGGGCGGAGTTAGAAGGGGAAGCTTTATACTTATTGAAGTTGTAGGAGAATTTCCCTTCGAACATCTTATTGACATCACATCACCAATTGTAGAGAATTTCATGCTTCAAGGTAGAGGTATAGTTGTAGTACCTTGCAAAAGCATTAGTCCTCGCTATTTCATTAACCTCTACTCCAACTTAGTAGGTAAGGAAATCGTTGAAAAATACTGTAAGATCATTGCTCCCATCAGAGGTAATCATAAAAAAACGGCTTCTTGGCTAATTCACACGGACTATTCTATGAACAAAATTCTAGAAGCTATAAATGAAGAAATTGACCGCTTTAAAGAAAAATTAAATGAAAATGTCCTGGTTTATTTGTCTTTTGACAAATTAGAAGCTGATTTCGGCCCTGAAGATACCGAAAAAATAGCTATAGAAATTATTTCTAGAATAAAGTTTGAAGAAGACTTATGCATTGGAGTTACTTTTCCAAACACGAAAATAACTCCTAAGCTAAGAGAAATGGCAGACATGGTTTTCAGAATTTTCAGCAAAAAAGGTATCGTATTTGCATACGGTGTTCACCCTCCATTGGCAATTTGCAACATTAATGCTGACACTTCCTTGCCACATCCAAAAATGTATTTCACACCTATAACATAAAATCCTTAATTCTTTTAATTGGTAACAAACTCATCCACACAAATTTTGAACCAAATGGAATCAATAGAAAGTAAAGTTAGGTTTCATGTATTAGCTTGTTGATTAACGGGACACATATGATTACTAGGATTAGGTTGACTAATAGTGGGGCTTGCATTCCCCAGAAATCGTATAGTATACCTCCTATTGTTGGTGCTGGAAACGATATTAATCCTCTGAAAGCTGAATATTTTCCAATTGCCTCTGCTCTTCTAGCTTCTTCTACTTGATCTGATATGTACGCTAGTACTGCTGGTACCCATGTTGCTACACATAAACCCAATAAAACTTGTAATACTATGAATATTGTGAAATTTGCTGTGAAGGCGAATCCTGCTATTACTATGATTCCTATTAGTTCTGAAATCATTATGTAGGGTTTTCTTCCATGTTTATCTACAAGTTTTCCTATGGGCACTTGGGATAAGCCCATTGACGCTGCAAATACTGCTGTAAGTATTGATAACTGCCCTATCGTAACTCCCAATTGATCTGAAAGCATTCCATATAGAATTTGCATTCCAAGACCCCAAGCAAAAGCATCAAGAGACACGATAAGATAAAAGCCTTTCAGCTTTCTTTCCGGTTTAAATGTTTCTTTAAATAGTGTTCTAATGTTAAGATGCCTATGGTATTCCGTTTGGATTGCTGTATTTAGTGTTTCTTCTAAAAACAGTGCAGTCAAGATTAAGTTTGTTAGTGTTGCTGCGAAGTATGTCCAAAATATTATTCTTAAGCCTTTCCAACCTACCAGTAGCCATGTTATTGTAGCTGCGACAATTCCAGTTAATACAGATGAAGCTATGAGAACTCCAAACGTCATTCCTCTTTCTTTCCAACTGATTCTGCTGTTAGAGCTGTCCATGATGGACTAGAAAATGCCATTGATAATCCCATTAAAATTACTCCCGGGACCAAGAGGACCCATGAGGTTGCTACAGCATAGAGTAGAAGTGCTAAGGAGAGGAGTATGCTTCCAAGTATTAAGTGTCTTTTTCTTCCAGATATGTCAGCCATTTTACCAGCTATGGGTTGCACAAGAGTTGCTGTCAACGAATAAATACTTGAAATTCCTCCCAAAAATGCCATTGAAGGATTTAACGTTAATACAAAGGGTTGCCACACTATGTGAAACATATTGGCTCCAAAACCATCTATTACAGACTGAGCAAACAACACTTGAACATTTTTCTTCTTCGAACTACCTTCGATGGAAGTATCTATCTCTTCCAATGTTGTATCCCCTAAAAAATCAAGTGTGGCAAGTCTAAAATTTACCTCGTAACCACTTTGTACACTATAAATATGTTACGGTTAAAGTACTGTGATGCAGTACTGTTTAGCATCATTATAAATAATTTAGTAACATAATCAGCAAAAGAATTTCACCTTAATAATTGTCTAATATTAAAAATAAATATGGTTTTCATGGTATTATTTAAAGCAGGGCTTTCTCTATTCTTTTAGTTAATTCGTTTATGGCGTCTTCTCGTGCTTTGACGAGTATAAGTCTTTTGATTAGGTTTGGGAAGGTGTAGATTAGTTTTCCTTTTTCTTTTTTAATTAAGCCTAACCGTGTTAAATTGCGAATGCTTTTGTCAAATTCTTCAACTGGATACTTGTCTATCAAAGCCGCAACGCTTATTCTGCCGAACCGTTTTACAATTCGTAGTATTTCTCTTTCTAGGGGTGTTAATCTGCTTATTAGGTTTATTGCGTGTCTGACGATGAGCTCTGCTCCTGGGATTTCAATTCCTTCTAGCTGTATTTTGATTTCAGTTATTGGTTTTATTTTTGGTTTGGGTTTTGGTGCATGTACTTCGTGTTTAGCATGTTTAGGACAGTAGATACCATTACAGGTGTCGCATTTGAATGCGTGTTTATTGCAAAGTGCAGCGTTGCAATATTCGCATTTTTGGGCATGTTCTGGACAAATTATTGTTCGACATACATTGCATTGTTTTAAGTCTTCTTCGCATAGGAGTGTTAGGCAGTAGTCACAGACGTATCCTCTGGTGAGCGTTTTTCCGCATACTTCGCAGTTTCCTATTTCTCCTGTTATATCGAAAGTTCTGATTTTAATTTTTAAGGTTTTACTTGTGTTTTTGTTTTTGATTTTTACAATTGCATATATGTAGGGTACCCAGAGAACCATGGATTCAAGTAGAGTTATTTCATTAGATTTGGGGAGTACCCATTCATCGGTGATTTCCATTTCTTTCGCTGTAATTATTTCATTTCTGATCTCTTCTATTTTTTCCTGCTTATCTTCTTTTAATTCCTTTAGTTCTTTTTGTAGTTGTTCAAGTTGCAGTTTTAATTTTTCTATTTTACCCCGTATTCGCGCTAAACTTGACTCTACACTTTTAATTTTAAGCTGTATTTTCTGGTCACCTGTTCTTTCAAATTCCTCAAGCAACTGTGTTTTCTTTTCTTCTTCAACTCCTTCTTGAATTTCCATTGATCTAAGTTCTGCTTCTGTCTGTTTTATTTTAACTTCCAGTTTTGAGATCTTTTTGCCGTATTTTTCTTCCAATTCCGAAATCTTTTGTTTTAATATCTTGTTGTAGAATTCTTCTACTGTTTTTGAGACTTTATCTATGTAGAGTGATGTGTTTTTACTGAGATATACACTTAGGAAATAGTCTAGGAGTTTTGAGGGATCTTTGTGAACTGGTATGGCATACTCAGCTTTATGTGGCTTTGATGTAAAATCGTCATGTTTTAAATTTTTGAGAGATAGTCCCATGAAGCTTTCTGCATCCCAGTCTATATTTTTCTGAGTTAATGGTATAACCCTTTCAAAAATGAAATTGCCTATTTCTATACTTCCTCTTACAGCTGGAAACCTCTTTTTCATCGAAACCTTGGCTTTTAACATTAGTAGAGGAACATAGAAGAAATGTTGTTCTTCGATTTTTAAATCGTAGTTCCCTTTTACAAGTTCTTTTACAAGGTCTTTGACTTTCTTGGGAGAAACTTTTGATTTTAAAAATTGTTCTTTAAGTTGCACGATTTCTGGTTTTGCAGGGGAAATTTCATATTCAAGTTCTGCAATTTCTTTTGCTTCCATCTCTTTAGGCGGCATTATGGCTATTTTGCCAATGATTTCTTTGATTTCTTCTTCAACTAAAGGTCCACGGTGGAAGGTCATTAGCCATCTTGTTTTCATCAATCTTGGTGGTCCTAGATTAGGGTTGTAAAATAGAAATTCTCCTGTTTTTAGTCTGCTTAAAGATGTCATTAAGTATTTGTAATGTTCAACTTTCCCTCCTTGTGCATCGAGGAAGCTTCTTAGTCCTTCTCCTATTTTGTCTCTATCTCTTTTTGTAAGAAGTCTTCCTATTATCCATGTGCTTACATTTGTAAGAATTTTATAATCTACGTCGCCAGGATTTTGAGTGGCAAGAACACATCCAACGCCGAAGGCTCTTCCCTGTTTTATGAGAAGCATGATGTATCGTTTACTTAAAGGATTTCTTGGATATGGTGGTAGAAATCCGTATACTTCATCGAAGTAGAATAGGAGACGGAGGTCGCTTGCTCCTCCCTTTTTGAGCATCCATTGATAAATGTGATTGGTGACTTTTGCTATAAGCGCTTCTTTTTCAGCTTGATCTAAGGTCCATCTTAAATCGAAAATTATTACGGGTGTTTTATTTTGTTCTCTCGCCTTTTCAATCAGCATATCTAGGTCGAAGGGTATGCCACCGGCTGCTGACAATGCTACTGTGTTAAGTCTTTCCGCAAGCCTTTTTCGTTCTTTTTTACGTATGAATTCATCAACGGGAATAACGCCGATTTTAATGATTGGCGGGTTGTATGTTGCATTAATTAAATATTTTAAATCTACCTTTTTCCCTTTAGACCATGCATCTTTGACTATTTCTGAAAGGAAAACATATTCTTTGCTTGTTGATTCAATATTTTTGTAGCCTGCCATTTTTAATAGTGGAAGTAATTCAAATTGTATTGTATTTTCAATTGCTTCTGGATCTTCTATTAAAAGTCTATCATAATCTTTTGGTGGCTCAAGTTCTGGTTCAATTTTTAAACGTAAACCTAATCCGCTACCAGGAGTAAAAATGAACGCCATTATTTTGTCATGAAATTTCTTAGTTCTTCCTCCATCAATACCATATTCTTCGAATTTACGTTTATATAGTTCAGCAAATTCTTTTGCCAGTTCCTCTACGGGTTTTCCTGTTGCCTCTGCTTCTGGCTTACACCATTTAACAAACTCCTCCGGCTTGGGTTCTTTAACGGCGAAAGCCACTCCGCCAATGTCTCCCTTAGGATCAATAGCTACAACTGGAATATCATTAAGAACTGCTTCTTCGAGAATAGCTTTACATGTTACTGTTTTGCCACTACCGCTTGCGCCACAGACAAAAGCATGTGTTACTAAGTCTTTTGATTTAATTAGCATTCTTTCTTTTCCATTTTCCATTAGAATTCCGATATAAAATTTTTTTGTCATTGTTTAATCACGATCCTGAAAATTGTAAAATAATAAAAATGGGTGGATAATTTCGTGTTATATGTTTGCTGCGGGTTGAGAGATAACGGAGTTTGGAGTGTTTAGGCTCTTGCTATGCTTAAAAGTGTTGCGAATTCCTCGCTAATTACTCTTTCTTGAATGCGAGTAAGGTACCATACTAGAAGTCCTACTATAATTATGGCGACTGTTTCGGTTATTCCAGCCCATAGAAATGTCTCCCCCGAAATGGTTGCTGCTGCTATGCCTCCAACAATGGCTGATGTACCCGTTGCTATTGCTGCTATCAAAATAGCTTGAGCTAAAACATTTGAGCCTCTTGAGAGACTGGCATATTTTTGTGTTGAAATTATTAATGTATCTATGAGTCTAAGGTTTCTTAATCTTAATTCTACGATTTTATCTTTAACTTCGGATGGAACTTTGGGTGATTCTAAAATTTCTTTGAATAATTCTTCTTGGGATTTTATGGTTTCCTCTAATAGTTCTCGGCGTCGTAAAGCTTTAAATAATCCGTATCCAAGAAGGCTGAGGACAAAGGCTGTTGCAACTATTGCTGAGGATAATGCAAGCATGTAGGGCCATATTGGATTATTAGTAAGGTATAGTTTGTAGGAGTATATGAGGATGGCTGAGTTCATTACAAATGTGAAGTACGCTGCACGTAGGACTGATTTTTCCATGAAACGGGCACTGTACATGCTTATGAATCTTACGAATGCCCATATTGCTACAGCTCCAAGCATTATGGCATTCATTAAACCTTTGAACTGTTCTGGTTGTGCGGTTATTTGTAGGATGTTTGCTGCGACAAGTCCTGCTATTGCAACTATGGCTGAAACGATTCCTGCAAGTACGTCTTCTATTTTTGCTATGGCAACTGTTGCTCTTTCTGTGAATTTCTTAACTTCTTGAAGAGGAGATTCTGATATTTCTACCATAACTTATCACTCCACTATTGTAGTGGTCTATTTCAAAATGGAAGGCTAGATTTTCAAACTAGGTTATCCTATTTATAACATAAGATTATTTATTAAACTTTCTAGAAATTATAGACATTTTGATACCTTTCTTTACAAAACACCTTATACAAGTTTCATGAATCAAAAAACAGCCACTAAACCAGATAACTTTTACATTTGAGTCTCATTTCTAACATATTAGGAATTTAGACATGTTTATATGTCCTTTGCTTCTCAGCAAATAGCTTAAAGCGAATAATTTTACTTTTCCGAAAGTTTCCGAATAGTTTATTACGAACAAAACCGATTTTCATCTTAAAATTAGTAATAAAAAGTATAGTAATTTTTGTGTTTTACGTTAGACGAAAAGAATATTAGAAGTTTACGTCAAGAATGAATAGGATAAAATAACCTGTGGTGAGTATTTTATGAAGAAAAATGCGATCGCCTTAATAGTGCTTATCTTGATTTTTGGGGGTGGATTTTTCTATTTAAATACACAAAATGTAACCATAGCAATTGTAAGTGGTTCAGCAACAATATCTTCTCCTACCATGGTAAAAATTGGGCCCTTGGTCCCACAAGTAGATATATCGGTGGAAAATGTTTCTCAACTCGATTATATGTTGATGAAAAGAGGGAAACCGAGAGTAACGTCTTCTGAACCTACTGCAATGACGAATGTCGTTGATCTTACAATAAAGTTTACATTAAAAACACCAACTGGTACAGAATTGAGTTTTGAACCGTTAAAAATCGGTGAAGGAGGAAAACATAATTTTGAATTAATAATAGGGCCCAATGAAGGGCTTCAGGGAAGTGGAAACTTTACATTGGTCATAGAATTCCATCTGAAAGTAACGACTCCTGGTGGAGTAACAGTAGTTGAACTAACAAGAACAATAACAGTTACCTTCACTATTCCATCTGGTGAAAAACAGATCACACTCATCTAATCTCCCTTTTATTTTAGTCATTGTCTTAAACCATAATTTTATTTTATTTAAGTTGTTAAAGCTAATTTAAAGTCATCAAAGAAATATTTGCAATGTAAGATCAAGGTGTAATTATTGTCTTAGTAACAATGTTTATGTGGCGTTAAAAATACTAAAAGGAGGTTGATATTTTTGCTTCTTGATCAAAAAGATGAATTGTCATATAGTGAAATTATAAAGCTTACAGGTATAAAGGAACCCGGTACCCTTGCATTTCACCTTAAAAAGTTTGGTAACCTAATATCTAAAAATAAAAAACTGTATGTATTAACTAAGGAGAGAAAAGTCGCTGTAGCCTTTATTAAGGGATCCAGCATATTTAAATCACTCAGATTATTTTTCTTTATATTCCCTTATAGGACTACAATGGGTGTTCTAGGAGCTATTTGTAAAATTATTTTCTTTTTCTATACTCTTTTCGTTGGTTTAAATCTCTATTATACAATTAGAGTTGAACAGAGTTTCTCAAGCTTAAAAGTTTTAAACATTTTTTCTGAAGTCTTTGGAATTATCCTTGGAATGTTGATCATTCAACAAATCATGTACAAGACTTTTGAGAAACTTGACAGATACAATGAGCTTAATGTTGGTATTAGAAACCTATTTAAGAATTTTACAAGCTTAGTCTACACTGTTTTAACGATACTATTTGTTCTTTCAATAGTTTCCCCATGGATCTTTCCAGCTTCTCTAAAACTACTATATTACCATTACTATAGAGGTTTCATCGCGTCTTCTATATTGGGCGGTCCAGTTTTCTTGAACTTATATGAATTAAAGTTTCAAAGCAAAATTTCGATAAATATTGTAAAAAATAAAATAATTGTCAAACTTCAAGAAGTGTTTAAGGAATAACTTAACTTCATATGGATAATGATTATTGATAATATGTTAGGCTTTGTGATTTAAATTTGTTAAATTATCTTTTTATGCATGGAAAGAAGGATAATTATATTAACATATTCGGTATACTAAATTTTAGTTGTTGATTGGGAGGTACTATTATGAAGACTGAGAAACTTTATCTTGATGATTCTTATTTAAAAGGTCTTTGAAGCGAAGGTCATTGATAAAAGGGAAAATGGTATTGTTCTTGATAGAACGGCTTTTTATCCTCGTGGTGGTGGTTTACCTTCAGATACTGGAGTTATTGTTTATGAAAATAGAGAGTTTCCAGTAAATTTTGTCTATTCAGAAGGAGACGTAGTTGTTCATGAAGTTCAAGGTGATATTCCGATAGGCGTAACTGTAACGGGTAAAATTGATTGGGAAAAACGATACAGGATTATGAAGTTGCATACAGCGGCTCACGTAATTGTTGGCGTTGCTTACAGTAATTTCGGTGTTTTAATAACAGGAGGAAATATAACATTAGAAAAGGGTCATTTAGATTTCAGTTTTGAAAAAATGGATAGAGAACTTTTTGAGCAAATTGTTGCTGATGCTGATAAGCTAGCTAAAGAAGGACATCCCGTTAAAATATATTATATGAAGAGAGAAGATGTTTTAAAAACTCCTGGCTTAGTTAAGTTAGCTGAAAAACTACCGCCAAAGATAGACGTTCTAAGAATAGTGGAAATTGAGAACATTGATATTCAAGCAGATGGAGGGCCTCATGTAGCTAACACCAAAGAAATAGGTACAATAAAGTTTCTTAAAGCTAAAAACGTGGGAAAAGGCAGAAAAAGAATATATTACACTGTGGAATAACCTCTTAACTTTACTTTATCCTTTTTAGCTCATCAATAATTGAGGGATTTATTTTGAGGCTTTTAATGTTTCATGTAAAAGAGTTTTGGTACAAAACTGCTCAAAAGAACATTCCCACGGTCAAAGACGTAGATTTAGAAGAAAGTTTTTCAAATGCATCTTTGATTTTTATTCACACCGAGGAGAAAGATGAACTAGAAAAGGATAAAGTTCTTAGAAAAGCTTTGAAAAACATTTTGTGGCACGCAAGGAAATGTGGTGCAGATAAAATAGTACTTCATTCTTTTGCTCATTTGTCGTCTAGTAAATCTTCACCAGAATTTGCATGTGAGGCAATCAAATGGTTAAAAAACAAGATTACTAAGAGAGGTATACCTGTCTTTACTACTCCTTTCGGTTACTTTTTAGAATTCAAGTTACATGTCGGGGGAGAGTCGATAGCGCGGGTATACAAGGAATTATAAGCTTACTATTTAAGGATAGTCTGGAAATTGTTTAAAGTGTTAACCGGATAAAATGATCGTTAATCGTAAATAATAGTATAATTATGAGTAAATTGAGTAATAAAGGGGTATAGAAATGGCTCATCATTGGGGTTATATGTCTGCTTTACTTGCAGCGTTGTTATTTGGTGTTGGTAGTGTTTTAAGTAAGATTTTGTTGAATGATCTTCATCCTTTGCTTGTTGCTGGCCTTATCTATCTAGTTTCAGGAGTATTTCTTGTAACCATTAGGGTACAATCCTCATTTAAACTTAAGCCGCTTTACGGTTTTCTAGGGTTAAAACATAGGGCATTTCCTACTCTTAGCCTAAAGGATCTTAAGATACTATTGGGTATGGTTTTATTTGGATCTGTCTTGGCACCTTTCATATTTCTTTACGGATTACAGCTGACTACAGTTATTAATGCTTCTTTTCTATCTATAACGGAAAATATTTTCACGATAATGCTTGCTTGTCTTCTGTTAGGAGAAAGGTTAAGGAAAAAGGAGATTTTACCGGTGATTGCAACGCTATCTGGAGCTGTATTTTTGGCTACGAACTTAGAATTTACTTCATTGAAACTGGCAGAGAAACTGCTTGGAAACTTACTTGTATTAATTGGTTGTTTTTTGTGGAGTGTAGATAATACGTTAAGTAGAGTGCTAAGCATTGAGGGCGATGTCATAGAAGTTGCGGGTTTCAAGTCTCTTATCGGCGGGTGTTTGGTTACGATTTTATGTATATTGTTAGGTATTCCATTCAATCTTAACTTAACCCAGATAATATTTTTAGCGTTTATCGGCTTGTTTAGTATAGGGGTATCGCTAGTGTTTTATATTTCAGCGTTGCATTATATAGGAGCGGGTAGAACGAGTACAATATACGCAACATCTGCAATTTTTGGCACAATTTTCGCTGTGATAATTCTCCAAGAAAAAATTATATTAACACAAATTTTTTCAGGAATATTAATGTTAGCTGGAGTATACAGCTTATATAAGATAGGTTCAAGCGATAAATAAATCGTCTATCTTTTTTACATTTAGATTCTTGCTAAGCTATTAAATCAGGAAATGACTTGTATTGCATAAAAATCACATAATTACTAGCTTAAGATTGTGTTTAAGTTATCTGGTATCACTCATCTTTAATTATAGAAATTAAAGAGGTTAATGAACAAATAATTAATGAACAGAACCGGTTAATTTATGAAGATAACTATAATATCATATTTCAAATTAGATTGGAAGCTGCTCACAATGTTAGTTGAAGAGAAATATGATTTTAGGGGCGAAAAATCTACACTTTTGCTTACGTATTTAAGTAATGTAGCAGTGGCTATAATTAAGGGTATTTTTGGTTTCATATCTCTTTCTCTTGCCTTAATTGTAGACGCTATACATTCCTTTTTTGATAGTGTTTCTAATATTGTTGGGCTATGGGCTTTTAAAATGATGGAGAAGCCAAGAGATATGGATCATCCTTATGGTCACGAAAAATACGAAGCTTTTGCAATGGTTTTCATTGCTTCTTTCATATTTTTTGCATGTTTTGAAATAGTACGTGAAGCTGTAACACGTTTAATTAAAGGATTCCAACCTAACGTTTCACCAGAATTAATCTACATTCTCATCGTAACAATTTTAATTAATTTAGTAACCGCTATATGGGAGAATAAACGGGGGAAAGAACTTGGTAGTAATCTTTTGATAGCTGATGCAAAGCATACTGCGACGGATATTTTTAATACCTCTCTAGTTATATTTGGCGTATTTTTGTCTTTAAGCGGTCTTCACGTCTTTGATGTTATTTTTGCCTTTGTTATTAATGGTGTATTGTTAAAGTTTGGTGTTGATGTTCTTCGTGAAGCGAGTAAGGAGCTCTTAGACTATTCCTCGTTAAGACCGGAAAAGATTCAACATGTAGCAATGGGTGTTGAAGGTGTTGGAGATGTACATAAAATTAGATCACGGAGAATACGTGGAAGATACCTTGTAGAACTTCATGTACTGGTTTCACCTGATATAAATATAGAAGAGGCACATAAAATTGCACATCAAGTTGAAAAAAAGATAATGCAAGAAATACCTCAGATAAAAGACGTGACAATTCACATAGAACCTAGCGAAAATCAGCAAGAATCAAAACAGTAAAATCTTCACAATCAAAAATCATCTGTTTTATTTCCTAACCAAGTGATTTGAATTTATTGAACTTTCTTAATTTTGAAATCTCTTTTTTATTAAATAGTATAGTTATATT
Organism: Candidatus Baldrarchaeota archaeon; assembly: GCA_019056805.1. Lineage (GTDB taxonomy): Archaea > Asgardarchaeota > Baldrarchaeia > Baldrarchaeales > DXJG01 > DXJG01. The sequence continues at coordinate 218,195 of DXJG01000004.1, read as the reverse complement.
TTTTCAGGTATTCGATTACATCACTATCTGTTAGATCTCTCCAATGTACATATGCATCTGCTACGGCAAAGTAGGGCACTTCACTTCTGATGTTTAAACAATATATAGCATGTACATGCTTTGATAACAACGATATAGCCCTATGGGATGCTGTAGGAACCGCAATCATGATTTTTCTTGGTTTATTCCCTAGAAATTTCACAGCGGCGAGCATAGTAAAACCAGTAGCTAATCCATCATCCACCAAAATAATATTTTTATTAGTTACGTCCACCTTTCTTCTATCTCCTAGAAACATTTGTTCTCTTCTTTTTATTTCATCTAAAACCTTCTTAACCAGTTTCTCTATCTCGTTTGGTTTTAATCCAAGATATTTTACTATGTTTTCATCTAAAAGAAAATTTCCATCTGGTGTAACAGCTCCAAATCCTGCTTCTGGGTTCCATGGTATTGGGATTTTCCTTACAATTACTAGGTCAAATTCTGCTTTAAGCTCTTTAGCAACGATGCAACCTATTGGGATTCCTCCTCTTGGTATTGCTAAAACAACTAAATCTTTCTTTTCATCTAATTTTTCTTTTAGAAAATTTGAAAGGATGTAACCGGCGTGTTCTCGGTCTCTAAATATGGAGATTCTATCTCTTAGTGTTGAGTTTTCAATAATCACCAAAAAGGACACCACACAGCTAATTTGCAACTATACATATATGTTTCATAGTATCTTTCCTAACAAAAATTTATTTCCTGTCTAGCAGTGTAGAATTTTGCATTACATTTCATATTAAATCATTATAAGTGTCTAAACTTAATATTATGTTTTTGCTCCGTGTTAGGACAAGATGTTTTAGAAATGGCGATTAGATTTTATATTTTATAAGGGTCTTTTTTGAGAGAGGAAATGTAGAGTAAGTAGGTATTTTTAAATGTCACTATGGAGATAGATTTCTTGTCGATTGTCATCTCTTAAAGTTAGAGAGGGTGGTTGTAGATAGATTTATATAACAATGTTATGATTTTTTCATAACTCCCCGAGGGATAAAATATGAAGAGGACGGTGTATCTTGATAACGAAAGAACAACCATAGTTGCGAAAGAAGTAATAGAAGCTATGTTACCTTATATGAATGAGTATTATGGTCATCCAGCATCACTACACATGTTAGGGCAACAAGCATATGAGGCAATTGAGCAAAGCGCTGAAACAATAGCGGAAACGATAAATGCAAAACCTGACGAAATAGTATTCACCTCATGTGGGACAGAAGCAAACGATTTTGCCATTAGAGGAGTTGCTTATGCAAATAGAAGCCGAGGAAACCATATAATTACTACAAAGATTGAGCATCCATCTATTATGAGAATAACGGAAGAACTCGCTAAACAAGGATTCAAAATAGATTATCTTGAAGTTGATAAAGAAGGGTTCATTAACGTGGAACAGCTTGAAAATTTGTTGACTGATGAAACAATACTAGTTAGTGTTATGCATGTTAATCATGAAATTGGAACCATTGAACCAATAAAAGAAGTTGGCAAATTGTTAAGGGAAAGAAAGCAGAAAATCTATTTTCATGTTGATGCTCAATCCTCTTACACGAAGATTCCAATAGATGTTCAAGATTTTAATATTGATCTTTTAACCTTAAGTTCACATAAGATTCATGGACCAAAGGGCGTAGGAGCTCTATATATTAGACAGGGAACAAAAATAGAACCGATACTTAAAGGATACATATCTGTTCAAAGATTGAGACCTGGAACAGAAAATGTTCCTGGAATAGTTGGATTTGCCAAAGCTGCTGAAATAGCTTTTGCAAATTTTGAAAAATACGTATCTCATATGAGAAATTTAAGGGACAAGCTTATCAAGGGAATAGAAGATAACATTCCAGAAGTCTTACTGCACGGACCTAGAGGAGATAAAAGAAGTCCAAGTAATGTGAACTTTTCCTTTAAATATATCGAGGGGGAATCTATAACATTGCATTTAAATATGTACGGTATTTGTGTATCAACAGGCTCAGCATGCGCCTCAAGGAAATTAGAACCTAGCCATGTGTTAACTGCCATAGGTGTACCACCTGAAATTGCTCATGGATCAATTATGTTTAGTCTCAGCAGATACAATACGGAGGAAGAAATTAACTACGTGCTTGATGTACTTCCCAAAGTTATCGAGAAATTGAGAAGTATTAGTCCTCTTACCCCTGAAAGTCTCAAGAAAAGTGGTGGCTGAAAATGCCTATAAAATATTCAAAAAAAGTTTTGGAATACTTTATGAATCCTAAAAATATCGGAGAAATGGAGAATCCAGATGTAGTTGTTGAAGAGGGTAATCCTGTTTGTGGAGATATGCTTAGAATGTATCTGAAAGTCAGAGATGGAAGAATAGAAGACATAAAGTTTTTGTCTTTTGGTTGTGCGGCAAATATTGCGACTGGATCAATCTTAACGGAAATGGTTAAAGGTAAAACTCTTGAAGAAGCGAAAAAGGTAACTATGAAAGATATTGCAGAGAAGTTGGAAGGATTACCGCCGATAAAAATGCACTGTGCAATATTAGCGGCAAAAGCATTACATAAAGCGATAGAAGAATACGAAAAAAGTAAAGTAAAAAATAATTATGCTAAACCAAAATAACATTTGAGTAATAATCTTACTTGCACAGCTTAATTTTGGATATAATTGATGTGTCTTGAAACTCAGTTTAAAGGTAATATATTTAAAATATAACAATGTTATTTACACTTACAAGTACTTCATAAAAGTTCGAAAGGAAGGGTTATCTACGATGACTATCCATTCAGCAACGCAAGTTATACATTGCCCTAAATTCGTAGAGCACTGTATTTTACGGAAAAACATGACTGTAGGAATCAACCTAGAGATTTCGGAAGAGAAAGGCCTCGCATATGTACAACCATGTGCAGCAGAAGTAGGGAAAGTTATGTTGGAAAGTGATTTAACAAAATTAATAAAACCTGTTTCTGACCAAATTATCGATTTTAATGTTCTTTGTGATCTTTTAAATGCCTATAAAATTAGATTTTCTGAATTTCGTTGCAGTCTTGCTCTAGGTGTCAGTAAGATAAGATGGAGAGGAAAGACTGTTTCTATTTTTAAGAAAGGAAAAATAAAGATTAGAGAAGCCTTAAATAAAGAAGATGCATTGAAATCGTTTCAGGATTTTCTAAGATTAATATGGGGCAGCTTTATATGTGAAGTGTGTGGAAAGCCAGCAATATGCTGCGCTGCTGGGTTGTGTAATAAATGCCAAGAGAAAAATGGTGAAAAGAATCATGTTAATTTAGAAGATCTACCCACGGGTATAATGTTATCTAACGCTTTAATTGATCTAACAAATATTTTTCCGATGCTAGACACCGTGTTCTCGAATATCTTAAATGGGATTAATGGAACAAAAATTTCTGAAATAAAGGTTGGAAACTTTGAAAGGAAGCTTAACAGGATAAATATTGTTGTTTTAGATTTTATGTTACAAACACCTGATATAAAACAGGCTGTTCTTGGATTTATACCTCTCGGAATAACCCTTAACTTAAAACACGTTCTTCTTATAATTAATAGTTTGATAAAAGAAATTAACCAAAATCTAGACATATTAATACGGTTTAATACCAATGCAAAAGATTGTCTTTCAGGCATATTTCAAGAAACTAAAAGTCTTTATGAACTCATTCCTCAAACTATTTCTACAGACAGTAATGTTCATGAAAACGTTAAAAAAATTGGGAAAATATTAGAAAAGATAAAAGAGTTAGAAAAAGGGATAAATAATATGTCTGGTGAATTTAAAAGCTTTATCTTAAGATTAGTCAAATATGCTAATGAAATTTGTTTAGCTGGTCTGAGAATTTTAAATATTTTAGGCGTGGAGGTATTTCAATGCCAGATATAAATAAGATAAGAGAAGATTTTCCAATTCTTAAGAGGAGAAGAGAAGATGATGGAAAACCCTTCATATACCTCGATAACGCCGCCACAAGTCTAAAGCCAATTCAAGTTATTGAAGCAGTTGTGAATTATTATGAAAAACATTGTGCAAATATTCATAGAGGAGTCCATACACTTTCTCAAGAAGCATCTCAACTTTATGAAGAAGCTCATGATAAAGTTGCTAAGTTCATTGGTGCAAAAAACCGTGAAGAAATAGTTTTCGTAAAGAATACTACCGAAGCAATAAATTACGTAGCTTATGGATTAAATTGGAAGCCAGGAGACGAAATTATAACAACAGTCATGGAACATCACAGTAACATTGTACCATGGCAATTAATTAGAGATAGATTCGGTGTAAAAATAAAATTCTTGGACTTAAAAGATAAATGGTATCTCAACTTAGAGCAATTAGAAGATTTAATAACTGAAAAAACAAAATTAATTGCTGTCGTACACGTCTCAAATGTGCTAGGCACAATAAATCCAGTCGAAGAAATATGTAAAATCGCTCATGAACATGAAATTCCCATTTTAATTGACGGAGCGCAAGCTGTCCCACATCTCCCTGTAGACGTCAAAAAAATTAAATGCGATTTTTTAGCATTCTCAGCACATAAAATGCTAGGTCCAACGGGCGTAGGTGCCTTATATATTAGGGAAGGGTTAGGAGAGGAAATGTGTCCAACTTTTGGCGGGGGAGATATGATTAGAAGGGTTACTTTGGAGAAGAGTGAGTGGAATGTTATGCCTTGGAAGTTTGAAGCTGGAACACCTAATATCGCTGGTGGTATAGGTTTTGGAGCTGCTGTAGAATACTTGGAAAAGTTGGGTATGGAGTGGGTTAGGAATCACGAAAAGGAACTAACAAAATATTTGCTGGAAAGGTTACATGAGATTCCTAAGATCACAGTTTATGGACCTGAAGACGTTGAAAAACGTGGAGGCGTAGTTGCTTTCACAGTTGAAGGTTTAGATTCTCATGAAGTAGCTATGTATCTTGATGAGCTTGAAAATATAGCAATCAGATCAGGGGTGCATTGTGCAGAACCACTTCACATGAAATTAGGAATACCATCCTCTGCAAGAGCTTCGGTATACATTTATAACACGAAAGAGGAAATAGATATTTTCTGCGATACTCTTGAAAAAGTAATAAAAGAACTAACGTAATCTAAAATAAAGGCTCTATCAGCTCGTTTTAATAAAAACCCTAGCAAATCTAAGTTTAGCGACGCTATTTTATTTTGTATCTCTTTATCGTTAAATCCTTATTGAAGTTTACACGTTTACGGAAATTCTCGTTTAAGTACATGAATTAATTCTTCTTCAAGCGTATTAAATTTTGATGGACTTTCAATAATTCTACCTAGTTCTACATGTTTTTCATCAAATACAATTATAGTTGGTATACGCATTACATTAAATTTCTTAGCTAATTCCATATTTTTCTTTACGTCTATAATTACAGCGCATAAATTGAAATTATCGGCTTTTTTCAATAATTTTATTAAAATTGGAACGTACATTTTGCAGTCTTTACACCACGAACCTGAAAAGCATACAATTAGTCTTTTTTCATTTATTTTTCTAATTTCTTCTATAATATTATCTGGGGGTTCGTAGTTCTCATATCTGGTTTTAAACTCTTCACGGTGAAGAGGATCCTCTATGCTTTCAATATATTTACTGATAGTTATTCCCTTCTCAAAAGTCTCTTCAAGCATATTCACATTGATTCACCTCTTCTTAACTGTAGTTGAATGGTGGTTTCCAGAATGCAGACTCCATGCATTATTGTAAGGCCTAGTTTTTCACTTTTCTTTATGATTTCCTCGTTTTCGCTTCCAGGCTGCATCCAAATCATTTTTACTCCAAGTTCAGCTGCTTCTTCTACAATTTTCTCAGTTATTTTAGGCGGAACAACTGTTACTACCACACTTGGTTTTTCTGGTAATTGGTGGAGATTAGGATAACATTTGTCACCGTTGATTTTTTCAAGCTTGGGGTTTATTGGATAGACTTTATATCCTGCCCCTTTCAGATTCTTGTAAACTTTGTATCCCCATTTTTCAGGATTACTGGAAACTCCAACAACTGCGAAAACATTACTTCTTTTTAGAAATCCTTTAATTATTTCAGGATCCATGCATATTCACCTTTCCAGGTTATAGAGTCGAAATGAAGTTTTTAACGGTTTTATACCATCTTTCAATTATCTCGGAAAGATAATTTTTTAGTTCTTCACGAGTTATACTGTTATAAACATAATAGGATCTTCCTATCTTAGATTTTGCGAGTTTTTTAGTTACTAACCCACATTCTATAAGATTTTGTAACATCCTGTAAATTACGCTAGGATCTCTATTAAACTTCTTAGATAATTCTTTGATATCTTTTTCACCACTCTTAAAAAGATACATGAAAATGTTGATCTCTACCTCACTTAATCCGTAGCAACACCTTAGAATATTTTGTAGATTTATTGTTCTTATGCAAAGAGGACTTTTGGAAGGTAGAAAAGTACTAATTTTACTCATATGTTATTCCCCATAATCTTTGCTTTGATTAGCAATAAGTTTATATACGAATATCCTTATCAATATTTTGCTTTTAATGTACAAAAAATACATAATTTAGTGAAGGTGATTACATCATGAGTGAAGAAAAAGACCCGGAATTAGAAAAAATACTGGCGAAAAAAGCTAGGGAACTGATGATGTCAACTAAGGAGAAATCAGAACCAAATTTTGGCTCGGAAGGGAAAGTTATAAAGCTGACTTCAAAAAATTTCGATGAAGTTATAAATAATGCAAAGTTGCCAGTGCTTGTAGATTTTTGGGCTGAATGGTGTGCGCCTTGTCGTATGATGGCTCCTGTTGTGGAAGCTCTTGCAAAGAAATATGCTGGGAAAGTTATTGTTGCTAAGTTGAATGTTGATGAAAATCCAGATGTTGCTCAGAGATATTATATCATGGGTATTCCAACGTTTATTATATTCAAAAATGGGAAACCAGTGGAGAAAATTGTAGGAGCAGTTGGTCAAGGACCTTTGGAAAATGCTCTTCAAAAATACTTAGCTACATAAATGCATACCTCCTCTCTTATCTTTAAATTATATCTTTATATATCGCTTTTAACGAAATAAAACTATAAAAAAGCTCATTTGTCGCATTATATTTGAAAATAAAGTTGCTGGAAATCGAAGTTAATTTTGAATATATTTCATATTGTTAGTAGTAGATGTACTTGTTTTTTGTTGTTTTCATTGCATTGTTCTAAAATTGATGAGAAAATGCTTAAATATCATGATTTAAAGTTTATATGTGTGAGTTAAAATGGGAACAATTATGGAGCCACGTGATAAGTTTAAGAGAATGCAAATGGTCCTAGAATATCTAACAGTTAACCCCTCAGCTACAATCCTTGAAATTTCTCAAAATACAGGTTTAAGCTATACGTCTATTAAAAATATTTTAGATGAACTTTCGTCAAATGGATATGTTGAAACAAGTCTTTTAAAGGAAAGTGTAGGTAGACCAGCAACGGTTTACAAGCTTAGAAAACCCTTCATGTTTATATACCCACCAAGAAACTATCCCTTACTTACACAAGCTCTTATCAAAGCATTCGCTCGAAAATATGGTAATAAAGAAATAGATGCTTGGGTTATGGAAGTTGGAAATATTTTAGGCGAAGACGTAATTAAATGTTTAAAGAGAAAACATGGTGAGGATGTATTAGCAACTGATAGATTCTGGAATGTTCTTAGAGATGAGCTCAATGATATGGGCATGTATTGTGAACTTAAAAAATTAGATGGAAAAGAAATATTTATTGTCATAAGAAATTGTATATTTCAGGAAATTAGCCATGCTTTAAAAGGAGAACTCAAAGAAATTCCGTGTAAAATTCACGAATTAAGTTTTTCATATATTTTTAGTAAATTTAAACCTGAAAAGGATGTAGTTGTTAATCTTGCATCAACGATTATAAGAGGAGACGATGCTTGTCACTTCTATATAACATTTGAAGGCTAAACAAACTATTTTTAATCTTTATATCAACACATGACCCTTAATTTTATTTGTTTATTAATCTTAAAACTTATTTTTCGAATCAAATAATAGGATCATTGGTATCATTAAACCTTCTGTGAAATGGGAATAATATTTTAAGTAAGTTGTATAAATTGGTTAGATGTAATAGTGGATGGAGGAGTATTAAGATGGTTAAGATAGGAGAACATGAATTCCCAGATGACTTATACTACCACCCTGACCATATGTGGGCAAAAATAGAAGATGGAAAGGTAAAAGTAGGATATAATGACTGGGCTCAAAGTGCTGCGGGAAAAATTCTCTTCATCAGGACTAAAAAAGTTGGGCAGACAGTAAAGCAAGGGAAAACCCTTGGAACAATCGAGAGTGGAAAGTGGGTCGGACCATTAAAATCCCCGGTCACGGGGAAAATCGTTGAGTTAAATGAAGAAGTTCAGAAAAATCCATCGCTAATAAATGATGATCCTTATGGAAAAGGGTGGATCGCAATAATAGAACCTGAAAATCTAGATGAAGAATTAAAAAATCTTATACCAGGATCGGACCATGCGAAATTAGAGGAATGGTTAAAGAAAGAGATGGAAAAAGCCAAGAAATAAATTTCCATCAATTTTCAATCTTTTTATTCGATTCTAGTTTTTAATAAATAGAAATTAAAAATGAATTGTTTAGGTATCTGTTTCTTGTGATAACTGTTTAAGTATGTTTTCTCTTACTTCTTGTTCTATGGGGCCTTCGTCTTTTATCATTCTATCAAATGTTTCAAAGACTTTCACCAGTTTTCTCCAGTCTGGAACATAAACTTTTGAGAACCAGAGTCTGATACTATCAACGTCGTAGTCTTCGATGTCAAATTTATAGTTTTCAATTCTTTCTTCTGCAATTGCATGAGCTTTTCCGAATGGACCTTCATGTTCAGGTGCTTCTAGGAACATTATACCATCAGCACCCTTGGCAAAAGCGTATAATATGTGTTTTAACTTCAATCTGCTAGTAGAAGGCACGGGTATAACTCTGATACTGCTTGGATAAGATAGACGAGCGACACCGGTTAGGTCAAGGGCTGTATAAGCGATTTCATTTTCGACAAATGCAAGTATTTTAATTTCAGATTCTGATCCGGTTAATATTCCTTCTATTTCAGCCATTAATTGTTTCTCTGATAACCCTTTGAGGTCTAATGCTTCTTTGGGACATGCGGGTATACAAGCTCCACATCCGTTACAGAGAATTTCGTTTATTTCAACTTTCTCGCTTGCAATACTGATTGCTTCGGTTGGACATACTTCAATACATTCTCCACAGGCATCGCACTTTTCGGGTACGGCAAGATAGGCTTTGTTTGGTTCAATGATTTTCTCTTTTTGTATTAGGAAGTTTATTGCTTTTGCAGCTGCTCCTTCAGCCTCTGAAACCGATGTTTGTATATCTTTTGGTCCTGTTATAACTCCGCAAGCGAAGATACCTTCACGTTTTGTTGCAACTGGATCGAGTTTTGGATGTTTTTCAAGGACAAAACCGTCTTCATCAAGTGGAATCTTTAGTATTTCGGCGAGTTTAGTTATATCAGGGCTTGGTACTATTGGTGGACATAGAACTACAAGATCGTACTTGTTTTCTATTGGTCTACCTAACATCGTGTCTTCGGCTCTGACAATTAATTGATCTCCATCGGGAATTATTTCTGACACTTTTCCTCTAACGTATTTTACTCCTTCAATCTGAGCGTTCTTATAGAATTCTTCGTATCTCCTTCCTGCCGCTCTTAAATCTATGTAGTGGATCCATATATCTAAGCCTTCCATGAATTCTCTCATCATTAATGCTTGCTTAGTAGCATATAGACAGCATACACGGCTGCAGTAAGGTTTACCCTTGTTTGTGTCTCTCGATCCTGCGCATAGAATGTAACCTATCTTTTTGACTTCTCCCCCGTCACTGGGACGGACTATGGCACCGCTTGTGGGTCCTGCTACGTTCATTAATCGTTCCATTTGTAATGCGGTTATGACGTTTGGATGCATACCGTATTTGTATTCGCCGTAGTCGCTTAAATCGAAAAGTTTGAAACCTGTGGCAACTATAATAGCTCCAACATTTATTTCTATTTCTTTTTCTGTATCTTCAAGGTTTATAGCCTTTCTAGGACATTTTTCAGCGCATTTTCCACATTTTGTGCAGCTATCAAAATCTATAACGTAGGCTGAGGGAACTGCTTGTGGGAATGGTATGTAAATTGCCTTTCGTTTTCCTAATCCCTCATCGAAATCGGAAACCGTTTCAACGGGACATACACGATTACAGGCACCGCAACCAACACATTTTTCAACGTCAACTCCCCTAGGCTTAAGCTTAATTTTAACTTTGAAATCTCCTGGAACACCTTCAACAGCTTTTACTTCAGCAAGAGTAAAGAGCTCAATGTTTGGATTTTCTGCAACATCTCCCATTTTAGGTGTTAAAATACATTGAGCACAATCTAGAGTTGGGAAAACTTTGGCGTATTTAGCCATATGACCTCCAATTGTTGGTTCTTTTTCAACTAGGTAAACTTTTATTCCTGCTTCGGCAACGCGTAAAGCAGCGGTTATACCGGCAATACCGCCACCGATAACTAATACAGCGGGTTTAACAGGCATTTTACCAGGATGTAGGGGAACAGCATTTTCAACTTTTTTAACCGCACCTCTAATGAGATCTATGGCTTTCTGAGTTGCTCCTTCATTGTCTCCATGATGTACCCAGGAACATTGTTCACGAACGTTAACAATTTCTAGAAATGCTGGGTTTATACCCTCCTCTCCCACGTTTCTCTCAAACATTTTTCTATGCATTTTTGGTGTACAACAAGCAATAACTATTCTGTTTAGCTCTCTTTTTTTAATTGATTGTTTGATGAGTTCAACACCAGGTTTTGAACACATGTAAGTGTAATGCCTTGCTACAAGGACGTTTTCCCATTCTGAAGCCGTTTTAACAACTTTTTTAACATCCACAACGTCGGATATATTTCCACCGCATTCACATATGAAAACACCTACACGGGGTTTCTCCAAAGTTTTCACCTCAAACCTAGCTTATCTAGATATGTTGGAGGAATTTCATTTTCATACAGCCCTAGGCTTTTAGGGTCAATTCCCATCGCTAAACCAACTAGTTGAACAAGATGAATCACTGGGATATTAAATTCGATTCCTTTTCTCTCTCGAAGTTCTACCTGTCCCCTGTCGAATTGAAAGTGACAGAAGGAACATGGGTTAAGAATGCAGTCGGCGCCGGCTTCTTTTACACTTGCTAATTTTCTTGCTGTAATCTCTAGAGCTGCATCTAGGTTGCCTGCCCTTACCCCTCCGCCAGCACCACAGCAGAGCAATTTTTCCTTATAGTGTACAGGCTCGGCGCCAAGAGCTGTAACAATATCCTCAAGTATATGCGGCTTCTCACTCGAACCATGACCTCTTATTTTTCTAGGCTTTAAAAAGTGACATCCATAGTGAACTGCAACCTTTAGACCTTCAAGAGATTTTTCAACAGATGATTTTATTTTGTCGATTCCTATATCGTTAGCAAAAACCTCGATTATATGTTTAATTCCTGTCTTAGCGTTGTAATTTCTGTTAATTTTACTTAAAACTTCGTTTACACGTCTCCGTTTGCTGGGATCTTCCTTTAATATGTGCCATGCCTCTTGTAAAGTTGCATAACAACCATTGCAAATGGTTGTTAGGTCAGCATTAAGTGATTCTCCAAGTGAAAGATTCCTTGCAGCTACTACAAGCCAGTTCCACAAGTCAAAGCTACCGAAAACTCCTGGAGCTGGACAACACGATGCACCATTTAAATCTAAAAGTTCTATGTTAAAATGTTGCATAACCCTTTTTGTTGCGGCTTCAAGACCTGGATATCTGAGAGGTGCAATGCAGCCTAGAAAGAAAGCGTATTTTGTCATTTACCCTTCCTCCAAAAGTTTTAAAACCTTTTCTTTAAAACCAGTAGCTTCAACTAATGTTTGAACTTCTTTTAGAGCTTCTGGATAGGTTAAGGTGGTTGGAGGTATTTCAGATACACCTACACGTTTTCTCTTTTCCTTGTCCTCATCTCTCAAAGGTATACTGTGTCCTGTTTCAATAAAGTTCCTTGAAACTATTAGATGTGGTTTTTTCACGTACCCTGCTTCAAAAGCCATGTTTCTAATTAATCGAATGGTATCTGTTGTTTCAACTTCTCTGGGACACCTTTCTTGACAGGTATAGCAGGTTGTGCAGTTCCATAGGTTTTCATCTTTTAATACCTCTTCTTTGAGGCCTAGTTGTGCTTTTCTCATGATTACTCTAACATGATATGCCGTTATTCTACCAGAAGGACAACTTCCATAACATGTCCCGCATTGAATACATGTGAGAATTCTCTCTAATTCCTCTTTTGGAAATATTTGCGCCCCTTTTTCCAATATTTCAGCTATAAAATCGCTGGTTTCTTCATCAATTTTAATTAGTGGTTTTGTTGAATCCAATTCCATCCCCTTTAGGCTTGCCTATATTGACTTGATAAAATTAAGTATTGATATTTTTAAGCTTTATTAGGAAATACAAGAAATACGACTTTCTAATTAAACTTATTTCCAAAAACTATGTAAGTAAAATCTTACAGACACTACAATTAGTTTCTACACGTCATTTAATGATCTGCGGTTCTTAACTTCATACATACTAACAAAATATCACATTTGCGTGAGAAATTTACATCATTTTGATGATTTTCTAAACATATTAAGAAAAAATGACTGAAGTTATGTTTATCATACTCCCTGAAATAGTTACATCGTGTAGGTAGTCAATTCAGACAAGCGATTGCAACAATGGCCATTTTTACTTTAATTTCCGAATTTCTATGAAAGTGGAGTTGAATGTTGAACATCCGCCATAAATCTGCGTTTCATCAGTAGTAAGAGTATTAATGCATCTTCCCTTTAGATCCTTAATGAAAAAATATGCTAATGCTACACCTCTAGGAACTTTATCTGAAACCTTAGCCCTTAAGACAATTTCTCCTAAATCGTTATACACAGCAACAATATTTCCATCTTTTATACCTCGTTCAACGGCATCTTCAATATTTATTTCAATTACAGGTTCAAATCTAGGCATAACATTTCTAAATTGAGAACCTAAGATATCTCGATGCCTAGGTGTAAGGAGAAAAATAGGATATTTACCTTTAATTTCTACATGTTGTGGTAATGGATTTAGACCTCTTTGCTCAGCTTTTTGAGAGTAAAATTCTATTTTACCTGATGGCGTCTGATATTCATCTTTCGGAAAAGTCTTAAGTTTAGCAAATCCCTTAGATCTCAATTCTTCCAAGGTGAAGTTAACCATTTTACTTTTAGCCAACAGATTTCTTATGATTTCCCATTCATCTTCATAAAGTTCTTTATCATTTAGACCCATGTACCTTGCTAGTTCCTTAAACAATTCTACGTTACTTTTTGCTTCTCCCAAGGGTTCAATAGCCTTTTCATTAATAGAGATATATTCATGCCAATAAGAAACATGTACATCCACAGTTTCGAAGAACGTTGTTGCTGGAAGTAAAATATCAGCGTAATTTGCTGTTTCAGTCTTAAATATATCATGTACAACGATAAATAAGTCCTCTTGCTGGAAAATTCTTCGTACAAGATTTTGGTTAGGAAGGGTGATAAGGGGATTAGCACCGTAAATGAAAATCATTTTAATTTCCCCGTTTTTAAGAGCCATGCCGAGTTGAACCATATTGATGCTTTTCTCTGGAACTTTTCTCAAATTTTTTCCAGTAAGATAGTCTAGGTCGAAATCTCTAACTCCATTACAATAGATGAAACCTCTATGTAAGCCTATTAAGGCTGGAAGAAGACATATCGCTCTAACAATTTCCCCTCCATTTAAATGTCGTTGCATACCATAGCCAATATGAATAATGTTAGGTTTGAGATTGGCATAATCCTCCGCAAAATTAGTGATTTCCTCTTTAGATAATCCTGTAATTTTGGAAGTCTTATCTAGAGTGAAACTTTTTACGTGCTCTTTAAATTTTTCAAAACCAAAAGTATATTTCTCGATGAACTTTTCATCGTACAAATTGTTTTCTATGATGTAGTTTGCTATTCCAAGGGCAAGCGCTGCATCGCTACCTACCTTTGGACGTATGTGTATCCCTATGTTTGAAGTTTTCGTTTTTACCGGATCGATAACATAAATTTTTGCCCCATTACGTTTAGCCTTTAAAACAAGTGTGTAGCCGTGAAGATTTGTCCAAGCCGAGTTTATACCCCATAAAACAATCATTTTAGCTTTCAAAATATCTCCTGGGAAAGATCCATAGTGTAAACCGTAGTGTAAAGCTATTGCTTCTTCTCCTGCAGAATCGCATATTGTATGTTGAATACTTGATGCTCCTATTGCATTAAAGAATCTTAAGGGGAAATAATAGTTTAGAAGACCACAGTGACCTGCATACTCATAGTGCAATATGGCTTGTGGCCCGTATTCCCTAATTATTTCTTTTATCTTGTTGGTTATTTCTTTTAGAGCCTCCTCCCAACTAATACGCTTAAATTTTCCTTCACCTTTCTTTCCAACTCTTCTCATAGGATATAAAACTCTATCCTTGCTGTAAACATATTTTAGGTATTTCCTTGCTTTTGAACAGAGGAATCCTTGAGTTGTTGGATGATCTTTTCTACCTTCAATTTTAACAATTTTATTATCTTCAACATAGACAATTAGAGAACAGGTATCGTAACAATCTCTGGGACAAGTAGCAAATACTTTCCTCACTCTGTTCACCCTTTCATTTCAAACAGATTTAAAACCATTATTGCATGTAATGGTTGTTCAGACTTTAACTACACGTATTATAACGATTACGATTACCAATATGATAAGTAGCCAAATTAGTGTAACTATTATGCTTGTTGTCCAATTTTTTGGTTTTTCTTGATCTAGAATTTCTTTTGATTTTAACCTACATTCGTCTAGAATTGCTTGAGGAATCATCTTCCGTACGATAGCAATGCCTAATGGGATTAAAATTAGGTCGTCTACTTGCCCTAAAATCGGAATGAAATCGGGAATTAAATCTATCGGACTAAATACGTATCCCACAATAAGTGAAATGAGTATTTTAACGTGCAAAGGGACTCTGGGATCTTTACATGCAATATAAAGAGTATAGGTTTCATTCCTTAGTTGCTTTACGCGTTGCTTTATTTTTTCCATAAATTTCATTCTATCACCGTTTTGGATAATCTGATCTACTTATAATCGTGTTTCTCTATTTTGTCACCTACTTTTTCATAATTTTTCTTAATTTTCAGTACATTTTTTGTAATAAAGTTAATAAAAACTGTAATAGCAAGCTTTAAATATAATTTGAGAATATCTTATATTGGTAGTAGCATATATTACAACTAATGATTCGTAACAAGGTGTTTGAAATGAACGAAAAACTAAAGCGCAACGCAAGAATTATCGAAATCATAGCCGGAGCAGTTATAGATAAAGTATTAGATGAAATCGATAACTTATTTTCGAATCCGAATCTAGAAGAAAAAATAAAGAAAATGGTTGCCGCCTAAATATCATTAACAACTCACAAAATTCTTATTTTGCTATAATTACTATGATGCGTTATTTTTGATCTCTCTATTTTAACTTTAATGTTCAGTAAGAAATTAAAGTCCTAAGAAGTTTAGATACTAGGTGTAACATTATGCTAAATTTTGTTATTTGAGAAACCTAGGTGCTCAAAAGTGAGCTGGATCGTTGATAAGAATGAATGGTCAAAGTGGTACAACTACATTAAAAGTAAGCTAAAAGTTACATTTGAACGGGATCAAGAAGCCACCGATCTTTTAAGCCATATATTGGAAAACAAGAATGTAATAACTTTTGTTGATCTACAAAACACATTCTCTAATTTTGAATGCGCAGCTGTTGCCGGCACTGGACCGTCTCTTGAAAAATCTGATAAAATAATAAGAAATTTAGGCGAATCTGTACTTTTGATCTCTGCTGATGGTGCAACTTCATTTTTAATTGAAAATAATGTAATCCCTCATGTAATTGTTACCGATTTGGATGGAAGAGTTCAGGACATTTTATATGCAAATGAAAAAGGTTCTATAACTGTTATTCATGGTCATGGAGATAATATAGAAGCTCTTAAAAAATACGTTAGATTGTTTAAAGGAAAGATCATAGGTTCTACCCAGGTTGAGCCTAGACCGTTTGTTTATAATTTTGGAGGATTTACAGATGGTGATCGAGGAGTTTTTCTAGCAGCTTTTCTTAACATTAAAAATATTTTGCTTATTGGAATGGATTTTGGAACCATTATTGGTAAATATTCGAAGCCAGGCTTGAAAAGCTCTCAACCAGCTTCAAAAATTAAATGCGAGAAATTAAAAATAGCAAAAGAATTGATAAACTGGATTACAAGTAAACTAAAGCTAAATATTAAACATATGAATATAACTTAAAATTGATTTAATACTCAATTTTTATAATCTTCAACCATTCAAAATGGTTTTGTCGCGACATTTAGATACTTAAAGTTTGCGAAAAATTTGTTAAGAAGCTAAATAGAATTATTGTGTGTAGGTGGAGGAGAGGTATTGCTACTCAGGTGAGTAATGTGAAATTAATTTTAGACCTAGAAAATATCATAGCAAATCATGGAGCAAAAGATGTGAAAAAACTTCTCCTACGTATATCTTTATATGCTGTAGATGAGCATCAAGATGGTGTTGTTTTACTTCACCAGCCAAAAATGAGAATTAAAAATCTAGGAGACGATAATATTTATGGTTTTTTAAAAATAAAGAAATTAAAAGCCTCTACTGGACTTATAAGCATCGTTAGAATCGGTTTGGAAACTTTGGATGTGATGTTCCCTCTCCCCAAAGGTATCAAGAAAAATGTGAAAATTTCACACCATCTGAAAAACTATGTTAAGGGAACAGAATATTGGGAAATTTGGGACTCAAACATCTCCCAAACTGCCAATGAGATCTTTAAAACAAGCAAAAGTTACGTTGATATTTTAGAAAATACGTTTACTTTTGTTCATGAAAGATTAAAGCTTAAAAGTAAAATGAAGGAAAGACTTGGAGCAGCTGAAGCTTTCAAGAGAAGAGAAGGAGACTGTGACGAGTTTTCAGACCTTTTCATAGCTTTACTTAGGGCTAATAATATTCCTAGTAGAAGGGTCGTGGGCTTATTTATAACACCAAAGGAAAGAGAAATTTCTTGGGAATATCATGCATGGTGTGAAGTTTGGGTTCCAATAGTTGGTTGGATACCATTTGACCCTGCTTTAGGATTTTTTGCATCAATTAGTTGGAGGCATCTTAGCAGGGTAAAAATGGGACTAGTTCCAGATAGGCCCATGAGAATCATCAAATGGAGTTCTGGGGGAAACCATGTCGAATTGAATGAAAATGACATTAAAAATGTGGAGGTAATAAAAACCTAGAACACGTCTAAAAGGCAAACGATAGGATTTCATATCTTGTTATGTGTGAAAAAACCATTCAGACAACTTTCTTTGTGTTATATACGACATTAATTTTTCGAGCCTTCCTATTGCATTTTCAACTCTGTCTCTTTTAAAGTCTCTTTCCTCGCAAAGAAATCTTATGATACCTTCTTTATCTGGCCGTTTCCATTCCAATTTATAATTATTTGTTACTTTAGGCTTTAGGAAGATTTCTCTTATTTCTTTGTAATTTTCCTCCAACCGTATTTTTCCACTTTTCAAAAGGTTTTCAATATTTCCATATGTTTTAATAAGCTTCAAAGCCTTTTTAGGCCCTATACCTTTAACACCTTCATTGAAATCAGTTCCAACTAAGATAGCTATATCTACAAGTTGTTCTCGTGTGATTTTTAAATCGTCTAATAAGACCTTTAACTCGATAAGTTCTGGTTCTAGGGGACGTGCTATCCCTTTGCTTGGTAGAAATTCTGTTCCACTAATTGTTAAATATCTAACCAGTCTTGGTGAACCATAGAGAAGGCTGTCCCAATCTCTTGAACAGGTACAGTATGCATCGCCTTTTGTAGCCATATATGCTGCTTGTGCTTCAGCATCGCTTGGGGCTTGGACCCATGGTAATCCCATTAGTTCTAGTAGTTCTTTAACCTCTTCAATCATTTCTTTTGTTAACCTGCTTGTTTGCACAGCTTTTCTCCATGCTGTTGCTAGATCTCCTCGGAACAACGCTTTTATCCATTCTTTTTCGGCTTTCTCTTTGATCTCTCTTCTTTTTTCTATCTCTTTTAATTTTAGTGGATGTGGCTCTCCGTCAAAAACAAAGATTGGTAAGATTCCATACTCTGCAAGTCTTGTGATTCTATAAAATACTCCCATGAGGTGAGAAGTTACTCTACCTGTTCTATCTGTGAAGTGTTTTCCATCTGGTTGTCTTATTAAAGCTAAAAATTGGTATATTTCATTGTTAGCATCAAAAGCAACCTTTTTTGTTGAAAGGAAATGGAAAGAGATTTTCTTTCTACATGTGATGATTGGTGTAAGATATACTCCCAAATGACTCCACCCATTTAACCTACCACTGGATAAAACAAACTAGTGTAACATTGTTTGATGACGATACAACTCTCCGTATTCTATGTGATATTGGATGTTTTTGTTTTATGAATTTTTAGGAGAACTCTTAAAATTAGTATGTCTAATATTGTGCTAAAGCACCATGGTAAAGGTTTTGAATATGTGTAGAGTATTGCTCCTAGGAAACTTGATGTCATAAAAGAAATTTGGCCGATCATCTCTAAGCTTGCGCTGTATCTGCCTCTTTCTTCTAACTTAATTACGTCAACGGTTAATGCTCTCCAAGAAGATGTATGTAGGGTATAAAATAGTGCAGATAACGTCCAAATTACAAGTAGATATGTGAAAGAAAAGCAGAAAATGAAGAAGATGTTTAGAAAAGAGTATCCAAGAAAAGTTAGAAGTAAAATTTTTGTCCAACCTTTTTTGTCAGCAATTTTTCCCGCTGGAAAAGATAGAATTGTACATAATATTCCGAAAAATGTTAATGCATAGCTGTATTGGGAAATAGATAATCCTACAACTTCTAATACGTAGAAAATCACAAAATAACTTGTTAGTCCCATTGCAAACTTATCTAAAAACTGTATGTACAAAAGACGTTTAGGAGTCTTATCTAACTTCATCATAAGTTTAAAAGTGTCAAGTAGAGTTTCTTTAATGCCACTTGCAGTGAAATTATTTCTTTTAACATTCTTTTTTACCGTCTCTGTAAGAAATAGTCTAGTAAAAGCTCCAGTAATTGTAAGAAAAACGGATAAAAATAAACCTCTTTTAAAACCGTATAAAAAACCATATTTGGTAAGAAGATAGCCACCGAGGAGAGGTGCAATATAATAAGGTAGAGAGATAGTTATGTTGAGTAGAGAGAAATAGGTTGCTCGTTTATTTGAGGGAATACTGTCTGCAAAAAGTGCAATAAAGGCGGGAGTAGAAATAGATGTAAATATTGAAACTAGTAAGGCTGCTAGAATCAGTTCATAAATGTTTTCTGCAAATATGTAGGCTAGAAAGCCTGTAGAGTATCCGAAGGTTGCAAAAATTAAAATCCATTTCCTACCAAATCTATCTGAGAGACTTCCACTTATCAAAAAACCGAAAATTTGAATTAAAGTTGTAAGAGAACTTAAAAGACCTACAAAAATATATGTTTTTCCTATGATTTTCCAGTAGAGGGAAATATAGGGTAGGATTATTTGGGATCCGCTCACAGTTATCGTTGTTGATAACATTAATACCTTAATATTTCTTCTATAGTCTTCAGAGCGAATCGCATGGTTGTTCATGAATTACCCTTTTAGAATATGCATGATGGTTTAAAATCTCCACGAGTAGTGTAACAAAAGAATGAGGTTAAGGAAGTATGTAATGGTGACTTGGATTACCAGTAGCTGTAATTTTCATCGAGCTTTGTTGAATACACTATGAACCATGGTAATACAGCGTCCCAGAAGCTTTGCCAAGCATTCCATCCAATGACCATTAGGAAGAAGTTAAAGTAGCCGCCGAACATTTCTAAAACTTCATTTGTAGTTAGACCCATCCATAGAGGTACTGCCCAGTATAAGTTTAGGAAAAAACAGACAATAAACCTGGCTAATGCCCCAAAGAATGCTAGTGAAAACCATATATAGGGCTTTCGTAGATTTTTTGAGCTGTATTCGACTTTTGGTAAAGCTTTAAGGATTAACGCTGGTACTAGAAACATAGGCACTGTTGCGCTGAATTTCATTGTTGCCCCTATAAAACCTGTTTGTCCCAAGAACATTATGCCAATTGTTCCTACCATAGCGGATATTATTGCTGCTTCAGTTCCAAAGAGAAAGAAAGCAATGATCCATGGGAAACTTGTAGGATCAAACATTTTCATGCCCCAAGGTAGGTTTGGAATAAATTGCGTGAAAGGTATTAACACTATGGATAACGCTCCAAGCATCGCTCCGCCCACAAATTTAATGGTTTTGACAGCTTCATACCTTAGTTTTAGGTTTTTCGTTTCTTTCATGTTTATACCCTCATTCAGGCTTTGTTTCAGTGCACACACTATACTGTTTACAAATATATAGTTTACTACTCAATAGGTAGTAACTCAAAAATGAGTATAATGAACCATTACAAAATCATTAAATTAAAACATGCTACTAGTTCAAATCAAGCCGTTAAGACTTGAGAAGAGATGATTACATGACTCTTAAACAAAAAATATCCATATTAGCTTTAAAAATTTTACATTCAACAATAAGAAGACCAAAGAAAATAAAAATTTACAATAAAACGTTTATTTTATTACCAGGCGTTTTTTCTCCTCGCGGAACTCTTACAAGCACTTTTTTAGCTAAGAATTTAGGGGTAAGAGAAGGTGACTACGTTCTAGATTTAGGAACTGGATGTGGAATTCAAGCAATATTTGCTGCCGAGAAAGCCAAGAAAGTAATAGCAACTGATATAAATATACGAGCAGTACAATGTGCAAAAATAAATGCCAAAATTAACAATGTTGCGGATAAAATAGAAGTACGACATGGAAATTTGTTTGAACCAGTTAAAGGAGAGAAATTTGACTTGATAATTTTCTCTCCACCGTATATTCCTGGAAAACCCAAAAATTATTTTGAGTACGCATGGTTTTGTGGAGAAAAATACGAAGTAATAAAAGAATTTTTTAAAGAAGTAAAAAGATATCTTAAACCGAATGGGAGAGTTAGAATGATCTATAGTAATATTTCCGACATAAACCTTCTTTTCAATATATTAAAGAAAAATAAGCTAAAGTGGTATGTTGTAACATATATGAAAACAATAATGGAGAAAATATTGATCCTAGAAATAAGAATGTAAAAATTGTTAGTAATTTGATGAAAAATAGGTTGGTAGAGAGCGTTTAGGTCCCTTTTATCTAGGTTTTGAGACATCCCTCCGACAGTGCTCGTATAATATTTCTTTTTCTACAAATATAAGCATTTTCGTTTACATTTTCCTACTTTACGAATGTATATATACTTGTTCGTAATACATCGCAACGAAATAAATTTAATCGATTATTCACAGAGAAATTAGAAAATAGAATGAAGAATTTAGTCTTTTATAAGGAGATTTTTCATACATGCAACTGGTGCGGATTTTATAATCTTTACCTCTATGGTTTTCCCTAGAATCCCTGAAAGAGCCCCTGCAAATATACCATCGACGTAGTGGCAAAGTAGCATACCCTTTTCTCCTCTCTCTATATTTAATCTTTGACACAGAGTTCTGATAGGACATTTTCTAACAACTATTTGATCATCATTTTTTATCTCAATCTCCCACACTGAATGAAAAACTTCCAATAATTTCTTAATTGCATCCTCTAAATTAGAGGTTTTTTCGACGGGTTTAGTTAGTTTTTCTCCGTATTCTTTTCCAGATGCGTATAGCAATGCTCTTGACCCTGGACCTACTATTTTTTCTAAGGATTCACTGATTGCAGCAAGTATGTGCATATAAAAGTCTTTTAAAGCCTCTTCTTCACCGCTCAACATGAACACCTCAAAAATGTATGAACATGCATGCTAGTCATAAACAATAATAACGAGGTTATATTAAAAGTTTAGTTTTGAGAAGTCCGCAAAATGACAGAAAAAGAATATATACAATCACTTAAGGATAAACATTAAATTTCTTCGGTAGTTCACAAAGTATTTTGACATTTGGACATAAAATCTATATATTTGGAGCTAATATAATAGTGGATTAGAGAGAGGTGTTTACAATGGAGATTTTTAATCTTTGGGATCTAATTGTCATGCTTATAGCCTATCTATATACCATAATCGTAATCTCGATTGGCGAAGCGCTTAGAAAGAAAAAGAATTACCCATCTTCATTCACCAGAAAAGTTATACACCTCTTTGCGGGTTTTGCAATATATACGTGTCCTTTTTATCCCCATTATTGGCCTGCAACCATCGTAGCATTAACATTTACCATTCTACTATATTTAACCGGGCCAAAATCACCTGTGAAGAAGCTTACAAGCTGGTTTGAAGCGATGGCGCGCGAAGAAGACTATGAAACAGGGCACATTTTCGGACCCTTTTATTACGCTCTTTCAATAACGATCTTAGTAGCAATTTTCTCTTTCCAAATACTTCCAATACAATACATGTTTACAGCTGCAGCTGGACTCACAGTGATGTACTGGGGAGATGGTTTAGCAGCCCCCATAGGGAAAAAATGGGGAAAACATCAATACCAAATATTTCCAGGCGCAATAAGATCAGTGGAAGGTTCATTGGGCGTTTTTGCAGGAGGATTTGTCGGTGCTTTGCTCGCAATATGGTTCTTCGGACCGTTCAGTGGTCTCTATCCCTTGATGTGGAATCAAATTTTGATCTTAGCGTTTATAGCGGCCATTACAGGTATGGTTGTGGAAGCAGTGTCGCCCAGAGGCATAGATAATATTACCCTACCCTTTACGGTTACTGGAGTACTTTACCTTGCCTCAATTATCCTTGGAATCATCACCTAACATCATATTCAAATCCTTACCGTATAAAATTCATAACCGACACTTTAGGGCCTACTTAATGTTAAAATAATTCTTGTTTACGTTTCCGATTACAAGGGAGTATTGGTGTTAACTTTGTCTTTCAGAAAGTTGCTTAGAGATGTATATGTGGTAGCAGGACCTGAATTAACACATTTCTATGATGCATACGCTTATTTAGTGACCAGAAAAAGTACAGCAATATTAATAGATGCTGGATCTGGTCTTGCAACGGAAAAATTATTCAAAAATATAATAAACATTGAAATAGAGCCGCGAATGGTAAAATATCTCGTATTAACCCATGGTCATTACGACCACATAGGTGGAGCTAAAAAATTAAAAGAAAAAATAAATTGCAAAGTAGTTATGCATCAACTTGATGCAGAAGTGTTAGAAAAAGCGGATGCTATACTAAGTGCGGCAGATTTCTATGGTGAATCATTTGAGCCATGCAATGTAGACTTAGAATTAACAACAGAGGACAAGGAAACCTTACGTCTTGATAGTATTATTTTTGAAGTTTTGCATATACCGGGACATACACCAGGTAGCATTGCTCTATATTATGAAAGCGACCAGGGACAAAAAGTGTTGTTTGGAGGAGATTTACATGGTCCGTTTAGTTCTAAGTGGCGAAGTGATATTAAACAATGGAAAAAATCTATAGAAAAACTATTAAAATTAGATATCTCCCTTCTATGCGAAGGACATAACATTGTGAAAAAACATCCTCGCAAATGGATAAGAGATCTACTTAAAAATGTCATACACATTACATAATTCAGTAAATGTTTAAATTCTAAATTTTATTGTAGCCGAATTTTAAAGTTAAATTATTTTGTGGACAGGCGATGTTGATGCAAATCAATCCATTAAAATTGTCTGAAGAAATTAGAGGAATTGTTTGTAAAACTATTGACGATATTGAATTGAGAAAGTATTTTAGGTTTAGAGGCGGTAGATGGTATGGTGGAGTAGCTACAGCTGACTGTGTTGGATGCTGTCTTAAATGTGTTTTTTGCTGGGGTCATTTAACAAGGGATAATCCTCGAGAACATGGAAAGTTCTATACACCTCTTCAAGTCTTTAGCCAGATAACGAAGATAGCTGAGAAACGTGGATATAATAAAACTCGTGTAAGTGGTGGAGAACCAACAATAAGTAGAGATCATCTGCTACA
This sequence comes from Candidatus Baldrarchaeota archaeon, assembly GCA_019056805.1. Classification (GTDB taxonomy): domain Archaea; phylum Asgardarchaeota; class Baldrarchaeia; order Baldrarchaeales; family DXJG01; genus DXJG01. The sequence continues at coordinate 193,858 of DXJG01000004.1, read as the reverse complement.
ACTTCTTGAACTTGTTGACCAAACAAATTATATGTTTATTTTAGAGACCAATGGTATTTTGATCGGAGCAGATAAAACTTATGCGCAACAATTGTCAAAATATGATAATTTGTATGTTAGAGTTTCAATTAAGGGGTGTACACCAGAAGAGTTTTCAAAATTAACTGGAGCAAGTCCTGAAGATTTTTCTCTTCAACTTAAGTCTTTGGAAAATCTTCTTGACGCAGGTGTGGCATGTCACTCAGCTGTTATGCTAAGTTTTAGCACAAAAGAAAGCATGGTTAAACTTTTAGAAGAATTAAGAGAGATTGACAAAGGATTACCGAACCAAGTTGAGGAAGAATACGTTATCCTTTATCCTCATGTTAAAAAACTATTAAGGAGAAATAATATTTGGCCTTTTAAGGCAATAGAACCGTAAATCCCTAATCTTTAGTAAGTATGTTCTCTAGATTTTCTAACAATTACAATTAACGCTATCATCATGAAGACTATGATAAATGAAAATATGATGTAAACGTCGAAACGTTGTTTCGGTAATAGTTTTGATAACAAGTATAACGCTATTTGTAGATTTCTCTCCAATACATTTTTAATTTTGTTTTCTGGTGGGTTAAAATATTCCCAGATATTATAAAAATAGAATGTTCCATCAATTTCTTTTGTATGTTCAAGTATCCATGTATCGTTGCCATATTGTCCGTATACTTCAATTACGAATGCAAAAATACGATGTACACCGTACATCCAATCTCCCCATTCCCCGCTACAAGTATACAGTTCACTAGCTTGAAAATAAGGATACCCACTTATTTCGCTCATGTCTTCAGCAAGAGAAACAAATTCTTCTTCATCTGGAGGCGGATCATACGTATAACTCCATGGATAAAGTATAACCTCGGTTCCACTATGAAAACTTATAGCATACTTAATGTTTTCATGAGTTTCAACAAAATTTTTAATTGCTTGCGTTTCAAGTTCAGAAAAGGGTGCAGAACCAATATAGACTTCTGAATGTGGATCTGAACTGCCGCTACTTACTTCAGTATCATTCCAGTGAAAGTCATAATTACGGTTTAAATCAACACCTCCAAGCCAATCCTCATTTACTAAGCCATCACCATCGTCATCAATCCCTTCAAAACCTGAAGATGCGTTGTTCCACCATTGATATATTTCTCCATCTCCATCTACATCGTTTGGAGGATCCTCATCAACTTTCCCGTCTCCATCTTCATCTATTGGGCGAAGATTTTTTCTTTGCCAAGGGTTTATCTCGGAAATTTCTATTCCATCTGCATTTAAAGCGGGTATTATGTAAATTACGGTCTGGTCTAGTATTTTTCTAATCGTGTTGTTTGTAGCGTAGTTTGTTGCAAGATACCATGCGGTATAGAGGGCTACTTCAATTGTTATTCTTTCCCGCGCGTGGTGATACGAAACAATGAATAAAGCTGGTTTAGGTTTAGAAGATACGTGACTTGAGAGTTCTATACACCATATATTTCTATTATTCCACGTTTTTCCAATGGAATAGATTTTTGCAATTTCACTGTAGCTTTCGTTAAGTTTTTTCAAAAAATTAAGAATTTCACTATAATTATGATATTTGTTCCAAGAAAATTGGAAAAATACATTAGTACTAAGGCTGCCTGTTTTTTGTGAGTGAAAAATACTCGGTTGAGAGCTATAAATTATAATGTTATTAAGCAATATTATGATGAGAATGATTGTCTCAACTTTTTTCACGAAACAGACCATCCTATATGTGGTGTTATTGTAGATTACATGTTTCCTTAGTGAATTTAAATTTTAGCATCTTTTTAACAAGATTTAGCAAATTATTTATAGGGTTGCTACGAGAGTTAGAATGGGTGTCAAAGCTGGATAGTGAAGGACAGTCAGATGATTCTAAAAAAATCTTAGTTCCGATAGGAGGGCATTCATCAGAACTAAAGATATGTAATCTTCTTTTAGATCTAGCTAAGACTAAAAAGCATAAATTAACGTTCTTACATGTCAAGACTCCGGAAGTGGAAGCAGATAAAGTATTAAATGAATTGGAGAAGAACATAAAAAGGGAAGGAGCAGATGCTCGAATAGAAATAATTCATGGTGAAGATGTAGCTTACGAGATTTTAAAAGAAGCAAAAAGACATTATAGTTTAATCGCCATGGCTTCAAGACTTAAAATACTGAAAGAGGAGATTTTTGGAAGTGTAGTAAATAAAGTTGTTAGAGATGCACCGTGTGATGTACTAGTTTTTCATAATGCGAATAAATTTCCTAAAAGCTTAAGCAACATACTTGTCCCTTTGTTTTCACCAAATAGAAAAGCCATAAGATTAGTTCTAGAGTTTACCAATATAGAATGTTGTAAAGATGCCGACATTACCTTCTTGCATATTCATGAATTACCTATTACTCTTCCAATGGGTACAGAATATATTCCAGAAGAGAATAAAACAGAGACTAGAGAGGTTTTATTCATTGTTAAAGAAGAATCAAAAATTGCCGGTAAAACACCTTGGATAAAGAATATATTTACTAGAGATGCTAAGAAAACATTACTAGAATACGTGAAAAGGGTTAAACCCGATTTGATATTTATACCAGCTAAAAAGAAGCCAAGAGCGTTTTTTGGACTCTTAGGCACGGATGAATATTATTTAGCTTCGCGTCTAAATCTTCCAATCATCTTCTTCTTTTAGTTTTGTTCATGTAAGTTGTTATTGAAAAGGAGGAAATTACGGCGATTACAAAGGTTGTTACTATAAGTGGTGTATAAAGATAGGATATCAGCAAAACAGTAACTACAAAAATAATAATTGAGGCAGCAATACTGAATAAAGCATGACTTTTAAGTACTCTTTTAATACTAAGTTTGAATGCAGACAAGTTGACCATAAAGAAAATTATTAGAAAAAATAGGCTTGAAAGTGTTGCAACATCTTGTAAAACACCAGCTAAAGTGAGAATTGCAATTACACTTGAAGTAAAAATAATGCTAATATAAGGTACTTTAGTCTTTTTGCTGAGTTTAACAAGTTTTTTAGGTGCTAAATCGTCTCTAGCTAAAGCAAACATCATTCTCGAAGAACCGTATAAACTTGCATTAAAAGCACTAGCAGTTGCAAAAAGTCCTCCAACACCCAGTATAATTCCGCCGATACTTCCCATGAAACGTTCTGCCGCTTCTGCTAAGGGAGCTTCACTAATCATTAGTTCAGCTGGATTAACAACAGTTAAAGAAACAAGCGTCACGAGGAGATATATTGTTGAAACAATGATTATGCTTATGTAAATAGCTCTCCTGATATTTTTCCTCGGATTTTCTAATTCTTCAGCGCTTGTCGCAATAAGTTCGAATCCCTCATATGCGATAAAAATTAAACCACTACCTAAAATTATATTTAAGAACTGAAAGTTTTCATTGAAATCAGGGATATAAGCTTCGAGCCTCTGTATTAAACCAGTTTGTAAAGCGAAAAAAAGACCTGCTCCAACAAATAGGAGAAGAATAACCACTTTTGCAGCTACTAAAATGTTTTCAACGCTACCAGTTTTTTTAGCACCCCTTAAATTTAAAATGGTTAGAAAAACTATTAGTAGGATGCTCCACGTTTTCCAGGGACTGTTAACAAAATAAGACATGTAGTATCCAAATGAGACGGCGTAGAGTGAACAGGATGAGATGTATCCAAACCATATAAGCCAAGCAACGAATCCTCCCGCAAAATCTCCAAAACCAGCTTTAACATATGCATAACTAGCACCACTGCTTGGATATTTTTCTGCTAGGGCAGAGTAGCTATAGCCAGTTAATAAAGCGGAAAATGTACATAGAGTTAAGCTTAGGAAAACAAATTTGCCAGCTATACCTGCAACTAAACCTATGACTGTGAAAATACCTCCGCCAATCATTCCACCTATGCCTATTGTTATAGCTTCAACTAGTCCTAGCTCTCTAACTAATTCAACTTCATAAAGTTCCTTAATTTCTATTTTTTTGTCCACCTTCCGCCACCCGCCCACCCACCCGAGGCCTTTATGCGTCGGGTATATGTTTTGTATCAATGTAGAGATTTGTTGATGAATAAACAAATATAGTTAAAATTCCTTGCCTACAGTGTTTTAAAGCTTTTGAATGTGATGTTTATAGGGTTTTACATCGATTTGTTTAGAAACATTTAAATTAAAATAAACAGAATTAGGTAGAAACTTAGAGTTAAGCTTGAAAATTCTTTTGATGGATTGCTACGATCGGTGGAGAGAATGGTTCAAAAAGAAAACATGGTCCTGTTAGTACTATTTGCTCTTCTTGGAATAGCCTCGATATTTATTTTCTTCTATGAAGGTATTAACGTTCCGAGTATGGGACTAGTTGAAGGTATAACAGATCTAATTATTGAAGGAATATCTACAATGGGTTACATTGGTATAATGTTGCTAACAGCTGTAGAAGTTGTGGTGTTTCCTATTCCAAGTGAAATTATATTGCCATTTTCTGGTTATTTAGCTTATCTTGGAAGATTTTCATTATATGGGGTAGTTATAGCTGGAACCATTGGAAGTTTGCTGGGAAGCTTGGCAGTGTATTATTTAGGATTAATTGGTGGTAGAAAACTGATAATAAAGTATGGTAAGTACTTTATGATTAGCGAGAAAGATATTGAAATGGCTGAGGAATGGTTTGAAAAATATGGTGAATTATCTGTTCTCATTAGTAGATTAGTACCAATAGTTAGAACTTTGATTTCTTTTCCAGCGGGTGTTGGAAAAATGAACTTAAAAAAGTTCGTGTTATATACTACGATAGGGTCATCTCTTTGGTGTTATTTATTAGCTTATTTAGGATACCTTTTAGGACCAAATTGGATGATAATTGACACGTTCTTTAGAAAATTGGATGTTATAGCATTAATAGCTGTTATCATATTAACAGTACATTTCATATTAAAAATAAAAAAGAGAAAAAATAGATAGCAGTGTTTAACCTGGAGTAGCTACGAAAAACGTGTTGTCATGTTAAATTTACTTTATTTTTTCTTTCCCAGAATTTCTCTAAATATTCTATCCCTCTCAGCTATGAATTTCCTAAATTTGGAGTCCTTTTGAATTGTTTTCAAAACGCAACTTCGATCAATAACGAATACCAATTGTTCTCTTTCAAATCCTTCAGATGCAAATGAACCTTTCAACCTTTCCTCCATCTTAACTATTTCCATTTCTACTAATTTTGAAACAGCATTATCGATATCTTCTGTGTTTTCAACTCTTTCCTCTCCAAGTGTACCATGAAACATAGGTACTTCCCTGTACAGTTCAGAAATCCATAAAACCCCATTATAAAGCATTAAAACCCTCAAAATATCAGCCATAAGTTTTTCAGGTTCTTTTTCTGAACTTAACAATCCTAATATTTTCGCTTCTAACCCATCCAAACAGTTTAACCTCCAAGTTTTAGCCTAATATTAAACTGCAGTTGTTCAATATAAATTCACTTAATGCGGTAAAGCTTATGAATGCGACCTCAATCTTTCGATGCTCCTCTTGTTTTAGCGAAATACCATATCACTATGTAAGTCAATGTAGATATTGTAGCTATTAAGCAGCCAATATCAAAAGAGACCGCTATAACTCCCCTTGTAACTGAATTAATGAAGAAGACAAGCATTATAGAGGCTGAAGAACAAAGAATGGAGAATATAAAGCCAAATATTGGTCTTATAAGAGTTAATATTAGAAACAACGGAATTACTATAAGAATTGTGTATCTTATCCATGGAGATATGGCAAACGTTAGGCCGAATCGTTCAATTAATTCCCAAATTGTTAGCGAACTTCTGTCACCTATAGCAATCCAAGGCATATAAAGTGATAAAACTGCAAGGAGCCATGCAACAAGCCCAGCAACATAATTTAAACATCTTCTTGAAAATGATGGTTTAATATTCATGTAAACTATAAGTAGGGCAGCGAAGAAAAGTACTATTGGAACAAAATATATTGGCGGAATGGTTTTTACCACATAAACTGGTGTTGTGGAAAATTGTAAGTCTCCTTTTCTAGCTATCACATAAAACATGAGATTTCCCGGAATATTTGAAGAGATTATCTTAGTCCAAATACCATTTTTTAATTCCATCGAAACAACTTTCCACGTTTCACCAAGTGAACCATGCCTATAAGCGAGAAAAAGATCATAATCCCCTGATACACTTGCTTTTACAACTACTTTCGTAGAAAGCCCTTTACGAACTTCATATTCACAAGTTATTTTCGGAAGTGACTCATCTGATCTATTAAAGTGATAATTAAGCCATGAGAGACTTGATTCTATCCAACCTTTATATTCCTTAAAATGTCCCCAATTTGGAGCTAAATTTAAAATCTTGTCGCTGCTACCAATCATGTTAAAAGTGTCGTTTATTGATTCTAGAGTGAAAAATTCATCGTTTGTACTTGCGAGCATCAATATGGGTATTTTTATTTTAGGAACATATGCAATGACGTCAAAGTACTTCATAACGTTTCTAGCACCTTGGTCATTTATAGATACGTTTGGTGGCATTAGACCATTTGCAAATGTTCCTGCTTTAATTAAATTTTCATAATTTCCTGCAGCAACGATCGGAATAGCGATGCTAACTCTTGGATCTATAGCAGCAATTATGAAGGTTTCTATACCGCCCATTGAGGCGCCGGAAACAGCTATCCTTGTTGTATCAACTTCGGGTAAGCTACGGAGAAATGTTATAGCTCTTAGTGCTGCCCAAATCGCATGGTAAAAATAGGCTCCCTGAGGTTCTTGGGTGCCATTAACTATGTTTTGAGGTATACATTCTGGAAATTTCGTGGAATATCCGCATCCTGGAGCATCTGTAGCCAATACGATATAATTGTGAAAAGCAAAATATTCCATTATTTCAATGAATGATTTATGGGAACCTTGATATCCGTGAAGTAGCAGTACTGCTGGTATTTTACCTGTTATATTTGAAGGTTGCATTAACAATCCGTAAATTTTTACTTTTACTCCCCCGTAAATTTCACTTAGAAACTCTGCGTGTTTTATAATGATCTTCCTATTTACTCCGTTGTAGGTGATATTTTTCTCTTCGATTTTTGTTATGTTTGCATTTAGCGGGTCTATTTCTGCTTTTGTAATGTTCCAGAAATCTGTTTCAAAAGTGTCTGGTGACGGAATAGGTGCGTATCGCTTTGGAAGTTGAAATAAAAGTGTATTAACACTCATATTCACCATGTATGTAAAACCGAAAAGAAAAATCAAGAATATTACTTTAAATTTGTTTTTATTCAATTGCTTCACCTCTCTAGTTCTAAGTTATATATTCAACATCTTCTTTGAAATTCCTGAGAGAGGCTGTAGCTCCAATAACGATATCTGATAGTTTTTCTGGAATCATCAACATTTTTGTAATAAGTGTTTTGAGGGTCGGTAAGTCTTTTTGGGCAGCTTCTGCAAACTCTTTTGGCCATATGGCCATAAGTTCTCCTGTTCTATTTAATATTTTAATCAAAAACCCCATCGGCAAATCTTCAAAAGTTAAAAGGATTAACAGTATATTTTGCCCTGAGACTTCCCTTCCCTCAGGGCTAATTAAACTTTTAATTGTAAAAGACTGGATGCCTCTTTTCTTAGCACATGAAAGGAAAAGGTTGAACCATTCTTCTTTTAGAATGATTACTTTACCTTCGCTTATGGATTTTAGGTCGCAAAAGTGCCATTTATATTCTTTCTTTCCTACCTCCGCCTTTACCTCCCACAATTTCATTTTGAGGCCTCTAATTATAGCTCTTAACGGTATAATCTTACTCTGATGCTAAAAATATAGGGGACGACACAGCTTATTTACTTTCCGTCTTTACCTCATGTATTTTTTCGTTAAGTTCTTCTAGTCTATCTCGAAGATAATCTACTTGTTCCGATATTTTTTCTTTCACATCTTGGAAAAGATCCATAAGATTTTTTGTGTCGCTCAACATTCTGTTTAATATAGCTTCAAATTCTTCTAATTCATCTAAGCGTCTGAAACTTTCAGAAACAACATCATTGACATGGAGAAGACTTTCTAAAAGAGATGATACTAGAAATCTTAGGAGTATTGGATCATCTACATCTGATAAATTTTTGGCTATGCTGGCTGTATCCATTAGAAAACCGAAAAATTTTAGCGCATCTTCAAAACGACTATTTAGAAATTTTACAATGGGCTCCATTTGACGTAGGTATTCCGCAAATTTACTATAATCTTCAAATATTTTTTCTTTAATTTCGTCAAATTTTTCAAGTTTTTCCTCGGATTTCCCGTGAAGTAGCTGAATAATTTCACAGAGCATATCTTTAATTTTTTTAGGAAGTTCCTCCAAACGTAACACCCAAATCCAACTTACATGATTTTACCGTTAACATAAATATTTGAAATGTCCCACCACTAATACATTCTCTATTTTCAATCTAGGACAAATATTTACCCTTGAGTATTCATTTATTGATTTTTATCTAAATAAGTCTTTTTCTACTGGTCTCAACAATTTTTGAATCGAATATTCACCCTTAGGATATTTGAAACCTCTAATTACAACTACAGGAATTCCCTCATTTGACTCTCCCATAACAAGTTCCGCTGCTGAAGCAAGCTCATCAGCTATCGCAACTAGTGTTGTTTCTAAAACATATCCAAAAAGATCTTTTCTCCCTCTCATATCGTAAAGAGGATCGATACCAGCCACACCAATAGCTACACCGACAGCTCCTTCACGTAAAGGTCGACCAAAGGTATCACTGATAATAACTGCAACTTCCTTCCCAGTTAGCCGCCTTATTTCATCTCTTATTTTTCTAGCGGATGCATCGGGATCTAAAGGAAGAAGTGAGACTGTTTCCTCACCTGGAACATTGCTTCTATCTACGCCGCTATTAGCGCAAACAAATCCATGACGTGTCTCCATTATTAGGTGGTGTCCTCCCATTCTTACTATGCCTTTACTTTCCCTTAGAATAACTTCGACCAGACGTGGATCTTTTCTAGTTTCATTTGCTAAGATTTTTGCAAAAGGACTAGGTTCGATGTCCTTCAAGTTAACTATTCTTCCTTCAGACCTGGACACGATGGTTTGGGCAATGACAATTATATCGTTATCTTGAATACCCACATTTTCTTTTTTAGCTGCTTCAATTATTAATTTGGCAATGTTATCTCCTTCTTTGACTATAGGAATCGTTTCTAATCCGTATACCTCCATTTTCTTCAATTTGACCTCACCTAAAATAAGGTATTAGTCTCATACATCATACGTATAAATTTACGACTTTTACTCTGGTCTTTTAAGTGTAATCAAGAATTCACAGAAGTTAATGTGTTTATCAGCCATTTGACAACGTGTTTCTTTGCATTCGACTCCGATATTATTTCTGATACTATGTTCGGTCCATCCTGCAAAAAGTCCAGAGTAGAAGTCACACATAGGTTCATTTATCTTCCATATGACTTCTCTATAACCCATAGATTTAAGAGAAGTACAAAGTGGACATTCTATTAATCTAATTCTAATTTTGTTTAGATCCTCAGTTACACGCATTATAATGTTATCACCGGGTAATCCCGTAATAGCTTCAAGTCCAACTCTAAGATTTCCGATATGATTTCTAATTACGTCATTTAAATCATTGAACTTTTCAGCTGGACGTTCCACCTTACCGTAAGTTAAAAGTTCCTCTACCATTCTGCCAATTTGCCTACCAATATGGTATAGAGTTTTTCTCGATCTTTCCATATCTCCAAATACACTAGTTAAACTATAGCTTAAAAAACCAAGTAAATGACTTGGCACAAATGTCACTTTATATTGTTCAAAGATTTTACGTGCATCTTTTCTTCCCATTATTCCTCCTGGGTATGTATTAGGAAACTTTTCAGCATCAATCCATTTTTCTTTTAATACCATTCCTAATCCCCTCTTACTCTTTTATTTCAACCGCCTTTTTACTAATCAAAAATTTTATAGCTTCTAGAACCTCCCCCTCGTTACGTGCAATACCTTTAGCTAGTTCTCTAACCGATTTTTCACCGTCAATGAGCATAAAAAGATCTGCAAGCCAGCTTCCAAATTTTTCGTTTAACTTATTTTTCTCAACTAAATCTAAGAACTCCATAAGGGATAATTTCTTACTCAGAATGCTGTTCCAAGTGATGGCTACCTCTTCTACGGCTTCTTCGCTTGGTGGTACTTCTTCAACTTTTTCAACAGTCAATTTTTCTTTCTCCACTGTTGGTGGAGGAGGTGGGGGAGGAACTTCAATTGGCTTTTCCTCTTTGATAACTTCTGGTTCAGGTTTCGATAATGGAGTTGGTTCTGGTGGTATTGGTGGTTGCAACGGTTCTGAAGGAATGGAAGGAGGACTAACCTTCTCTTTAATGGCGATTATTTTCTCTATTTCTGGACGAGTTTCTTCAAATCTTTTAAGCGATTCTAAAGCCTTTTTTAACTCAACATATAATAGTCCTATGGAAGTTCCTTTTCTTGCGAGAAGTGCAGCTGTGAGATTTTTTGCTTTAACTATTCCTAAGGAGCCCTCACTGCTTTCTAGAGTCATTTTTTGCTCCTCTTTTAAAGGGGTAATTGATAAAAAACCTCGTACAACTTTATCACTATCAGGAGGTAAAGAGCCAGCAACAAGATAACCTTGGTTTACAAAAATCGCAGCAGCTTCTATGTACGGGGAAGCTTGTAACCCTTTAACTAATTTGTTAATATCGTTTTTAATAGTCTCCAACTTTGGGTTTCCTCCAAGGAATACTTTTGATTTTGAGTCAATTATCGTTTTAATGTGGTGTTTTTATTGAAATATATTCAACTTTAAGATAAATTTTGTTTATTGTATCGATTTTTTTAATCATAAATGTTTCATTCCAAACTTTAAAGCTATTGGTTGTTTTAATAAATTATAGTCGGAAGTCTAATTTATTTTCTATTTCCTTTATTTTCTTCTTAAATTCTTCTATTTGCCAGTCAGATATCGTATGAAAATCCTTGTATTTTTTGACAGTTTCAATTATCTCCTTAGCGACTTCATTTTTCCTAAGTATTTTAGCTATACGAAGAAGAAATCCAGCGTGGGCATATAGATCAAAGGCTTTTTTACGTTTTTTATGTCTTTCAACAAGAGCCCACCTGATTTTTTCATCACTAGCTACGCTATATTTTTCAAAAATTTCTTTTCCAAAAACAGGTTTACCACCTATTAAATGACGCCAAACGGTTTCACTACTATCAAAAACTGATGGTATTCTCATTTTTCCATGTACAGGGAATGCAGTGGTAAATATTTTTACATCTATGTTTTCTAAAAGTTTTTTCTCAATGTCAGAGTTTAGACATGGAGTTTTTAATAGTTTAATTAATTCTATTATTTCTTCTCTACTTGGAATTCTATCTATTAAAACAACAACATCATAATCGCTACATATTTGTACACCATCTAAATTAGTTTCAAAATATTGGTTATCTCCAAGAGAACCACTCAACTTTAACGCTATAACCCATGGAAAACGTTTCTTGATTTCCGGTGCCAGTTTCACAAGTCTTTTTAATCCTACTTCTGCTTCTGGAATCATATTTAACTCCTCTATTCAAACAAAGATTAAATATTAAAGCACATCAGTGCCTAATATAACTTGTTGTACACTCCTAAATTAGATAAACAGGACATCAATTTGTTAAAATTGGCCGATATTAAAAATGTTAAATATGCATCATTAAAGGAAGCTTCGGGAATTTACATTGTTTAAATTTGTTTGTAATAAGAACTTCTTTTACGTGTTCCTTTAGTTTTGTAAAGTTATTCAAATCCAAAAAATATATTACTTACTATCACTACAATTTGTTATAATAATTATTATTACAATGTATTGTGGAAAGGAAGAAACTGACCAAATATAGGTCTAGGGTGATGTGTAATGCAAAAAACAAAAGTATGTTGCTTGCTGCTCATCATAATTCTGACAATACTTATTCAAATACCATTACAATCAAAAATAACTGTAAAAGCCCAGGGAAATGATACTGTGGTAATCGAACCAGACAATGTAGGAATAACATTGCAGAAAGGCGAATATTACATTTTAAAAGCAAACATAACAAATAATGGTACCGAAACCATTCGGCTAAAAAAAATTGATGTTCAAAGATCTGATATAACTCAAATTATCAATACAACGCATCCTCTTAAATGGCTTATGCCCTCCAATGAAACTTGGGCTTTCATATTAATTAACACATCAGCGTTAGAACCTGCTACCTATCATGGATGGGTAAACTTTACCTTCGAAAGTTCATCAGGAGAGATTATTAATACGATAGACTATTCTATCATAGTTCAGCCATCTAATCCATTAATACGTATTAATCCCCCATATTTCTACTTCGAAGGTTTAAGCTATGAAGAAAGTCTTGTAAAAATTGTTGTAGAGAGTTTAACAGATACAAATCTCACAGTTTTACTTCAACTGCCTAATGAGCTTAATGAGATTTGTATACCACTCAAAGATAAAGATGTAATTCCACCTAGGGGACACGCAGAGTTCCCTCTCTTAATAAAAACGTGGAAAACTTCAGAACTTATTATTGAAGAAATAAATTTCACAGTTATAAATCCCGTTTCTCAAACTTGGCGTGTACCAGTTGTCATAGTGCCACATGACACGTTGAACATTCAAAACTATACACTTCTTGAAAAACATGTAATTTTAGAAAATAACAGTATCATCGTAGAAAATAATTCCATGGTCACCGTTAATTTTAGTGTTCCAGTGGGTATTCATCAACTTATCGTAGGAGGAGAAGCTAACTTAACAGATTATCCGGAATGGATATTGTATGACCCCACTAATACTCCAATTACCACTATAGGTGGAGTTTTTGTCAAATTTGCAGTAAGAGATCCCATGCCAGGAACATGGCAGGTACTATTAAACAATACAGCGTCAGATTCGACAGTTAATGTTACTCTAAAAGTTTTAGTTTCAGCGCCTGACTTAATTGGAGGTACTGATCTCCTTAAAGAGAAACTTATAGTAGAAGGTGACTTATTGGGCAGTGAGGAAAAAATTCTACACTTCTATGTACCACCTGGAGTATCTTCACTAAGCATATTTACAGAAGAATTAATAGACTTTTCAATTGAACTATATGACCCGTTAGGAAATTACATTGGAACATTACCCTTGATAGAGCCTCTTTTCGAACCTCTACATGGAATCTACATGCTCAGAATAATAGCTCAAAACCCAGGAGATATTCAAAATATAGCGTTCTTTATGGAAATTGAAACATTATCTATAGAGGAATTTAGCGAGATACCTGTAATTACTACAGATTTCCTTAGAAGCGGGGAAACAGAAATTTTCAAATTCTATGTACCACCTGGAGTTGAAGCAATTCCACTCAATTTGGATGCAAATGGTTCTATTGATTGTACTATTAAAAGTCCTTATGGCGAAGAATATTCACTGTCAGAGATTAATTTAATAAGAAGCCCTGAACATGGGGTATGGTCGCTTTTCATCCAAGCAGGTGATAACGTAACCTTTACATTAACCGTAGATGAAGTAATTGGTAAATTACTTGGAACTCCGCCGCTTCAAGTAACTGGGAGACTTGAAGGTGAAAATCTTCAAGTATTCAGATTTTACATCCCTACTGATACAGAAAGATTCGCTATAAATGGTTCTTCCACTGGAATAATAGAATGGACGCTGATAGATCCAAAGGGTGAGATGCAATATTCAGCTGGGGGTACAACATTAGAAGATTTAATATTTGAAGATCCATTGCCGGGTGTTTGGAAACTGGAGCTTTACAGTATTGAAACCACGAAATTCTCTTTTGAAGTTATTGTAGATGATTATAACTTTTCATGGATAAATGTAGTACTACAAGACGAGCCTTTACTGCTTACTTCTGGAGATCAAGAAAGTGACATTATTACAATTCAAAACTTGGGGAATGACACGCTTGAAATAGCAAGTGTAGAAGGTCTCGATCCATGGGTTAACATTCTAAGCTATAATCCTTCGGAAATACCATCCTCATGGGTTGGTTCAATAGAATTCGAATTAAATGCAGAAAACTGTACTTCCGGAGTTTATCACAGTTTCATAGTTATAAGAAGCAATTGGGGTGTTCATTACGTTGAAGTTTCTATGAAAGTTTTGATAGACCTTGTAAGGATCAGGGACGGTACAGAAATTTTAGTATCAAATGAAACTACATCTACAGCTTTAGATATTTACGTACAGAATATTGGTGTCTCCGATGCTCGCATCAAAAATGTACAGCCTCCCTATATTATCTCACAAAGCGTAATACAAACAGGAGACGTTTCAGTGATAAAAATGGAAAAAAGCGGACTTACCGAAGGAGTTCACTATATTCTGCCAAATATCACTATATCGTTTGGAACAACTAGCATTATGAACTTTTTTGTTCCAATAGTGATCGTTAATGGTAGACCTTATGCACCTAACTTTACATATGCTGAGAATATGGAAATAAGCATTCTTCAGGATAATATTAGTGGACTTATTGATGAACCAGCTGTACTTTCCATTAACGTGACAAATGTAGCGAACTATAGTACAGGGAAAGTTGTTTTGTGGGAATATGGAACAAATGACTTATACCTGCTACCTGCTAGCGTACCATATGTAGAAAATAACTCCTTCACCATTCTTGACACTACTGTAAGGTTTGCTAAGTGGATGAAGGGATCAGTCCGATTAATGTTAATTGTTGAAAGCAGCAGCGGAGAGCTTGCATGTGTTACATCTCAAAACACTTTAAATATCAATATAAAGCCTGGGATAACAGTTAATAAGGTTTGGTATCTTCCAGAGAGTCCTCTTGCTCATGATTATATCGCAATAAGCGTTAAACTTGGAGACTCGGAAACAGAGATCTTTTCGATTGCTGTTTTTTACATGTATGATAGTCAGAGAAAGGTGCTTTTTATAGCAGAGAGTGAGGGAAGTAATATTTATGGTGGTATGTTAAATCCCTTTATGCAGCCTGTAAATGTTAGCTTCATTGTTTCGACGGTTACAAATGGTAGATATGGCTTCTTTATTTCTGATAACAATGGAGAATATTATACTATTGATGTAAAGACTTCTCCACCACCTGAACTATTTAACATTTACATTGCTACGGATCGTCCTGCCTATCGAAGTGGAAGTAGAGTTATCATATGGGGTAACGTAACAAGAGAAGGCTCCCCACTAGTAAACGTTTTCGTGAGCATTGAAGTCCGTGGTCCAGCGGAAGAAATCATAGCAAAGGAGCTAAAGGCTACAAACGGAACAGGATACTTTACGTTAGAAGTAGATTTATCTGAGAATGCAACAGAAGGTATTTATTACGTAAATGTAACGTATGGCGAAATTCAGAAAATCTATGAATTCTGGGTAGATGATACGCCTCCTACTATAATGAATATTGTCATATCTCCTGAAAAACCTCGCGTTGGACAAGAAATTGTAGTTGAAGTACAAGTTCAGGACAATGAATCAGGAATTAGTTCAGTAATCCTCAGCTATAATTATGGAGATAAATGGATCAATATTACAATGAGCGGGGAAGAAGGATTATATTCCGCAATACTACCTCCAATGGACAGTGAAGGAACTATAAGATATAAAATCTATGTATCAGACCTAGCTGGAAACGTTGCCTATAGTGAAGAACAAGAGGTAACTGTTACAGAGCCAACAACGCCTTTTGGTGGCAAATTAGCATTAATAGTCGGTTCTATCGTCGCGGTCATAGGAATAACAGTCATTTTAACCCTTAAAAGAAGAAAATAACCGGTTTTAAAATCAAAATTCCACACATTTTATTTTTAATATTTTGGTAAAACGCCACGACGAATTAAAAACATTCTAAGAGAAAGCAGCGTTTGGAAACACTTCAAAATTTTGGATTAAGTGGAAAAACTTTTAAGAACTTATACTTAGATAGCTAGATAATAATTACCTTAATGTAAAGTGAAAAGGTGAGTTAAATGCCTACTTGGGGACGGTCCTTTGTCCTAGCTTTAAAAACTATTATTTTTGGCATCCTTTGGGGAATAGTTGGAATTATAATAATTGTAATAGGGCTACTTCTACCCATGATGACAAATCCTCAATATTATATGAACAATCCAAATGCTATGGTAGGGCTAATGTTTGGATCGCTAATTTTTGTGATTATAGGATCAGTTGTAGCAGCTCTAGGTTTCTATGCCTCCTTAATTAAATTTACAATTGAAGAAGCAATAAAAGAATTAACAGGTATTCCGCAATACAGACCGCCACCCGTTAGACCCGTCCCTTCTCCGCCGCCACCAAAGCCGATAACACCACCATCAACTGTCATACCTACCAAACCAATAGTAAAAACAGAAGAGACGGCAGTCTTACAATACTGTCCTGACTGTGGAGCCAGACTTCCTCCAGGAGCTATATTCTGTCCAAATTGTGGCAGAAAACTTGAAAAAACTTAACTTAAACACTATTTATCAGCATATTATTTTATTTAACTGTGCCTGCGCACTTTAAATTAAGTTGACTTGATATACAAATTTGGATGGTGGAGTTATGGTTATAATGGAAGAATACGAATATGTTCCAAAAACTCCTTGGATTACATATATGTTAATAGTTTTAAACGCCCTCGTGTTCCTTGCTGAGCTTGCAGACCCTCAAATTATCTTTGAATATTCTCTTGTTCCGATATTAGTTGTTCAAGGACACGATTTACATACACTTATTACTCACATGTTTTTGCACGCAGATATTCTCCATATTTTCATGAATATGTATGCTCTCTGGGTTTTTGGAGACGACTGTGAGAACATATTTGGAAGAATAACATTTCTAACATTTTATTTGGTCTGCGGTGTTTTCGCGGGAATATTCCACTCTTATTTGTCGGTATTTGTTTTCGGTGGAGGAGACATACCTTGTCTGGGTGCTTCAGGAGCTATCTTTGGAGTAATAGCTGCATACGCCTTTTTATTCCCAAGGAGACCTTTAAGAATATGGAGTTATTACGGTGTTTTCAGAGTTAGGGCATTACATTTTGCTCTTTTCTATGCTTTAATTGAAACCCTTTATGCTATTATGCTTGGACCCTATGGTGGAGTTGCTCATACAGCTCACGTAGGGGGATTTATAGCTGGAACAATGACAACATTGATGCTAAAACTTACAGTTCTAAGAGGGGAGAAATTACCACCTTAACCATTAAAAATTAGATTTTTTATTCTCTATTTCACGTAAAATCTTCAATATTAATTTTCTTTTTTCTTTTTCGGATAAATCTGCAAATGTTTTCCCTTCTAACATTTCTTCGACCTTTTTTGCTACTTTTAACCCGTAAATTTTAGCTTTTATAGCATTTACACAAACTTCAGACCAGTCTACGCCGCTAAAGTTCTTCATTTCTTTAAAAACATCTTCGGGTATTTTTATGGTGATTTCGGGCATATTAATCATCTCCAAGAACATTGGAGATTTGGTTTAATCTTTCTATTAATTGTTCTACTTCTTTTGAAATTTCTTCACGTGTTTTTCCTCTTATTCTATAGGATATTGCTCCGTCTCCTACTATAAGCACATTGTAAGGAATGTGTGGAACGATTTGTTTAAGAGAGGGAAGGTTTCTTTGGGGGTTTCTAACTATGTTTATTTGTGTGAAGTGTTCAAATTCGCGGATTCCGATTGCATAATCAATTTTGAATGTATCTATCACTCGATGTAAAATATTCCACACAAGTTTAAATTCAACATTTGATACATCTACAATGGCTACGGTTCCTGCACGTTTAACTCTATCCAGAGAACAGTATTTCTCATAGAATTCTTGTCCCAGTTTTTTAAAGAAATTCCAGTTCTCGTCAGAATTTATATTTTCTAATTTACTTATAATCTCGTCCATAGAATATTTTTCTGAAAACAAGCTGAAACTTATGCCATCAGCAACTACTTGTTCTTCTTTGCTAGGAATTACTCGAGGATCTCTATCAGTTATTTGACCAAGTCTAATCAACAATTTCACTTTATCATCCAAACATTTATCCTTTTTATTAAATCCATAATAACATCGTCCTGGATTGTCAACAATGTAAAAATTTTCAATAGGAGGTTCCACATCGTTTTTAGGATGATGATCAATATACCAGACTTCTTTAACTCTTTCGCTAAGCTTTTTTAATTTCGAAAAACTTAGGGACGAATCTTTATGAAGAGGTATATCAACAATTACAACTTTACTGTATTCATCTTTGATGTTATCTATTGTTTTTTCCCAAAAATTTTTTACATCGCCTGTTTTAAATCCACAAAGTATCTCAACTATGAATCCTTCCTCCTCCAAGAATTTCTTTGAAATTACTGCACAAATTAAACCATGTCCATCCCCGTGAGCGCAAATCAAAGCTTTAGACTTAACATTTTCCGAATAAATTGAAGATGTTTTTGTCTTAATATCTGTTTTAAGAGGTTTTTCTGCGATTTTCACAATAAACTACTCCTTGTTAAATAAGTGACAGAGGTAACTATTGAAATTTCCTTCTATTTTATCTTTATTGCAGCTAATTTTTAATTACCCGATCAAAATAATTTTGAACTTTGGAATCACTAGACTCATGTATTTTGAAAAGTAGAAGTGCAAATAAAATGTTTTAGCTAGATTAGGTTGATTTTGTTTGAATGGACCATTGATAAACTAGTTGTTTAAGATCGTCTATATCTTGCTGAGTTAATTTACTTTTTCTTCTTATCATTGCTATTGCTTTTGTCATTTTAAAGAAGACCGGATGAAGACCTTTAATCTTCTCGCCAAGAGCTGTTTTTACTTTTTCAAGCGTCTCAGCGACTTCGGCACCCTCAATACCTGGTTTTAAAACATCCAACACCATATCAAATGGTGGTGTAATCTCGTCTTCCAGTCTAACTTCTAAGAAGGGCTTCTCAACATGCATTAATTCAGGAGGTTTTTCTTCCACTGAGGAAGGAGATGGCTCGACAATTTTCTCTTCCGACGGTTCTTGAATGGGAGGTGAAAGCGTAGTAAATATTCTATCTGTAATGTATTTTATTTCATTTAATTCATTAAGAATTTCTTCACGATTTGGTAGACTTTCATATTGGCTTGTCCAATCATAGACGTCCCCTAAAAGGTTTTTAACGCTCATCAAAACCGATTTTATTACATCTTCTATTCTCGGCAAGAATAACACCTCAAGTACTTTTTATGTAACAGACTAATAAAGGTTAAGGGAATGTAATTTAACAATGAAATGCCAAAATAAACAGTTATTTTTATATTTTGTGGACTATTTTCCCGTCAACTATTGTCATATAAATGTTTATGTTTCTAATATCTTTTAGCGGTGTTTTAAGAGGATTTTTAGTTAAGACCACCATGTCTGCCAGCTTACCTACTTCAAGGGATCCCTTAATATCTTCTTCAAAAGATGCATAAGCACTACCATTTGTATACGCTCGTAAAGCTTCCTCAACATTGAGTTTACTTTCTTCAACGGGATGATTTACAGCACTCCAAATGCCATACAAGGGACCGAAAGGCATACAATCGCTTCCAAAGGCTAAAACCACATTTTTTTCTAACATTATTTTAAATGGATTATTTCTACGCCATCTTCCCTTTCCAAATCTTTGTTCATACATTCCACCAGGCATACCCCAGTTACCAACGAAATTTGGCTGCATAGAAGCGATTAAACCCAGTTTCCTCATTCTATCAATTTGATCTTCAGTAGGAAGTTCGCAATGCTCGATTCTATGTCTATTCTTTTTAGAATCTTTTCCTTTTAATGCTTCTTCGAAAGCATTTAGTAAAACTTCGATAGCCATATCTCCTATAGCGTGTGCAGCTACTTGAAGCCCGTTTTCATCCGCTTTCTTAATGATCTCCACTAGTTGACCTTTATTCATTAAAAGCATTCCCTTAGTTGATGGATCATCATTGTAAGGTTCCGTTAGGGCCGCTGTTCTAGCACCTATGGATCCATCAACCATAAGTTTTATTCCGCCGATTTTAAGCCAGTTGTTTCCAAACCCTCTTCTCAAACCTAGAGCAGAAAGATATTCAAGGTTGGTATACCATGGAAGAGCATATATCCTAACTTTGAGCCACGTTTCTAGCATACTTATTTGATAAGCGGAAAGATGGTTAACCATAACTGTGTCGTGAACAGAAGTTACACCGCATTTCAAAGAGTAGTCAACAGCCAACTTGATACCTTTAAGACATTCATTTATAGAAGGTTTTAACACTCTTTCAGCATATTCCAAGGCATCTTCTTTCAATATACCAGTAGGCTCTCCTGTTTTCTCATCTATTTCAAAACCTCTTGTTCCTTTTGGAACATTTAACAATTTTAAGCCTATGGTGTTTGTTACAGCCATATGACCACAAATTCTAACAAGATAAACGGGTTTATCAGGTACTACTTTATCTAAATCCCATCTTGTAGGATATCTGTTTTCAATCCATCTGCTTTCATCCCAACTTGATCCCATAATCCATTCATCGCTTCTCTTTTTCTCGGCTTCTTTTTTAACAAGCTCTAAAGCTTCTTTAAGAGATTTAGTATTGTAAAGTTCTAAATGAGTAAATTTAAGACCCATGCCAACAAAATGTGTATGAGCATCAATAAACCCTGGAATAACAACTTTACCCTTTAAATCTACTACATGAGTTTTGGTCCCTATCCAATATTTTACATCGCTATTGCTTCCGAGTTCTATGATTTTCCCATCTTTTACCGCTATTCCCTCATAGATCGTGTTTTCAGTATCCAACGAAATTATTTCTCCGTTTATTAAGACCAAATCTGCAAAATAGCCTTTCTCTTTTGTCATCATATCCTCTCTCCAATCTCAAATATTTAAGTTAGCTACTTATGAAAGTTGTCGAGCCTATTTTAGAGTAAATTTGTTTCAAATCCGAATATTTAGTGAAGAGCAAGTAATATGTAAGATATTATCGTAAATATATCTATAGTTTTTAGCCATTTCTCAAATTTAAACAATTTTGAAAGAAATAACATATTGCTTACAAGAAAAAGTGTTAAAATACCTATGAAAAGATAAATACTGGTAATTAAGCAAACTATTGTTAACATCGTCCAATGTACTTGAATTAATAAAAATATGGCTTTTTTAGTTTTATTATATCCTAAATATGTTGCAGTAGTGCTGATATTTGCTTCTAAATCATATTTATAGTCTTCAAAATGATTCCGCATATTCAAAACGACACTATAAGTAAATATTAGGAAAACTAGAGGGTTTGTAATAATTGATGAAAGTTTAGTTCCTTGAAGAAGATGCCCATAGATGTAAAGTAATGATCCAAAGAACAATCCATGAGATATGACGTCCAAAAATGGTTTTGACTTAAATCTAAATGGCGGAGCGGAGTAAAATGCACCTAGGAAAAGCAAAGTTAGGTAAATGAGAATTATAGTATTAAATGGTATAAGAAATGTAAGTACCATGACGCCTAAAAACCCCATTAAGAGTGATGTAACCAAAGCGCCCTTAAAGGAAAGTTTTCCAGCCGCTATAGGATTTTTACTTAGATCTCCTTCATTTATGTCTGTTTCGATATCGAAACAGTTATTTAGCCCAAATGTGAAGGCAAGAAAACATGAAATTGTTGCAAGACTAATGAGAATTATTTTGATCCTTGATACATTAGTAAAGAATTCCGGCATATTTTCTATAAAGGGAAGAAGCGATAGACCCAGATAAGCTCTCCAATTTGTAATTCGAAAATTAAGGAAATAAAATTTAACTCCAAATAAACGTGATAAAAATGCTCTGGGTATTTCCTTCAAATTCATTCCACCGATAAAGGTATAACATAATTGTAAAACATTTTTATTTATTAGTTTTAAGATCAGTATCACGTAAAGTTGAAGTACTTAAATATCGTATTGCTATAAAATATTCGAATTTTATACGATAATTTAAAGCAGCATATGATGATTAGTATCGGGGGAATATGGTGACATTGTTATGAAAATTGCCATGTGTAGTGACTGGTATTATCCTAAAGTTGGGGGGATCGCAACTCACATCAAAGGATTAGCTAGATCTCTTTCTAAGTTGGGGCACGAAGTTCAAATAATTACAATTAAAACTTTTGAAGAAAATGTTGATAATCCTATAACTAATGTGGTTCGATTAGAGGGCTTCACGATCCCTGGAATTCAAGTTTTATCACCGTTAGACTTGAAACAGATTAAACAGGTAATATTAGAAGGAAAATTTGATATTGTACATGGTCATCATGCTTTTACCCCTGTATCTCTCTATTCTATTTCACTAGCTTCAAAACATGGTTTCCCTACGGTTTTAACGGCCCATTCTTTAGGTATAGGGTACCGTCACGGCGTAATATGGAAAACGTTAAAACCTGTTTTGTACCCAATGAAAAGAGCTTTTGACAAAGCAGATAAAATAATTGCTGTAAGCAAAGCTGTTAAGCAGTTTATGTCGCATATAGTTTCTCATCCAAAGAAAATAGAGGTAATACCAAACGGAGTAGATCTTGAACGATTTATTTTCCCTTCAAATACTAGAAAATTGCGTAAAGAGCTTAATCTTCCTTTAGATGTTCCCATAATACTCTTTGTTGGAAGACTTAGTATTAGAAAAGGTATTCATATTCTGGTTGATGCTTTTAAGCATGTTGTTAAGGAATTTCCTGAAGCAAAACTATTAATTGCGGGAAAAGGTTTTCTTAGAGAATACCTGAGATATAAGGTTAGAGCAAATAACATAGCGGATAAAGTAGAGTTTTTGGGTTATATTTCGGATGATGAGCTTATTAAACTCTATGCTGCTTCGGACATTTTTGTTTGTCCTTCTATTTTTGCTGAAGCTTTTGGAATAGTTATTCTTGAAGCAATGGCATCTGGAAAGCCGGTGATTGCAACCAAAGTGGGTGGTATACCTGAAATAATAGATCATGAAGTAAATGGTCTTTTAGTTGAGCCAAATGACACAGGGGAATTGAGGAATGCTATAATTAGATTACTTTCCGATAAAAGGGAAATGAATAGAATAGGTAGGAATGCTAGGAAAAAGGTCGAAGAAGTATATGATTGGAATAAGCTGGTTTTTAGAATTTTGGAAGTTTATGAGGAAGTTATGACAATTTTAAGGTAAAATGGATTTAAAAACACTTTTATTTTGATTTCGTCGATTTTCGAACGAAAAGTTTATATGAGTTTTCGTAATATTCGAAAATTAAAATATTTACATATGTAATGGTTCACGTGGCTAGGGGGCTTTGTATGAGGGAAGGATATAAGATTGTTTTGACCGCAGAGAGATGCTTAATGAGTAATTATCACAATGCTCTCTTCCTAGGATTCACTGCATGCGGACCAAAGAACCTTATTAATCCATTCTTCTACTTTAGATTCGTTTGTCCACCTGTGCCATTCTATAATAATGGAATAGCTAAGATGGCGCCTTACGGTTTACGTAAAATAGAAGCTGCGCTCTTAGATTATGGTTTTGATGAAGATGAAGTTGCAGTTGTAGTTCCAGATAGAATAAGAAAATTTGTTGGGCCTAATACGAAAATTATTGGAATTTCATCAAATGATCCTTTGGGATTAGGTCCTGCTTCAACTACTTTTTCGGGTCCTTTAGGACTTGTTAATGAGGAATCTTACACAAAATGGAAATTTAGAGAACTTGTAACAGATCCTTATCTTAAAAAATGGGGTGCAAAAATAGTTGTGGGGGGTCCAGGAGCTTGGCAGCTTGAAGATCCTGGACCTCGTCATGAACTTGGTATAGATTTTGTTGTTATTGGAGAAGGAGAAAATGTAGTTCCACCATTATTTGAGAAGATTATTCAAGGAGAAAATGTACCTGAGGTTGTTTATGGAGATGTTGTTGAAGTAGATGATATGCATATTATTAAAAATCCTACTGTTTGCTCTCTGGTTGAAATCGCTAGGGGTTGTGGTCGTGGTTGCAGATTTTGTGTCCCGACTCTTAGGAAGCTTCGTTCTAGACCTTTAGAGCATATTTTGAAGGAAGTTGAAGTTAATCTTAGATATGGACCTCGATGGATAAATTTGCATGCTGAAGACATTCTACGTTACAAAGCTAATGGAATTAGGGTTAATCGGCAAGCTGTTATTGAGCTTTGGGAAGCTATAATGAAAATGGATGATGTTATCGGTATAGGTCCGAGCCATTTTGCCCTTTCGTCTGTGGTTTCTGAGCCAACTTTACTGGAGGAATTATCTAATATTGTCGGTGTTGGTACAAAGGATAAACCTTGGATTGCAGGTCAAACTGGAATTGAAACTGGAAGCCATAAGATAATGAGTAAGCATATGCGTGGTAAGGTTCTTCCATTTAAGCCTGAAGAATGGCCTGACATAGTTGAACAAGCTTTTGGAATTTGTAAAGATAGTAATTGGGTTCCCTGTGCCACTTTAATACTAGGTTTACCAGATGAAACAGAAGATGATGTAGTGAAGACTATTGAACTCTTAGATCGACTTAAAGACTACAAAAGCTTGATTGTACCGCTATTTTTCGTTCCATTAGGAACCTTGAGAAACAAGGAACGGTTTGGAGTACAAAATATGAATGAATATCATTGGGAGTTAATGCTGGCTTGTTGGGATCACGGTATACGTTGGTTAACAGAACTTGCTCAAGACTATTTCCGTAAAATGAATTGGGCTGCAAGAACATTCATGATGCGTTTCATAAACTACATTGTCAAGAAAGCAAATAACAAGATAAGAAAGATAATCTACGGAAAAATAGAGGAATGCCGCGTCAAAAAGGAAACATTTACAATGGTTGAAGGAGGGTGGTCAGAATGTGTGAAAGGTCTTCAACCATAAAAAGCATTGAATTACTAAAGTTTACAGCTGATAAAAAGCCTTTAAGATTCCTTCTAAGACAATTCTCTGGGTTCTGTAAAAAGGACAATAAAAATAGGCTTGAAGTAGCTTTGGAACTCTACGTTAAGGAGAGAAATAGTGCATGTTGGGCATGTACACATATAGTTGCTCCTATCGTAGAGTGGGTAGCAAGAAAAGGTGCAAAAGCATTTGAAGTAAACGAAGAAGATTTCAAAGAGAAATTTAAGAATGTTTACTGGAGAAGAGGACTTGTCAACGTTATCCGAGGTATAGCAAAATTTGGAATACAAAAACCTTTCGTGCCCGGTGCACCTTTCCTAGTTGTTTGGAACTACACGTATTTATGTAACCTTCGATGTAAACATTGTTATGCTTCAGCAGGAAAACCTCATCCAAACGAACTTACAACAGAAGAGGCAAAGAAAGTTGTGGAAAAATTTGCAGATGCAGGTGTTAATATCATAGCTTTTTCTGGCGGCGAACCTCTGATGAGAAAAGATTTCTACGAAATAGCTAAACTGGCGCGTGACCACGGAATTTTTACGGCCGTTGCAACAAATGCAACTCTAATCACCAAAGAAATTGCGAAGAAGCTAAAGGAGACTGGCATAGGATATGTTCAAATAAGTTTAGATGGAGCAAGGCCTGAGACTCATGATAACTTCCGAGGCATACTAGGAGTTTTTGAGAAAACTATTAGGGGTATTAAAAATTGTGTTGAAGAAGGAATTTTTGTAGAAGTTTCTACGACAGCGACAAAATTCACATATAAAGAAATTCCAGAGGTTATTGATCTTTGTGAAAAACTTGGCGTAAATTGGTGGATGATGTATAACTTTGTTCCAACTGGTAGAGGTCGATTCATAATTGAAAATGACCTTACACCGAAAGAAAGAGAGGAACTTTTGAAATTTTTATGGAAAAGATTGAGAGAAGGTAGAAGAATGCAAGTGTTATCCACTGCTCCACAATTCGCAAGAGTAGCGCTGCAAATGGAAGAACAATACGGGAAAGAGAGTAAAGAGATAGTTGTTCCAACACATTTTTACAATCCGCATCTTCATGGTCAATTGTTAAATTTAAGTGAGTTTATTGGTGGTTGTGGTGCTGGACGATTCTACTGCGCCCTAGATCCCGACGGTACAATTACCCCTTGCGTGTTCTTCCCATTACCTGTTGGAAATATTAGAGAAGACGATTTTGAAGAAATTTGGGATAATCATCCTGTGTTTTGGGATTTAAGAAATAGAGAGAAACTAAAGGGACACTGCGGTGAATGTGAGTTTAAATATGTTTGTGGAGGCTGTAGAGCAAGAGGGTATGGGTATTTTGGAGATTATCTTGCTCCAGACCCTGGCTGTATAAATAATAGGTTTGCGTGGGAAAATCTTAGAAGTGAAATGTATAAATATGAGGTGTTACCAACACAATTGCATGGAAGGAGTGATTTCATCTATGGAAAGTGAAATACTTAGAACTATAGTAAGAGGCCTAGCAAAACCTTTAATCTTATGGTTTCTTTTGAAAAAAACCATGCATGGATATGAAATCGTAAATCAATTAACTGAGATGACTGGACACAAATTTAGCCCTGGCACCGTTTATCCAATCCTTTATCAATTGGAAGAAATAGGATTAATTAGTGGAGAATGGGAGCAAAAAACGAAAAGAAAAAGAATAAAACTCTATAGAATTACAGATAAAGGCTTAAATGCATTAAAACATTTTAAAGAAGTCTTTAACAAATGTTTTGATCTATTTTTCAAAGATATAGCGGATTTTCCAAAAACATTTACCAAAAAATAGTAAAAGAAAAGCGAAAACTCTTAGCGAGTTAAATAGTATACCGACAATGATTCAATATTCTACTTTTCCAGTTTAAAACATCAATATAGATATTTTCAGATGTTCTTTCTTCACCATCATAATTTGCATGAGAAGAAACAACACTTCTTTCTGAGAAATCAATGAGAGCAAATTTTTATCTTCCAAGCATAATCCGAATGAAATCCGCATAGTCCACCATAAATATAAATATTTAGTCAAAATATTTCATCTAACAATGATTAAAAACATAATTTAACTGATCCGGCGAGTTCAATGACATTAAATGATTTATCGAGAAAAGTTTATGAATTAAAGAAAAATAAGATAGGAAGAATTGTTGAGCAAAGAATTAAGGAATTTAAAGAATTTAAAAATAAAAACAATGATGCTTGGTTTTCGGAACTATGTTTCTGCATACTAACTGCTAATTCTTCAGCAAAACTAGGCATAAGAATTCAAGGAAAAGTGGGAGTAGAAGGTTTTCTAACGCTTTCAGTAGAACAACTTTCCCAGAAACTAAAGGAACTTGGTCATAGATTTTACAATAAGAGGGCAGAATATATCGTGAAAGCAAGGAAATATAAGAACATAAAGGAAATCATAGAGAAGTTTTCTGATGAAAAAGATGCACGAGAATGGTTGGTTAAGAATATTAAGGGCTTAGGATACAAGGAAGCAAGTCATTTTCTTCGTAATGTAGGGTTTGATAATGTTGCAATACTTGATAG
This sequence comes from Candidatus Baldrarchaeota archaeon, assembly GCA_019056805.1. GTDB lineage: Archaea > Asgardarchaeota > Baldrarchaeia > Baldrarchaeales > DXJG01 > DXJG01. The sequence goes on along the minus strand of DXJG01000004.1, from coordinate 166,300 downwards.
GCATATCCTTAAAATTTTACATGAATATGGGTTAATTGATGAAATTCCTAAGAGTCTGTCAAGGAAAAAATATCTTAAGATAGAAAAAATTCTTGAAGAACTGGCTAGAAAAACACAACTAACTTTATCAAAGTTAGATTTATTTTTATGGTACATGAAAACAGGAGAAGTGTTAAAATAATGTTATATGTATGCTATGTTTGTTTACGTCTTTCGTAGTCTATTACTATGGTTTTTATTTTTGAAAATTCTTTTATAGCATGTATTCCTCCTTCACGTCCTTTCGTTCCACTCCACTTATATCCTCCGAAAGCTATATGCGGCTCGAACCATTCTGTACTATCATTAATTATCACAGTTCCAGACTCAAGTTTTTTAGCCATATCAAACGCTTTTCTAAGATTTTCTGTGAAAACAGCAGCCATTAAACCATACCTAGTTTTATTTGCCTCTTTTAAAGCCTCTTCCTCACTTGTGAAAGACGCTATTCCCGCTACTGGACCAAAGGATTCTTCATAGCTGACAAGCATTTCAGGCTTCATAGGGTAAATTACCGTTGGCTCAAGTATCATTCCATGATACACTCCTCCCACGATCTCTGCTCCCTTCAATTTAGCATCTTTTATTGTTTCAAGATTTTTATCGAGCGTTTCCTTATTTATGAGCGGCCCTATCTCTGTTTCTTCGTCCAACGGATCTCCCCACTTAATCTCTTTAGCTAATTTTATGAACCTATCCAAAAAGTCTTCATACACTTCTTTTTCAACATAGATTCTTTGAGTACTTAAAGCAACTTCACCATTCCAACAAAATGCACCATAAGCAAGTTTGTTAACAGCCTCTTCAAGATCTGCATCTGCAAAAACTATTGCAGGATCACAGCCTCCAAGCTCGAGCAAAATATGTTTCGGAGCCTTACTTGATATTACGTTCCTACCTATTGCTTCATAAACTTTCATACCTGTTTCAATTGCACCAGTAACAGAGACAACATCCACATCTGGATGTGTTGCAAGAAACTCACCTAAGCCTATCCCAGTTATAACGTTTAAAGCGCCTTCAGGAAGCCTAATAACCTTTAACATTGTTGTTGGCATAGGTGTCCTTTCCGAAACAGGAAAAGCTGCGCTAGCACTTGCAAAACACTCAGCAAGATGAATAGCGCTCAGAGGAGCATCGCTTGCAGGTTTTAAAACCACAGCGTTTCCAGCTGCAATAGCCGCACTAACTATGTAACAAGGTAGGAGGAATGGAAAGTTGTTAGGTGTTATTATTGCTGCAACGCCCATAGGTTCCCAAATTTCTAATGCAAATTTCCTATGGGGATCAACTATACTTTCAACAAAACTTCCCTTTAATTCGCTTAGGGAAGCTGCCATTATTTGGAAAGTTGCAGCACCATACATAGCTTCAATAAATGCTTGTTCAATCGGTTTTCCAGTTTCTAGTGTTATTGTTTTAGCAATTTTATCTATTCTCTTCTCAATTTCCTTTGCAACCGCATTAAGTAATTGTTGTCGTTCAGCTAAAGGCATATTTTTCATATTTCCCGCTGCTTTTTTCGCAGCTTCTACTGCAAGTTTTAGTTCTTTGGGAGTAGCTGAAGGAACAGAACCAGCAATTTCACCATTGTAAGGATTAACTATTTGAAGTGACTTTCCACTTTCACTGTAAATGAATTTTCCTCCAATAAACAACTCCTTTTCAGGTTTCTCGTCACTTTCAAAATATTTTCTTTCAATTATCGGTAACTCGTTCAAAAGGTTCACTCTCCTATGTTAATAATCCATATTTCTTGGCAAACTCCATGTAGCCTTTTCTTTTAAGTCTTCCAAGACTTATTTTAAGCTCCCAGTAAGTATCAAAACCTGGTCTAGGATGATCATGAATTTCCTTCCATTTTTTATAGAAGTCTTGTGCAATAGGTCTACCATCTTGATCTCTAGCTGTATTTTTAATAATCCATTCTAATGCTTTCTCGCTGTAAAATAATATTGCATCTGGTTTTTCAGCTGGTCCTTCTTTAACTTTCGGTAACCCGTCTTCACCTTTAACAATATGCCATACAAGATCAGGTCTATCTAAGACACGGTACTCCCATGTAGCTCCAACTTGCAATATGTCCATGAAATCTTTACCAAAGCTGCTAAAGAAATCTTTAATTTCCTCCCAGCCAACCATCTCAGCACCTCCAATCATCGTAAAGCTATGCTAGCAGATGCTTAAAATTGTTTTCATAAAAATAAAAGAAAATACTTAGCTCTAATTAAGACCAAACGTTTTATTACCCTTTGGATTTTAAATACCATTAAAAAGGAAACATAGAGATCTGTTAGGTTGGGGGTTTCTTCTTGCTTATGGGAGAAAAAGTTGTTCTAAGAGGATTAGAACTACATGATGCTAAAGAACTACACAAATATGTTAATGATTGGGAAGTTAGACAATATTTAGGTATGTTTTATCCCTTTTCTGAAATCGAAGAGGAAGAATTTGTGAAAAATAGTTGGGAGAGAAGAAAGAACGGAACTGACTTCATTTTCGGAATTTGTGAAAAAGAAAGCGGACAGCTTATAGGTACTATTGGTTTACACAAGGTTGATTGGAAAAATAGAAATGCTGAACTTGGCATAGCTATTTGGAAAAAGGAATACTGGGGAAGGGGATATGGAACCGACGCCATAAAAACGCTTTTAAAATACGCATTCCACGAATTAAACCTTCATAGAGTTTATCTACGGGTTTACGACTTTAATAAGAGAGCCCTAAGATGCTATGAGAAAGCAGGATTCAAGAAAGAAGGTGTTATGAGAGAAGCATTCTGGAGAAACGGAGAATGGCATGACACTATATTGATGAGTATACTTCAAAATGAGTTTAAACAAGGATAAGTTGCACAGAACCTCCTAAATTTATATTTTAAATCCATAAACATCCTGTTTTGACTTAAATAAAATTTGTTTATTCGCCTATTTCTTTTGTTTAATGATTATTTCCCAATAAAAACGTAGAGTGTTTTTCTCCATTATTTTAAATTCCTTTAAGCGTATTATTTCAAATTTTGAAAATACTTGCCTAGTTTCTTCTTCGTTAAAATAGTGATGATATTGGAAATGTTGCGTCTCCGTTCCTAGTACTCGTTCAGGTTGCAGAAAAGTGTTCTTCTCAATTTCCTTGCCCTTACCGTAATGTTGATCATTTGTTGATAAAAGTGTAAACAAACCTACTCCATTTTCTTTCAAAATGCGATAGTTCTCATTAATGGTTTTCATTATTTTCTTTATTGGAGCATGATAGATGGTGTACATACAAATAAGAAAATCAAAAGAAAGGTTCTTGAATGGCTGAAATGCCATATCTCCCAGCACCAAATGCACAATTAACTTTTCTTCAAGCATCCATTTTTTAGCTATTTTTAAACCATGGGCGGAAACATCTAAACCGATAACATGATGGCCTTCTTTAGCAAGATATATGCAATGCCTACCGTTTCCACAACCAATATCTAAAACTCTACAGCATTTCCATGTCATAAAACTGTTTGTGAACTTTTTTACCCTTTCATCAACTTCTTCAAAAACTTTTCCTCTTTCACCATATATTTTTTCCCAGGCTGTAATTTTTCTCACCATTTGAAACCTTAAATCAACAGTATTAACTTTTGCTCAGCCATTTTTATGTTTTAGTGTAATTTTCTTTATTGTTCTTTTGTTTAATCTTTCTTCAACAACCTCGACACCTATGCCTGGCTTTTTAGGTACGGTGATTGTTCCATCTGGGTTTAATTCAAATGGAGGGTCGATTATATCTTCATGATAATATCTTTTGCTTGCAGATATGTCATTTGGTAATTTAAAGTTTGGAAGACTTGCTATTGCAATGTTTATAGCTCTACCTATACCTGTTTCAAGCATGCCACCGCACCAAACTGGAATATTATTTTCTTGACATAAATCATGAATTTCTTTTGCATTGAGTAGACCGCCAACTCTACCGACTTTGATATTAATTATTTTGCAGCTTCCAAGTTTAAGTGCAGCTCGTGCATCACTGACTGTTTTAATGCTTTCATCGAGGCAGATTGGTGTTTTTAATGTGCTTTGCAGTTTTGCATGGTCAACAAGGTCATCGTAACTTAGAGGTTGTTCAATCATAAGTAAATTAAACTCATCTAGCTTCTTAATGTGATGTGCATCATTTATTGTATATGCTGCGTTAGCATCAACCATTAAAGGTATATCTGAGTAGTGTTTTCTAACTTCTCGAAGAACCTCGATGTCCCAAGAAGGTTTAATTTTCAGCTTAATTCTCCTATATCCCTCGGATAAATAACTACCAATCACCTTTAGTAATTGTTGAATGTCTTTCTGTATTCCGATGCTTACACCGCTTTCAATTTTATCTTTTACTCCTCCCAGCAATTTTGATAATGATTTTCCTAGAGACTTTGCATATAGGTCCCAGAAAGCTTCTTCAAGAGATGCACGAGCCATATTGTGACCACGTACTCTACCTAAAAGTTTCATCAATTCACTTGGCTGACTAATTTCTTTACCTAGTATCATGGGAATCATAAATTTTTGTAGAATGATCCAAGCTGTTTCAATGGTTTCATAAGAATACCATGGACCATCCATAGCTACACATTCACCGTAACCTTCAAGCTCTTCGCTTACTATTTTTACGATAATTGTTTTTCTTTCTGTTTCACGTCCAAAACTTGTCTCAAACGGCGATACAAGTTTCATATTAATTAGTCTCAACTCTACTTCTTCAATAAACATAGGTTACTATCTCCATCAATTTCTTTCAATAAAATTATGGGAAATTTTCGTTTTCCAGACTGGTTTTTTGCTTAGTATGTAGAAGTTTCTTCTTTGACCGTCTATTTTCTCAGACAAAAAATCTATTGCAACATAACCTTTTCTGAAATAGGCTTCAAATAGTTCTCTTGTTTTCAATCTCCAGTCCCTTGCTAACTTCATATTCATAGTTTTTATTTTTTGAATGCTTTCAGGAATTTCAATTAATACTGTTTCTGAAGTTAAATCTGTGTTTATTTTTGTAATTTTTCTAAAGTTCGGTTTTATAGGTATTGTTTCATTGGCTATACTTGCATTTTCTGATAAAAGTTCTTCTATAGAATAGCTTGGGAAGTTTCCTTTTATTCGTTCTTCAACGTGTTTTGATTTTATCCACCATTCAACTAAAAGTCTGTCTGTTTCTAAGCCTATATTAAGTTCGTCTCTCATCTCTCCATAACAATTTCGAATGTATGTCCTGCTTATGACTCCTAATTTTCTAAAGTTTAAATTTGCATTTAGTCCTTCTAGAGGGTCAAAAGTCCATTTTATCAGGTTAAATCCTCTTTGTAATGCGCATTCCCTCTGTTTCAATTTTAAGAGGCGTCCTACGCCCTTGTTCTGTTTCTCTGGTATAACAGCATTCATATGAGAATGGAGATAAAATCTTTTACCGTCATGTCCGATGAAGCCAAAGCAAAACCCGATAAGGGACCCCTCTTTTTTGTTAAATGCACCAAGCACGATTCCTCCGGCTTTTGGAACTGTAACTAGGAGATGAAGGGGAACTATTTCTATATCTTTCATGCCCCATGCTTGTCTTTGAATCTCTTCACATCTAGCAAACTCTTCTATATTTTTTAGTTCTCTAATAACGACTTCCTCCACGTCTTCCACCATTCCTATTTTAAAAGATAGAGACATATAAAATTAATTAAAAATAAGTTGTAAATTTAACAAAATGCGAAAGACTTTTTGTTCATGTTTTAAAGTTCTTTTCTTGCGATCTAAATTATTGTTTTTATTCTTTTCAGCATTTTTTCATAAAATTCTTCAATAGTACCCTGGCATCGATCATATAATTCTTGGATATCTTTTCGCATCTTTATAAGATTATTAAAAACCGTGTCAATGTTGCTTAGAGCTTTGATTTCAAATTTAGTGTCTTTTAATAATAAATCAAAGTCTTTAGGTAACGATTCGATATTTTTCCTTGTCATGATAGCATCTTCGAGATCTTGCAGTAATTTTTTCCTTTCATGAAAAGCTTCTAATAAATCTTTAATTAGGTTTCCTTCTTCATTTACCACCACTTTGAGAAATACGTTAGCACGTTCTTGATCAATCTTTTCTTGCAAAAATTTTATTAAGTCTTTCATTTTTTCTTTCTTCTCCAATATTTTGCCAGTTATTTCAGCTATTCTTTCAGATTGCTTTATAATGTTCTCTAAAGCTTCAGAAATTTCTGGAAAGTCCAGTTCCTTAGCTTCTTCTAGAAGTGTTGAAATATCTGATTGTAAAACATATTTCTCTGATCGTGAAAAAAAATCATGAATATTGGAGAATTCCTTCATTTCCTCCTCGTAGATTTTTTGAAAATAGTTGGTTGGACGAGGTAGCAAGATTGTTTGTGAAACTGCTCTGAAAATATCTTTGTCAGTTATAATTCTTTGATTTGTATCAACGACGATAATGCATGTTCCCACTGGTTTTTTAAACAATTTTTTCATTTCATAGTAAATTGCCCAATATGAATATCCTTTATGATCAATGGGGCCGTAAATGCGGGCTTTTTCCCCTTTTAAGGCATATTTGCGAGTTAAGGCTTTAAACGATGTTTTTTCAGAAGAATGTTCTGACATATTAAACACTACCTGAGCATTAACAGTAAGAAACAGAATTTTAACTTAAATTTTTTGTAGTAAAGGACTTCACAAATATAATTAACGTTAAAATAATAAAATATACTAATGAGAACTTCTTTTCTCCTTCTTTTAGTGGTGCTAGTTTATGTGATTACACGGAGATTGTTGAGAACTTTTTTATTTATAAAAACTAAACGAAAACAACAGTGAAAAATGAGCTTTCTCTTTTGATTCTATTCTTTGATATTGAGTAGTTCTTTTATTTTTTTAACAGCATCCATGGCGTCGGCACCATATGCATCAGCCCCTATTCTTTTTGCCCATTCTTCGGTCACAGGGGCTCCTCCAACAATTACTTTAACTGTTCCTCTAAGTCCTGTTTCTTCTAGCTTTTTAATAACTTTTTCCTGGTTTAACATTGTTGTTGTCATGAGTGCTGAGAGACCTACGACATCTGGCTTAAGTTCTTTAACTTTTTCAATTAATTTATCAGTTGGTACATCCGCACCGAGGTCTATTACTTCAAATCCATTTGCCATTAGAACTGCTCCAACTAAGCTTTTACCGATGTCGTGTATATCTCCTTCAACTGTCGCCAGTAGAACTTTGCCGTAGCTTTTTATTTTTTCTTTTCTTTCTTTTATTTTTGGTTCTAATATTTTTAGTGCGGCTTTTCCTGCTTCTCCCGCCATTATGAGTTCCGGTAGGAATACTTTTCCTTCTTCGAACATTTTTCCTATTTCTTTAAGTGCTTGGGTTACCCCCTTCTCCATGATTTTCATCGGACTTAAACCCACTTTTAAGGCTTCGTTCACTGCCTCAACTGTTTTATCAGGGTTGTATTCAAGTATAGCGTCTCGTACTTTTTTTAGAATTTCTTTTACATCTCCACTCAAAATCAATTCCCTCCACGACCTTTAGAGAACACCATACGATAATATGTGCCATCACCTTTCATTATTTTAAGATATTATATCTATTATTATATTACATAGTTTCAATGAATCATTTCTTGCATATAAAGAGATGTATAAAAGTGTATGGAATAACGCAGTTCACCAATTTCTTAAACATTATTTATGATATGAATTTGGAGGAAAAATTATGAATAAATTTGGAAAGGATCAAGAAATATTTGCCATAGGTAATGTTAAGGTCGGCGGACAACCCGGGGAACTACCAACGGTGCTTATAGGCACTATATTTTATGAGGGACATAAAATTGTGAAGGACCCGATGAAAGGAGATTTTAATAAAGAGAAAGCTGAAGAATTGATTAAAAAGCAAGAAGAACTATCTGACCTTACAGGAAATCCTCACATGACAGATATTGTAGGATTATCCGAGAAGGCCATAATTAAATACATAGATTTTGTAGCCGACGTTACTGATGCTCCATTTCTCATTGATAGCGCAACTATGCAGGTAAAGATAGCTGCTTTAAAATACGTAACTGAGACAGGTCTACTTGGGAAAACAGTTTATAATTCTATATCTGTCTATGTTAAAGAAGAGGAATTGACAGTTATTAAGGAAAGCGGATTAGAAGCAGCAATAATATTGGCACATAATCCTAGAAATGTTTGGCCAGAGGGAAGAATTAAGCTTCTGAAAGGAGACGGAGAAGAAAAGGGACTTTTGGATAGAGCATTGAAGGAGGCAAATATTAGGAAGCCTTTGATAGATGTGAGTGTTTTAGATGTACCAAGCATCGGATTGACGGTGGAAGCTATTAAATTAGTTAAGAACACTTTTGGTTTACCTTCTGGAGCTGCTCCTCTCAACGCGGTTTTAGAGTGGAAAAGGGCGAATGACTATGGGAAAATTGCGAAAAAGGCTTGTGCAGCTGGTTCATTAATTACGGTGCAAATGGGAGGTGCAGACTTCATATTTTATGGACCGATCAAATACGCGGAGGTTGCTTTTCCAGCATGCGCAATGACTGATGCAATAATAGCATATAGAGCTATGAGACACGGAATTAGACCAAAAGTGAAAAGCCATCCACTCTACAAAATATTTTAACACTTCTAATCACTCCTATTTTAATTAAAAGCAAAAAGAAGGCGAAATGATTAAGTTAATCTTATAAATACATAGTTTTGACTTGAGGTTTAAGGTAGTTTGGTTACACCGTGTTTTTTCATGAACTCCATGGCCACATTGTCTAGCTCTTTTTCTACATCTGGTGGTAGAGGTTCTGGTTCATGCTCTTTAAGAATTTCATCTACTCTTTCCTTAGCTCTTTGTACTATGTCTTTTCTCCCTCTTTCAAGCCAGTCTCTTTCACTACGTGTATCTATAACGTTTGAAGGCATGTATTCCTCTATCCTAAACCATTTATTCGTGTGTTTTTGTGCCAAGAAATGTCCTCCCGGACCAACCTTTTCTATAACATCTAAAGCTAAAGTTTCTTCATTTACTTGGATACCTCTAATAAGCCTTAGAGCATAACCGCAGATTTCGTTGTCTATTACAAGTTTTTCGAAGCTTTGACAGTTTTCGAAACTTAGCATTCCTGGTCCAGCAATATTGTTTATGCCAGCTAATGCGCCTAGAACTAGACCTAGAGCCGCTTCCATGCCTGCTTGTGCATCTATAATTTTTGCGTCGCTGAGCCCTAAGTAGGCATGTGTTGGTAAATTATAGTATTTTCCTATTTGGGCATAGGCGCAGCACAGCATGATAGCTTCTATGGCTGCTAGACGTCCTGTTCCAGTTCTCATATCTACGATTGCCGGTGATCCACCGTAAATTATGGGTGCGCCTGGTTTTGTCATTTGTGACATAACTAGTCCACAGAGGAATTCTGCGTTAAATTGTACTAAAGATCCAGCTAGGGTAGCTGGACCTGTGGCTCCAACTTGTGGCATTGGTATTATTTCTGCTGGAATTTCAAATTTTGCGCAGTCGATTAGGTTTTGTGATGTTATTTCGCTCCATTTTAATGGTGGAGATGGGCAAACATCAAATATGGCCAGTGGTTTCTTTCTCAGTTCTTTTTCTCCACCGACAACTACTTCTAGCATTTTTTTCATATCGTATATTCCTTCTATGGTGAATGCTCCGGTGACTATGGTTTTTGTGGAGTTTTTCAATACTATGTAGAGTCTATATCTGTCTGCAACTATTTCTGGTACATCTGAAACAACCATGGCCGTACTTTGAGCATGAATATTCTCCATTGCATCAACGAGTTTTACAAATTCTCTGAAATCTTTGGATAAAGGTTTTCTTCTCTCTCCAGTTTCTCTATCAAGCATATAGAGAGCCGCGGAACCCGGATTGTAATACACCTTGTTCCTGGTTAGAAGCATGTCAAATTTTCTATTTCTACTATACATTTTAATTGAAGAAGGAGCTCTCTTTAGAGCTTCTTTCACCAAATATTCTGGGACATGGACAATTTTCTTATTTATGTCTATGTCGGCACCTAGCTCAGTAAAAAGTTTAAGCGCATTTTTATTGTCCACCATTATACCTACATCTTCTAAAATTCTGAGTGATGAGACATGTATGGTCTCTATTTCTTCTCTAGAAAGCAGTTCTAAAACCGGTCTATCATTTGAAAATATTTCAGACACAACAAATCCTCCAATCTTTGACTTAATTATTGAAAAACAATAAAACTTTGTTTTAATTTGTTCGTCCAAGCGATATTTTAATATTACCAATAGCGTATTTTCATACTACAAATGGTGAATACTAGAAATCGGTGAATTAAAGGTTGAATACTAAGTTATTTTGTTTAAATTTGTTGGATTTAAGAGAACTTCATTTCGGGCGGTGCGATTTCGTTGTCAAAGATTCGCATCGCTAAAGAAGAGGAATTAAGCAAAATTTTAGTTTTTGCTAAAAATTATAGGCCGGACATAGAGCTATCTTGGCTTTCAAAATGGGTTAACAAAATTGTTGTTGTCGAGAAAAATGGAAGGTTAATGGGTTCTGCTCTTTGTAGCTTTGAGGAGGAGACTTTTATTCATTTTATGAATGCTGAAGACTGGGATACTTTAGTTGAATTAGCAAAATATTTGTTAGATAATGCTTTCGAAACAGGGTCAACTAAAGTTAGGACTTTTATACCTGCTAATAGAATTGATTTACAAATGTCTCTCACTAAACTTGGTTTTGAGTATGAGGGTAGACTAAGAAAGTCTATGCTTAATGTCGATGGAAAGCTTATTGATGCCATCTCTATGTGTAAATGGACTCCAGATATACCTAAAATTCCAAAGCATGTATTTGAGCCACTAGGGTTTCACATAAGACCTTATAGAAGCGAAGATTACGGTAAAATTTTGGAATTATCTAGAGATGCGTTTCCTGGGGAAGATCCTTTTGAAGATGCTGAGCTTATTGAGGAAATTTCGAGAGATAATCCAGAATTAAATCTTATAGCTTTAGATAAAAACGGTAGAATTGTGGGTGGAATTTTTGCATGGGAATGGGCTCCTAAAAATGCTTGGATATATCTCTTAGCAGTACTTCATTCTGCTCAAGGACATCATGTGGGCACTCTTTTATTGAAGAAATTGGAGGAGAATGCAAGGCGTAAAGGTATTCTTAGACTTCAAGTTGATACTAATGTTAATAATTTTCCTGCAATATTATTTTATCTTAAAAATGGATTTGAATTTGAATATAGAGAAATAGCTGCATCAAAATTGAAAAGAAAAGACACAGATGATGCAGTATTCTCCAAAAGTATCTAAATTACTATTTTTTCATATTTTTATTAGGAAGAAAATTTTGTGCATGATTGAGGTTTATATGGCTTTTGTAAAGCTTAATGTACAATGTGTAAGTATATTTAACCAAAAAATTTAAAATGTTCGGGTAAAATTTTAAAGGAACAAAATCTCGGAGGTGTAAGAAATGGGAGGTGAATCTGTTTACAAGGAGAGTGGATGTGAAACACGAGGTGGAGGTGAAATCTTTCACATATGACTTAGAAAGTTTTTACCGAAATAATAGAGAAATTTTAAAGAATAAATTTGTGGAAGAAGTTTTTTGTTATTTGATTGAGAAGATAAGGAGATTGGAAGCATCTGTTTTTACTTTTGCTACTGCCAGACTAAATGAAAGACAAAAAGTGCTTTTGAAAGAGTTAGCAAAGATCGTGGATAATGGAAAAAGGTTAACATTGACTTCGATAGGTCGTATTCTTTCTTCTAAGTTAAAATTGTCAGAGTCTACCGTGAAATGGAATCTCCGCGAATTCAGAAACATGGGACTAATTATAGCAGGAAATGTAAATAGTAAAGGCACCTATGTGCGTCTGACCGATATTGGTCAAATTATAGCAAAAGGGCTGCTAAACGGTGACAGCGGAACAATCAATGCTAATTTTAATCTGAGAAATGATTCAGGTGAGGGAAATGGAAAGAATAGTTGTTGAGACAGAGGGTTACATACTCGTAGTAACCACGATCGGTGCGGAACATGAAGTTGCGGAGAGATTGAAAAGGATACGGGGAGTTGATGATGTCAGAATTATTCATGGTTCTTGGGATCTTATAGTGAAGGTTAAAGTGAACGACTTTAGGGAAATTGGTGCTTTGATTTCTAAGATAAGGAAAATCCCCGAGGTAGAGTATACTGAGACTCTAATTTGCACCTAATATTTTCATAAATCTCTCTTCTCTTTTAATTTTATTATTTGACGTTCTAGAAGTAAGTGTCTGCATTGTTGGATAAAGATAGTTAAATGTAATTTCTCAATTTAGCTTTACATTGCTTAAATGTTGTAAAAACTTTATACGATGTCCTATTAACACAATGGACATCGAGAATAGATGTGTTAAATATTTATTTTGAAACTGATTATTAAGTGGATGGTGAATTCAAATGAACGACAATGACAGAAACTGGTTGGTAAGTCTTCCAAAAGAGAAACTGGTAGATTTGCTTTTTTTGCAAATTAGAAACATTTGGAGAGTTGACGGTCTCTATTTCTTGGGTATAGAGGAGAAATTTGGTACCGAAGCAGCTACTACTATAGATAGGAATTGTTGGAGCATTTTAGCAAAATTAGAAGCTAGAGCTTTAAAAGAACTGCTTGAACTAAAAGACAACAGCTTAGAATCTTTTATGGTAGCATTAAGAGCTACAAGTTGGGCCTTATATCAAGAAACAAAAGAATGGAAAGTTGAATCGGATAAGGCAGTGTTTAAAGTAGTTAGTTGCCGGACCCAAAAGGCAAGAATAAGAAAAGGCTTAGGTGAATTTCCATGTAAGCAAGTTAGGTGGTCTTACTTAAAAGAGTTTGCCAAAGAATTTAACCCGGAAATAGAAGTGAAATGTGTTGTTTGTCCTCCAGATGAACATGAGGAAGACAGATGGTGTGAATGGGAGTTCGTATTGAAGTCTATCGGATCGAAGAAAGAATAATAGTACGTTTTACTATGAATTGGACATTTTCATTAATTCAACATTTTAAACAGTTTTTCTATTAAAATTTGCTTATACGTAAGTGCATTACCAAGAGTTTAGGTAGATAAATCTTTAAATGCAATTGCGAGCTTAGTATGATATATATCATCGACAAATCTAAATCTGTTAAATTGCCAAATTAGTTTACGTTAAGTGGGAAAGTTGACAATAGTTTATGGTGACGTCGATTTCCAAGTAGTAGATTTAGTTAGTCAAAGTTTAATTTGAAAAGCTATATGACTAAAATTGGTATTTGGATGTGATAGATATGAAGGGATGGAACGGCAAAATATTAAGAATAGATCTTTCTGCAAATAAAGTTACAGTACAGGAATATGATGAGAAACTTGCCTTAGATTTCATTGGTGGAAGAGGTTTCGCTATAAAGATTCTATGGGACGAGTTAGAACCTGGTGTTGATCCATTATCTCCTAAAAATAAGCTCGTAGTTGCAGCAGGTCCCTTAACAGGTCTACCTTTACCTAGCAGCGGTAAACTTGTAGTTGCAGCAAAAAGCCCATTAACAGGAGGATACGGTGATGGAAACCTTGGTTCAATGGCCGCCAACCATCTAAGAAGAGCAGGCTACGACGCCATTGTAATTGACGGAGCTGCTGAAAAACCAGTTTATCTTTATGTGGAAGACGAGAAAGTTGAAATTTTGTCTGCAGAAGACTTATGGGGACTTGGAACCTTTGATACGGAGAAAAAATTGAAAGAAAAACACGGCAAAAACATAGGCATATTGTCTATAGGCCAAGCAGGAGAAAATCTGGTACGTTACGCTGTTATAAGATCTCAAGAAGGAAGAGCGGGAGGAAGACCTGGTATCGGAGCAGTGATGGGCTCCAAAAAACTTAAAGCCATCGTAATTAAAGGCACGAAAGAAATACCTCTTGCAGACCCCGAGGAGCTTAGAAAACTTGGACGTGAAGCCTACAACGATATTAAAGGCAGACCAAACTATGACTTCTGGATAAGACAAGGAACTATGGCTGTTCATGTTTGGTGTCAAGAAAATAGCGTATTGCCAACGTATAATTTTAGGGAAGGTGTCTTTGAATATGCAGATAAAATAAATGGAGATGTCATGGAAAAACTGAAAGTTGCAAGATATGGTTGTCCCAACTGTAACATGCAGTGTGGAAATATGAACCCGGATACTGAAGGACGACAAGCTGAGATGGACTATGAAAATGTTGGATTACTAGGATCAAATATTGGATTAGCAGACCTAAAGCAAATAGCCACATTAATTTGGATGGCTGACAACTATGGAATAGATACAATATCTTTAGGAAGTGTGATAGGTTTCACCATGGAAGCTTCAGAAAAAGGATTAATAGATGAGAAGGTTGAATGGGGAGACTTTGAAAAAGCAAAAGAACTTGTTGAAAAAATAGCCTTCAGAAAAGGAATCGGAGACCTGTTAGCTGAAGGAGTAAAGAGAATTTCAGAAAAGATTGGTGAAGAATCAAAAGACTGGGCAATGCACATAAAAGGCCTTGAAATCTCTGCGTACGATTGCCACTATGCTCCAGGTATGGCTCTGTCATTTGGTACATCTCCAATAGGGGCACATCATAAAGATGCTTGGGTAATTTCATGGGAAATAAAGGTTGGAAGAGATGCCTATACCAAAGATAAGGTTGATAAGGTTATAGAGTTCCAGAGGATCCGAGGAGGAATGTTTGAAAGCCTTGTTACCTGTAGACTTCCATGGATTGAACTTGGATTTGAATTGGAATGGTATGCAAAGTTCCTTAAAGCCGCTACAGGAGTAACACTTACATTAAATGATCTATACACAGTTGGTGATAGAATCTATGCACTTATCAGAGCCTTCTGGATAAGAGAGTATGAAGGAAAATGGAATAGAAACATGGATACACCACCGGCCAGATGGTTCAAAGAGCCCTTAACAAAAGGACCGTTTGCAGGTAAAAAGTTGGACTTTGACGGTTTCCAAAAACTCTTGTCCTGGTATTATGAGAGTAGAGGATGGGATGAAAGAGGTATACCTCACAAGGAAACCTTCGAAAAACTTGGTTTAAGCTATGTAGCTACGGAACTAGAGAAATATGTTAAGTTAAGTTAGAACGGTGAATATCGGTGGCAAAAATTAAGTTGATAGGGTGGATCGCTGATTTAGCTAAATTTAAAGAAAAAGAAATAAAAATAGAGTTTCCTATCAAAGTAAAGGAGCTACTAAATATTAAAGAGATAGATGAAATAGACGAGGAAAGAATAATAGTATTAATAAATGGTAAACCAGCAACATTAGAAACAAAGGTAAAAAACAATGATAACGTTGTGGTTATGCCTGTAATAGGTGGAGGATAAATATTTTTCTTTTATTTTCTATTTTTATTCATTATTTTGATCTAAACCGTATTTTAGGTTTTATATGAAAATGGAACCATTATTTAACAATTCAGAATTGTAAAGCTATAAAAAGAAATTTTACAAGAGTTTAGAAGAGCTTCATGTTGATTTCAGTTTATAGTTTTTTGGTTATCATTTCTTCATCTGCATGTACTATTAGTATTTCGCCAAAGTAAAGTGTATGATAGTCATTCCCTGGGTAGAATAGAGATTTTACATCTTCTGGTATGCTAGCAGGTTCTAGTTTTGTCTTGTATATTACTTTGCATTCATAGTTGATTGGACATTGATCAATTATTGGAGATTTTACGTGTTTACTTGGAACTGCTTTAAGATTTTTCTCCTTAAACTTATCATGATCTCTACCAGAAACCGTACCACAATATTCTACTACATCACTCATATCTTTAGATGGTACGTTAACCGTGAAATCGCCAGTTTCTTCAATTAACTTATATGTGTATCTTGAGGGCCTGACAGCAACAATGAACACTGGTTTACGCCAAATAACCCCTATTAGACCCCAACCAATCGCCATAACATTAGGTTGTCCATTTTTACCAACAGAAACCAATAGAAGACCTGGATTTTGCATTATTTCCATGGTCTTTTCTGAATACTTTATAAACGGAATTTCTATCTTACCCATACCAGCACCTTCCAATATTTTTTACATTTCTGAAATTTTTATTAATAAAATGTTTTAATGTCTGTTTAAACTATTTTATTTCTCTAGTAAAATTAGTAAAGAGGTTATTTAAAGTCTTTATCTAAGAAAAGAATCTTTAAGAAGCATATAATGCGGGAAAATAAACATATATCACTTCGTGTAGCATATATTTTATTTTTATTTATTGAGTTTAGAATTTGAATGGTTAAGTTGTTTTCACCACTTATTACTAGTGATTAGCGGTCTTATCTCGAGAAATACTTAAAAGGATGAATGTAAATGATTAGTACTGATTGATGAAGATTTCCTTTGAAAATGGTTTAGAAAATAACATTCTTTTTATAAGGGTGGTTATTCTTGCGGCTGGTGTTTTTGCATAGCGATTGGATAGAGTTTGGGCCTCGGGAAAAAGCGGTTAAGGTTGCAGAAGATACTTTAAAAGAAGAAGTGAGAGTAGAGGAAGCGCTTGTCACAATGGTTACTGTGGAAAAAGGCGATAATGAAGAAGTTGTAGAAAAAGCAGTTAAGGATATATTAGATGTATTTAACCGAGTAAAGGCAGAGAGAATCGTTATATATCCGTGGGCACATTTAAGCAGTAATTTAGCCTCACCAATTAATGCTCTTGAAATTTTGAAAAACTTGGAGTCAAAACTTGTAGAAAAAGGTGTGGAGGTAGTAAGAGCTCCTTTTGGGTGGTACAAAGCATTTAAAATCTCAGTGAAAGGACATCCTTTATCGGAGCTTTCTAGGGAAATAAAACCAGAAGAAAAGAAAAAAGAGGAAAAGAAAGCTGTAGAGAAAAAGTATGTTATTTTAACTCCTGATGGTAGAGAAATTGATGCGGAATCTGCAAATCTCGACGAATTTAATAGAGAGTTTCAAATTATGGTGAAAAAAGAAGCGTTAGGAGAACCGCTTCCAGGTGGAGAATCAAAAGTTATAAGGTATTTGAGAAGATTCGGCTTTGAATGGGAATCGTACTCTGATTATGGTCATATGAGAATGGAACCTTACGCAGCATTAATTTTTGATCTTGTGGCCGACTATTCTAAAATTGTTACTAGAAAATTAGGTATTCCTATTTTCGAGGTTAAGGGCACTGCGTTTTTCAATCTTCATGAGAAACCGGTTAAAGAACATGCTGAACTTTATGGTGATAGACTTTACATGATGGAAACTGATAGAGGGGAATTTGTACTACGTTACGCTGCGTGTCATCAACAATTTTCAATGTTAAAAGATTGGACAATCTCGTATAAAGATTTACCATTTGGAGCATTTGAAATTGCAGACTCCTATAGATATGAACAAAGTGGAGAGGTGGAGCTTAGTTTCAGGCTTAGAAGATTCTACATGCCCGATCTCCACGTATTTACTAAAGATGAAGAAGAAGCAAAAGAATGGCTTCTTAAAGTTCACAGATTAATAATGGAAGAAATAAAATTATTAAAAAGAACCTACGAACTTCTCATAAACATTGTGAATCCAGAGCAATACGAAAGATACAAAGACTTCATCATTAAGATTGCTCAAGACATAGGGAAACCTGTTCTTGTGGCTATATATCCAGCTACCGGTGCAAACTACTACTGGACAATAAACATTGAATACCATATCGTGGATGTATTAAATAGGCCTAGAGAGATAGGTACTGTTCAAATAGATATTGGAAACGCTAAAAGATTTGGTATAAAATATATAGATGCTGATCAAACTGAAAAATATCCCGCAATTTTACATACAGCAATCATAGGAACCATAGAAAGATACATTTTTACCCTGTTTGACACCGCGCTTCAAAAGGAGCATCCCATGCTTCCAGTTTGGATCTCTCCCGTGCAGGTTAGGATAATGCCTATTACCAATGAACTTCTTGATTACGCCGAGGAAGTTGCTCAAAAGATTGAAAACGAAGGATTCCGTGTGGATATTGATGATACAAACCGCCCTTTGGGACGAAAAATCGTGGATGCAGAGCGAGAATGGATACCATACATTGTCGTAATTGGACAAAAGGAAAAAGAAGCCAAAAAAATATCTGTGAGAATAAGAGAAAGTGGAGAAACTGTGCAAATGAGCGTTAATGACCTCATAAATCGTCTTCATGAAGAAACAAAAGGATATCCAAGGAAACCACTATATTTCTCGAAATTTCTTTCGAAACGTCCAAGATTTATGCATTTAGATTAAATTACTTTTTGGCTCCATTCAATTTAAAAATGAAATTGGAAATGTTAGGCATGACTTTTAGGTTGGAGGTTTTTTGTAGATTTCTCCTGTTTTTGTTATTGCATATTTTACGAAGATTGGGCCTAGTATTTCTACGATTAGGGTTGTTGCAATTATGGTGTTAAGAACTAATGTGCCGAGGTAATATCCAGCTTCACTTAAAGCTGCTAGACTGTAGTAGAATGATGTTGCTAAGCCTATGGCTAGTCCTCCTTGTGTTAATAAGCAGAAACCTAAGTATTTCTTTATTTGGGCTGATGATCTAGATATACGGCTTCCTACCGCCACTCCGGAAAATTTTCCAGCAAATCTCAATGTGAGATATGCTATACCTATTAAACCCATGTGCGCTAGATAATCAAGCCTTAGTTTGCCACCTATTAGAACGAAAAAGAGTACAATAAGGGGATATGTTGCCTCTCTGATGAGAAAGAAAGATTTATCATTAAGATTTGAAAAATTGATAAGTATGACTCCTGCAATCACATTTGTTAATATTAGGGAAAATCCCATGGTTTCAGCTATTCCGCTCACTGCTATGACACATATAAAGATTAACCAGAGTAATCTGGTAATATCCTTAATTTTATCGGATAAAATTACCAATGTAACCCCTGTAATTAAGCCTAGAACAATGGATCCTGCAACATGCAATAGAGAATCTAAAAGAATTTTAAATAGAACAGTTTGACCATCTATGACGACACTTTCTGCATATGAAAAGGCAAATGCATATGCAATTATAGCTACGATGTCATCAAGAGCAAGAATCGAAAAAATGGTCGTAGTAAGATCTCCTTTTGCCCCATAGTCCCATAATACTTTTGCTGTAGCTGCTGGAGCGGTAGAAATAGCTATTGCACCAAAAATTAACGCTATATGAAGTTCTTGTGTTAAAGCAAAAACACCAAGAGTGACTAAAGCAAATGCACCGAAGGATTCGAAGATAAGAATGAAAAAGATCGATTTCTTCAGCTTACTTATTAAGTCAAATTTTAATTCTGTCCCTATACCTAATCCAATAAAGGCTAACGCCAAGTCGATTAAAGGTTTCATTTTCTCGATAAAGTTGTGACTTAAAAATCCTAAGATACTTTCTCCGAGAAAAACTCCCATTAAAATCATTCCTACGACTTCAGGCACACTGACCTTTTTGAAAAAAAATCCTGCAATAAAGCCTAGAATAGCGGTTATTCCCACTACCATCAAAATATTCATTTCTAAGTAACTGGATAAGGGTAAAATCACTGTTGCTATCTCCTGTCCACTTTCTATACTACTAATTATTATTGCGACCATTAAATTGATGATAACCATTAATAAATATTATCGTTATATAACAATTTGTATCGAAACATCTTTATATATCCATTTATTAATATGAACAAGCCGGCATTACTACAAAACCTTTGTATACCTCCATTTTTAAAACTTTTACATTTCAAAAAGTTGTTGGTTGAGATTAACTTTGAAAGGAACCTCAACTACCTATAGATTTAACTTAAAGGTGTTTAAAAGTGGGGATTCGTCTTGTTGTCCTAGATGCAGATGGCACAATTTGGGATCATGAGGATATCACAGCCTTGACTCTTCCTTTTAAACGCATTAGTAGAAATTCAATTATTGATGTCAAAGGTGAACGTGTTAATCTGAAGAATGATGTAAGGGAATTGTTGAGAGAACTTAAAAAGCGGAAAATATTTGTAGCTTTAGCGTCTTGGAACAAACCAGAACACGTCCATCAAGCACTCAAACTTTTTGATATTGAAAAATATTTTGATTACATAAAAGCTGAATTCCATCCAGATAAACACCTTATGATAAAAGAGATATTACAATCGCTAGAAAATAAAGGCATAAAATTAAACCCAAAACAAATACTATACGTTGATGATAGAACCGTTCACTTAGAAGATATTCGCAGAGAAATCGGCAACATACGTTTTCTCCAAATGAACAAAGACATTAAAAATCTACTAGAAATTTTAAGGCGCCTTTAACCTCAGCCAAACTACTTCTAATGATAGAATATGCAAAGAAGAGAAGAATATTGTAACTAGTATATTTTTATTATAGATCATGCTTTAACTTCACTTGTTAAGATGAAATGGAAGGTGTTTATATGGAAAAGTTTCCTTGGTGGAACGAAAAGCAAAAAAAGCTTGCAGATGAAGTGGAGGATTTTGCTGATGAATATATGCCGAAAGTAACTGTGATAACGAGGAAGAAACGGTTTCCATGGGATATTATGAAGGAAGTAGCGAAACGTGGATGGTTTGGTGTACTAATCCCTGAAAAATACGGTGGATTAGGGAAGGAGTATGGTGTTACTGCATGTTGTATTCTTGCTGAGGAATTGTCTCGTTTAGGACCAATAGGTTTGACATTTAGTGACACTATGTTCGGCGGTACTCATCAACTTGTTCATTTTGGAACTGAGGAACAGAAGGAAAAGTGGCTGCCTAAGATCGCAAAAGGTGAAATTTTGACAGGTGTTTGTGTCACCGAGCCTTATGTTGGTTCTGATGCTGCAAATATAGAAACAGTGGCAAGAAAAGAAGGAGATGAATGGGTCATTAATGGAAAGAAGAGATTTATCACAAATGCGGGAATCTCCGAATTTTACTTAGTATATGCTAAAACGAGTGATAACCCAGAGGATAGGAGAAAATATCAACATCTTTCAGCATTCATCGTGGAAAAAGATAGACCAGGGTTCTCTATTGAAAGAATAACTGATCTATCAGGATGGGAAGGTGTATTTAACGGTTACTTAGATTTTAACGAGGTAAGAGTTCCAGAAGAGAATCTTCTTGGAAAAGCGGGTTATGGTTGGCTTATAATGATGAGTGGTTTTAACTTGGAGCGCACTGTAGTTGCAGCTGGATGCTTAGGTCAAATGAAAGAATCTTTGCGATATGCTGTCTTTCATACGAATAGAAGAGTTCAATTTGGTACGAGAACCGCCGATATACCTGAGAATCAATTTAAGATAGCAGATATCATTTGGAGATATAGATTATCAAGGCTAATTGTATACTATGCAGCGTATCTTTTGGATCAAGGATATCAACCTCTTCTTGATGCAACAACGGCAAAACTCTTTGCCACGGAATCCCTCATGAAAATATCAATGGATGCAATACAGTGCATGGGCGGTGATGGATGGACAAAATTCTATCCAGTTGAAGAAGTATTTAGAAGCGCTAAAGTTATGGAAATAGTGGCAGGAACAAATGAAATTATGAGACTCATCCTATATAGGCAGGGAACTAAACTTTTATCACGTGATATTCGTCCACCTCTCCGCCGCATGGATGAACAACTGAAATTCCCAGTACCATACTTTAAGATTCAGCCTCCTATAGTTAAAGAACCCATAACACAGGAAGATGTTCTTAAAGTCTTGGCAGAGAACTACGTTGTAAATCCAGGACTTTACATGACAAAAGAAGACATGAAAACGATCCTCTCTATTACAGATGATGAACTTGACAAAATGTTATTGGAACTTGAGGAAAAGAAATTGGTGAATCTGTTCAGAGGTAGAAGAGGAGAAATTTTAATGGCGAGAGCAACGTATGACGGATTAAAAGAGGCGTATCCACTTGAACATTATAAGTGGTTCCCAGACTGGGTTAGCCCAGAAGATCTCCGCTAAATTACAGCCTCGACAATAACGCAGTGTGGAATAGGAAAATAAAAATCTTTTTTCACTATTTCTTTGGAAAATAATAGTACAACTAACTAAGTGATATTTTATTTCATACGATTATTGCTTGTTAAGAATCTGGGTTCTACGTTTTTCGTATTTCTACTAGTTTTCTGTAAACTCTTTCTGCTAAGTTTGTTACCATTGCTTGGTTGTGTTCATCGTACATGATGGTTCCTTTAAGCCATGAATCCTTTAGTTTAGGGTTTCTAGCGGCGGTGGCTCTTGGATCTAGATCAATCCAACCAATAAAATGTTTATTTGGAGCAAGCCATGAGGTAAGAATTGAAGCTGCGGTGGTTTCACCTATACTTCCAATAATTATGGCAGCAGTAACTTTGCCTTTTAAAATCTCGTCATAGGGATATGGATTTCTTTCTAGAAAGGCTGCTAATAATGCTGGTATCGTACCATTATATAGTGGTGACCCGACAATTAACCCATCACATTTCTCAAGAACATCTATAAGTTTTTTAGAGTCGTCTGGAGTAGGACATTCCTTATCGTGATAACATTCCATGTTACAGTTTTTACAAGGTTTGATATCATAATCAATTAAATATACAAGTTCAGTTTCGACATTCTTTTTCTTTAAATGGTTTAAAGCAATACTAACGGCGGTTGCCGTATTTCCAAGTCTTCTAGCACTACAAGATAAACCAAAAACTTTCATATCAAATCCCATAATCTACTTCCGCAACTCAACTAATATTATTTGTTGATTCATCAGAAATCTACTTTACATTTTGTTATTTTAATTTGGTTTATTATTTGGTTGTGTGTTTTACTGCACAAATAAAGATTAGAATTTTCTTGCAGTATATTGATTAGGGGTTGTTATGTCCAAGGAAATTTAAAAATTAAAATTAGACTTATGCAAACGTTTTTTATAGGATTATTTTGTTATTTCATATTCATATTCTGTGAACTTCTTCACACCGTCTGCCTTTACTGCAAATGTATCTTCACATTTTATGGAACCAATATCTGGAATGGTTAGTGGTGCATGAATGAAAGCTAAAACCATATTTTCAACAGCTTCATATCGTCTATGTGCAACAACAATAGTAGTTATAGGATCTTCTTCAATAAGAAGACCGACGCCATGAACAAATCCTTCCACATAATATTTTCCGAGACCTTTCTTTTCAATTAGTTCTTTTATCTTATTTTCAATTTCAATGAATCTTATTCCCGCTTTAAGAGAACTTGTTGCTAAATTATGTATTTCCATCATTGTTTCAAAGGCTTTTCTCTTTTCTCCTGAAAGGCTTCCTATGAATACTGTTCTACTCATATTGCTGTAATAATTTTTGTAATCGGCAGCGACTATAATGTTAATGGTGTCTCCGGGTTTAACTCTTACATTGTCACGGGGTTCTGCGTGTACTCTTGGTCTAGATCCCACGTTGACGTATACATGAGGATGTTCTGATCCGTTTTTCATCATTGTGTAAATTGCTTCTGCAGCAATATCTACTTCGCTAACATTTGTGTCGATAGCGTTTATGGCTGATGAAATACCTTTAACAGCGATGTTTGAAGCTTTTTGTATATATTCTATTTCTTTAGAGTCTTTGATCATTCTAAGCTTCATTATTAATGCATGTACATCAACTATTTCTATTTGTGGATTAAGTTTCTTAAATAATTCAAAAAACAGAACGTAGGAATCTCTTTCAACACTATAATCGAAGCCAACCTTTTTGTAATTTCCTTCCCTTATCGTTTTAGTAACTGATCCAATAAGTTCCGGAGCTCTTCTCCAAGTTTTAACATTTTCGACCCAAGTTTTCTCTTTGAACTCATCTGCTTCGTATTCAAAAATAAATGCGGTAGGCTCTCCTTCAGCAGGTATAAGTAAAGCAGGTCTAAGCCACTTGAGACCAGTAAAATAGATAAAGGAGGACAATGTTCTTATCATAGATGCATCAATGTTGTTTTCCTTCATTAATTGCTGAAATCTTTCTACTCTTTCCCTAAAAATTTGGTTTTTGGTCATTATCTTTCACCTTTGGAATTATGTATAACAAATTAAGAAATGTGTTATTATGTGTTTGGTTTTCATCTATATACGAACTATGTTGAATTGGAAATTTAAAAATAGTGTCAGAGGATAGTAATAAAACATATAAATACTCCCTTACTTTATTGTTTAAAAATATTTAATTTTGGTTGAGCTTGATGGAAATGTCAAAAGAAGATTTAGAAAACTCAAATAACTCAACTATTTCAAGCAATATGGAAAAAGCTCCTATTTTTGTTATTCAGAAACATTATGCTAGACGCTTACATTATGATTTAAGACTCGAAATGGATGGAGTTTTAAAAAGCTGGGCAATACCAAAAGAACCTCCTAGCGAACCTGGTGTCAAGAGGCTTGCAGTTCAAGTTGAAGATCATTCATTAGACTATGCTGACTTTGAAGGAATCATACCTGAGGGTTATGGGGCAGGGAAGGTTGAGATTTGGGATAAGGGGACTTATAGACTTTTGGAAAGAAGCGACACGAAAATTGTCTTTGAATTACAGGGAAAAAGGTTACGGGGAAAATATGCTCTGATTAAACTAAGACCTGGGAAAGATCCTAAAAATTGGTTGTTTTTCAAAACCAAGAAATAATTTAACCAATATTCTCTTATTTTAAGTAGAATTTGATGGAGGAGTGTAATACCCTATTTTATCAAGTTCCCTAGGGCCAACATATGGAATATAACCTCTCTCCCTAGCTTTATTGAAGAAGTCAATTATTTTATCTAATTCGGTTACATAATCAATTACTAAAACCGTTTTACCTTTTCTAACCGCTAAATCTAGGTAATATATATCATATTCTATATCTTCTTGACTTCTTGGCTCATCTCCAATATACCAGGTATCCTCCTTACCTAAGCCGTCTATAGCATTTGAATATCTTGAATCAGCTACAAGTTCTGGACAGTTTTGAGGAAATATCAAAAATCCAGGTTTCAAAGACTTAGCTTTTTCAGATATTGATATTACAAACTCTATCATTAACTCTTTTGCCTCATCAATTCCCTTTTCAGTCCAATATTCATATGCATCTATACAATCCAAGTATGCTCCATCGTAGCCATTGAGAATTGTTTCATTTAGCCTAGAATATACTATTGCTTGCCACTCCGAGTACCAGTACTTAACTTTATAGCATCCTGGCCAATCCGGATTTTCTTCACCTAACCATTCCGGCGGGTTTTCATACCATTCCTTTTTCCAGTAATTTCGGTAATCCTCAGCTTCCCCTATACTTAAATAAGCTAAAATTAGTTTACCAGATTCTCTTAAAGTGTTCAGCTGATTTTCGGTAAATCCAGCGTCATCTGGATCTATTACCAGTAAATCTACATCTATTTCTAATAACTCGTAAAAATCTGCATTTTGTAATTGATATATCCAGGACGAAATTTTGTGATTTTGAGGAGATATTTTAAATCTTGGCATGAAAACCAATAGAACTATCAATAACAATATGGAGATGCTGATAATTATATGTTTAAACTTAGTTAGGGTGATGAGTTTCAATTTACTTCACACATAATACAAAAAGTTAGCAATGTGGTATAAAGTTTGTTTATATTTTAGGAATATTTATTTCAAGCCATTGTTTTGGAAATGTAAACTATCCTAAAACTTATTAGTTCTCTTGTTGATTTTCACATGGGTGTATACAAATGTCTAAGGTTTTTCTTGAGCAAGCTGGTAAGACTGTTTTGTTGATGGGGAATGAAGCGATAGCTAGAGGAGCTGTGGAAGCTGGAATATCTTTTGCTTCAGCTTATCCTGGAACTCCTTCAACAGAAATTGTGGAAACTCTTGCAAGGTATGCTAATGTGTTGGGTATTCATGTTGAGTGGAGTACAAACGAGAAAGTTGCTTTTGAAGCAGCTTACGGCGCAGCAATGTCGGGTGTTAGAGCTCTAACATGTATGAAGCATGTTGGCTTAAATGTTGCAGCAGATCCCTTAATGAGTAGTGCATACACAGGGGTTAGAGGAGGATTTGTAATAGTAACAGCAGATGACGTTGGAATGTGGAGTAGTCAAAATGAACAAGACAATAGATGGTACGGATTACATGCCTTTATACCTGTCTTTGAACCGTATAGCCCAGCAGAGGCAAAAGATCTCACCAAGGAGATTTTCAATTTTAGTGAAAAATTTGAGCATCCTGTAATTTTAAGAACAACAACAAGAATAAGTCATGCACGAGGCCCAATTCTACTAGGGGAGTTGAGGAAACCAGTTGAGGGAGAATTTTTGAAAGATGTTAAAAGATGGGTTTTAGTTCCTGCACACGCACGAAAACTTAGACCAAAACTTTTAGAAAGATGGAGTAAGATAGAAGAAGCTGTAAATGATTTTCCTTTTAATAAAATTGAAAATCCCGGTTCAAAGAAAGTTATAGTGGCCTGTGGAATAACTTATGGACACGTAGTTGATGTGTTGAAAGAAATAGATAAACTTGATGAAATAACTGTACTTAAAATAAGTTCAACGGTCCCTGTGCCGAGAAAACTTGTTGTTGAAGCTGTTAAGGATGCAGAAGAGGTTCTTGTTGTAGAAGAATTGGAACCGATAGTTGAGGAGAAAATAAAAGCAATAGTTCAAGAAGAGGGAATAACAGTTAAAGTACATGGTAAAGACCTTGTCCCAAGAGAAGGAGAATTAACGTTAAATAGGGTAGCAGAATCTCTGATAAAATTTCTAAATGTTTCAAAACAGAGTATCCCATGGTTAGAAACCAACCAAGAAATAAGTATTGAAGTTCCACCAAGACCCCCAACTCTTTGCCCAGGATGTCCTCATAGAGCAACCTTTTTTGCTCTTAAAAAAGCTGTAAGCAAGTTGAAAATAAAACCCGTATATCTTGGAGACATAGGTTGTTATACTCTCGGATTAAATCCACCGTACAGGGTGCAGGATACATGTATAGAAATGGGAGGTAGTATAGGTGCAGCAAATGGACTTGCAATAACAACTAAGCAACCTATGATCGCAATTATAGGTGATTCAACATTTTTCCATGCAGGAATTCCTCCACTAATAAATGCCGTATACAACAACACTCCATTCTTAACAATTATATTGGATAATAGGACAACAGCGATGACTGGTCATCAACCACATCCGGGAACAGGGATAACAGCTAGTGGGAAAACGGCAAAAATAATAAGACCAGAGGAAATAGCTAAATCAATCGGGGTAGAATATATAGATGTTGTAAATCCTTTCAAATTGGATGAAACTGCAGAAAAGATTGCAAAAGCATTAAAATTTATCGAAGAAAAAGGAAAGCCAGCAGTTGTTGTATCTTTGAGGAAATGTGCCTTGCTTGTTGCTTCAGATGCTCGCAGAAAAAACATAAAGATACCAGTTTACAGAGTTGACCTTGAAAAATGTACAGCATGCACGAGATGCTACAACGTGTTTGCTTGTCCAGCTATTCAAGTATTAGAGGATAATAAAGCCTACATAGACCCAACACTTTGTGTTGGTTGTGGAGATTGTGCCCAAGTATGTCCAGTTAAAGCAATAGAACCTACAATTAAGCCTGGAAAAGAGTGGAAGGAACTTTGGTGGTGAAAATGAAAGAAAATAGGTATAAGAATGTTTTAGCTGTTGGTGTTGGAGGCCAGGGACTAATAACATTTGGAAGAGTTTTAGCTGAAGCGGCAATATTAAATGGAGTTAAAGTTTTAACCGCAGAGGTACATGGCATGGCTCAAAGAGGAGGAAGCGTGGTAACGCACATAAGAATTGGTGATGTTGAATCTCCTCTAATACCCTTAAAAGGTGCTCATGTAATAGTTTCGATGGAACTGTTAGAAGCTGCGAGATACATTAATTATGCGAACAAGAAAACACTCCTTATTCTTAATAGAAGATTAATCAGACCTAATGTTCCTGGAGTAAAAATGCCTAAAATGAGTGATATAATCGAGAAAATCAAATCAAGTGGACTAAAAACAGTGGTTTTAGATGGTGATAAACTTGCTGAAGAAGCTGGGAGCTATGTTTCAGCAAACATGGTTATGCTTGGAGCATTGCTTGGTAGCAAAATACTTGATGGCTTCGTAAAATTGGAAGATGTTGAAAAGGTTATTTCAAGAATGCCTGAGCCTTGGAGAGAAATAAATATAAAAGCATTAAAATTAGGTTATTCCTCTTATTCAAAAGCAGCAACTAGTGACAGCGATTAACAATTATTTCATGAAAAATACATAACATTTCCATATTTTATTTAAAATAAATATAGATGTAGAGTTGTTTAACTTTCTGGTTTTGGTCCAGCTTCTTCAATATCTACTAGTTCTATTGCTCCTTCTGGACAGTTTGCAACACATGATTCACATTCGATGCATGCTTCTGGGTTTACAACCCATGCTTTAGGTGGGTCTCCTTTAATTTCATAGACTTTTGGATCAGCTGGACAAACATCGTAGCAAATGCCGTGACCTTTACATAAGTTGTGGTCAACTTTAGGAGCTCTTGACATTGATAATCTCCCTCCCAATATCGATGGTACGTTTAGTTTAATTGAGAAGAGTTAATAAAAACTTTGAGGTTCGTTTTTCGTATCATTAATTTATTTTAACAACTATATGTAGTATACTAATTGAAATTTATATCGAGTGTCGGGGGCTGAGAATTGAAAAGAAATGTTAGATTTGGTATTGCTCTTCCTTTTCATCCTTGGCAGGAAATTTTGAAACGTGCTAAAATGGCTGAGGAACTTGGTTTTGATTCTATTTGGATGGCGGATCACCTAGTAGGAATGGGTTTGCGAAGACTTGATGCGATGGAAGCTTACACATCGCTAGCTGCAGTCGCCATGGTGACAAAGAAAGTTAAGCTTGGTACATCGGTTACTAATATACAAACTAGACACCCTGCGGTTCTTGCACAAACAATTATGACACTTGACCATATTTCAAATGGTAGGGTTATAGCTGCTGTTGGTGCTGGAGAAGCAATGAGCATTATTCCTTTCGGTATACCTTGGGATAAGCCTGTCTCCAGAATGAAGGAAGCTATAGAAGTTATTTTATCACTTTGGACTAGGGATCCTGTAAATTATGATGGAAAATTCTTTAAGTTAAGAGATGCTTTTATTCGCCCTAAACCTGTTCAAAAACCTCACCCACCACTTTGGATTGCTGCAAATTCACCGAGAACTTTGAAAATTACGGCTAAATACGGTGATGGATGGCTTCCACTGGGGAGAACAGTGGAGGATTATCAGAGGATGCGTGAAGAGTTGGAGAATATGAGAAGAAAGTATAGTAGGTTGAAGGATTTTGAGTATGGTGTTTTGCTTTATGGCGTCGTTGCAGATAATGATGAAGATGCCAGGAAAATTATTGAGTTTCCTGCAAGAGTATTTTCAGTTTTCGCTGCAGAAGAATTGAAGAAGAGAGGTATAGATGTGCCTAAAGAGCTTTCACTTGAAAAGTTCCTATATACACCTGAAAATGTTAAAAAAATAATGGATTATGCATCAAAAATATCGTTTGAAGATATTGAAGATTTCTATGTTTGGGGTTCTCCCGATTCATGTATTGAAAAGCTTGAGAAATGGGTGAAAGCCGGTGCTCAACATATAGTATTGGTTGCATTGGTTTCTGAGAAGCATAGAGATCTGCAATATAAACTCTATGGAGAAAAAATCATACCATATTTCAAAGAACAGTACAAAGAAAAAAGTTAACATACCTAGCTATTATTTATGTTTCTTTAATTTCTTAGTTTGCTTACTAAGAGTTAGGATGGTGTATGCGTGAAGTGGGTGGAGCTTACGGATAATATATTTTTTATTGAAGGTCAAAATAATGGGAGATATCCTTTTTCGAATTCTCTGTTTATCAACGATGAGAGTACGGTTTTAATTGATACTGGTCTTGGGAAAAATGTTTTAGAGAGAATTATTAGGGAAAAACGTGTTGATTTAGTTATAAATTCTCATTGCCATGAAGATCATATAAATTATAATTATTTGTTCAAAGATGCGAAGATTTGCTGCCATAAGTTAGATGCTCCCGCTATAAGATCTGTTGATGAATTATTGAATCGTTACGGTCCACAGGAAAATGAGGCAGTAAAAGCTATAGAGATATTCATAAGAGAAATTTTTGAGTTAAGAGAGTCTAGAGTCGATGTAGAGTTTGAAGATAACTATGTTTTTGATCTTGGTAACGTAAAGTTAAAGGTTATATACACACCTGGTCATTCTATTGGTCATTGCTGCTTCTACGTTCCGGATGAAAAAATTCTTTTCTTGTCTGATATTGATTTAACATCGTTTGGGCCTTGGTACGGATGTTTAGACTCTGATATAGACCATTTTATAGATTCCATAAATAAAGTGAAGAGCTTAAGGCCGGAAATAGTCATTACAAGTCATAAAGGAATCATTACGGGAAATGATGCCATTGAGGTAAAATTTAATGAATATTTAGACAAAATTTTTGAAAGAGACAGAAAATTACTAGGTTTTTTAAGAGAGGAACGAACTATTGACGAAATAGTTAATAAAGCAATAATTTATGGACAATTTCCAGAACCAAAGGTCGTATTCAAGTACTTTGAAAGAATAATGATAGAAAAACATCTACATAGACTGATAAGAAAAGGATTTGTTTTTAAAACAAAAAAAGGATTTAAGGCATTGAAGAAGTCTGAAGTTTAACCTCTATCTGTTTCTATATTCTTTTTGTACAAAGTCTGCCGCATATAACGCTACACCTACTTGGACTCTCACAAGTTTCTGTATAGGAATTACCTTAATACTTGCCTCTTTTTGAAATTCATCATTGATTTTTAGAAGTTTGTTGTAGGATTTTTCCCTTGCAGCAATTAACTTCTTGGATGGTGAAGCACTTTTCTTTACGGTGTCATCAAGAAGTCTTATGAACTCGCCTATTATTCTCATGCTATAGTACTTTGTTATAACTTGATTGTCAAATAGTTCACTGACCGTTGCAGGTCTATTTAGTGATTCGTCGGTTTCAGCCCATTTTCTCTCTGCTTCAAGTAGAGGTTTGAAAGTTTCCAAAAATCTGTAGATAGCCTCGTAGAATGGTGATGAAGTATTGAGGTAGTTTTTAGTTTCTTCAAAGTTTTCTTTAATAAATTCGTAAACGTCTTCCCAGTATTTGATTCCTTGGAGATTTGCATCCCGTCTACTTACGTTTGTCGGGGAAGTATCTACAATTCTTTCATCGAAAATGTAGGGCATTTCACAAATTATTAGAAATGCGTCGCTAACTTGTTTAACGTAGTCTTTGCTGCTTCCTCCATGCTTAATAAAAGATGTTGGATCTTTATCACTGTGTTTCTCATAGAAATCATATATTTCTTTAAATGATGGGAAGTAAAATATGGCATCTGCAAGTTTTTTCATGTAGGGTGCTTCTGGCTCCCCTAGATGTAGGGGTAATTCTTCGGATTCTACTAGTTTATGTAGTTTTGAGTATAGACTTGGACATGGGTCAGAAACATAAAAGTATACTCCTCCGAAAGCAGAGTTGTGAAGTGGATATACTAGGTCTGGCTTCACTTTGTCTATTAAGTTCATGAGTGCTTTTGTTTCTGGTGCTGGCTTATTCCATTCAAAGTTCTTATATTTTATGGGGAATGTCCATTCGATTTGTCTATCACTTGGTGTACGATAATAGTTTAGCACGTGTTTTATGGTGTCGTATTCTCCTTTGAACCATCCTTCATTTAGCTTAGCACCGTCAATGTCTGCTGCTTTAACAAAATACCATGTAAATTCTAGAGTTTCACGGAGTTTTTCGTCTTCGGCTATTCTCCATGAGAGATATTCACATGTTAAGCTTCCAATTGGCTCATTTGGATGCGGGAAACCTATTAAAATAGCCTTATTTTCTCCTTCGCCGACTTTCAAAGCGTATATGTCTTCTCCACGGGTAGATTCTCCAATTTTAAAAAACTCAACGATATCCGGATATTTCTTGGTTAGTCTTTTTGAACTTTCATTTAACTCATTAATGTACATAAATTCCTTGTAATTCGGAACACTTTCAATAACTTCTTCAAACATCATTCTAACCTCTCAAATAGTTATCTTTAATTGTGTTAATTTGTATCTTAGATTTCTCCAGTTAAACATTTGATAGAACCTTGGCGATTTAGCCGCATTTTTAACATCGAAAAAAGGTATTTTAACATTTTGTAGTAACTTATGCATAGCCTTGAACTCCAGATAAAGTAGTATAGCAAGCGTGATTTATATGGATCGAAGTAGTGGTAAAGGTGAGTATGTGTGCGTTTTGGGGTACGGTGTGACTTTTTAAACTTCTTTGAAGATATTAGGGAGGTAGAGTTAGCGTTTTTTAATGTTCAGGAATTTCTTAAGCTGAGAATAGGAGATATTCTTAAAGAGGTAAAAGGGAGAGGTTTAGAGGTTGTGACAATACATGCACCTAATGCAAAAATTCATAGGGTTGAAGAGTTCGAGATTGTGATTGAAAGATGTTGTAACCTTGCTAATAAGCTCGATTGCGATACAGTAGTGTTACATCCTTGTTTTTTGAGAAAAAAATTTGATAGAGAAGGTGCAATAAGGGTATTAGACGAGGAGATTACTTCTATACTTGAGAATTACAGGGTAACGCTTTGTTGGGAGACTTTCATTAATGAAAATAGACTTTTTAGAAATCCATATGAAATATATAGATTTTGTGTAGAAAGAGACTTTTATGGGATGTGTTACGATTTTTCTCACATTCCTGATGATCAAAATTATGTAATTAAGCAGATAAGGGAATTTAGAAATCACATATTTGTATATCATATTTCAAATAGAGAAAGAGCTAATAAAACTGCGGGAAAACCTTTGAACCACATTCCAATATTTGATGAGAAAGGTGTGCTTGATTTTCGTAAAATATTGAATACAAATTTGATAAATCCTGCTTCTTCACTTATACTAGAATATCGTAACGAATTTTCTGAGAAATTAAGAGAAGATTTAAAATTATTAAAGGACAATTTTAATCGGAAAAAATGGATATATGAGACAGTTTTAACTAAGACTTCGGGGTCGGTGGAACATCGGTAAACTTTGATTAATATTCTCTTATGTGTCATGTTGCTTTTGCTACGATGTTAATTGGTCTTTGAGGGTCAAAGGGCTCCCAAGGTTATTATGTTTTTGTATGCTTCTATGGTTTCCCAGCCTGCTTTCTTTAGAATTGTGACGAGTTCATGTATACTGTATAGTCTAAGGTTGATTTCAAGTTTTTTGAGGAATTTTAAGTTATTATTTTCTTGTTTAAAGACACTCCAGGTGCTTTTTAGCTTTGATGATTGATAATTAAATTCAGATTCATGGAGAATTATAAACTTTCCAATCTTTTCCCAAATTTTTGGTTGAAATGTTTTTATTAGAAGATCTCTAGATGCGCAATTCGCTATAATTAAAATGCCTCCTCTTTTTGTTAGTTTCCTAGCTTTGCTAAATATTAATTGGTCTGTATCGTCGTCATAGTAGCCTAGGGAAGTCCAAATATTTATAACAGCGTCGAATTTTCCTTCATCTTTGACTACTTTATCTAGCTCTCTTACATCTCCAGCAAAGAATTTTACATTTTCTTCTACACCATGTTCTTTAGCTCTTTTTTCAGCATCCTCGATATACATAGAAGATAAATCAATTCCAATTACTTTGTAGCCAAGTTTTGCTAGATTTATCGAGATTCGACCGTTGCCGCACATTAAGTCTAATATCTTACCGTTTTTTAAACCATATTTTCTTAGGAGTTTGGCTATGGCATTAGCTTCAGTTTCAGCAGTACTCCATTTTTCATTCATTATTTGTAAAAACAATTCACTCGATTCGACAAAGAGTTTTTGTACCCAGTCACCATTCATAATTAATCACGTAAATGTCTGTTTATCATCGAAACTGCATTAATAAAAATTATTTAAAGATATAGGTAAGTTAAATTATCCATAAACCCGTCTAGTTCCCCCACATAATCGTCTCACTTTTCCTTTTATAATTACTTAGTATATTTCTATTGATTTTATCAAAAGCATACGTACCATTTAGCAAGATCTTGTAAATTTTGATTATAAACTATTGGAAAAACAGTGAAATTTACATTTAGAAAAGTGTTTTTGTGAAAATCAATATCAAGGGGGAATTATTTTAGATTGTTGAACAGATAGATATATTGTGAATTGTATTTTGTGTCGATGTTTATGACCTCGAATTTCTCCGAGTTTGGCCTCGATACTTGTGGAGGGGCGACTAAAGAAATTTTTAACTAAATGTTTATATTTGGAGCCATATTTCATTATATATAGAAAAAATATGAATTATGAGTACACTTATAGAGGTGTTAATGTGAGAAAAATGTTGTACACGGCGATAGCGGTTGCAATGGTTCTTATGTTAGTAATACCATCAACTGTTGCTCTCAGTGGATATGGAGTCAATGAATACAAAGTAGGACAAATGGAAGTATCAAAAAAGATTGCTACTCTTCGTGCAGTGGCAGTCACAGACGAAACGTTGATTGTTGATGGAACATTAGTGAACATGAGCACCTTTACTCAACCAAGGCCGCTAGAATCGCAAGCAGTGTTTGCAGGTCTCTTCTACAGGAGAACTGATAACTTCACCAGTTATACGATTCACTATGCATTGATGGATATGGCGACATTCATGGAAAGACATCAAGAGGGTGAATGGGGTCTTGGTAATTTCAGCGACGAAACAACCGTGCAGGGAATGACACCAGACGATATGAAGGATCTTGTAAAAGATCGCAGTAAAATGATGGAACTTATGAAGGAGTCAAAAGAGGTATGTGGAGAAGCTACCGAGAATGGCGTTATTCAAGTATTCAGATATCTCAACGGCACTGTCTATATTCATGTTACAGACAATGCAAATGGTACTATAAAGGCACTCATTGAACAGCAATTAGGAGTTATTCTGCAACAATACGGTGACTCACCAGTTACATGGTACAATGTAACTACCTCAGATGTAGTTGATGTGAAGGTTGGCGTTGCAATAGAGTTGCTAAGTGGTATTTGGGGTGATAGAGGAGGACTTTTACCCACGGTGCTAAGTTACATTGAAACAGAAAGTGAACCATTGAAGACATACTTTGGAATTCATGAAGCTATGTTTGTGACTCCTAGTACGACAATAGACTTCTGTTCATTCATTGGAACTACGATGGCAAGGGAAAGCTTTGAAGACTTTGTATCATACTTAGATGGACAAGAGTTCTCATTAAAAGTCATCGTTAGATCGATACTTGAGGCTGAAGAAGGAGAATACACGGAGGAAGAGTTAACTGCGATGAAAGAGAGATTACATGGTCCAGCTGTTGAAAGAATAGTAGATGCTGTTAGAGAAACAAGACGGGTTTCTGTTAATGAATGTGTACTAGTAAACTTGGAAAATGGAAAACTGGAGATAGAGAAAGAAGGAAAGGTAGTAATTAAAATAGAAGCGGAAGGAAATATAACTTTAGTCTCAAGAGTACACAACGCAAGCGATGTACAGGACATTTTAGATAAATTACCAGAAGATTTAATACTCGCAACAGAGGTCGTCTTAGACATCGATTCGGAGGAAGTTAGCGGAGAATTAACAATCAAAATAAAGATTCCTGAAGGCATACCACCAGAAGAGGTAAAGATTGCGTACTACGATGAATCAACTGGAACATGGAATGTCGTATCTACCACAGTTGTCGTGGAGAATGGTGAATACTATGCAGTTGTTGTCACAACGCACACATCTCTATGGACACTTGTTACCTCCGCTGAAGAAGCACCTGAAGGACTTGCTAGCTACTATCCGATTATCGGAATAGCATTGATCATAGTAATAGTGGTTGCTTCGTACCTAGTACTGAAACGTAGAAAAACATAAACACAACATTTCATTTTTATTTTTTCCGATTTCATCTTGTAGAAACTATTTTTATGATGTTTGTGTTTTAGAATACACAATAAAGCTAAATAATTGAAAATACTTCATTAACTTGTGCTTTATAGGTTAAGGAAATTAAGGGAGACATAGATATGATAAAGGAACGATTAGTAATTGTTGTGTTTTCTGTTGTTGTAGCGATTATAGCTTGGGTTTTTTCCGCTTATGTTTGGGGTTCAAAGAGGATATGGATCCCGGAAGTTCCAGAAATTAAGAGACTACTTATTGGACTTACTGTTTGGACAAATATAGCTGTATTATTCCTAGTTTTCATTGTTGTCTATAGTCTTCTTCTAGTTTTAACTTCAAAAACTATGTTATCAAAATAAGTTGTTGAAAAATCTTGAATTTCTCTAAAAAGTTTCTAATGTATGTATGGTTAATTGTTCTTTTTTGTCGATAAAATTTTAGTGGAGATTATACACGAAGGAGGACATTATCTCGTTGCTTTATCGATCGTCGGACATGTTGAGGAGATTTATATCTATTACAATATATTACATATTTCATAGTTCAAAATGTTGAGATAAATGTAATAATGAATTTAGAGTTCATAGTAATTTATTTATTCTAGTGGAACTAGTTTTGGAGTTATTTTATCTTTAGTTTCTTCAATTGTTAGGGAATATATACCTGTTGTGGGTAGTAGTCCGTAGAATAATGTAATTCCTGCAAAGTTTTCCATTTTAAAATAGGTTGACGCTAAATGGTCAAGACCATCTAATATTTTTTGACCTGTTTTCACAATTATTAGGAAAACGCCATTGGCGTCTTTTGCATCTTTTGCTAATCGTCCAATTATTCTTCTAAGATCTTTCTCTCCATATAGATGTTCCAAGGTATCAGCTCCAACATAAAAGAAAAATTCCTCAGTACCAATTTCATCAAGAATTTTAGATGTAGTTTCTCTAATAACTTGGTAATCTGTGACAGAATCTGCCCAACTAATTGTATGTACATTTTTATCTGGGTTATTTTTTGTAGTTGAAAATTGAAATACATGAACGTACTTTTTGTAAAGTTCTTCGCCAATTATTGGCTCGAACCATTTTCTCACCGTTGCGGGAGAATGTCCTTCTGAGGGTATAAAGAAAGCGGGTCTTTTTCTTAAAAGAAGGTTTAGTACAGGGGGTGCAGATATCCATCGGTAATCTCTTCCCACTCCTATTCCTACCTCTATGATGTTTACACTTCCCTTTTCAAAGCCTCCGCCAAGTATTTTATCGAGTTCTTCGATGGAAGTCGGTATGTGGGTTTCTATTTTTGCTGATAGGTCTATGTTCAATGTTTTAGTTGGATACTCAAGGACTTTTGAACTGAAATGTATAAATCTTGAGTCTTTTATTGAAAATACTATGATTGGTCTTCTAATTTCTTTTTTTCGCATTTTTTCTAATTCTAAAAATCGAATAGTTCTACCATTTATGTATTTCTTTCTAAGAATAATTATGTTATCTACAATGTAATCTAGTTTTGTTTCTTTTGTTCCCTCTGAGATAAAAACCATATTTGTGCCTGTTCTTTCTGTAATTTCAATCATCATTTTTTCAATTGTAAAATCTTCAGGTGAAATATCGAGATCTGCTTTTAATGCATCAATGCTGTCTATTACAACTACTAAGGGTTTCTTTACTTCTTGAGAAACTTTTGAAAAAACAACTTTTAGAAAGTCGTGCGAATTCAAGAATTCAATATAGAATTTGTCAACTTTCGGTAGAAGTGTTTTTCTAGCATCTATGATTCTGCTTTCG
Organism: Candidatus Baldrarchaeota archaeon; assembly: GCA_019056805.1. Taxonomy (GTDB): domain Archaea; phylum Asgardarchaeota; class Baldrarchaeia; order Baldrarchaeales; family DXJG01; genus DXJG01. The sequence goes on along the minus strand of DXJG01000004.1, from coordinate 128,453 downwards.
ATGTTTAAATCTTTTAGCCATGGGAATTGTGAAAAAACTTTCTCCGCGGGAATACGTGTGGATAAGTAAAAACCACGCCCTCCTATTTCTTCGACTGTTCGTATGATTTCCATAGCAAGTGTCGTTTTTCCTGTTCCTGCTTCTCCCTTTATTAAAAATAATTGCCCTCCATTTTTCAGTATATCCACAATTTCAATTGGAGGAGAAATACTCATAATGGCAACCATTCTAAAACCTACCTTAAAAACTGAAAATATTAGTATATATTCTAGTTATTAAAACTATCGTTTAAAATTAAAATATTTAAGAAATTCTGTTAGATTCGTTTATGGTAACATTATGACTCAAAAAATAACAATAAACGTGCTTTGAGTACCTTCTAAGCTAAAAAATTTTATATAAAATATCAATAAAAAACTTTAGTTATATTAAATGGAGTTGATGATTTTGGGTATAATGAAATTACTGAAGGTTTTATGGGCTCTTCTTCTCGTTGTTGTAATCTTCGTCTATATTTATACATCATTAAGATTGTATTTATTTATTGCCACAAGCTTAGGGATTTTGGTTTGGGTACTAGCAGGATCTTTTGCGTCGTCCAGAAGAGTATTTAAAGTATGGTTTAAACTATTACGAATTATTGTTCCAAAGTCAAGGGAACATGTTGAAGCTGAAAGTGGAACCTTTTTAGCGGAAGGGAGAATTCCCGAAAAAGTCGGATGGAAAGAGGCTTTATTAGACGAAGGTATAAATAAATCGTTTTTACCAGTACTTCTTATGTTCGGGATTTTACAATATGTTCTTAAGTTCCAGAACATTCAAAGTTGGGATCAGCTAATAAATTTGTCTCTTTCAGCGTTTTTTTCTCCCGTTTACGTTTGTCCGATTACATTTTTATGGGCTCTTCTCGACAGTAAGTGGATTGAATATGATAGGAAGACTAACAAAGTGATGCGTGTTGGCGAACATGTTTTACTCTATCTTCGAAGTATTGCTGGTATAAGTGCCTTATTAGGCTTAATATCTGTGTTATATACGAGTTTTGGAGCTGGTGTTGCCTTATTATTCCCTATATTGACCTTGGCAATAGCATCCGCCCCCATTTATATAACAACAGTCATATACGTAAAATTTTTCCACTATAAGTACGTGAAGAGAATTTATCAATATCTACTATTAGAAAAAAAGTTGCCAATCGCAAGGATACAAATAGTACCAGTCACTGTTCCACAACCATCAATACCGCGCATCGAAACTCGAGAGGAAAATGAAGTTGAAAAACCTACAATAGTTACCTATAAATTCTGTCCTTATTGTAGAGCACAAATACCGCCCGATGTAAGATTCTGTCCCAAATGCGGATCATCGCTTGAAGTGGAGTAGTTAAAGTCGATGTTAAACGGTTATATAATTTATGACTTCAAAAAGTTTGTGAAGTTTATTAGCTTTTAAATCTTAAATAGTATGAAGTTTTCCTAGAATTTGCTGAATAAATAAGATACTCAAGTGCAACTGAGACTTAAAGTTAAATTATAATACGTGGGAGGGAATGTAAAATAGATCTTAAGTCACCGTCGAGGAGCAATTTGGGAAGATTTGAGTTAACGGTTGAAAATTTGAGGTTTAATCCTAATCCTCCTCCGATAACTGGTGGAAGACAGTTTAGTAAATCTCCTAGGGAAGCTTTTTACAAGGTTGAGGATGTTTTAAGCCACTTTGCACAAGGAAAAATTACGATTGATCGTGCAATTAAATCTTTAAATTATGCTCGTCACGCAATACTACCCTTCCAAAGTTATCCGCAGGAAGTTGTAGAAAAACTAGATAAATTGTATGATGAAGCCATTAAAATTTTAAAGGAGCTGAAAACACCAGAAAAAGTGAAGGAATGGTTACTTAGTCATGGGCCGCCAAGAAAACCGCACAAAACCTTGGAAATTTTCTTCAAAAAATAGTTGCCTAAATCTAAAAGAATTATTTCAAGAAACTGATAGTTGTATCTGTTAGAAACATTTCAATAAATGTCAATGCAAGTACTGCAGCAAGAAACAATATCATTTTTGATTCTTCGATTTCATGTAAGATTTTGGGGCCTATGTAGAGTTGTAGAAGTAGGGAGTAGAAAGCAGCGAATAGAGAAATGTATGGTAAAAAGCCTCCGAATATACATGGGCCAATACCATAGCAGAGAGCTTTCCACGTGCTCAAAATCGTTCCTTTACCACCCATTAACCTGTATAAAATGTGGAAAAAGATGGTCATAGAGAATAATAACATATAAGCAAGACCTATGATTAGAAACGGTTCAATTAAATATGCTAGGGCTCCGTATTTTGGTATTAAATATTCTTTCACTATTTTGTAAGCTAAAATTTGAGCTTGGTAAGATGAAGAGTAGTCTGTGCTCTTAATTCCTAGAAAATTTACGATGGGAGTTAAAATTGATATGATTAAGGTAATTTTGGAAAAAAATGTCAGAGCGGGCTTCCAATTTTCACCTTTAACATTCTCGAAAAAGTTTACGGGATCTTTTATCATGTAAATTAACTTCTTCAATTTATTCACCTCGTAGATGTTCACAATTTCCAGATTCTGTATAGATATGTGAATAATGCGAGAGGAAAGCAAACTGTGCAAAACATGTATATTGCTGAAGAAGAAATCGTGTACAGTAAGGGGTTAGTTTGCAGGGGGAAGAATGGTCTAATATCTGTATAAAGGAAGGAATCTAGAAAAATATGAAAATATGTTCCGAAGATATTTGTGAATAAAATTTTCTTAAATGAACTTTTCTGCTTCAATTTAAAGATTTCTAGTAGTTTTCTCGTGTAATCTCTACCCAGATATAGAATTATAGATAGAGGTATACTAAGTAAAGTTGCCCCAAGATAGGTGTGTAAAAACCCATGTAATCTTACACCTGGTCTATACAGATTATAAAAGGGTTCAATATCAACAATAACACTTGAAATTAAGAGAGAAAAGAGATCAAAAAAGCAGAAGAAAAGAAGACCTATTAATAACGCAGGTCCCCAATGGAAAGGAGTAAAAGGCATGTTTCACCCCTCAACATGATCGAGTTAAATCATCTAACATTTTGTAGCATTAAAAGCATGAAAGGGTAGTCCTTCCATAAAGCAACAAGATGCTCAATAGTACACATTATATGTTATGGAGATATAATAAGCATTGTTATACTAGCAAATTCTATGGAAATTGGCGGTCAAGATGAATGTCAATGCTATCTTAGATAAACTTCGAATAAAGCATATAAATGATGCAAAGGAAGCATTTAAGATACTTACATCATCATTAGCTGTTATTAGAAAAACTCTTGGAGAAGATAACGTTAATAGATTTGAGGGTTTGATAGGGGTTAATTTTTTTGAATTAAACGAGAAAGAAAGGGAATTCCTCTGGAGAAATGTGGATAAACATTCTTCTATTGATCAAAATTATGTGTATGGTTTACAGAGAGATGTTCAAAAAATTTTTACACCATTTGAAAGAAAAAGGTTGGCAGCGTATTATACAAAGGATATAGGGCTAGATGTCATGGCTGAATCTACTGCACTGTTCCTAGAAAAATATCCGAAGGATAAAATAGTCCTTGCAGATTTTTTCCTTGGTTCAGGTCTAACTTTGTCGAAAACAATTGAAAAAGTAGGGCGTAAACATTTTTCTATGATTTTGGGAGTTGAACCTCACCCTCTTGCAGCATTAGCAGCCTATGCATCCTTACTATACCTTATGAAAGGAGACGTCAGGAGAATTAGGATCATTGTTGGCGACTTTTTTCAATTAGCATATATGCAAGAAATGTCAAACTCTCCTTATGATGAAAAAACACGAGAGATGAGAAAAGCAGATATTATCCTTACAAATCCTCCATTCACCAGATGGGAAACCTTAGATGAAAAATATAGAAAATTCCTTAAAGAACTCGTAAAGAAGTTAAGATATAAAAAATATGTTATTCGAGGACAATTAAACTTGCAATTAATATCTCTTTTCCTCATGGATTATTTCCTTAATGATCATGGATTACTTGTTTCTGTGCTTCCTGCATCCACCTTCTATACAACTTCAGGCGAAAGTATAAAGAAATTGCTTAAAGAGAAATACAAAGTACTTGGAATGATAGAATCTAGTTCTGAAACAGCATTCTCCACGGACAGCGGATTCAAAGAACTAATAACCGTGTGCATAAAAGAAGAAGATAAATTTCATGAAACAGCATTTATCTGCTTAAACAAAACAAGAAACATAAAGGGTCTTTCAAAACTGTGTTTTGGAAGAATTCCAAATGAAGAGACTTTGAAATCTTGTACTGTAAATTATGTTAATTTACATAAGGTTTCAGGAATTTGGGATATGAATTGGCTTGTTTTCTTCAGAAACAACGAATTGAAACAATTACTTCACCAAATTTTTTCACATAGCATGAAGCAGGGGACTATTGCCTCATGGAACAATGTTTTCGAAAGAAAACTCCTTGTGAGAGGAGTAGAAATATATGGCCCAAACTTCTTCTTTATTCCTAACAAATTTTGGAAAATTGTTAACGATATTTGCGGAAAAGTTATTATAAGAAATGAAGAATTGAGCAAAGAGTTTTCTATTGAGAGAAAATATTTAGAAGCTACTTTGAGGAAACCTGCTCTTTACTCTGATAAAATTTTGGTGCGCCCTGAACACTATTTTCTTGTTATTTCCCCTTTTGAGTTAGATGAACTTCCCTCGTACCTTGTTGAATATCTTAATTGGGGAAAAGTTTCGGGTGTAGCAAAGTCTGCAGTAAAAGGGTTTGGAAAATATTGGTATAGTCATGTTTTTAGACAAATTAAAACAAAGAAACCTTACGGGAAAGTGTTTTTACCAGATAAGGTAGATTCTAAGTTTAAAAATCGTGGTGTTTTTGCTAATTACTCTGATGTTCCGATTATGGCTTCTAAGAACTTTTACATAGTAAAAATTGATGATGATAAGGTGTGTAAGGTTCTTACAGCTTGGTTCAATAGCACGTTTTTCATATCTCTTCTTTTAGTTGCTGGAAGAAAAATTTCAGAGCATTGGACAAGATTTCTTGGGGATGACTACTTAAAACTACCCATTCCGAATGTTAAAACACTAAGTGAAGAAAAAGTGAGAAGCATTTGCAAGTTTATAGAAGAAATTGCTACAAGAAAATTACCTCCATTACCCTATCAATTAGATGAAGAATATCGGGTAAAGCTTGATGTTTCATTGGCAGAAGCCATAGGACTGCCAGATCCGCAAAAAGTTGTCGAACAATTGCATACGCTGCTTAAAGAATACTGGAAAATGTAATGTTTAAGTGTCTATTGATTAACTAGGTGTTGTTTAAACCATCTAAGACTTTCATTCAATGCTATTTTTCTCAGCTCTGGATCCGTAAATCTATGATCTCCCCCTTTTATTATTTTTAGCTCTTTTGGTTCCTTTGCAAGCTTAAACAACGTATGAGCATTTTTAATAGGTACGATTTCGTCTTGGTCGCCGTGAATTACTAGTATGTGAGAAACTTCTTTCGCCGCTCCAGTAATATCTATGTTTTCTAAATCTTTGATGAACTTATAAGGAATAACTCCTTTTAATGGTTTCAATATTTCCTTTAGGAATATTGGGGCAGCCCAAGTTACTACTGCTCTAATAAGTTTGAATTTTGAAGCTGCAAGTATAGATAGGGTTCCTCCCAAGCTACTACCTAGAAGAGCTATGTCTTCAAACATATCATGAATGTATTGTAGTACTGCTTCAAGATCTCTTAGTCTAGCAGTGACGGTAGAGTCTGTGAAATTTCCTTCGCTCTCTCCACATCCTCTGAAGTCAAATCTAAAAACATTAATTCCACTGCTAGTTAATACGTTTGCAATTTCAAGATATTTCTCACTATCCTTAGTACTTAGCATTCCATGACACGTTACAACAACTGGTGCATTCGGTTTTTTAATTCTATGAAGCACACCTACAATTTTTAAGTTATCAACCTCTAGAACTACTCTTTCCATATGCATTTCAGCATCCAACCGCTCTCTATCTTAGCATTGGGATTGAAATCGACGTTTCTTTATTTTTCTTCTATGAAGCTTTTGACGAAATTTATTGTTCTTTCTAGCATTGCATTGAATAGTTTTTCGCCCTTTTCTTTTGATGCTTTTGTCGGGTCGCCTATTGCTCCTGTATCTGTAAATTCATCGGTGTTCCAAGGTGTAATTACTTTATTTTTCTCCCATATTGCAGTGTAGGGTGTCTTAGGTTCTTTTATTACTGGTTTCTTGATTTTTGAAACTCTAACTTTTCCAGGCATTTCTATGAGTGCTGTGCTTGTTTCAAATTCACCTGCATGGCCCCAAATCTTAGACTCTAATATTTTTTCAGTAACATCGCTGATAAATAGCCATGGATTAATCAATGCGACCTTCATACCTAGTCCGTCTCTTATATCTCTAAGAGCTATTGTTAAGGCAGGTATGTTTCCGCCATGACCATTTATGATAACGAGTTTTTTGATCCCATGTTGTTTTAAACTATAAGCTATTTCGAAAACAAGTCCGATTAAAGTGTCCTCGCTCAAAGTTATTGTTCCGGGGAAATTCATGTGATGTGGAGAAATGCCGTACCATATTGGAGGTAAAACATATACCTTGTCTTTTAGGGTTTCAGCAACCTTCTCAGATAAGTGAACTGCACTATAGGTATCTGTGCCTAAAGGAAGATGAAGAGAATGTTGTTCACAACTGCCAATTGGAAGAATAACAGCTTTGATACTTGGAAGTTTTTCTTTAACTTCATCCCAACTTAAATCATACCAATAAACCATAACCTCTCACCTCACTATCATAAGCCATGAGAAGCTTAAAAATAAATCTACAATCTAGGAAGTTTCCACGTCAAAACATGGTAGGACATGAGGCTAAGCGAAAAAACTTGTAAAGTTTTACGTCTTAATATGTTTAGTATCACTTGTTCATAATATTGCTTATTATGGGAAAGTTACTTTTCGTAGTCCTCTAAGAAAATTATTTCAACATCGAATTTCTTTTTCTGAATTTCGTTAATTAATTCTTTTTCTCGATGCGAAAATAAAGCTTTACAACCAAGTTTCTTCGCTAAAGCTAATATTAAAGAATCAGCTAGTGATATGTTTCTTTCACATTTATATTTGGCAGCTAAGTCAACTATTGGCTCTGTTTTTTCAACACTTATGTAACCAGATGCTAATAATTTTTCTACTTGGACATTTGCTTCATTCCATCCCAGTCTTCTACATAATATATATTTTGTTTCTATTATTGCCACTTCTGTTGTGTGCACATCCACTATTTCATCTAAGAGAGCTCTCTGGATAATTTTGCCTCGAATAGATAACATTAATAGGTCTATTAAAACACTGGCATCAACCGCTAATGTACCTGTTATACTTTCTTTCATCCTTTCTTCTCTCCTCATAAAGCTCTTTTAACGCTTCTTCAACATCTTCTCTTGGAATACATGCCTCTAATAAAAGGTTAGGGTTCTTTTTCCTCTTATACATTAACAAAAATCGTATCGCTTCGTCAAAATCAACTCTACGACCTAACTTGATCTGAAGTTCTGATACAAACTTTAATAATTCTCTTTTTGTTTCTTCTCTAATGGCTATAGTTGACATATTAATTACACCAAATATAATCTCTATAATATTCTATTAATAAATATTCTTCCGTATCTTTAAGGCGAGTTTTAAAGATGTTCCATGAAACTAACTATAAGTTGAGGAAGAAGATGTAAGAAGAAAACTAGACTGGTTAGTCAACAAGTTAGTGGCATTATTTAAAGGAAACGCCGATACATAGTTTGCATAAATCTGTAAGTTTATTACATGTTTATTTTGTTTTGGAATATTTTTCTTGGATGTTTTTCATTGATTTTTGAAACGCCTTGGTAATGTCAATGTTATATGCAATTGCTATTTTAAAGATATGATACAAGAGATCTCCTAAATCATCTTCTATTAACGATAACGCTTTTTCTCTTGGTAAAACTTTCTTTTCTGTTCTGTTTAAGCTTAGATTGAATTCTATAGTTATTACATGTCTTGCTAACTCGCCAATTTCCTCCATTAAATGAGTGATTAGATAAAAGTGATTATCTATTTGCGACCATTCTTTGCCCATTGTTGTTAAAAAGTTTTTAACTAGCATTTGTGCTTCCCTTAAAGTTAAATCTGACTCTTTCATCAAAATCTTAACCTCACAAAGTTCGGTCATTTCACGATTTCAGACCAAAAATTATTATTTTTAAGATGATGGTTAAAGATAGCGTGCTATATTCTTGTTTATAATTTTCTCTAAATCTATATATACTTCTGGATGTTTAACCCCATCTCCAAGAATAAGATGCTCCTTGTGAACATAGCCTACAATTACAGTTTTACCCCTAGACTTTAATGCTTCCGCGGATAGCATCGGTAATCCTGTTTCAGGATTCATTAATACTATTAGATCTGGAAACGTAGCGATTCTTTGATCGTTCCTCTCTAAAGTCATATACTCATTGAAAAACACCATCTCATATCTATTACTGCCACAGGCGAGTTTTATGATTCCTATGTCGAATCCACCACGTGTTTCGAGAAATGCATCATCTATTTTACATTCACCTATAACTTCTCCTTTTGCAACCTCAAACACCTTATAACATGTTTCCATGCGGTCTCTACTGATGTATTCGATGATAATTTTACCAATTTTCATAGATTGTTTTATAGCACCCGAAGCTCCATGAATTTTAGCATATCTTGCTTCTACCGGGTTTCTGGCTACCGCAACTTCACCACCAGCTTCCTCAGCTGCTTTCCTAACAAATCTACTAACCACTTGTAAGCTGCCTGAAACAAACAGCTCTAAGTATTTACCAGTTTCAGGGTCCCCTCCTGCGACAGCTTGTTTAGAAATGTAGTTTTTAACTTTGTGAAGCCCCATGGAGCCCATAACACTTGTTGGATGAGCTCTTCCATCACATGGAATATCAACAACTGGTATTTTCAAAATTGCTGATTGGATCCATCCATTAACACTATTAACTCCACCCATTTCACAAGGTATTAATCCATCAATTCTTACACCATTCTCCCTAAGTACCTCGACAGCTCTAACTAGATGTATAGGTCTCAAATATCTCTCTTCAGCAGCTTGAGAACCAACAACAGAAACAGTCACAAGTACTTGCTCATCATCTATCTCATTAGGCTCCAAAATGTTTATTTCACCACCAAGATTAAGAGCAAGCTCCGCATACTTTAGACCTTCACTGATATGTCCTCCTCCACCGCCACCGAAAAATGCACCACCATAAACAACGGATTTAACATCTTCAATGTTACGTATTTTCAATGTGTCACCATCCCGCCTAAATCTACAATCATGACATAAGAAACATACCAAACAATTCAATTAAAGAATATTGTATCTTGTTACTTTAGTATAAGATATTTTGGCAAAATGAAATTGTTATGAAGCTCCAAGGAAAGTTTAAAATTTCTATGTAAGCACATATAATTGTTAAAATGTTATTTTCATAATTAAATGGCTATGGCGAAGTATGATGCATAGTTCTTTAAGAATATACCCTATTGAGAAAATAAACGAAAAAGTTTTTCTTGATTTTCTCGGTAGAGATAAAATTTTACACATTTTCACTATCTACGACTTAAAATATATGAGAGACAAAACTAAAGTTTGGATAGCCTTTAAAAACGAGGAGATTCATGGTTATATTTTTGAATTTGATAATAGAATAGTTCACACACATGGTACTGTGGAAAGTATAGCTAAACTTTTAGATTGTATTGATTTAGATGAAGTGACATTTGTTATAGAGCCTCATCATCTAGCAGTAGTTGAAAAGGTTTTTGAGCCTGTTGAACCATCAGATTCATCAAGCCAGGGCAAAATAACCACATATTTTGTCATGAAGTTAAATCCTAACACCTTCAAACCAATGATTAGACATTATATCAAAAAATTGGGAATTGAAGATCTTGATGAGGTTTTGAAGCAGTTTGGAGAAAAGGAGAAGAAAAGGGTTGAAAACGCGATCCGCAGAGGTACAGCATACGGAGCCTATGAAAAGGGCTTGTTAGCGTCTCTTGCAACTGTCCCTGAGATCATAGATGATATTGCTCTTATTAGAGGGGTATACACTCTTCCTTCTTTAAGAAATAGAGGTCTTGCCACATCAGCATGCTCAGCCCTCTTAAAAGAACTATTAAGTCTCAATAAAGAAATAATACTCTGGGTTGCAAAAGATAATCTCCCTGCAAGAAAAGTCTATGAAAAAATAGGCTTCGAAAAAACAAGACATATTTTATTTGGATTTAAAGCGAGGAAAATAAAGAAGTAACTCTCATATTAACAGTTTATTAAGTGCAATGAAGTACGAGTGAGTATTCTTGTACCTTTGTATAAAGATACTTTCATAGGATACTGATTGCTAAACACTTGTTGAAAGTTTCCATTCTATTCCTTTTACTAGGGCTGTTAAGGTTTCGTTTACTGGTGTTTTTATGCCTAGTTTTTTGCCTAGTTTAACTATTGCTCCATTTATGAAGTCTATTTCTGTTCTTTTTCCTCTTTCAATGTCTTGTAGCGTTGAAGATTTGTTATTTGCTGTTGCTTCTGCAACTTCGATTACCTTTTTTACGTGATCTTTAACTTCTAGTTTAATGTTAAGGGTTTTTGCTACGTTTACTGCTTCTTTTACTGCTTCGATCATCGTATTTTTGATTTCTGGTACTTTAAGTAGTTCTCCATTTTTCATTCTGGTTATTGCTGTTAAAGCATTTATTCCGGTATTAATTATTATTTTGTCCCATAAAACTCCCCATATATTTCTCGTTATCTCAGTTTCTATTTTTGCTTTGTTAAATGTTTCAGCTATTCTTTTTACCCTATCTGTTATCTCTCCATTTAGTTCTCCTATTATAGTTGGACCCCTTCCTGCGTGATATATTTCTCCAGGTTTTATGAATGTTGAACCTTGCATAGTTACACCGCCAATCACGTGTTTTTCCCCGATTATTTCAGATAGTTTTTCGATATTTCCTAGTCCATTTTGTATCGTTAAAACCACAGTGTCAGGATGTACCATGTTTAATGCATCTTCTGCTGCTTGTTCAGTGTCATAAGACTTTACAGAAATTATTATTAGATCTACTTTTCCTACTTCTTGCGTTGTTGTTACTGCTTTAGGTTTAACTATTCTTTCACCACTCATACCTGAGATTCTTAATCCCCTACTCCTTATAGCCTCTACATGTTTTTTTCTTCCAATCAATACTATGTCTTCCCCTGACTCCCACAGTAGTGCTCCAAATAGGCTTCCTATCGCTCCCGCTCCTAGTATAGCTATTTTCATGTTTTTGCCCCGAGTAAGTTGTTTAAATTTTTGCGAAATGTCTATATATGTTTAAAGATTTTAGCAAATATATATTCTATAGAGGATATTTTCATAATTACTATATCAATCTATTAATTTGGAGTTAATAAATTGTGAGATGACTAAGTTTGTCCTCCATTGATAAAGTTACTATTCCTGGTTTAATTAGTATGAAGAAGAAGGGTAAGAAGATAGCTATGATTACAGCCTATGATTATCCTACAGCTTTGCTGGTTGATAGAGCTGGTGTAGACATTGTTCTTGTTGGAGATTCACTAGGCATGGTTGTTTTAGGTTACGAATCAACTATTCCCGTCACCCTTGAAGATGTAATTCATCATACCAAGGCTGTTTCTAGAGCTGTTAAACGTGCTCTTGTTGTTGCTGATATGCCCTTCATGACTTTTAATGTTAGCGTCGAGGAAGCTATAAGAAACGCTGGAAGATTAATTAAGGAAGGTGGAGCTGAAGCTGTAAAACTTGAAGGTGGAGAAGAAGTTAAGCATGTAGTTAAAGCTCTTGTCGATGCAGGAATACCCGTCATGGGCCACGCAGGTTTGACTCCTCAGAGAATTGCGATGTTTGGTGGATATCGTGTTAGGGGTAAAAGTGTTGCAATTGCTAAAAAACTTATTAAAGATGCTAAGGCTTTGGATGAAGCTGGGGTTTTCTCAATAGTTTTAGAACTTATGACTGCTGAGGTAGCTAAGGTTATTACTGAGGAGGTTTCGGTTCCAACTATTGGCATAGGTGCTGGTCCTTATTGTGATGGTCAAGTACTAGTGTTTCATGATATGCTTGGTCTTTTTGAACGTTTCACACCAAGATTTGTAAAAAAATACGCAAACCTAGGCGAAATCATATTGAAAGCTGTACAAGAATATGTTAAAGAGGTAAAATCAGGAGAGTTTCCTTCCAAAGAACATAGCTTTCACATGAAGAAAGAAAAATACGAAAAACTCTTAGACGTTCTCGGTAGGAAAGAAGAAGCAAAAGAAACGTAAACATTTTACTTATTCGATTTTGCGCATCTCTTTATATACTTGCGAAGCTTCTGGGATGTATATTCCTTCCTTTGCCAGTTTTGCGAGTCTGTCTTTAATTATTTCTATCATTTTTCCTAGGTTTTTACGGTTGTCAAAATTTTTCAAAATTTCTTTTAGTTTATCGCTGCTAAGGTTTTTTAGTTTTTTAGCTTGTTCTGTTATGTTGGGAATTGCTCTTATAACGTTGTCAACTATGGTTATGTTTGCCCATTGAGCTGTTCTACTAAGAGGGTTCAAATCTATGGCAATTACTGTTTTGTTCATTTTTCTTAAGGCTTCAGTTCTATCTCCGTCTTCAAGTGGAACTAGGACTACATCCGCTATTAGTATTCCTCTTGGATCCACTTTTCTTCTCCAACTTGAGAGTTCAGGAATTGTTGCACTTGCTGCCTCCCCTACGCCCAATATTTCTTTTGCTCCAGCTTCTTCAAGGGCATTTTTAATTGCTTCTTCTCTTTCTCTCGTTCTATAGAACAGATTTACTTCTATTTTTGCTCTAGTAACCTCTGAAAGTTCTACTATCTCTTTTGGTACTAGTGATGCTACATTTCCGTTAACACTTATTACCGGATGTTTTGCAAGTAGCATTGCCGCTGCAGCTGCCTTTGCTGCCTCCATAGCCGGTTTCGTGGTTTCTTCACCTATCAAATAGTCGAAAGCCTCGCCTCTGCCGTGTGCTATTAAACCTGCCTTTGCTACAAGTCCTTTTTCAAATCCTTCTATTAGTTTTTCTCTGATTTTAAGCGACTCCGCTCTAGGGTGATCAGGTGGGATTTCAAACATTAAATACTACCTCCCAGGATTCTAGCACCAGTGAAATTAATATCAGAAATGAAAACAACTCCTTTGCCAAAATATTTTTTGATGACATTTAAAGCTTGATTACTATCTTCACGTTTTGCGAAGCAAAATACTGTTTCGCCAAACATTGCCATACTAGCATGAGCAAAACCTTTCTCTTCAAGTTTCTTTATAATTTTCTTTATTCCTTCAGGCATTAACCCTATTTCCATAGCAAAACGTCTAGACAGTTCCATTAATTTTTCAATTGAAGCGTTTTTTAAAAGTTCATTCACCATTCTTCCACCGATTCTATTTATTTTCTCTCGAATCTCTGGATTGGAAAGCATTTTCTTTGTTTCTATTGGTCCAAGAGATCCGCATACAACAACCATATCGGGATCTACTGGGATTAAATCTACGTATCCGATGCCTGGTGCACCAGGTTTAATTCTAATTTCTACCCCGCCTCTTGACTGTGCTAACACTGTTCCAAGACCTGTTTTATTAACTACCTCCGCTATATGAGCTATTTGCGCCACCCTATCATATGTTAATCCCAAGTTTAAAGCCTTATTAAGAGCTAGAGCAGTACTGAATGCACCAGCTCCACTTGCTCCCACACCAGCACCGATGGGTATCTCTATTTCGTGAGTAACTGTCACTATGAATTTTTCGTTTATTATTCTTAGTATTTGTTCTACTACGTTTTTTGTAACGGGGGCTTCGCTTTCCACTCCATTAACGTAAACTTTGATCATAAGTTGTTCAGCTGGTTTTAGAGAAACCGTTGTAACAACTCCTTTTTCAATAGATACTCCTGCACCTCTAGACCCTTTCCTTAAGATATCTTTCGGTTGATCACATATTTCAAAGAATCCTGTTATATGTCCTGGACAATAGGCTTTGGCTACCATCAATTTTTTGACCTCTATGATCGGGTTTCACAGTAATTTGCTAGTGTTTCATTTATTCTTTATTTAATGAATTTTTCTAAAGAAACTAAACAGGAGTTATATGTGATACCCATTTAAGAATTAATTAACACTAAGAGAAATGTATTGTCAACCATTTTATGTGTTTTTGCTTAGAAAGCGTATTCCTAGCAAAATTGCCATTAAAGCTTAATTTATATTCTGTTAGATTCTCTAGATTTATTAGATAAATGAAGTTGATAGGTAGGTTTGTTAGGTATGCCATGTCTTAAGATACAATCGTTGATAATTTTGCTTTTGTTTTTTTCTTTAGTTGCTACCGTGGAAATTGAAGTTGTTTCTAATCCGATACCTGTAACTCCTCTATATGGAGGTTTAATTCTGCCTATGACTGCTTCGAATGTTTCTTTTCTAAGCGCACATGTAGACTATAAAGTACTCTTTGACAGCGATGATGTAAATTTGACATTTACTGCTTCATATATACTTTTCAGTACAAATAATCAAAGTTTACTCTTAGGTATTCCGGTAAGTTATTATTATGATGAAAACGCAAGTATGGAAGTGTACGTGAATAGTTATAGAGTCAATTTCTCGTATATACGTGATCCATGGTCCAGCGACCCTGAATTTGATGAGATTTTACTTGGTTACGGTTTAATAATTTTTAACTTAACGTTGACAGCAAACATACCTTATTTAGTAAACTTGAAAATAGCGGAAACGGTGAAGTTTCGTAAGGGCTTCTATACTATAAGATACTTGTTAGCGACAGCAAAGCATTGGAATACTTCTGATTTATATGAGACTGTATCCGTAACTTCTCTTAATTTTGAACCTAGCGAAATAGACCCTACACCAAACCGAACGGAAACAATACAGTACAATGAAGATATGTATTTCAAATATACGTGGATTTTTGTTGGAGAACCTTCAACAGAAGAAATAATAGTGTTATTTGATTTTAGAGAAGAATCTAGAGACGCAGTTCCCTTACTAGAAGTCTTAGTTGCTACCTTTGTAATAGTATCAACCGTTTCAATACTCATACTGATACTAAAAAGAAAAAGAAAAACTTAAGTACCAAACAAATGCAGGAATCTAAAAGACTTTCAATAAAAGATAATTGAAATTAACCTTCGCTGGAACAGTGAATATTTCAAGAATTGTTCTTCAACTACCATTTCTTTCTCTACCAGATTCAAAGATACTATATATTTGTTCATAGACTATATAGAATAAATACAAAATTGAGATAAATGATGTTTTCTTTATAGTTTGCCGGGAGGCTTGTAATTGCTTGGTAAGCATACCTCAAAGGATATCATTGGTAGTAAGAGTCATGTTTTAGATGGTAAGAGGATTGTTTTATGTGTTACTGGTAGTGTTGCGGCTTTTGAGTGTCCTAGGATTGCTAGGGAGCTTATGAGGCATGGTGCTGAGGTTTTTACTGTTATGTCTTTTAATGCTCAAAAAATTATTCATCCCTTTTTAATGGAATACGCTACTGGTAATCCTGTTGTAACCGAGTTAACTGGTAAGGTAGAACATGTTTCTTTGGCTGGTGATCATCCTGATAAGGCTGATTTAATTCTCGTTGCCCCTGCTACAGCTAATACTATTAGTAAAATTGCTTGTGGTATTGATGATACTCCAGTTACAACGGTTGTTAGTACAGCTATGGGTAGTGGCATTCCGATTGTGATTGTTCCGGCGATGCATGAATCTATGTATAAGCATCAGGTTATAAGGGAAAATGTTGAGAAATTGAAGAATTTAGGTGTGTGGTTTATTGGTCCTAGAATTGAGGAAGGGAAGGCTAAGATGGCGGATGTTGAGGACATTGTTAATAGGGTTATTGGTATTTTAACGAGGCCTAAGGATATGAAGGGTCTCAAGGTTTTGGTGACCGCTGGGCCTACGAGAGAATATATTGATGCTATCAGATTTATTTCGAATCCAAGTTCAGGTAAAATGGGTATTGCAATAGCTGAGGAAGCTTTGGCTCGAGGCGCTGAAGTAACACTTATATATGGGAGAGGGACAGCTAAGCCTCCTTTAAATGTCAAACTTATTAATGTGGAGACTACGGAGGAAATGCTTTCAGCTGTAGTAAATGAACTTAAATCCACTAAATATGACATTTTTATTTCTACTGCAGCTGTGCTTGATTATGGTCCAGAGAGGGTTGTTGATCAGAAAACCCCATCTGGTTTGAAGGAATGGACCATTAAGTTGAGAAGTTTGCCGAAGGTTGTTTGTGCAGCTAGACAAGCAGATCCTGACGTTTTTATTGTTGGGTTTAAAGCTGAATACAAAATATCTAAGGAAGAGTTAATAGAGAAGAGTTATCAAAAGTTGAAGGAAGCTGGTTTGAATTTGATAGTAGCTAATGATGTTGGAAAAGCTGGAAGGGGCTTTGAAAGCGATACAAACGAGGTTTATATTGTTGATCCTCAGAAAAATGTTGTTCACGTTCCTTTATCATCTAAGAGAGATGTAGCTGTCAAAATATTAGATGTAGTTGTTTCCTCGATTCATCAGAGCAAGACAAAATAAATTCGGAAAACTTGCTAAAATTTATTTGCAAACTCGTTAGGAGCTTAAATTATATGTATTTTGCCAAGATTTTTTGTATTATTTCTTTGTTTGTGTCATCTTGTTTTTTGCAGTGGATGAAAAGGTAATATTTTGGTATTTTTGCCCTTGCTATATCTAACAATTTATAAAGTGGTTTTAGACCTTCTTTTGTTAGAACCGGGTATTTAATGTTTGACAATCCGTGCATTTGTGTTGAAACTATGATATATTTTTCTTCTAACCCTAGTTTTTCAGCGATTTCACTTTCAATAGCATTTTTATTCTTATTTATTTCTTGTAATTGTTTTTTGGTTACTCTTTTCATTAAAATTGTGGGAAGCATTTTGCCGTCGATGAAATTTCGAATGATATCTTTACAATAGCTGAATTGTTTTAATACGTGTAGCAGTTCGTAATCGTCCATAAAAACGAAGTTTTCATCTAGAAAATCTTTGTATAAGGCACGTTCTATTGCTTTTTGTAACATAGATTCCATGGAATTCATTTGGGCTTTTTCTTTAATTGTAAAATCAAAGTAGAAACATCTTCTAACCCTAGTTATTCTCCAAATATCATTAATATATTTACCATCAAAAATAAGCCTATCTTCATATATTGTATACATTTTAAGCATTTTAACCGGATGTACTTTGACATTGACAAAGCCACAATCACTATAATGAGTAATTGAATCAAGAACATCCAAATCAAGAGGTTGATTAAACATATCTCTTAAGTATAATGGAGCCCTGTTCGAATCACCGACAGCTATAGCTGCAACTTCTTTGGGATCGTATCCATGTTTTTCCAATATTTCTGGAATGGTATTTCCAATATTCGGTGATATGGTAATTTCTCCTTTTATTATTGCTCCTCCCATCGCTTTATGATTTTTACTATAAAATTTAACCATGTAATCTTCCGTGGTATGAGAAAAAGGACTTAAACCAACGTCATGTAATAGTCCAGCTGTAACGGCTAAATCTACAGCTTCTATATCTAGTTGTTCGCAGAGTCTTTGAGCTAAATAGGCAACACCTATTGAATGCTCAAGTCTCGAATATCCTGCCTTGAACGGATAAGAGAAGAAAGGCGCTCCAATGCAAATTCGATCTATGCGACGTAATTCGTATGTTGAAAGTAGCTCTTTGGATATTTCGTTAAACTTAATTTTCCCATATATAGGGGTATAAACTGCGAAGGACAACCCCTCTCACAGCCCGGAATATTCTAAATCAAACTCGTATAGATCAATTAATTATTGTTTGTAGAAATAATATTTTTTACTTTTATATTTTTCATTTGAGTCGACTTTACACACTAGCTGTATTAATCACCTCCAGTTACTTGCAGTTATCTACGATGATAATCATCGTGCAATTTTGACTAATACTGTTAAATTTGTTCTATTCGCTGTTTAATACCTAGAGAAGGGAAAGGTGAAAAATTTAAAATAATTCTTATTTTAAGTTCATCTATATTTCTTAGAGAGAGGTAAATGAGTTGGCAAGAGAAGTTTATGGGAAATTAAAGTTGGACGCTTGTGTATATTTGATGCCTAAGGAAATGGAGATTGATGCTGCTGTTTATATTCATTTGAAGGGTTATGCTAGAGCTAAAGTTACACATTTAGATGTAGAGAAAATTGGGTTAGGTAAAATAATTTATAGGGGTAGAGGAAACTTTCTTAGGATTGAAGGAATAAGAAATGGAATTGAAATACGGTTAAGAGATCCAAGAGAGATAGAAATAGGAAAGATTAGAGTTTTTACCTCTTCATTAAAAATAATATGTCCTCTATTAAACAGAGTTTTAGAGCCTGGAGAATCCACGAGGAGCTGGGTTGGTAAGAAATATGATGGAATATTTATTGGTTTAAAAAAAGATTATGTAGAAAGACTGGAAAAGGTTGCTTATGAATTCTTTGGAGTCAAACCTCTTGAAGTAAAAATTAGATCGATGAGAAAGGAAGATGTGGATGAAGTTATTGATATGTTTGCAAAAGAGGGGTTTGAGAAGGAAGATCTAAGAGAAATGAAAGAGATTTTTGAAAGTACTCCGGAATTCTGCTTTGTAGCAATAGAATCTAATAATATTGTTGGCGCAATATTTGGACACCTTCATAATAAGGTTGGTGAATTAGAATTTCTTCTTGTAAAATCTAAGTACAGAAAAAGGGGTATAGGTACTAGTTTAGTATGGAAATTGATTAAAAGTTATATGAAAAAGGGAATTAAAGAAATATATACTTGTTCTAAAGCTGAAAATATTCCCTTTTATGAAAAATTTGGTTTCAAAATCATTAATCAAAAGGAACACTGTAGAGAAAATGAGTATAGGTTGAAATTAAGTATTAACAGATAAGCTACGGCACTTATGAAATTTTGATGTCTCTGCCTTCAGATGGTTTAACTTTATGGAAGAAGAGATAGAAAAATATAATTGAAGCTGTATAGTGAGCAGCACAGATATGGAAAGGCAGCGATAAGGATAAGTGCTCCATTATGTAACCTCCTATACTTGGACTTATCGAATTAGGTATGCTCCATGCAGTTCCTGTTATACTTGATGCTGATGCTCTCTCTTCAGGTTCTACAAGACTCATCATGAAAGCAGATTGAATTGGATGTGACATATTCATTAAAAAGTTTCTCACTACGTAAAGAACGGAGACTATTCTAAAATCTGGCACCAATGGTATGATTGCAAGAAGAACCGTGGCCATCGCTTGTGTTAATATTATGGTGTTAACCGTTCCAATTATTTTTGCGAGTTTAGGGGCTGCAAGAAATGCAATAGCCATAACTGCATTTGAAATAGCGAAGAGAGGTCCTAAAATAATTCCTCCTAGACCAAATTTTAAGTAAAACCAGAGTGAGAAGAGTGGAATAATAAATCCGGCACCAAATCCTATTAATGCGCCAGTTAAGCAAAATTTAGCTATTATTTTAGCAGATTTTCTAGGAAAAATTTCCCTGAACATTCTTTTCTTCACTATTTCACTAACAGAGAAAAGTAAAAGTGTTGAAATTATTGCAAGAATAGAAGCTAATAGAAACATGGGTTTATATGATGCTATTTCTCCAATTCCTAGTTTTATTTGAAGATAGTCTGGTATTACGCTTAGAAGGGATCCAATAGTTATTGCAGTGGAAGATGCAAAGGCTGAGTAACTGAAAACTTTTTCTCTGTTTTGATGCGTGCTTTTATCTGCAAGAATCGCTTGCCATGGAGGGAAAAACATGGCTCCTGCAAGTCCTCCTATAACGCTTGCAACCGCTAAATAAACGTATTTGATTGTTATTACGTAGATTAACATGGAAAAGGCGTATAAGAAACCACTGGTTATGAGGAAAGGTTTTCTTCCATACCTGTCTGAAAGTATTCCAAAGGGGATAGCTAAAAGTGCGGAGGTTAACCCAGAGAAAGTCATTAACATTCCGATTAATGTGGGTTCTATTCCAATTATATCTAAGTATATTGCTTGTAGAACGCTGAAATATCCCCATGGAAGAGATCCAATCGCATTAGAGAGAATGAGAATTTTTGCATCTCTGGATATCTTCATGCTTGAATTGAGATCCACGTTGTTATATTGTTCACTGGTCATTGTAATCACTCTCAGCGAAGGTAACTTTAGTAACTAGGGTTTTCTTAAAAATTTTGTCTTCGTCACGGCCTTAACTTGAAGAGACTCAAATACTATTTTTATAATTTTCTTAGCATTTCAGATTTCAACTTAAAAAGAAGTTAAGGCGAAAGAAATTTATTTACCTATCATATGCAAACTGCAAACAATGTATATTTTACTCTACTCTTACGAGTTTTATATTTCCGTTTTCTATTAGGATTGCTGTGTTTGACTCTTTTCTTAAGAAATGTCTACCCCAAGCTCCACAGTTTGCTACCTTCTTTTGACCGTCTATACCTGGTAAATGGGTATGCCCCATTATTAGCCAAGAATCTTGCTCTAGCTTAAGAATTTTCTTTAATAGATTTTCTAGAAATAATTTCTTACCAAATAGTTTTAATATTCTATTTATTGTTGCTGCTATGGCGCCATCTCTGCTGGCGTAATCTCCATGAGTAACATATAGAGTAAAGTTCCTTAAAACGAGCTTTAAAACATCATTTAAGATATAAATCTTGGTTGAATTTAATTCTAAAACTGTGTTTTCTGATATTTTAGGGTCATGTGAAGTATTGCTAGGTACATAAAAAATCGTTAATTTTTCGTGTATCTCTAGTTTCCTTAAGATTTTAGCTAATATTTTTGAAAGGTTTTCTTTTTCTATTTTTTTGTGTTTATATTCGATAAAATCACCCGCAATAATCAGATATTTAATATTTTTTGATTCAATTATCTTTTTTAGAGGTTTAAATGCGATATTAGAAGGTTGTATATGTAAATCGGATACTATAAGAACCTTGCTGTCTTCTTTTAACTCAAAGCTGGTTATTTCAAGTGTGTAATACTTTGTTAGCCATGGAAAATTCCAAAGAGCAAACGTTATTGTACCAGTTGCTAAAACAATGAAGAATATTATTGTGATATCCAAAGAATTCACCTGCCTCAAATTTTAACTTGTTATATATTTTTAACTTCTTTGCGTGATTGTTGTAATGTTTAGGTTTAAACTAGTTCCTTTATTTATAGATTCTCTGAAATATAATCTTCTGTATATATTGTAGATGTCGAAAGATTTACTTAGAAATGAAAACATATTAATTATGCAAGGTAATAGGTGAACTTTCTTGTTTCCCATAAGTATATCTCAAGAACTTATTAAAATAATAGTAAGCGTAGCAATAGTGATTTCTTTACCGTTTGCCTTTGCTTTAGTCTCGTTTTATTTAGAAGTGAAATTTCTCTACGAGAAAAGAGATAAGCTAATTCCTTTAACAGCTTTAACGTTCTCAATTTTAACAATTTTAATATACATAGGACTTATCATCTTCCTTTTCAAACAATACATGTAAAATCCAACCACTACCATGATTTCTCCCTGTATTTCCGTCAAAGTTTATCCAAAATAATGTTTTCAACCAATTAGAACAATATCCGTATCAAACAGTGTAATGAAAGTGTTAGAGTTGTAGCTACCTAAAGAGATTTAATAAGTCTTTTATGCAAGATACTTCGAAATCCGGAATTTCAATGGTTGTTTCTGGTTTTTGTACGGAAAATATTCCTTGTTTCACTCTTATTGTTCCCATTCCAAGGATCTTCGCTGGTTTTATGTCGTAGTCAAGTCTGTCACCAATCATAAAAGCGTTACTAGGACTTGAATTTGCTTCTCCAAGCGCATGTAGAAATATATTTAGGTTTGGTTTACGATAACCAACTTCCTCTGAAATCACTATTAATTTAAAATAATGGGAAAGTTTCCATTTTTCTTCTAAATATTCTCTTATTTTTAAACTTTGATTTGCGATGATGCCAAGCTTATATTTTCTAGACATTCTCTCAAGTACAATTTCAACTCCTGGATAAGGACGAATTTTATCCAGATATTGAGGTGCCAGTTCCGATTTATATCGTCTAATAATTGAAGCGGCCATTTCTTTATCTCGTCCAAAGTGAAGACATGTATTTTCTATTACATTTATGAAAAAGTGATCCTCATATTTTCTGTTTAATACAATTTCCTCAACTTTTTCGTAAAGATCATTAAAATGAACCTTTACACCGTATTCTAGCAACATTTCATGTAGTTCTTTAAAAAGCAGGCTGATAAAAGGTTCTTCATCAAAAAGAGTACCTCCTACATCGAAGAATACCCACAAAGCCGCAACTCCCCAAATTTAATCCAAGCTGGAACATCTATATTTATTATGTCGG
Organism: Candidatus Baldrarchaeota archaeon; assembly: GCA_019056805.1. Taxonomy (GTDB): domain Archaea; phylum Asgardarchaeota; class Baldrarchaeia; order Baldrarchaeales; family DXJG01; genus DXJG01. The sequence continues at coordinate 105,828 of DXJG01000004.1, read as the reverse complement.
ATGCTTAATAAATTTTAAACTTATAGTTCACATAGTTTGCTAAATTTGCATTATTTACATTTTCTGTTTTACAAAACATTTTGCTCATATATTCTAGTACTAACAGCTTTGTAGGATCCTCTGGACAAATAATTCTCCCTAGTTTTTGCAACGCAATATGGTGATTGCTGTTAAATTTACAGCTTCTCGTGATTCTTTTCTTAACCAATATTTAATTATTTGAAGTTAAAGTGTTTTTTAGTTTCTTCTATTAGATTTTTATTTGTTAGTTTTAGAGAAATAGGTGTTATAGAAATCGCTCTTTCAACCTTAATCGCATATAAATCAGTTTCTGGATCAGTTGGCTCGTTTTCCATACCGAAAATCCAATAGTAAGGTCTGCCAAAAGGATCTATCCGTTGTTCATATTTATTTTTATAACGTGAACGACAGGGCTTCGTAATTTTAATTGGAGTATTTTCATCTACTGTCGAGGGAAAATTTACATTGAGTAGATCTACTCCTTTAGGCATGCCTTTCTCAATGATTTCTGAAACTATTTCTCTAGCTTTCTCTGAAGGTTTTTTAAACATTTTTTGGTCAAGTGTTTCTGGCATTGCAAACCAGTGTGAAATGTCTGTCTCAAATGAAAATGCCATCGAAGGTATCCCGTAGATAGCTGCTTCTAAAACTCCTCCCAAAGTTCCACTAGTCAAGATAGATTGCATCCCAATGTTTAGTCCAATATTTATGCCTGAAATTACCAGATCCGGGGGCTCAGAAAACAGTTCGGATAGACCAAAGAGTATAGCATCAGCGGGAGTTCCAGAGACAGCATAACCTTTAGAATTATCATCTAAGGTGAACTCAAATATTCTTATAGGTTTATGAAATGTCAAACTTTTCCCTACACCACTTCTCTGAGATTCTGGAGCAACAACTAGTACATCAGCGATTTTTGAAAGCTCTCTATACAATGCTAATAATCCAGGTGACCGTATGCCATCATCATTAGTTAATATTACTTTATGCAACATTTGTCCTCCAAGACACTTAGGTGACAATTTACTTAAATCCCTTCAAGAACCTATCGAAACCACATATAATTATGCTTATATATTACATATCAAATTTCAATGAAAACATAAGGAAGCGAAGAATTACTCCTAAAAGTTTATACGAAATTTTCCACTAATACTTTAACCTAAGTATTGATAAAATTGTTAAAAATATTAATTATTTTCTGAGGTGGAAAGCTTTGAGTAAAAAGGAAGTTTCTCTTAAATATTTTCCGTATCTTCTTCATCCACGTAACACGGTTCTTGTTACAACAGTAGGTAAAGATGGAAAACAAAATGTTCTTGCTGTAGCATGGATAACTCCTATAAGTGTTAATCCACCATATTTGGGAATAAGTATAAAGCCTGGAAGATATTCACATAAACTTCTCTTAGAAACTGGTGAATTTGTAGTAAATGTACCCACATTTGACCTTGCAAAAGAAGTTACTATTTGTGGTAGAAAATCTGGAAGAACATTAGATAAATTTAAGGAAGCAGGACTAACGGTTAAGAAAGCGAAAATCGTTAAAGCTCCCATCATAAAGGAGTGCATTGCACATTTAGAATGTAAAGTTGTCAATAGCATAGAAGTTGGTGACCACACATTTTTTATAGGAAAAGTTCTCGCTGCATATGTTTCAGAAAAACATTTCAAAGAACTTTACGACGTAAAAGAGCATAAAACTCTCCTACATATTGGAAGAAACAAGTTCACCACAACACAAGACACCTACAAAGAAATAAAATTATAACTTCAAGTGAAACTCGAAAAATTGTAACAGGATGAACTTATTCGATAAAATATCTGTTTTTGAGAACAGGATAAAGGTATTTGTTGCTGTTATGAAATAATATAAAAAGTATTCATGAACAGTATGATTTGGTGAGTAAATATTGGAACCTGGTTCAGAATATCCTAGATATGTTACTCCGGGTTTTAAGCCTTTTGATCCGGTTAAACTTGCAAAAGAAACTGAGAAAATTGTTACAAGAATCAAGAATGGTGTGTGTGAGCGTAAATATACTGCTTTTTATGCTACTGGTGTTTATGGTGGAATTGCTACGGGTTATGCTGTTGGGTGTTGTCTTAGATGTGTTTTCTGTTGGGTTGGTTGGTCTAGGGATTTTCCGGAGAAAATAGGGGAATTTTACTCGCCGGAACAGGCTTTTGAGAAGTTAAAGGAAGCTGCATATAAGTATCGTGTCAAGAAGCTTAGAATTTCTGGTGCTGAACCCACTTTGGGGAAAGAGCATTTATTATCTCTTTTAGAATATGTAGAGGGTTCTGAGTTTCCGCTTTTTATTTTGGAGACTAATGGTATACTTTTTGGTGTTGATAAGGATTATGTTAGGAGAATTTCGAAGTTCGAGAAAGTTCATGTTAGGGTTTCACTTAAAGCTGGTACTCCGGAGGCGTTTACAAGGAAGACTGGAGCGATTCCTGAAAGTTTTGAAATACCGTTTAAAGCTATTGAAAATCTCTTGGATTATGGTGTTAGTTTTCATGTAGCGGCTATGAGTTTAGATCCGAGGATAATGACACCTGAGGAAAGAGCAAGCTTAATTAAAAGACTAGCTGAAATAGATGTAAACTTGGTTTTGAATTTAGAAGAAGAAGTAGTTGATCCTTATGAAACAGCCATTGCAAGACTTCAATTTGCTGGTTTTAAATTGAAGTGGCCGTTGAGAGAGGTGTATGCACCAATTAGAGATGCAATTAAAGAAACGAGGAAAAGAGAAGGAAAAAACTTGACCTAATATATTTTTAGGATAAAGACTTATTTATTGAGCAAAAATCTTTTTGTTGCTAACATTTTAGACTGCAAGTTTTCCTTTTATCGGTGTTAAAAAGATTTGGTAGAAAAGTTTTAATACAAGCTATAATTTATAGTTATAACAAATATTACTACCAACAAATATATGATGTACAACCTTGCGTGTAAGAATGTTTCTTATTCCTATAGACAACTCTAAAAATCAAGTTGAAATAAACAAAGTCTTATTGAAAGGTGAATTGTAATGGAATTGTTCAAAGTTCTGTTAGTTGGTGAGACTGGAATTGGTAAAACAACGCTTTTAAGGGCATTTAAATATAAACAGTTTATGAACTGTAATATTACAGTTGGGTTAGATTTCACTACATACTTTATGAAAATGAATGATGCTGCTTGTAAACTTGTTATATGGGATTTCGGAGGATGTAGAAACTTTTTGCAAATGCACCGGGAAAATCCTTACGCTGTAAAAGGAGCAGATGGCGTGTTATTAGCTTTTGACTTGTCCTCTTATGATACTTTTTTGGCGATAGAAAACTGGCTTGAACTCGTTAGAATGCATAATGTACCTGATATACCAATTGTGCTTATAGGTACAAAAGCGGATTTACCGAAAAGTGTTTCAAGGGAAGATATTAGAAAATTTTTGATGGAGCAACGTATCGACGATTATATTGAAACTTCAGCTTTAAATATGGTGAATGTAGAGAAACCCTTTGAAAGAATAGTTGAATTAATATTAGAAAGAAAGCTTGTATTGGAAGATGAAAAATCTTTATCAAGAAAAATAGCTAGTAGCATCTAATGAAACATACACATCCGAATTTCCCTTAAACAAAGGTAACCTATAATAAGTGATCATAGCAAAATATTTGTGTTAAGTTGGTGGTTAGATATGATATTAGAGTATTATATTGTAGATATGAAGACTCGATCAATGGTATATCACTATAAGAATCCTAATAGCAATTATCAACCCGATGAAGAATATACATCTGAATTTGCAGCAGCAATAGCAAAAATCTCATCTATGTTGTCTCCTGATATGTCAGAAAAAATTCAACGTATCCAAACTACATCTTTTAAAATGTTTTTTGAAGTTATTAATAATTACATTTTCATGCTTATTGCTTCAACAGATAGTGACGACTTGGAACTAAGTTATGCCTTAACTGAATTAATTAATAACTCGCTGCCCCTACTTGAGCAAAACGCTATCAAAAAGCTAGATGTGAGGAATGTTATTCTCCAAGGCAAAGTTAGACTCGCAAATAGACAAGCTTTATCGAAAATCATATTACTTAGATTTGGAGCTGTCCTTAAAAGCTTAGAGAAATTAAAGAACGAAGTTAACATATTATCAACAATGGGAGGCTATGATGCATCAACTCTAGCAATGCTATCTTCTATGGTTCAACCTATTGAACAAGCTGTTGACGATTTAAAAGAAGCTTTGAAAAACTTACCCTATGTAGAATAAAATACATATTATTTTTGATTTGGATATTGTTAGTATCATTAATAAGGGGAAGATATTCTTATTTTAAGGGAGGTATACCTTCATGGTTAAACCAATTAAGAAATTTGTCATTGACTTTTGGAAAACAGGTTTACATGGCGAGGAAATAGGCATTAGACAGAAAGAACAGTATAGGTCGAAAAGTAGACATTTCACAATGGACATGGATATTTTTGGAAAGTATATAGAAGATGATAAAGGTAAAGGTTTTGTAGCTATACGTGAAAAGTCATGGAAAGGTGAAGATGGCGACGAACTCAATGGAAGACTTGTTGTGAGGCTTTTTACAGACGAAGGTGGATGGCTTGGAAGCATTGAAGAAATCGTTGTTGAAGAGCTTAAGAATAGTATAGGCTCAAACGATGTAATACCTGTATTTGTAGCAACAATACCAAACTATGATTATGTCCTTTGGATCGAAAAAGTTCATAGAAGACATGGTTTTGGCGAAGTTTATGTTTTCACCTATTTATCGGAGAAAGAAGAAGAACCAATGAGCGTGTTTAAAATTGATGAAAATAGACTAACAATTGGTAGCGATTGGGACGTCTACTACGGTCCAACTAAGAAAAAAGTTGCATTTATTGATAGTAAGAAGCTTAATATCGGTGGAAAAGTTGAAATAAATATTTACGATGAAGATCTAGCTAAGAGCTATATTATATCTAGAGCGCTCGTACTATTTGCTTCAACAATAAAGTATCATAATGACATTAAAGAAAGAATAAAAAAGAGAATTAAACTTATAAAAAAGGGAGAATGGTCGTACAAGCCTGATAAAGGCGAAGCCTGGCTGCTAAGAAACCCCAGAAAATTTTTAACGTAACTCTTTGACTCTTTTAGTATTCACAAAGCATTTTTGCATTTTTTTACCGTTATACTATTTGCTTCGCTTAAAAATGTAGGAAATAAACTAACCAACAAACCATGACCACAATAGTTCGATAAGAGCTAAATGACATATTTCTGAATTAGATGCGTTGCGATCTTCCTATAGATACTTCTGCAAAGACTGGCGAAAATGTAAATGTAGCATTTAAAGTATTAGCTCAAGAACTTCTTCAAAACACAAAATAAAGTGCTAATATGCATCTTAAATTACAATTTTTAACTTTATATTTTGCTATTATTTCTATAAATTCGAACTTAAAATTTAAATATTCGCTTCTTACTACTCTTATTATTTACTAAACGAACCTTGGAGGTTAAGGACTATTGGCTGCAAGAACGATATTCAATATAATTAAGGTAATCGTGATTTTGTTTGGTATAGGGGTTTCTGTTCTCTCAACTATAATGACTTACGATGCTGCAAGCCTTAATATAGGGCTTAAAGATGCTGCAGGCTCTGTAGTATTTACTGTAGGTCCAACAACTGTGGATGTCGAGGCAACAATAGGTTTGGAGCACAGAGGAATTTTATTTTCGTTTTCAAACATGAACGTGATAGTTTACATATATTCAGATGCTGTAGGCAATAATAGTCCTGTAGCTTTGGACAAAGAAACTTTTACCATAAATCCTGGTGAACAAAAAACTTTGACGTTCGATTTTGTAATAAGCCGAGCGATTTTTAATAGCACTACTGAGTGGACAATAGTTATCGAAGTTGAAGGAATCATGTCCTTAATGGATATGAACTTTGTGTCTTTTACCCTCAACTATACTGAAACCTTTTAGGAGTGGGTGATTTTGGGAGTTAAAAGTGGGATTATAAAGTTCATTTATATATTCATTACATGGGGATATCTTCCAACATTGGGAAATGACGTTGCTCGCCATTACGGCATTTATCTTCTACTTTTCGATAAAGAGATGATCATGGCTATAGGGTTTGTCTTAGCTGTATTGGCAGGTTTAGAAAAAACTTTTGAAGACACTAAACCAGGTATTAGCGGTGTTTCTGGGATACTTCGAAATGTTGTAGTTCTTTGGTATTTCTTCAAATTTCTAGAAATGATTACTCTTATTCGATTACCAGCTTTAAACATTAACATCAGTGTTTCTTATAACCTTATTAAAGATCTAGTAGTAGCCTCCATATTCTTAACAATATTTAAGCACGTGATACAAATAGCGTTCAGTAAACAACTAGTAAAGAAACCAGAAACATAAAACCTACTTTTTATTTCTTTGTTTAAAAATAAATGTTGTGTGTTATTTTGTTGCTGTTGTGATTTTAACGTCTTTTACTGCGACATATGGAGTTATTACAGGAGTTTCTACTTCCCACCAGTGAACTTGTTCTGTTTCCTTTGTAAATCCGGTAATATTGTTGAAGAGTTTTACTATGTTGTCTGAAACTCTAATACCTCTGATAGCTTTCTTCACTTCGCCATTTTCTACTAAGAATATTCCGTCACGGGGTATTGTTGAAAAGTCGCCAGTTCTATAGTTTTGAAAACGTGTGTACCAAGTGTTTTCAATTAAAATGCCATTTCTTACGTCTTCTAGTAATTCATCGAATCCATAGTCTCCTGTTTTAAACACAATATTCCATGCATGAGGTACTATCCAACCAGCGTTTGCAGTGGTTTTCGTATTGAATTTTTTAGCTGTCTTTACATTATGGAGAAAAGTGTTGACAGTGCCATTCTTTATTAGTTCATTTTGCCTTGTAGGTACACCCTCATCATCAAAAGAACGAGAATTATAACCGTTAGGTAAATGAGGGTCATCTATTATCGTAACTTTTCCAGGTGCTATTTGTTTGTTTAATTTATCTGCTAAGGGACTTAAACCGCTATCTACAAAAAATGCTGAGAAAGCCATGGAGGTAAAGTCTAGCAGATTTGCAAAGCAATATGGACCAAATACAATATTGTATGTTCCAGGTTTTCCTGTGGTCGGGTTTAAGGCCATTTTTGATGTTTCCCCAGCTTTTCTACCTGCTTTCGACGGGTCGAACTTACTTAAAATACGAGATACTGATAGTCCCATTCCTTGAGCTACTCCTTCATCATCAGCAAAAGATCTTACAGTTATTTCAATTCTCGTTCCTTTATCTCGAGCTTCTACATTTCTCGATGTAACAAGCACTGTTTCGCCATATTCGGAGTAAAGAGTTCCAGCTACCCGTTTTCCTCCCGCTTCTAAAGCTGATTTTATCGCTTCTTCAGCAAAACCTACAACTTGTTCTCCAAGCTGTACAATTTTTGAATCATATGTTTCAGAAAGACTTTTGTACGTGAAAGGCCCTTCTGGCAGTTCTTCATAGTTCTCTGATTCTTTAGCCACATTTGCTACGTGAACAAGTTTGTTTAAGGTCTCCCTTAACGATTTTTGTGAAATATCAGTGACAGTACACATAACAATTTTTCTATTTTTAGCCATGTATACTTCAGCTACGATTTCGTCCCAAGTTTTCGCTATTGTTACTTGGTTGTTAGAAAATCTCACTTGTCTTTTTACTACTCCGTGAATAAGGGCAGCAACTTCGTCTACACCTAGTTTAAGTCCTTCCTTAACAATGAAATCGGCTAAATCATAAATATCTACTTTTTCCATCGTTTTTAACCTCCAAGTTTGATTTTTCTTAATCTTGCAGGCGGCCCTCCATGCCATACTGGTGCTCCTTGACCAGGGTCTCCTTTACCACATAAAGCTGCTTCAAACTCCATTAGCTCTGCTTTTCCCACAGCGTCAACGCTGCTCCAGAATGCTGGGGTTGTTATTTCAAGAATTGGATTTTTCACAAGATGTTTTATTTCGCCCTTTTCAATTAGGTACGCCTCTTTACCTATGTATCTTTGGTTAAATCTGCGGTCATCTATGTTCCATTCACCAAAAGTTTTCATGTAAACGCCTATTTTTATGTCTTCAATAAGTTCTTCAAAAGAATAATCTCCAGGTTCAAGATAGGTGTTCGCCATTCTTACAATAGGTTCACGATTATAGCCCATAGCTCTTGCAGCAGCGTTACTTTGAATTCCAAACTCGCCTGCAGTTTCTCTGTTGTGTAAAAATTCATTGATTACTCCATTTTTGATGAGGTATCTTTTCCTAGCTGGTACTCCTTCATCATCATACCTATAGTATCCATAGGAATTGGGAATTGTTGGATCATCCACAACATTCACTACTTCACTACCGACTTTTTGGCCTAGCATTTCTTTTTTAACAAAACTTTCTCCTGCTTGAGCTGCCTCTCTTCCCAAAATTCTATCTGCTTCATATGGATGTCCCACTGATTCGTGACAAGCAATGCCTACAATTTGAGGTCCAAGAACTACATCTACTTCCTCTGTTACAGGTTTCTTTGCCTCTCTCAGTATTTTAATCAAGATTTCAGCGAGATCTGCACATTTTTTAGGTAGATTCCATTCTTTTAATACTTCGTATCCTTTTGTGGCTCCAACATCCATGTATTGTTGTTCAAATCCTCCTGTAGATGGTTCTACAACTGTTATTACGGCAAATCCTGAAACCCCTAAAATCTCGCTTCTAATCTTTGTTCCTTCACTATTCACATAATACTTGTAGATATAGGTGTCCATTAGCTGTAGAAGTCTCCCTGGGATCATTGCCTTTAAACGGTTCCCAACGTCGAGGATAGCTTTATCAACATCTAAAAGTATTTCCAATTTTTCTTCTGGTGGTACATCTAGTGGATTTTGCCTAAAAATTGTTTTCCAAGAACCTTTCACAATTTTCTCTTCTGAAAGAACAATGGGCTTTTTCCTTACTTTTGAAGATGCTTTCGCTATTTTTACTGCTTCTTCAACTTTTTCCTTTACAAGTTCTTTTGTGAAATGATTTACGCTTACAAAACCCATGCCACCATCGACCAAAACTCTTACACCGATACCGAAGGACGATTCTATCCCAGATGCTTCTGGTACACCGTTTTTTAATAGAAAAACATTGTTTAGATTCCTCTGAAGCCTAGCTTCGATGTAATCTACGCCAAGTTTTTCACCTACTTCAATTGCATACTCAGCTAAATCTTCATGCTCCAAAAACAATCCTCCCTTATCAAATTAAACACTACAAATATCCGTTTGGATATTAAGTTAAGTAATTATAAGTAGTACATTTAAACTTAGTTAGATAACATTGTAAGATCAATGCAGTTTCGCCTTACTTAAGCAGAGTTTTATATATGGTGATTGTTGTGAACAGCAAAAAATATGGGAAACGTATTATTGTTACGCAGGTGATCATGGGTGCTCTTGAATACACCGCTGAGGAAATGGGTATAGTTTTGAGAAACGCAGCATACTCAGCTAATATTAAGGAGCGTATGGACCATAGTTGCGCTATATTTGATGCTCAAGGTAAAATGCTCGCTCAAGCTGAACATATACCTGTTCACCTTGGAGCTATGCCCTTAGCTGTAAAAACTGTTTTGAAAGACTTTGAGGGTGAAATTGAGAAAGGTGATATGATTATTTTGAATGATCCTTATAGGGGTGGGACTCATCTTCCAGATATAACTTTAATTTCACCAATATTTTATGGGAGAGAGATTGTTGGTTTTTCTGTGAGTCGTGCTCATCATAGTGACGTGGGTGGTAAGTCTCCTGGCAGTATGCCGGGTGATGCGACTGAAATTTTTCAGGAGGGATTTATAATTCCTCCTGTTAAAATTGTTCGTCGTGGAAAGATCGAAAAAGATGTTCTTAGACTTATTTTGAGTAATGTTAGGACTCCTAATATTAGAATGGGTGATCTTTACGCTCAAATGGCAGCTAATAAAATTGGAGAGAAACGGGTTGTTGAACTTATTGAAAGGTATGGTTTGGAAACTTTTCGTGAAATTGTTGATGATATTTTAGGATATGCTGAGAGAAGAATGAGAGCCGAAATTTCTAAGATGCCTAGCGGGGTTTACGAGGCAGAAGATTACATGGATGATGACGGTATTTCTGATGAACCTGTAAGAGTACATGTGAAGGTTGAAATTAAGGATAATAGTGTTAGGTTTGATTTTTCTGGTACTGATCCTCAGGTTGATGGTCCTATTAATTGTCCTTTTCCAGTAACTCTTTCATGTTCTTATTATGTTCTTAGAAGTATAACAGATCCAACTATACCTGCAAATGAAGGTACTTATAGGCCTTTAACTGTATATGCTCCTGAAGGGTGCTTGTTAAATGCTAAGTTTCCTGCTGCTGTTGCTGGTGGTAATGTTGAAACTTCTCAACGCATAGTTGATGTATTACTAAAAGCTTTTGCTAATATTGTACCTGATCGCGTGCCAGCTGCTTGTCAGGGAACTATGAACAATATTTGTATTGGAGGCATGGATCCAAAAACTGGGGAACCTTTCAGTTTTTATGAAACAATTGGTGGAGGATATGGAGGAAGAAAAGGATTAGATGGCTTGGACGGAATTCACAGCCATATGACAAATACCATGAATACACCTATCGAGGAAATTGAAGCAAGATATCCAATAATGATATTAAAATACAGTTTAAGAGAGGATAGCGGGGGAGCTGGGCAATGGAGAGGTGGTCTAGGAATAGAAAGAATATACAAAATTTTGTGTGAAGCAACTTTGAGTACGCTTGGTGAAAGACATAAAACAGCTCCCTGGGGTTTATTTGGAGGAAAACCTGGGGAACCCGGAGAATACCTAGTCATAAAAAAGGATGGAAGAGAAGTTAAGCTTAGAAGTAAATGTATATTTAAGCTAGATAAGGGAGACGTTATAATTATTAGAACTCCGGGCGGGGGAGGTTACGGAGATCCACGGAAAAGAGATGGCGAAAAAATTAAAGAAGACTTGTTAGATGGGAAAGTTACAATTAAAACAGTTGAGAAGGAATATAATGTAAAAATATCGTAGGTTTTATTTTGTTGGTTTGTATATTGGTGCTTTTCTGTCGAAGAATGGGTTTTTTCCTAGTGATGCTAAGGGTATTGCCATTATTACGTCACTTTCAAGATATTTTAGTTTTCTTGCTGCCGTTCCTGCCCTGAACATGATTCTGTTGTCTACATTTAGTATACTTGCAGTTTTTACCGCTGATCCTATTGCTATTCCTAAATCTAGAAGTTTAAATACACAGTTAGGTCCTTTGAAATGTTCATAATCTTTTCTTTCTGTTTTTTTGAATTCTTCGCAAGTTTTGAAGCCACATGCGCCGCAATTTATCCATAGCGGGTTTCCACCGTTAACTCCTATTAAGAGTACTGCTTGAGCTTTTTCTACGCTTTTCGCATCTCTTTTAAAAAATATATCATTTTTCTCTTCTGCCATTTCAAGCATTTTCTCTACCAATGCATCTTTTTCAGCTCCATAGACTAATGCTATTTCTATGTCATCTATTCCAGCTGATTTAGGAGCTGTCCTAGCACTATTAACCATGAGTCTTGCAACTTCTATAACAGCTTCTGCTTCAAATCCCTTGCCTTTGACAACTGGTATAACTATCACCTCCAAAGGGTAAAACTGGGAAAAATATGTTGTTGGACTATAAAATTGTTTGGTAAGTTAATTTTATTAAAACTACAAATCTTTACATGTTGTCTTTAAGTGTAAACTTAAATAGTTTTATATTTTCTAGACATTATGATTTAAGTAAAAGTTAAGTTAGGTTAGGGTGCGAGGTTTAGAGGTGCCAGATTCAGATAAAAATGATGACTTTAAATATAGTTATTCGAAGTTTTTAGAAACGTTAAAGAAAGAGAGCTTTGTTTTTACGTTGGAAGTTGCACGATTAAAGAAGTTTGCAATTAAAGAGGTTTTGGAAGAAGTTAGTAGAGTTAGAGAGCTTTTTGATGCTTTTGTTGTTCCAAATAATCCTTTTGCAAAAAGTTTTCCTCACCCGTTAGCTTTATGTAGTGAACTTCAAAGGAGGGGTGGTGTGGAAACTATTATGACCATTTGTTGTAGAGATAAGAATAGACTTGCTATTGTATCCGAGGTTTTAGGAGCCGTTATATTAAATATTCGTAATATAGTTGTTGTAACTGGAGATCTCTCCATGATGAATAAGGATATTAAGCCTGTTTTTGATATTAACTCCATCCAAGCTGTAAAAATGATTAAAAATCTCATTGATGGAGAAAAGCTTTTATCTGAGTTACAGCTTGAGAGGAAACCTGAGTTGCATGTTGGAGTTGTGGTTAATTTATCTGCAAAATCTTTAGAGGAAGAGAAGGAAAGATTTTTTATGAAAGTTGATGCTGGAGCAGAATATGCTTTTACTCAAATGGTTTTTGACCCTGAGGTCCTAACATCATTTAAAGATTTCATTGGCAGATTTCCAATTCCAATTATTGTAAGTATTTACCCAATTATTTCAAGAGAACAATTAAATTTCTTAATGTCTTTTCCAAGTTTCAATGTACCTTCTTGGATAATTGAACATTTTAGAGAAAAGGGGAAAAATGTTAAAATGGGAATTAAAAATTGCGTGGAAATCGCTGTTAAAGCTCGAGAACTTGGGTTTAATGGGATACACGTAATATGTAAGGATACTAATCTTGCTACCCAGCTTATTGAAGAAATTAAGCAGGAGGTAGATTAAGTGGAACTTCTCACAACCGTTATAGGAAGTTACCCTGCAAAGCCTAAGAAAGAGGAAAAAGATCCCTTTTTACATGCTATTAAAATTGCTGTAGATGACCAATTGGAGGCTGGTGTGAAACTCATCTCTGATGGACAAACAAGATACGATATGATAAAATATTTTACAGCGCACTTGCCCGGTTTTAAAGTTCAAGGTGAGAAAAGCTACATTGTGGGTAGAATACAGCCTTCAGAAGAGCCGTTTCTAATTAATGATATTCGGTGGGTGAAAAGTTATGTTAAGGGCAAAGCTGAAGTGAAGGGTATATTAACTGGGCCTGTAACTCTTGTTTTTTCAACGGGACTTGGGAAAACTTCACCTTACTCCGGCTATAGGGATGAAAGATTGTATATGGATGTTGCGGAAGCTCTTGCAGTAGAGGCTGAAAGGCTTGAAAAAGCTGGAGTAGATGCTATACAGATAGATGAACCTATGTACTCCGTCACTCCTTTTCCCACGGATATAGCTAAGAAAGCCGTTGAAAAAATAGCTTTGAATGTAAAAGTTCCAGTTGCTTTACATGTATGTGGCAATATCAAGAAAATCTTTAATACGATCTTAGATTTCGAAGGGATAAGTGTTCTAAGCCATGCCTTTGCGGCTTATCCTGAGAATTTTGAGGTTATATCAAAAGAAAAACTTGAGGACTACGGTAAGAAGATTGGTGTTGGATGCGTGAGAACGGATATAAATAGAGTTGAGGATTTTGAGCATATTTTGAGGATTTTGAGAAAAGCTGTAATACGTTTTGGTATAGATAACGTTGTTGTTCATCCGGACTGTGGTCTTAGAATACTAGATAGAGAAATTGCGAAAGAAAAGCTTAAGCTTATGGTCGAAGCAGCAAGGAAAATTGTGGAGGAAGAACTTTGATTCGAAGGTTTCCAGTTGAACAGAGAGTTTTTGAGATAGGAGAAGTAAAGTTTGGTGGTCAACCTGGAGAGTATCCACCTGTATTGATTGGAAGCATATTTTTTAAAGGTCACAAAGTAGTTTTTGACCACAAAAAGGGGCTATTCGATAAAACTAAAGCTAAAAGGTTAGTTGAAATACAGGAAAAATATTCCGCTGGAACAGGTTGTCCTCATGCTGTTGATGTTATTGCTGAAACACCAGAAGCAATGAAAAACTATTTATCTTTTATATTTGAGATAACTGATGCTCCTATTTTAGTTGATTCTCCGAATTTTAACACCATAATTGAAGGATGTAAATTTGCTATTGAAATCGGAGAGAAAGATAGAATTATCTATAATTCTTTAGGTCCGCGTATAAATGATGAAGAAATTGAGAAAATAAGAGAACTTGGTATTGATGCAGCTGTTTTACTTGCTTTAAATACTTCAAACCCTTTTCCAAACGGAACGTTAAAGGTACTTGAGGATACTTTGCTTCCAGCAAGTGTTAAAGCTGGAATTACAAAGCCTTTAATAGATGCTCCTGTTTTAGATCTTTTAACCACATCCCTCGTAGTAAAAGCTATAGGTGAGATTAAGAGTAAGTTAGGACTCCCATGCGGTTGTGCTCCATGTAATGCATCTTTTACATCCCGTGAAAACTGGCCTTTTAAGCGTGGTTCCTTCAGAACCTTTCATACAGCTGTAATAACTATGGTTCAACTGGCTGGGGCAGATTTCATCATATATGGGCCTATCAGATATGCACCGTACGTGTTTCCTGCATGTGCTGCTATAGAATCTCTAATAAGCTACGGATTGAAGTTCGAAGGAATAAAGGTTAAAACTGATATTCATCCACTAAACACGTTCATTAAGAAACTTAAGAAACCGTCTTAGTTAGTAGAATAAAATTAAAACGTTATAAAAATAGTTTTGGAAATTAATGACATTTTAAGTCATATACCTTCAATTTTAATTTTCGATTTCTGTTTTCAAGTTCCGAAAAGATTAAGGATGCGGAAATCGATATTTCAATTTACATATCGTAAGTGATAATAATGTTATGTGGTGATTTGGATGGGTGAGGGTGAAGAAATAGATCTTCTAAGCTATATGCAAAAGAAAATTGACGAAGGATTGCAGGATCCGGAAACAAAGAAGAAAATTGAAGGATGGAACCGCATTGTTCAATTAACTTTGAAATCTGGTGAAAAATATATATTTGAGGTTAAAGATGGCAACATAACGGTAAAAGAAGGAGAAGTTGAAAATCCTGATATGAGAATTGAAATAGATAGAGAGACATTAATAGGGTTATTTGAAGGCACAAAAAGTGCTGCATGGGCTCTAATTAGACGAAAAATGAAAGTCAAAGGATCTCTTAGCGATGTATTAAAATTAAAACAAATATTCAAGTAATTCACAATATTTAGCTGTGTTGGAGGGTTGTTTTTGTCTAAAGATATGAAAATTAAGGAAATAGCTAAGAGAATAAAGGACATTGTTGGCGAAGAATATGTTTCAGATAGCATTGATGTGCTTCTTACTTATAGTGTGACAGCTTCTACAGGATTTGATTCTTACATGCCTGACCTTGTTGTAAGACCGAGAACTACCGAAGAAGTTGCTGAAATCGTTAAATTAGCAAATGAATATAAGGTTCCAATTATTCCTCGAGGTGGAGGAACAGGACTTCAAGCAGAGGCTTTAGCGAGAAGAGGAGGTATAATCATAGATTTAACTAGGATGAATGAGGTGTTAGATCTTAATGAGGAAAATTTGTCGGTTACGGTGGAGGCTGGTATAACTTTTGGAAAATTGGATAAAATATTGATGGAGAAGGGTTTGTGGTTTCCTATTTATCCTGAGAGCTCTCTTTCAGCAACTGTAGCTGGAAATGTTGCGGTAAACGGTGCGGGGCCTGGTTCGGCTCTCTACGGCTGTACTGGCGAGCAAGTTTTAGGCTTAAAAGTTGTGTTACCTACGGGTGAAATAATTACTACTGGAAGTATGGCGAATCCTAATTCACCAGGGCACTATTTGAGGTATGCTTTTGGACCAGATCTTACTGGGCTTTTTATAGGTTCTCTTGGAGCTTTTGGGATAATTACAGAGGTTGCTTTGAAGATATATAAGCGTCCAGAAGAATTTAAGTATGTGACTTATGGTTTTGAAGAAGCTAAGGGGGCAATGGAGTTCTTAAGACAACTTCTGCTCCATAATATATCTGTTCTTCACGCATGTATTTATGAGGGAGATATTCTCGCTTTCTTCATAGATTTTCTTGGCGAAGAATACGGTATACCTCAAATAGAATGGCCTCCATATGTTGTATCATTAACAATAGGGGGACGTAAAGACATTGTTGAACATGATTATGAATTGATGGAGTCGATAGTCGCTCGTATAGGTGGAAGAAATCTTGATGTTCCACAGTTTCCTAAAGGAGAATGGACAGATAGAATGAGGGTATATGCAAAAGCGAGCTACATGCATCCATATTATTGGAGGATACTTTATCATCATGCTCCGATTATGAGGTGGGATAAAGCTGCAAAAGCTATTCGAGAAGTCTTAGACAAGCATGGTTTAATGGGACATACTTCCGGTCTTATGTCAGGTAGATCGTATAACTTTTATCCACATCTCTATTTTGAAGTTGAGGACGAAGAGGCTTTTGAGAAGGTTAAGGAGGCTCATGCGGAGCTTGCTAGTAAACTTTTAGAAATTGGATGTGTACCTTTTAAGCTGGCGCCTTACTGGGTTGGAGAACTTAAAAAACTAAAAGAGTACTATGGTTTTCTACGTAGAATTAAGCAATTTTTGGATCCAAATAATATTATGAATCCAGGAGTTTTTCTGGAGGACTAAAGATGGAAGAAGTTGAGGAAATCATATCCGAATTGTTAATGTGTCGTAGATGCGGATTATGCAGAGACCCCGTAGATATAGAGCATGGCATTGATGGCGCATGTCCAGTTTGGAAAAATTCTACCGGTTTTGAAACAGATTTTGCACGTGGAAAAATACAAATAGCGTTAGCCCTTCTTCAAGGAAAATTAGAACTTAGCCCAGAGGTAGCTAAAAATCTGTATAGATGCACATTATGTAATAATTGTGGCACAATTTGTCCCGCAGAGCTAGAAGTATCGCAACTCTTTGAGAAAGTTAGAGAATTTGTTAGCAGCAAGATTCTTGTTTCGGAAAAACATGCAGCAATCGTTGAAAGTATTGAAAAATACGGTAATCCTTATTTAACTCCTTCAGACAAGAGGTTTGAATGGTTGGGAGAAGAGTTATCAAAGATGCCTACAGAAGCTGAAACAGTTTATTTTGTTGGCTGTACCACTTCTCTTAGAACTCCTGAAATTGGTAAAGCAACAATGAAAATATTAAGTTCAGCAAATGTGGATTTCACAATTCTTAAAGATGAATGGTGTTGCGGATCAATACTTTTACGTATAGGTTTTCGGGAAAAAGCTGTTGAGACCGCCGAAAAAGTAGTTAAAGCCATTGAGAACACTGGAGCAAAAACTGTGATAACTAGTTGTGCAGGATGTTTTCGCGCATTAAAATACGACTACCCCGAAATTCTAGGTGATACGAGTTTCGAGGTACTTCATACAACACAATTTCTCGATAAACTTCTGAAAGAAGGGAAAATAGAGTTAAACACATTGCCTGAACACATGAAAGTTACTTATCACGACCCTTGTCACTTAGGTAGACATGGACTGGTTTACGAGGAACCTAGAGATGTTCTAAAACAAATTTCAAATTTGGAACTTGTGGAAATGACACCTAATAGGCAGTTTTCCTTGTGTTGTGGCGCTGGTGGAGGACTAAAACTGTTGGAAGGAGAACTCGCGGTGAAAATTGGTTCAGAGAAGATAAAGAAAGTATCAGGGATGAAAGTTGATGCTTTGGTGAGTGCATGCCCCTTCTGCAAATACAATTTTGTGGAAGCTATTAACAAGGAAAAAACAAATCTAAAGGTGTATGATGTAGTAGAACTTGTTGCTAAGACAATAAAATAAACAACACACGCCAACAGTTCTTTTTATTATTATATTTTAAGCTGATACAACTAAGATATATGCAGACAACGACATCAATTTAAGTCTACAACTTTAATGTCTTATACAACCATCTTATATTGTTGGAGGTTGTTCAATGGAAAATGTACGTGCTGTTATTTATGGTGTTGGAGCTATAGGAGTTCGTATAGCTAAATTTATACTCGCAAAAAAGGGTATTGAGATTGTTGGAGCCATAGATGTTTCTCCTGAAAAAGTTGGTAGAGATCTTGGAGACATTTTGGGGTTAGAAGAAAAACTAGGTGTCGTAGTGTCCAGTGATGCTTCCTTAGTTTTTTCTGAAAGTAAGCCAGATATAACATTGCATGCCACCGGCTCTTACTTAGACAAAGTATATCCTCAAATAGTTCAAGCTGTTAAAGCTGGCTCAAGCGTTATTTCCACGTGTGAAACTTTGGCTTATCCATACTACAGATATCCAGAGCTTAGTGAAAAATTGGATAAGTTGGCTAAAGAGTATGGTGTAACTGTGCTAGGATCTGGCGTGAATCCTGGTTTCATATTTGATACTTTAGTTGCTACTTTTACCGGGGTTTGCGAAACCGTTGAAAATATAAAAGCTGTAAGATCTCTTGATGCTGCAAAACGTAGATATTCTTTTCAAAAGAAAATTGGCTTGGGTCTTAGTCCAGAGGAGTTTAAGCGGAAGCTTGATGCTGGAGAAATTACAGCTCATGTAGGTTATGCTGAATCAATTATGTTAGTCGCCACTGCTTTAGGGTGGAAAATTGATAAAATTGAAGAGGTTCAAGAACCAGTAATTGCTGAAAAAACCTTAGAAACGGAGTATTTTAAGGTGAAGCCTGGAGAGGTTGCTGGAATACGAGGATTAGGACTAGGATATATTAATGGGGAGGAGGTTATTAAATTGGAGCTTGTAGCTGCTGTGGGAGCTGAAGATTACGAAGAAGTTGTAATAGAAGGTAATCCAAGGTTACATTGGAGGAATAGTATGGGAACTCCAGGGGATTTAGCAACGGTTGCAATGGTTGTTAACATGATTCCACGAGTTCTTAAAGCAAAACCAGGTCTTGTTACAATGATAGATCTACCTCCACCCTCAGCAATTCTTGGAGACTTTAGACAAACTATAAGGAAGAAATAGATTTTACTAACAATATTTAATAATTTTTCATCATTAGGATTGATCACTTGTTTTTAGCGAAGCCCTATTTTAGGTTCAAAATTTAATTCTTCATTTAGATAAAGCAAAATTTAAATACGACTTTAAACCCACTATTTAGATAAGAATGCTCCCTATTGTCTTGAGTGCTGAGAGGGGAGATATACTCCCTTCTTAGCATTCATAATTGATGAATAGGGGAAGTCTTTATGAGAGTTGAGGAATTAGCTAAGAAACTGAATGAAGCAGCTGAAAAAATGAAAAACGACAATTCTACCTATCATGTAGACGAGTTGTTAGAACCAGGGCATGGAGAGGGAAATTATAAATTCACTTTTAGAGCAAAGAAAAAAGGTGGATTTGGGTTATTGAAAACTGTCGCAAGTGTCGCTAGAGTTGCAAAAGGGGCAATGTACGGTGGAATTGAAGGTGCTCTTTGGAGAGCAGCATACGAAGTTGAAAGACGCACATACAGAGCTACTTTTGAACCCATTAAGAAGGATATGAAGGGAAAAGAAATAGCTGCTCTCCTAAAAAGGTGGAGTGATACTATTCCACAAGGATATATAGAAACCATAGGAAGTACGATTAATTTACCAGAAAATCCTGATTTTATTTCTGCAAAGATCTCTGTTGGTAAGGAAATATCAATAATTATAGACTTTGCTAGGTTAAGAAGTATGGAACCAGTAAGTGAAGTTCCAAAAGTTCCAGAGGCAAAGCCGCCTCAACCAACAATCCCTCAGATGATGTCAGTTCCTCCTGTAATAATTCCAGAAACAGTCAGAACAATGATGCCAGCAATTATTTCAAGAATATATGTACCTGGAACACTAAAAAACGTTAAAAACGGATTTGAACTAACATTCCACAACAATGTTGGGGACGTTGTACTCATAGCACCAATAGAATTGAAAGTAGACGGGATATTAATGGATGTTAACGCAACATATATCAACATTGGTGGCAAAGAAGTAAAATCCAGCGATATATCGTTTTCAAATCCGTTAACATTTAAAGAAAACGATAAAATGACAATTATGGTTAGCGGAACAAAATTACCTTCGGGGATTCATAGGATAGATGTTAGGACGAACATACAAGGTGTCGGAGAACTCTCATTTACATTTCAAGACAATGTAACGTAACTTCTAAGACGTAGGATTCGAAATCTTAATCTCCTATTTTTTTTATTGGATATTATAACTTGATGCTATTAACATTCTGGAAAAATTACAGGTTATCGTAGATTTTTCTTGATCGTAAAGTATAAATATTGATTTTCATATTGTAGGATAAAATATCCTACATGTTTGGGTGAGGGCATGGATACTTCATCGACTAAATTGAAAAGTAGAAGAATCTCCATAACAGCTATATTTGCTAGTATGGCAATAGCATCCGCATATACATTATCGATGATTCCAAACATTGAACTAATGACTTTTATGGTTTTCATAACTGGATATCTCTATGGTTCATACATTGGAACCCTAGTAGGGCTCATAGCAATGAGTATTTATGCAGCATGGAATCCTTGGGGCGGACCAGTTCCACCTATTTTTGCTGCACAAGTAAGTTGTATGGCATTTATCGGTGCAATTGGCGGTGTAGCAAACAGAATTTTAAACGTTTCCAGCCATAACTCGGAGAAAATGTTGAGAGCCGCCGCTTTAGGAGGTATACTTACAATCATATATGATTTGGCCACGAATTTCGCATACGCCATAGCTTTTGGATTGGAACATCAGCTTCTTCTCGTTTTAATAGCAGGGGCATGGTTTTCAATTGTACACGTTATAAGTAACACAATGATCTTCGGAGCACTATTAATCCCTGTGTCAAAAGCATTGAAAAACGTTCTAGGTATAGGCAACGGAGTAACGGAGGAAATTAAATGGAAAGAAAACTCACCATAACCCTACTTCTCCTCATGGTAATTGTCTACGTGTCAGCTCTTACAATATTGATGTATTTGGCACCAGAATACTCTCCAATAGAAAATCCTCAACATGAAATCAAGCCAGCTTATAACATTACAATTATAATCGATTACGGAAATGGAAGTACTCAAAAATTTACGGGAATTAACTTAGATCCACCTAATACAACAGTTTTACATGCCTTATTGCTAGTAGCTAGCGTAGAATATCATTATGAAGGTCCCTATGTCTTTATCGACGCCATAAATGGCGTTAGAAACAACGAGAATAATAACAATATGTGGTGGCAGTACTGGGTTAATGGAGAACTTCCAATGGTAGCAGCAAACAAATACTATCTAAACAGCGATGATATTGTTGAATGGAAATATTGGCCCTCACAATTCTCAAACATAACAAAACTACTCTCCTACTAAATAAATTTAACACTTTAAAATGGAAATTGGAGGTAGAAAAATGAAAATTGGGAAGTATATGAAAATAACGTTACTATTTGCATTTTCCGCCCTTATTCTAACCTACACTGCATTTTATAGCGTAGCTGCAGCATCAAGTTGGCGTGTAGAAGTAGGTCAAACGGTAGAGTGGGAAGTTGTAAAATGCATGGAAGATCTTCTATGGTGGTGGGACCCAGGTACAGGACTTGTTAAAGTTAATATTTCAGCTAGAGACACTATAGCATTAACTTTCACAAATATCACGGAGACAAAGGCTTACGCGGATATTATAATTGGTAATTTAACAGCCGAAAATGTCGATTTATCTATAATCGGCTTTAACCTTGCAATAGGTTTCTGGCCCTTCAGCTTAAGTTTAGTGGTCCAACCCGTGTGGGACAATATTACTGAGGCAGCTAGAGAAAACAATGTACAATTAATTAAAGAGAATTCTGCAGCCTTCTATCTAGGTCTTCCAAGACATGTTATAATATTTGGCAATGAAACAGCTGATGGTAACAAATTTTACCTAGTGTATGATAAAGCTTCAGGAGTTTTACTTGAAGGATATAGCAAATACATGGGCTACGAGCTAGAAATAAAGATTAAAAGCACAGATGTACATCTAGGAATCAGCGAATGGTTCATACCAGTAACAGGTGGCACAATTGCTGCTATTATAATAATCATAGCAGTGGCGGTTGTAAAGAAAAAGCTGTAAAACATTTAATTCCTTTCCAACTTCTTTTTAGAGTCCTTAGAATCGCATTCTTAGTATTTCCTTGCTAAAATTATTTTATGAACTTAGTTTTCTTTCAACAAACTTTTAAGATGTGGAATTCTATGTATTTTGGGGATTGGGTATGAGTGTTAAAGTGCCTCGACTTTTGATGGGTACAAGTCCTTTTATTGGGGCTGGACAATTTGGTGTAAGAGCGTTCAAGTATTATATGACGTTTTATATGCAGCCTGAAAACATGGTTAGGCTTTTCATTAAAAGTTTTGAATTCGGTGTTAAAGCTGTTCAATTACTTGCTGATAAAACTATAAAAGCCTTGATTGAAGCTTCTAAGCGAAGCAATGTTAAACCTTTTGTAGTTTATAGTACAGATTTCACCGATGATAGATTAATAGCTAGAATAAAGACATTAGAACCTTTAGAACCTGAAGTTGTAGCTATTCATGCCGAAATTGCTGATAGAAGAAATCTAGACGTTGTGAGTAAAAATGTTAAAATTTTAGAAGATTTTGGAATCACTCCAGGTTTAGCTACGCATCAACCAGGTATAACTTTAAAATGGGTTGAAAACGAAAACGTTCCCGTAGAGGTGGTTTTAGCTCCCCTTAACAAAATTGGCTACGCTATGGATCCAGACTTTAACGAGTCTCTGGAAGCTATTAAATCTTGTAGTCGTACAGTAATTGCTATTAAGCCTTTAGCTGCTGGTAAAATTAAACCTTTAGAAGCTTTTGAATTTGTGTATAAATACGTGGACAGTGTAGCTGTTGGGGTTACAAGTGAAGAGGAAATGCATGAAACTTATAATGCAGCTTT
Organism: Candidatus Baldrarchaeota archaeon; assembly: GCA_019056805.1. Taxonomy (GTDB): domain Archaea; phylum Asgardarchaeota; class Baldrarchaeia; order Baldrarchaeales; family DXJG01; genus DXJG01. The sequence goes on along the minus strand of DXJG01000004.1, from coordinate 82,918 downwards.
TGAAGCTTACAAAAAGATAAAGGGAACCTCCCTATGACTGAACGACAAATATTTCTTAGTTTAAGAGAGTTTGCAAAAGAAGAATTTGAAGCAAAAAGAGCAAAAAGGGTAGAAGTTTTAAGAATTAAAAAGAAAGGAACGCTATACTACAAAATTGGACCTATAGAATACATTGTTATCAGTTATTTTGAGAACTCCGTTCGCATATACTATTTCCTCCAAGGAGGTTTTCTTTCCGGCGCAGATACATTCAGCCTTAAAGACTTCGAAAAAATAAAGAAATTACTAGAAGGAAAAACCAAACTTTTGATACGCTTTGAAGAAAAAATTGAAAAGCCACCAACACTACCAGAACTTTCAGCTAAAATCCACAAAGAATTTCTAAAAATCTTAGAAAAACTGAAATACTTATGTAATTGCAAACCAAGAAAGGTTCCAGTAATCAGTTTAAAGAAAAATTTAGGTAAAATTTTAATTAGGAATAATGAGAAAGTTTTTCTTGATGTTTCTTTACTTGAAAAACCTTATGAAACATTCCTGATCTCTGAAGCATTTCATCTACTTTTACCAGAATTCATTGAAAGTAGAGAATATTGGAGCAAAGTTTTAACTGTAATTTTAACCCCCGATAAATGTAAACATTTCCCAGAATACTTTCCAGGCATATCCACAAGTTCTTACATCGGAGAGGAAAAAATAAAAAATATTTTCATGTTTCTAAACTTTTTGAAAAGATTTGAAGAACACTTTAACCTTAAAGAAAGTGGAATGTTACTACAGCATGTTTTAGCTGAAGATTTTAACCGAGATTTATATTCTGAAGCATCAAAACTATATCAGAAAATCTACTTAAGCACTAAAAATGCTTTTTGGGCTTTTAAAGCTGCACTGTTCAACCTTATAGCATGGAATCTCACAGATGCTTTAGAAATTGCCCAGAAATATTTAAACAATGTTAATGATCCTACAACTAAAATATTTTCCGAATTTATAACCTCATCTACAAATTTAACTATCAAAACAGTCACCAAACTACTAACAAAAATTAGACAAAATTTTAGTGGTAAGAATAAGTTTTTAAAGCTTCTTTCCAAAAGTTTTGAAGCTGTAAAAAACCACGTACTCGAATTGAGAATGGAAGTCGATAAAGAATATATTGTTGGAGAGAAAACTTCTATTGGAGTTATTTTGGAAAACCATGCTAAGGATATTCCCCTTAAAAATGTTAAAGTTGAATTTAAAGATACAATACCTAGAAATTCCATTAGACTTTTAGAAGATTGGTCACAAGGATACTACATTCTCGAAGAAATCAAACCTGTAGAACGGAAAGTTTTAGTTGTGCCTCTTGTATTTTTGAAAAATGGTAAAATAAAGATTAGAGCAAGGGCATATGCAAATGATAGCTTAAATAATGATTATAAAACTGATATAAACAAAAGAGTATATGTCAGAGCCTCTCGTAAGTAGAGTATCCTTCTATAATGCAATCCCAGAAAAATAGTAAGCTAGAAGAATTAAATCTAAATTAAGAATAGGAACATTAGGGAAAAATTGTAGTTCATGATATAATTTCAAGGACCTTCTCTGTATTTTTCTCTATAATATCTCTAATTTCTTCCTTAATGTCTGTGTTTTGTTCATGTAAATAGCTTGTGTCTTTGACTTTGAAGGGAATTTCGGCGAGGGTTGATATGATGCCGTATATTGATAGTTTTGCCACGTTTTCGTTTGAGCCGCCGCTTAAGAGAACTATAAGTTTTCCATCACATGTTTCTTTGGATATCTTTACCAGTGTTTCGGCTATTTTTGTGAATCCAGGTACTGTTAGTTGCCATGCGCCGTAGTCTTGGTGGTGTGCATCATGTCCAAATTCCCATATTATGAGTTCGGGGTTGAATTTTTCTGTGATTGGTTTTAGAAGTTTTTCGAGAGCGTAGAGAATATGTTCGTCTCTGCTTTCTGATGGAAGTGGAATGCTGACAGAGTTTTTTCCGAATTTTGGTTCTAAGGGTCCACCACCGTGAAGCTCTAGGTGAAATGTGTTTTCGTCGTTTTCGAATATTTCCCATGTTCCGTCTCCAAAATGAGGATCTGTGTCGACAATTAAAATTTTTTTGACGTTGTATTTTTCTCTTAGGGTTTCTACGAGGACTGCTGCGTTGTTTATGTAGCAGAAGCCCCAGAAGAAATCTCTTGATGCATGGTGGCCTGCGGCTGCTGTAAAGGCAAAGGCATTGTTTATTTCTCCTTTCCATATAAGTTCTCCTGCTAGGGCGCAACCTCCAGCGGTTAGTTTTGCGATTTCATAGTATCCGGTTGCTTTAACCTTTACTAACATGTCCTTTGTATGTATTTTTTGGATAATTTCTTCAGAAGCAGGTATTGGTTCACATAATTTGATATTTGGATTTTCAAAAATTTTCATTGTTTTAAGATAGTTGAATGCTGGTTTTAATCTTGTTTTTAAAAGCATGTGTCCCTCTTCAGCATATCGGTCGCTCCATATTATCCCTGTAATCATTGTAGGAACACCTTTAATTTATTCTTCTTCGCTCATTGTTAAGCTTGAACCTATTAGTGCAGCTATTAAGGTTATGGCGACAGCGACTCCCCAGTCATATTCGATTGAAGCTACTCCAAGAGCATATATTGCACTGAGTCCCGTTGGTAAAAGCATTAAGATTAATATAACTAGTCCAACACTTATCAAAGATATTAGGAACGCTCTGCTGTAGCTTTTAGCTATTGCTCCACCTGCAAAGCCAGCAATCCCCCAAGCTATGATTGGAATATAATCCCCGTTCATGAAAAGTGTGAATGGAATTATCAATAAAGGTATAACTTTCTCTGCAACAGAATATAGCCATGTTTGTAAAGCTGAAATATCACTTACATCTGGTAATCCCATAGATTGGTAAAATTTTTCAAAATAAACTATTGCACATGCAAAGATAAATGTTAAAAAGATACCAAGAACAGTTCTTTTCACCTTTAAACCTCCACTTTACATCAACACTAATCACTAAAATATCAACGATCATTTAATTTAAATGGTGAGGTTCGAATGGAAGACCTCTTAAAGACTGTTGCAAATATTTTAAGGAGTTCTAAAAACGCCGTGGTATTGACGGGTGCAGGAATATCTGCTGAAAGCGGCATACCAACTTTTAGAGGTACGAATGGGCTTTGGAAAAAATATAGAGCTGAAGATTTAGCTACTCCTTTTGCGTTTCAAAGGAATCCTAGGCTTGTTTGGGAATGGTATGCTTGGAGAATGGATTTAATTAGTAAGGCTAAACCTAACCCAGCACATATAACTTTGGCGGAAATGGAAAAGGAAGGTATAATAAAAGCTGTTATAACACAGAATGTAGATGGTTTGCATTTTAGGGCTGGATCAAAAAATGTTATAGAGCTTCACGGCAACATTTGGAGAATAAAATGTGTAAATTGTAATTGGAAGACCGTGTTGAATTCTCCGCCAAGTCAGATACCTCCTATATGTGAAAAATGTGGAGGTCTTATGAGACCAGACGTAGTATGGTTTCATGAACCTTTACCGCAGGATGCATTACATGAAGCTTTTAAACTCGCTGCTCAAAGCGATGTAATGCTAATAATAGGTACAAGTGGCGTTGTCCAACCAGCAGCATCACTACCACTTATAACAAGGGAACATGGAGGAACACTAATCGAAATAAATGTAACAGACACGCCTCTAACACCAATCTGCCAGTATACATTAAGAGGAAAAGCTGGAGAAATTCTACCAAAAATTCATAAACACTTGAAAAACACCGATTAAATCAAACTTAAAAGATGACCGTTCTAAGGTTCAGTGATTTAGCAAAAATTGCTGATCAAGTTTTATGTAAACTTTTATGTTTTCAAATATTTGCTCTTTTTAAAATTAAATGATACAGACTGGTTCTTTGGATAAAATAATCTGTAGTATTTTGAACAGTTATTAGCGATGGTAAACATCCTTTAAAATTATGTATGGCTTAATTAGCCTGATAATACATTGTTACCTTAGTTTGATAAGTTATTCAATACGTCAAACAGTGAGTCGGTACCACGTATAAGTTTACAAGTCAACACCTTATTAGACGAAGGTCAAAATTATATTTTATATTCGTGTTTAAGCGCCTCTCTAACTTCTTTCTGAAAGTTTTCTTTGTCCATGAAGAATGTTTTTATTTCTTTGCCATTAACTATTGGGTTATGTGTATTTCTTTTGATTACTTCTTCTGGATGCTCCCATGTGTTTATTATTTTGATTGGTATTTCTTTTGCGACTTCTCTTATTAGTTCTTTGATTTGTTCTGCGAATTTTATGGAGAATGGGCAGGCGGGGGAATAAAATATTATGGCTGAACCGTAGTCCTCCGGTAAAGGTTTATATTCTCTTGATTTTGTTTTGGGGGGTTCGTATTCTCCTGTTATTGGGTAGTATAGGTCTATTTCTGATAGTCCTGGTATTTGTTTAAATCCTCTTTTCAGATAGAATACGTGTTGTGGTATTCCGCTTTCGGCATTGAAGGCATGTGTAACTATGAATTTGCAGGGTTTATTATTGAAGTATGGTAAGGGTTTCTTTAAGTCTTCTATTAAACTGTTTAGAAGTTTTGAACCAATACTTTTTCCTTGTAAGGATTTGTCTCCAATAAATATGCATGAAATTTCTATAACTTGATCTCTTGCTCCCACTTTATATGGTATGGCTTTTTCAGGGTAAAATTGAATCATACCTATGGGTTCATTGTTAAGATAAGCAATTTTTGAACATGAACCATAACTCTTTAACATTTTTTCTAGCCATTTTTTCTTTTCTTCAACACCTTTACGAAGCATTTTGTCACTTAGATACTTGTTAGGTACGCAAACGGAAATCTGGTCTTTTAAATTATCAATATGTAAATCTTCAATATGCATTTTATACATGGGGTCTACATCCTTGTTAAATTTTGATTGCTATTTTTCTTCGCCCTTAATATTATATTGTGCATATTCTCCGTGGAATTCTGTTGGTATGGTTCTTAAGATTTCTAGCCATCTATTGGTTGATTTTGTCATTTTTAATAGTTTCATTAAATTGCCCTTAACTTTTAGTTTTCTTGTTAGGAAAGCTCTGGTGACACCGAGTTTACCTCTTAGTATATCAACCCAAACTCCATATTTCCCTGAGATGACAAACTCGGTGGGTTTTTCGCCAGACCATATGCTGGTGAATTTTCCGTCTTCAACGGTGTAGCCCATAACAAGCCGTTTATTAACACCTTTCTCTGGTTCTGGTTCAATTATGAATGTATAAGAAGTATAGTCTCCTTTAGCGAGTTTTAGGTATTCTTCGTCAGAATTAGTTCTTTTCATAACTTCTTGCAAATATTCTTCTGAACAAAATTCCATTTAGAACACCTCTCCCTTTAAATAATCGGAAAAATAAATATATAAAAATTTTGAAGAAAAATGTGAGATTTTATTGTTTGATAAGTGTTTTTAGTATTATTTGGGTGTAGATTTTTGCTAGTTTGACTAAGCTTTCTATTTCAACATATTCGTCTGCTTTATGAGCATTAAAATGTGGCTCAGGACCAAGTATAATTGTTGGTATTCCTACTTTGATGAAAAATCTTCCGTCAGTTGCTCCAGGCATGCCTCCAAATTTTGGTTCCATGTTTAATGCTTCTTTAAATGCTTCACACGTCAGTTTTACGATTTCCGAATCCTTACTGACTTCAAAGGGTTCTGCTTTTTCAATAACCTGAACCTCGAATTTTACACCGTAATTTTTCTCAAAGATATTCAGGGTCTCTCTAATTCTTTCTTCTATTGTTTCAAAGGATAAGGTGGGAATTGTTCTTATATCTATGGTTGCTTCACAGTCTGGAGCAACAACGTTTGTTTTTACTCCGCCTTTAATAAGTCCTATATTAAATGTATGATAACCTAAGAGTTCATGAGGTTCATAATCATACCTAATATCTTTTATAGCTAGAAGTGCTTTTGCAAGGATTTCTATCGCATTTATTCCGAGGTGTGGCATAGATGCATGTGCCGCTTTCCCTATGCATTTTATTTTGAACCAGATTAATCCTCTTTCAGCAATAACTACTTCGAGGTCGCTTGGCTCGCTAACAAAAGCGTAGTCAGCTTTAATTCCATCTTTAACTAGTTTTATTGCTCCGTCTCCTCCAGTTTCTTCAGCTATAACAGCAGTATACAGAAGTTTGCCTTTAAATTCATATCCACTGTCAACAACAGCTTTAATTGCACCTAGCATTGCTGCGAGACCGCCAAGCATATCTACAGCTCCACGGCCATAAACTCTACTGTTTTTTACTATTCCTGCAAAAGGATCTATGGTCCAGTTTGGTCCAGGTGGAACGACATCTGTATGCCCGTTAAACAATAGGACTTTTCCTTTTCGCTCTTCGCCTTCGAATGTCCCTGTTATGTTTGGTCTTTTCGGCTTTACGTAGTCTAAAGTTGTTTTTGCTCCTAGTTTTTCAAGTTCTTCTTTAATTACAAGAGCAGCTTCTTCCTCTTGTCCTGGAGGGTTCACAGGTTTCGTTTTAATCAAATTTTTTAACGTCTCAACAATATATTTTTCGTCAACTTTTGTCAGAGGTTCAATGCTCATCTAAATCTCCCCAAACAAATTGATGTAGAAGTCCTTAAATTATTTTGTTTCATTAAAAACTTAGCATATAGAAACGATGTTTAGTGGTTTATTTCTGGTTTGCAGGCAATAATTTTCCTTTGTCGATGACCATAGCACCTCTAACTCGCAGAATGTTTTCGTGCTTTCCTCTTTCCAACATTTTGGTATCGGGTGTCTCTTAGTTCTTTAATAAAGTGTTTTATGGTTATATTTCTTGATTAGGGTTTGAACTTTGGGAAACAATAGCGTTAAAATTGCTTCGAAAATTTCCATAAAAATAATCATTCTATAGATTTCACATGATTTATGTTTTGAGTTTTTATATGTTTTAACTTGTTGTTTTATGTTTTTTTGTTGGTTGAATTGGGGGAGGGAAAGAGAAGCTGTTGAGTTTGTATAGTTTTTGGTATTTAAATTTTACATAGTATAATTTGGTGTTTGTCAAAATCCACAATATAATTGAAAAATAAATAGATTATTCTTGAAATATATTTACAGAAATTTTAATATATACCATCTATAAGTTTTTCAACATGGGTGTTAACTATGACAAAAAGCTGGCTAAATGCAAAATCGACAACTAATACTAGAACCAGAGTATCCGACGTTTCTCCCCTCAGTGGAATGTGCCCAATATGTATAAAGGAATGTCCGGTTCTTTGTGAGATCTCAAAATCTGCTTTTAGAGGGAGAGAAGTTCTCTACCCAGATCCAGAATACTTCGGTGACAGTACAGCCGCTGCAAACAAAGACTTTGGCCTAGACTGGTCGCACTTACAAATAATGGTTGAAGTAAGAGGAGCAAAGGGAATCGAAGCTGATCCCGATGTTGCTATTTTCCCAAATGTTCAAATAGAGACAAGTGTCGGAGGAGTACCTCTTAAAGTACCTGTTTTCATTGCAGCTTTAGGTTCAACATACGTAGCAAAGAAAAACTGGGACGGACTAGCAGTAGGCGCAGCAATCTCAGGAACAATCCAAGTTATCGGAGAAAATGTCTGTGGAATGGATCCTGAAGCACAAATTACCAATGGAAAAGTCACATATTCAAAAGACCTAGAATACAGAGTAAAGACTTTCAAGGAATGGTGGGACGGGAAATACGGAGAAATAGTAGTACAAACAAACGTAGAAGACCAGAGACTCGGTGTAGATGTTTATGCAATTTCAAAACTAGAAGTAAATGTAATTGAAAGAAAATGGGGACAAGGTGCTAAAGCTATCGGTGGAGAAGTTAGAATCAGTGATCTGAACAAGGCAATTATGCTTAAGAAACGTGGATATGTTGTAATTCCAGACCCAGAAGACCCTGTAGTACAAGAAGCCTTCAAAGAAGGAATCATCAGAACCTTTGAAAGACACAGCAGAGTAGGCATGCCTAATCTAAAAGACTTCGTTGAAGACATAGCATGGCTAAGAGAACAAGGTGCAAAGAAAGTATTCTTAAAGACTGGCGCATACAGGCCTGAAGTAGTTGCATGGACCTTAAAAGTTGCTTCAGAAGCAAAGATAGACCTAGTGACCTTCGATGGTGCAGGCGGTGGAACTGGAATGAGCCCAGTACCAATGATGGATGAATGTGCAACTCCAACAGTCTACCTAGAAGCACAAGTGTTAAAGTGTCTCGAAATTCTAAAGAAGAAAGGTAAACACATACCTGACATAGCCATGGCTGGTGGCTTCATAAACGAGACTCAAATATTCAAGGCCATCGCAATGAGTAACTTTGGTGATGGACCCTATGTAAAAGCTGTTGCAATGGCTAGAGCACCAATAACGGCGGTAATGAAAGCTAGCTACTTCGCTGAGCTAGCTGAAAAAGGAAAACTTCCAAAGACATTTGCAAGCCTTTATGGCGACAATCCTGAGAAATTCTTCGTAACCGTCCCAGAATTAAAGAAGAGATTCGGTGAAGACTACAAGAAACTACCTGTGGGCGCCATTGGACTGTACACCTACTTCGTAGACAGAATCGGCGTAGGACTCCAACAATTAATGGCTGGAGTCAGAAAATGGAAACTTGAACTACTAGACAGAAAAGACCTAGCATCCTTAACAGAGAGAGCAAGAAGAGTTACTGGTATTCCAACGATCGACGAACTTGCAGAAGAGGAAATTGAAAGAATACTCGCAGACTAAAATTTACACACATTCTCTTTTATTTATCATATTTTATAAAACAATATATCTATTTTTCGAGAATTTTATTTTGGCGCGTTTATATTAAGCTTTACTAGTTTTATCGGTCTATTAAATTTAAATACCTTAAGAAGTAATATAATTAGGTAAGTTGGTTCTGCGGTGATATTATGAGTATTCAAGTTATTGAATGGCTTTTGAACCAATTGAAACTAGCTGAAAAAGCAAATAGCGATGAAATTAAGGGTTTTATCCTTAGAAATTTAGTAAATATGTACGGTCTAGTTGGATCAGCAAACATGTGCCAAGATTTAGAATCAAAATTAAAAGAAACACTAAAAGATGCGGATAGAACTAAAAAATTAAAAGAATACGTGGAATCGCTAATTAAGATATATAACGACTGGGAAAACTCAAAGAAAAAGAAAAGAAAAATCGGTAAAGAAGAACTTTTAGCTTATACCTAATATTCAAAATACTGCATAACCTGCTAGTAATGTTATACGATTCTCCAGGAAATTATAGATTAAAAAGGTTTCATGGAAAAGTTTTATCAATAAAAATGTTTCTAGGCTGGTTTTCCCTTTCTCCGAGAGGGGAAACTCTTATGAAACTTCCCTTCAATTTTAGTTCCTTTATGTTTTTTGCTCCAACATATCCCATCCCAGTTTTCAATCCACCTACTAATTTGCGTATAATATCTTCAACTTTCCCCTTGTATGGAACTAAGCCTACTACGCCTTCCGGAACAAGTTTTGCATATCTGTCAAGCTTCTTTACAACTTCTTCGCTACCCATGCCTCTATATTTCTTAAACTTCTTCCCTTCTCTGATGATTATTTCTCCTGGTGCTTCGTCTGTCCCGGCAAACAGGTTCCCTATCATTACACAGTCTGCACCTGCAACTATGGCTTTAACAATGTCTCCAGAACCTCTTATTCCTCCATCCGCTACGACTGGGATATTGTATTCATTTGCAACGTCTGCAACAGATGCTATTGCATAAAGTTGAGGAACTCCAATTCCACTCACTTTTCTTGTAATGCATGCAGAACCTGGACCGATTCCAACCCTTAAACTGTCAGCTCCGTTTTCGATTAAAGATATTGCACCTTCTTTGGTAGCTATGTTTCCAGCCATAATATCTACTTCGTACATTTTTTTGTAAAGTTTTAAACTTTCAATAACATCTTTACTGTGACCATGAGCTGTATCTATTACTATTAAATCCACTCCTGCATCCACTAAAGCTTCAACTCTTTTTTGATCAAAAACGCCGACGGCAGCACCAACTTTTAATCCCTTTTCTTTTACTTTTCTCACTTCATCTGCCCCTTTCTCGATGCTTAGATTTCTATGTATTATGCCTATTCCTCCTTGTTTTGCAAGAGCTATTGCCATTTCAGCTTCAGTAACCGTGTCCATTGGGGAACTAACAAGTGGGATATCTAGTTTTATATTTACACTAATTTTGGTCGAAGTATCAATATTTGAGGGGAGAACTTCAGAATAAGATGGTTTAACTAAAACATCATCGAATGTTAAACCTAATTCAGCTTTTTCCAACTTTTCCGCAAAAAAATTCCTCATCGCTTTATCCTCTCCATACCCATCGTACTCTTTGGAGTCGTTATTGGCCATTATAATTAATAAGCTTTAAATACAGATGATTTTAAAAATGTTAGTATATTTGATTTAAGAACTTTTTCAAAGAGAAGAGAGAAGATAAAGAAGAGAGGGTGGAGGAAGAATGAATTTAAAGGCTAAAATAAATAATTTGCCAAGAGTAAAACTAGCAAATTTACCGACCCCGTTTGAAGAAATGAACCGTCTTTCTAAAGCTTTGAATGGGCCAAGGATGTTTATCAAGCGAGATGACTTAACGGGACCGGTTTTTGGCGGTAATAAGGCGTGTAAATTGGAATTTGTTATGGCAGATGCTTTAGAAAAGGGAGCTGATGTGATAGTTGCACCAGGATCGCTACAGTCAAATCATGCTCGTACGGTAGCAATTGTTGCAAGAAAATTAGGTGTTAAGGCTGTTCTTGTTTTGCGTGGTGAGAAACCGCAAAGTTATGATGGAAATCTGCTTATAGACAAGTTATTTGGGGCGGAAATACGTTTTGTTCAAGCAAAACAACATGAAATGAAATCTATTTTAAAGGATATTATGGAAGAATTCAGGGAAAAAGGATATAATCCATATTATGCACCGCCCTCTTCTCCATTAGGTGCAGTTGGATATGTTAATGCTTTCCAAGAGTTAATTGATCAAGCTGAAAGTTTGGGTGTTAAAATCGATTATATAGTTCATGCAGCAGGCTCTGGTGCTACTCAAGCTGGGCTATTAGTTGGAAGTAAGGCTTTCAATGTAAAAACTAGGGTTATAGGTATTAGTGTTGAGCCAGATAACCATCAGCTAGTAAAAACTACACTCAATTTAGCAAAAGAATGTGCTAGAATACTGGATTTAAATGTCTCATTTAGTCCAAGTGACGTAGAGATCTTATATGATTATGTTGGTGAAGGTTATGGAATTCTCACTCAAGAAATAAAGGAAACTATTAAGATCGTGGCGCAAACTGAGGGAATATTGCTGGATCCTGTTTATACAGGGAAGGCTATGACGGGACTAATAAGTATGATAAAAGAGGGATACTTTGAAAAAGATGATAATGTGATTTTCATTCATACAGGTGGAATACCAGCTATTTTCGTGTATAAAGACAAACTAGTTTCCCTAAATATTTGACGCATTTAAGCAATTTAATCGTATTTGAGGGATATGTCATGTCTATTATTGAGGTTATTAAGAAAAGGAGATCAATAAGGAAATTTTTGAAGAAAGATGTTCCAAAGGATTTGGTGTTGAAGGTTTTGGATGCTGCACGCTGGGCTCCGAGTAGTAAGAATAGTCAGCCATGGGAGTTTATCATTATAAGGGATGAGGAGACTAAGGGTAAGTTGGCTAAGCTTGCTAGGTATGGTTGGTTTATAGCTGATGCCCCTGTGGTGATTGCTGTTGTAACTGATCCGCAGAAATCCTATGCCCATCTTATTGATGGTGCGTGCGCGGTTCAAAATTTGATGCTTGCAGCTTGGGAGTTAGGGCTTGGAACGTGTTGGATAGGAACAATGGATAGAGAAGAAGCGAAAAAAATATTGGGGGTCCCAGAGAGTCTTCATTTACTAACAGTAATACCATTAGGATATCCAGAAAAAATACCGATACCTCCGTCAAGAAAAGCATTAGAAGACATTGTTTACTACGAAAATTATGGAAGAAAAAATTTGTAAGATGAAAGTAGATCTAAAGATTTATTTTGCAAACGTATTTTTTGCGGAATCCGATTTTGGATTTTTTGGGTATGGTTGCGGCGCATTCTTGCTATTTATTTAGTACATTTTGCATATTCTTATGCTTGATATACGAAATTTTTGCTGCATATCGTAGGTTTATATTATTGAAATTCGTCATTCTTTTCGATTTACAAACTTCAATAAAACACTATTAATCAGTAAATATAGTTTTCGTGTAGCTACCTCTTTGGATTAAAAAATTTATATATGAATTTCTGACTTATAGAGGACAGTTATACTAGATTAAGGGCTAAATGCTGGTGAAATTCTGATGACGAAAAACGATACCCATCCTAAGTCAAGAGAGTTGGGAAAGTCTCTCCTTATTGTTACAGCAATTTTGGTTATAGTCGGGCTACTAGGAATTTTCCTACATAGGTTTTATTATGGTGAATTCTTCTTGTACGAAGAAATTTTCATTGAAATTTTAATTGTCTCGATCGTTGTAGTGGTTTCTTATCTTGCTATCCCGGTTTTATTCCCTAAGAGAGTTCGTGCAGAAGATATTTTCACTGGGGGATATGCTGCCCCACCCTACATAAGTGATGAAGAACTGTTAAGTCCAAGGAAAAAACCTGAAGAGAACTAAAGGTGAGTAGTCTTAAAATATACTACATTGAGAGGAGAGGAAGAAAATGTGGAGTATTTGGACAATACTGGAGTTTGTATTAATACCTATAGCGGCATTCGTACTAGGTTGTTTATTCTTCTACGAGTTTAGGAAACTATATGCTAGAATGCAAATGAGAAGAGGCCCGTATTTTCCCGCGCGATGGTACCAGGTTTTTGCTGATGTTTTAAAGCTTCTTAGCAAAAAACCAAAAATACCAGCTTCTGCAAAGAAAAAACTCTTCTATTTTGCACCATTCTTTGCTCTGGCATGTACTATAGCTGCGATCTGGCTTGTTCCGGTTGCTGGTTTTTCACCTCTATCACACTATAGTATTGGCGTATTGCTTTTGATTTATCTCTTATACGGTCCTCCAGTTGCCTATGTGATTGCAGGGGCCTCTAGTGGTTCTCCTTATGGTGTTGTTGGTAGTAAGAGAGAAATTCTTTTACTAATAGCGTACGAAGTCCCCTTTATACTGAGTTTGCTGAGTATTGCTTTGATGGCTGGACATGTCGAGCATGCAACTTTAAGTGTACAGGAAATAGTGAACTATCAAATGACACATACATTGAATGTTTTTGGTGTAAATCTTCCCGCATGGTTTTTGTTTCTTAATCCGTTTGCTGCAATTGCATTGTTTCTATCAGTGTTGGGGAAATTGCATGTAAAGCCTTTTGATATCGTTGAAGCGGAACATGAGATAGTGTACGGTCCACTTGCTGAATACAGTGGACGACTTCTTGGATTGTTTAAAATCGAAGGGTACATTAAATTCTTCCTGATTTCTACGTTAATAATAGACTTCCTGCTAGGAGGAGCATTAACTAGTTTCACTTGGTTAACAATAATTTATTTCATTGTGGTAACGTTTATTCTAGTTTTTATATGGGCGTTGATATGTGTTCTCATGCCGAGATACAGACCTAGTGACGCCTTTGCTTGGTTTATTAAGTATCCTCTTGTGTTTTCGATTCTAGCTATAATCTGGGCCTATCTAATTTATATGCCTTGGTTTGATATACCATTTGCACAAATTATAGGTAGATGATCAAAATGAAGGAAAGAAGAGTTGGAGCATTACGTAAACTCTTGAAAGTTTCATTAACTGGACTTAAAAAATGTGTAACAGTTGATTTTCCCTTCGGCCCTCCCGCCTTTGTTGCACCAATCTTTCGAGGACAACCTGAGTACGATGAAGAGAAATGTATGGGATGTGTAGCATGTAGTATGCAGTGTTCGGCTTCTGCAATCAAATATGTAGATGAGGATGGAAAGAGAGTTTTAACAGTATATCTTAGTAGGTGTATTTACTGTGGGAGATGTCAATTGATATGCCCGCAGGACGAAGCAATTAAGCTTTCTCAAAATTGGAATTTGGTAACCGATAAAGTTGATAGTGTTGTTTCTACTATTACCATTGATCTAAGAAAATGTGAAAATTGTGGCACTTATTTTATGCCAGATAAGCAAGTTGGGGCGATTATTGATAGAATTAAGGAAAAACTTGAAGACTCTGCTTTGAAGGAACAAATTTTACATGATGTAGAGCTTGCTTCACATTATTGTCCAGATTGTAGGAAGAAGCTTGCTATAAAATTGAATTTACACACTAGGAAATATGTTTAGGAGGAATCTGTGTTGGGTTGGAAGAAGTGGGCAAGAACTAGAAGTCCATGGATATTTCATGCACATTGTGGTGGCTGTAATGGCTGTGATATAGAAATTGCAGCGGCATTAACTCCTAGATACGATGTAGAAAGAATTGGAATCGTATTGACAAATAACCCGAGATATGCAGATATCATGGTTGTAACGGGTATAGTTCCTAAAGCTATGGTGCCTGTTATTAAGAGAGTATATAATCAAATGACAGATCCAAAGGGCGTTGTCGCTGTGGGTGCTTGTGCAACGACTGGAGGAGTTTTTCTAAAAGATGATGACAATCCTACCTATACTTTTGGTGGCCCAGTTGATAAAGCAATACCTGTGGATGTTTATGTTCCTGGCTGTCCGCCTAAACCTGAGGCAATAATTGTAGGTATTGCTCAATGTATACAGAAAGCTTTAGCAAAAGATTAGGAGGAAAAAAGATGAGTGTATTAAAGGTTGTTAAGGAAAAAGGTCCATATGTAATTATACATAACAAGAATAAGTGTTCTGGATGCACTGTTTGTATGATAGTTTGTTCTTTCCACCATTTTGGTGTTCTAAGTTATGATAAATCTCGTAACGTGGTTGTAGAAGATCCTGATAATCCAGGAGTTTTTGAATCCATTAGATGCTCTCATTGCGAAGAACCTGTCTGTGCTGCTGCATGTCCAGTAGATGCAATAACAAAAGATAAGGAAACTGGTTGGGTATTTATTGATAATCTTAAATGTATTGGTTGTAGATCCTGCAACTATGCATGTCCATTGTCAAATCCACAGTTCGATTTTGAAACAAAGGTTTCATGGAAATGTGACCTTTGCTACGATAAGGAAACTGGGACAATTGATCCGAAATGTGTAAAGTACTGTACTACTGGAGCTTTACAGCTTGTTACAAGAGAAGAAGCTAGGAAAATACTGAAAGAATTGTATGGGGTGGAGGTCGTTGGAGGAAAATAGAGATCTTTATCCTTTACGTAAACCTTTAAGAAAAATCCCAGAAACTTATGCTGGAGCAATTAAAGCACTTTTAGCTAGTGCTCATTTACCGCAATTTTCAGATTTTACAGCTGATGAGAGAGAGGAAATAGGACTTGAACCAGTTCCGCCTACGGCTTGGAAATATAAGGAAGCTGTAAAAGAACTTGAGGAACTTACTAAGAAAATTGGTTTAGAGAAAAAGAAAAAATTAATCTAAACTGGGTGAAAAGCCATGGAGAAAAAGTTTGCATTCTTCCTCGGTTGCACCATACCTGCTAGCCAATTTCATGTAGAAGCTGCAACAAGAAAAGCGTTCGAAAAATTAGGAATAGAACTACTTGATATGGAAGGAGCAACTTGTTGCTCGGATCCTGAAATCAGTAGACAATTTGATGAAAATTTGTGGCTCCACATCGCAGCTAGAAATATTTCAATAGCGGAAAAATTGAATGCAAATATCATGACTGTTTGCAATGGTTGTTTTGATACTCTTAATAAGGTTAATGAAAGTTTGAAAGCCGATGAGAAGCTTAAAAATGAAATCAACCGTGATTTAGAAGCAATTGGTAAAGAATATAAGGGTACGGTAAAAGTTCTTCATGCCATAGAGGTTTTGCACGATGAAATAGGTTTAGATACGATTTCTAAAGCTGTTGTAAAACCTCTTAAAAATTTAAGAGTAGCTTTGCAACCTGGATGCAGACTATATCATGATGATGAAAAGAAACTTGTTGAAAAGTTTACAGCATTAGTTAAAGCATTGGGTGCCCAAATCATTGACTATCCATTGATTCGTTTATGTTGTGGAGTCCCAGCATTATACGTTGATGCCGAATTTTCTCTTATGGAAAGAACCAAGAAAAAGCTGGAAAGTGTTCAATCAGTGAATGTAGATTGTATTGTTACTTTCTGTCCTGCATGTTATGATAGATTAGAAAAAGGTCAATTAGATCTTCGAAGCAGAGGCATTAACTTTAGTATTCCGATCTTGAACTATTTTGAACTTTTGGCTTTAGCTTTGGACATAGATCCTGATGATTTTGGCATATATTTGCATAGAATACCTGCAGATGGTGTAGTTGAGAAGATAGAGGAGGAGACTGGCTAATGCAGAGTGTAACTATTAAAGATGTTATAGAGGATATAAAAAGCTTCTTGGGACCATCATATATTGGAGATTACGTTATCAGAGGTAAAAAACACTTTATATTGATAGATAAGAAAATTGTAGTTGATCTTGCAAAATATATGAAAGATAAATGGGATGCAAGGCTTGTTCATGTAACTGTTAGCGATCTTGGGGCAGATGGTTTCGAAGTAGCATATCACTATTCTTTTGAGCATATAGAGCCGAAATATCATGTAACTTTCAAGGCTATAGTGGATCGTGAAGACCCTAAAATTGACAGTGTATCAACCGTTACTTATGAGGCTTCTTGGGCAGAGAGGGAGATGGCGGAACTTCTCGGTATAGAATTTGTAGGTCATCCAGATCCTAGACATCTATTTCTACCTTATGAATGGCCAGAGGAAGTAGAATCAGCTGTAAAAAAATCAGGAGAAGACAAAGTAGAGATTGTAACTTCTATTCCTAGGAAGCCAGCTGACTCGGTGGGTGTGATTATACCAATAGGCCCGTATCACCCTATGTTGGTTGAAAACATATTCTTCAGATGTAAAGTTAAAGATGAAGTTATATTGGATGTTGATATTAAGCCAGGACTAAATCACCGTGGAGTTATGCAACTAGCTGAATCAAGAAATTATTGGAGAAATCTATATCTTGTTGAGAGGGTTTGTGGAATTTGCTCATCTTCCCACCAAATAGCTTACGCAACAACTATAGAAAATCTCTTAGAAGTAGATATACCAGATAGAGCGCGTCTAATCAGAACCTTACTTTTAGAACTTGACAGGTTACATAGTCACTTCCTCATTTTAGGTCTATGGGCTGATGTAATGGGATTCCTAACAGGATTCCATCACATGTGGAGATTAAGAGAAAACATAATGGATATTTTGGAATTGATTACGGGGAACAGAGTTACCCACGGCATGATTCTCATTGGCGGTGTAAAACTCGATGTTGACAATGAAAAGCTTGACAAAATAGAGAAAGTACTTAAAGAAACCGTCCCAGAAGGATTTGAAATAGCTACCTCGATAGCTGATCATCCAGTTTGTAAGAAACGTTTGAAAAATGTAGGAGTTGTAACAAGGAAAGAGGCAAGAGATATAGGACTCGTTGGACCCACTGCTCGAGGCTCGGAATTTAAGATAGATGTTAGGAAAGATGATCCCTTTGCTGCTTACGATATGGACTGGGTATCTTGGGATGTTGTTACATACCCCGGCGGAGACTGCTATGCAAGATTTATGGTTAGAACTTATGAATTATTGCAAGCTTATGAAATATGTCTTCAGTGTGTTGAAGCTTTAAGAAAAGTTGGTGGACCTATACAGGTGGAAATTGAGGAACCTGAACCTAATAAGGAAGCTGTTGGAAAAGTAGAAGCTCCAAGAGGAGAACTTTTCTACTATGTGAAGAGTGGAGAGGAGAATCCTCACATTCCAAATACTGTAAGAATTAGAACTCCAAGCTATAGAAACAATGCAGGTCTACCTTTCATGCTTAAAGGATATACGGTCGCAGATATACCAACAATAGTTACAAGTATAGACCCATGCTACTCATGTACAGACAGAGCCATAATTCTGGAAAATGAGAAAACAGGAGAACGAAAAATCATAACAATAAGAGACCTCTTAAAGACAAAAACCACAAATATCTAACATAAAACTTTATTTTCTTTGATTTTAGGAAGCTAAGGCTGCTTTATTTATTGCTGATATGATTTCTCGGGTCGCTATCTTAAGTTTTTCTAATAGTTCACCTCCAATTATGGCTACGTGACCATCAAGTTTTAGTTCTCTGGTTTGAAAAGTAAAGATTTTTTCTTTAATAGAATAAGTTGTGAAGTTCTTTTCTCCTCCAAACAGAAGGAAAACAAATACTCCTCCAGATGAAATATTACTAATTAATTTTTTCTCAAGTGGAACTCTTTTAGCATCAAGTGGATAAGGAGCTCTCCTTATCTGTCCTCCTGCTAGTTTGCCAAGAAAACCAAATACTCGTAGGTCGAAAGCATAAAATTTTTTATCACTGCCATGAAAAGGCATAACATCGATCTTCTCTTGAACTATAAAAGACTCGTTACTCTCGGGGTCCGTATCCCCATTTTTCTTTAGATAACATTCTATTTTATTTTCCGCCTCTCTTTTACTCCTAACAAAGAGTATTTCTTTTCCTCCAAATCTATTTAAAGGTTTAATGACGACTTCTTTACCCGCATCAAGGAGATCATAGGAAAATTCTAAAATTTCTTCAGGTTTATACGTCATTCTCGTCCAAGGTTGTGTAAAAATGTTTTTAAGTTCCTTCTTTTTGCTTAAAATCTTCTCAACTGCAAGATATGTCTTCCATTTATTTCCTGTGATTTTTCCTGTTTCAACAGGGTTTATGACAGGTTGTTCTATATCTTTAGGAAATTTGAAAGTTCTTCTTACAATAAGGTCTGGAACTATATCTTGACCCTCTATGTTCACATGCAATGTTGAACCTATTTTTTGGGAATCATTTTTTCTTATAAGGTAGCATTTTATTCCTATTTCTTCAAAAGCTGCTTTTATTCGTGTTCTTTCTGTTGAGGTAAAACCTGGCCAGTCTACAGGAATAGTTATTCCTGCATTTGAAGGCCGTTTGTTCCCACTTTTATAATAGCAGTATTTGAGACACATTTTAACAAAGTTTTTGATGATTTCCTTGTTACATTTTATGAATGGTTTCATTTTCAGTGGCAAAAAGGTTTCTACATATTTTGAGATGGTTTCGATAAAAAATATGCCTGTTGGTATGGCGTTTGCCTCAATAAAATATAGTTTTTCATCCTTACCTAAGAGGAAATCTAAACCTGCATATGGGTACATGGCTACTTTGTCCCATTCAACATCGTCAAAATTTATTTCTAGTGTTTTCAAGACTATACACCTTTATGAGTTGCGAATTTAACCCGATTACATTTTATGCAAATTGATAGATTACTCGTTTTCCAATAGTATTAAAGATGCTTGATAGATGAGTTAGTGGATTTCTACACCTTTCGATTTTATCATTCTTGAAGATCGGAATATATCCATTCTTCGTAGCCAGCCAATGCTTAACAATTATTTTATTAAAGTTTCTTATAAGACCATTCCCTGTGTAGGTCCATGTACATTGGTATTCTGGGAAAAGAAGTCCAGAGACTTTCTTCATTTCTCCAATTTCAACTGCTTCTCCAAAAAGAGTCTTACAAAGCCTTTTACCTTCCAGTCTTACATCAACACATATTTTTCCCTTATTTTCTAGTTCTGAAAGGGCTTCATATTCGTCAATGATATCAGGACTTCCGAAAACCTCAATTTCAGGTATGCCTAACTCAAGCTTAGTTTCAAGCTTGAGATTCAAGGCGTCAAGAAACGGTGATATTCTTTCCATTAGTTTAATAATGGATTCCCTTGCATTAATAGTGGTTCCATCATCATTAATAAAAATAGCAGCAGTACCGTTTTTAATTGCCCTATCTCTGTTTCTTAAAAGTTTTTTCCTCTCAGTTACCTTTTCTTCTTTCTCAAATTTGAAGATAGCTTCAACTGAAAGAGCCAAAAGTATTTTTACTATATCTGAAAGATATTCCTCTGTTATTTGATTATCAATAACCCTAATTTCTATTCTACTCGTACTTACACTTGTTCTCATATCTTCTACAATGTTCGTGTCAGGTCCTCTTGGAGTAATATCTAATAATCTTACTCCGAGAGGATTAGTGATTATTCTAGCTTTATATTTTTTAAGCTTCTCAAATAGGACTCCGTATCTTGTAAAGCTACGCATTTCCCTTGGAATAACCGTCACAGGTTTTCTTTTAACAACTGCAAAGTTAGAAGGTTTCAAAACTCTGCTAAACGCCAACCTAGAACTAGCATAACCACTAGGTTTCCCTCCCATAAGCGGAGTATTAGCCGTCATAGCAATTATTTCAGGTATATGATTTCTAACGTGGTTGAAAACATATGTAAGAAGTTCTTTAGAGATTTTCTTTTTATTTACAGGCTTAAAAGAAATGTTAATATGTGTACCATTAATTGGGAGAGGATCGCTTTGTATAGGATGCATACTACCTAAAAATATTCTATGAGATATTTTCTTAGCTGCTTGTCCAAGAAGTTTTCTTCCAAATTTTATGGCATCTTTAACTTTCCAATACTTTACTGCTCTAGTAACATATTCTATTTGACTTGGATTAGGTTCCCATTGGAGTCCAAGAAGCCATCTTCTTGCGTTCTCAAGTAATTGATTCTCCTCTCCAATCATTTTTATCAGGGTTGAAACAAGTTCTTCAGAGAAAGGTGAAAGAAAGCCTTTTTTGTTAACAATGAAAACTTCTTCCTCAATCCCGATTTTTATTTCATATTTAGAAACAAAATCTTCCGCTCTTGACAAATTTCTCACCTTTCACCTATTTAAAATCTTTTATAAATTCAGTTAGTGCTTCGATCACATTTCTACGTAGTATATTTCTTGCTTTAGGATATAATTCAATTTGAATTGCCTGAATATCTGGAACTAAGGAATGATGCAAAATAATATCGCCACCAATAAAATTGTTCACTTCAAGTTCACATTTCAACCCTCTTTTTTGAAAATGAGTAAGCAACTTCTCTATAATTTCCTCATCGGCAGTAAGTTTTCTAAAGACCCCTATCTCAACATCAATTTCTTCATCGCTTCTTAAAGTGCCATGCAAATCCAAAATAACTTTTATTTTTCCTTCTCGTAATGTTAGACGCTCTATTATCCTTCTAAACGGTGTAATTCTAGCTTCAGGTCTATTGGGGTCCACATATATTCTTGAAATTGTTGAAATAAGGACATGTGCTCCAGATAATTTGGCTGTTTGTAAAGCTATTTTATCCACATTTTTATCTGAGAACGGTGGAGTTGCGTGAGGAACTGTAATTAAAACAGGTTTCCATCCTTCTTTGTATAAATAGCCTGGATTGAACTCTTCCATGGGGAAAAGTAGTTGAAGTTTGTTTTCTTTAAAAATAGCATCTTTTAAATGTAGTTTTGATGAATATCGAGAGTAAGCAATATTTTTCTCTAGATGTTTACGAAATATTCTCACAAATCTCATAAAATTATCTTTTGATGTAAAATCTGTAGAACTGGAAAGGAAAAATTCCAAAGGTAAACTTTTGATGAAGAAAATCCAATTATCTTTATTTAGCTTATTAAGTCGTTTAATTCTTCTCATGATATTTTGTATTAATTCATGTTGCATATTTTTCTCCGTGGATAATCTTTTTTCAAGTTCAACAAGTTCGGTGTAAAGCTTTAAAACTTCAAAGAACAAAACTGTGTTATCTTCCATAATATTTCACCTAGCCAATAGGAATTGTTAAAACAATATACAGCATATAAAGATCAATAATATCTTTTGATACTCAAATTTCTACCAGTATAGCAGAGAAATTTAAAATGTCGTTTTATATAGTTTTTCATAAAACCTAAACTAAAAATACGACAAAAGTTGTGTTTTCATTTTTTAGGACTTTTATTCACCGGGTTCCTTTTTCTTCTTCCTTCTTTTCCTCCTCCCCTTTCTCTTTGCCATTTTCATCACCACAAGAAAAAGCATGACACATATATTTATACTTTATTTAACTCGAATGACAATTCGGAAATATGGTAAATTTGTTATCATTGACACCTTTATTAAAACTTGTAAAAAAGCGTAAAATTGCTCCAGTAGTTTTTGAATTAGAAGGAAAACTATTGAAATAATTTCTTTTAGACTTTTAAAAGGAGAATTTGTATCTGTCACTAAATTTATCTAACTAGGGTGTAAGAACATGCTGCATTTGATAGTTGAGATATTAAACTTCCACGACCATTTATTCCATATTGAATAAACTGTCTCTAAATTAAAATTCATTGTAATATCTGCTTTACTTTACTTATCTTATTCTTAATTTTTTGTAGGTTGGTTGTTTCATCTATTTTTAACCATTTTTTCAGAAATATTGCGCATGAAAATAGTCCCTGAAAACGAAACTTTATTTCATAGAGGTTTTTAAGAGCTACTTTCCTATCAATCTCCCCTCTTTTTAGTTTTTTTGTCAGATTATCTAAAAGTAAATTTAACTTGTTAACTTTCTCCTCAATATTTGTTTTAAATAAATGGAAAATTTCTTGATGCATCCAGTCCTTGATAGGTACAAGCTTAGAAATTTTAAAGCAATAGCCCCCAACCGACTCTATCAACCGTTTCATTTCACTAACTGAGACCATATTTCCTATTTTGGCAGAATCTTTAAAAAAAGGAAAAATATAAGTAGTTTTACGTATTCTGATACAGGGGATTCTCCATAGTACTCTTTCGATATTTTTTCTAATTTTAGGGGGATTTAATGGTATTTTGTAGGATAAAAATGTAAGTGAACCAACGTTTATTTCTTCTGACCCTATATGAGGTGTATATATTTTCCGACTCTTTTTTAAAACAAGGACCTCTGAAAAACCATTTTTCGTAATATTTTCAAAATTAAATTTTTCACTCAACCCTATCCAAACACCTTCCTTAATTTTATTAAAACCACTAACTTTTAGCTTTTCAGACAAATCTCTACTTATTTCGCCTTTAGAAAGAGAAATGACGATATACATTAACTCCACCGTTCCATTAACTACAAAACTAATGATGCTGAAAGTAATATTTTTTAATGTTTTCTTTCCATAATAGCATTCTCCTAGATGCATGAAGAGAATTAAGATGTTAAATAGCTTAAAACCATAAGAACATATATACGTATTTTTTGATACATTTTTGTGACAACTATGAATAATTTTTGCAAAGTTTCATGGTAAAATATCAAAACGATTTTCACCGGAAATTACAAACCATTAAATATAGAATTCTACATTTACCAAAAAGTCGTTAAAATCGCTTCTAAGATTTTTTGCGACTCTTAATTACGATTTTTTTAACGGAGAAAGGAATATACATATTGGAAACCGAGCTCCCACGTAGGAGGTGAAAAACATGTCAAAGAGGAAGAAAGAAAAGAAGGAAAAGAAACCTAGTGGATGATTAAGTAGGTCTGTTACATAATAAATATTAATTTCTTTTTTATACGAAGGGCATACAGGTAAAGTTTATTTTAATTTTTTATTCTTTAATTATTTCTGTTATCTTGAGGCTCATATCAAGTGCTTTTACGGAGTGTGTTAAGTAGCCTAATGATATTATGTCAACTCCCGTTTCTGCATATTCTTTTATATTTTCGGGGGTTATTCCACCTGAAACTTCGATTAAAACCTTATCTCGTAACCCTTCCTCCTCCAATTTCTTAATCACTTCTTTAATTTCTTCGAGTTTCATATTGTCTAACATTATTATATCTACACCTTCTTTAGCTGCTATTAAAGCGCCTTCGATGCTTTGCACTTCTACTTCTATCTTCTTAGTAAAGCTTACTGCCTCTTTAACTCTTTTTATAGCCTCTTTAACTCCTCCAGCAACTACGATATGATTATCCTTGATCAAAGCACAGTCATCTAATCTTAACCTATGAGTATCTCCCCCACCAATCTTTATTGCCTTTTTGTCAAAATATCTGAGCCCAGGAACAGTTTTTCTTGTGCCAGCCACTGTAATTTTTGGATTTACCTCTCTTGCTCTTTCAACCATTAGGTTTGTTAGAGTTGCTATTCCACTCATCCTCATAAGTAAATTTAGAATTGTTCTCTCACACATTAAAATTGACCTTGCTGGACCTTCTATCTCCATAATGACTGTTCCAGCATTCACCTTGCTTCCATCTTTAACCTTGCTTTTAACATTAATGTCAAGTTCTTTGAGAAGTATAGAAGCTTCTTCTATACCAGCTATGAAACCTGATTCTTTTACAATTATTTGCGCTTTAGCCATAAGATTTTCGGGAACAACAATTTCTGTGGTAATATCTCCAAATCCTAAATCCTCTTCCAGCATTTTTCTAAGTTTTTCCCTTAGCACTAGATTGGGTAAAGACATATCATTACACACCCCCGTGTTTTCACATACATATTTACGGGAATTTGAATAAGAACCTATTCACTGTAAACCCTAAAAAAAGTAAATAGAATAGTCACTAAGGGTGGAATATCTTAAACTTGATACAAAGTGTTGAAATTTTATAGAACAAAATGATTTTATTTTTTAAGCGTCAACGTCCTTAATTTCAAGCGTATAATTCTATTTGGGAAATGTATGCGTGTTGTATGCTCCGAAGAATGTATAGAATGGTAACGAAAAACATAAATTATAGTTAATACTTGTGGGATGGGATACAAATATTCGACATAAGAAAAAATAAAATTGGAGATCTGGTTTGAAGAATGACGGACAATAAGATCTTAATGAAGATTTTAAAAAAGGTTGCTTTATCTGAACCTTCCCCTATAATACTTGAAAAAATCGAACAACTTGCAATTAAACTAGGTATAGATGAAAAAGAATTAATGAAATTATATATTGAAATGAAAAATAAACTTCATAAAAATAAATTCGCTGAAACTGATTTTTCCAATAGAATTTTACTTTTACCCCAGTGTTTAAGAAGCAGAACATGCGAAGCAGAGTTAACAGAATTTGGATATGAATGTAAGGAATGCAACAAATGTAAGATCCCAGAAATAAAGAAATATGCCGAAAAAATGGGATACAAGGTATTCATCATTCCTGGAGGATCAATTATCGAGAAGATAATTAGAACTTTCAAACCCAAGGCAATATTAGGGGTTGCTTGTCAGAAAGAACTAGTTCTTGGATGTATTGCTTGTGAAAAAGTAGGAATACCTGCTCAAGGAGTAGTTTTACTCAGAGATGGTTGTGTCGAAACAGATGTTGATTGGATTAAAGTAAAAAAGACCTTAGATCTCTCTCCTGAAACCCTTTAGATTATTGAAAACGACTTTCAATATTCATGACCTTCCTTCAATAAAGTTATATTTGTCTCAGCCCTCTTGTTAAAAACACATAAAATCAGAGAATGACCAAATATTTTAACAACAAACATTTAATAAGATGGAAGGATCAACCACTTTTTGTTAGTCCGTCTACAATCTTATATTTGATGTGTATTTCTTTTCCACACTCACAGACATTTACGCTTAACGGCTCTAGTTTTCTAGCGTCATCTATTGTTTTAAAACCCTCTCCCATAACTAGGCTTACAGCCTCTCTTCCCCCAAATATGTACGGTGCTATTGTTACATGAAGTTCATTAACTACATTTTCCTTAAAAAGATGCCATAATAACTCTCCCCCACCTTCAACCATTATCTTTTCTAAACCTCTGCTACAAAGCTCATTCATCGCATCTTTCATATTAATTATCGGCCCTTCTGGAAATATTATGACTTCGATACCAAGAGATTTTAACGCTTTAATTTTGCTTTTTGGTGCCAGAGATGTTGTTAGAACAATGGTTTTAGCCGTCTTTAGCCTGTAAACTCTCGCTGACGGAGGAGTTCTTAATAATCCATCGACCACGATTCTAACCGGATTCCTAACCAGATTCTTACCATTAACGTATTTAACTCTAAGCGATGGATCATCCACAATAACCGTATTTGCTCCAACCATTATACCGTCACTCTCGGCCCTAAGCTTGTGAAGTCTTTTTAAATCGTATGGACAACTTAGCTGGCTATAACGAATCTTACTAGCTATTTTACCATCTATTGTCATTGTGGAATAGACAATAACAAAGCATTTACCCATACTTTTCACCAAGGATGCCCTAATAACCTTAACAAGCAAAGTAGCATATAATTGGAGTGAACTTTATGTTGTTTCACGCTGGAATTTCAATTTTCTTATTACCTCTTATAAGACAGCGAACCGCAGACGGAGAACCCCTTTTAACTATTGTTGCATATATGTTCTGTGATCTTCTCACTCCCAACTCATAAGAATCTAGTATCGTAAAGTTCGCCTTGCATCCCTCATCAATTACATTGCTAACCTTGCTTCCAAGTCTCTTAATTTTGGTAACATTTGTTGTAACCATTTTAAGTATCTCTTTAGGGTCTACATATATTCCTCCCTGCATTCTTAAAATATTATATGTAGTTTCTAGTTCACGCCATATATTCGGCTCAATAACTCCAGCATTGTCAGTACCGAGCAACACATTAACGTTATTTTCCAATAATTTTCTTACTGGCGGTATTCCCACATCAAACCACATGTTAGATCTGGGACAAATAACGATCGATATTTCTTTTTCAGATAGTAATTGAATATCTTCTTCACTCAAGTGAACTCCATGAACCATTAGTTCTGGTTCTAGGTAATCTAAAGCTATTTTGAAATCTCCATATTCATAATCACTTTTTGTCTCTGCCACATGCGTTGATACGAGCTTACTAAATCTGTTACATTCCATTCTCATATATTTTAATTCACCACGACTATATCTTAATGGCGAATCTAAACCTAAACCGTCGGCAACTCGTAAAATATCCTTAATGCTTGTAAACACCCTACTTGCTCTTGACCTCCCAAGAACTACAGCATCAATTTCTAGTTCTTGTGCTAACTTCTTCACCTCGCCGCACTCTGCTAATTCTGAAAAGATTATTGTTGTAGCCACTCCCGAACGTAACAACTTTTCAAGAACTCTTCTACACGCATAAAATATATCGTCTCTTGTTAACATTGCCAGTAACTTATGTTTTAAACCGTAAGGCTCTCTAACAAGCTTTGAAAGATCTAATTCGATACCGTATTCTAAAAATGCATAATCAAAAATATGTATATGAGCATTAACAAGCGACGGTATCGCAATACCATGGTTTACACTTACATGATTTCCGTGAACTACGTGACCTCTTCCAATATGAGCTATTATGCCGTCAATAATTTCTATATGAGCTTTCTCGATGATATCTAAGTCTTGACCTATTAGTGCGTAGTCGACGTTTACTATCAACTTTCTGACCTCAGCACTAAAATTTGGTTTTTAGACTTGTGATCTCTAATAATGTCCAAGGCTGTTGAAGCTAGTTTTAGAGCTTCTCTGGGAGTTGAAGCTACGCCTACTCCGATCTTCACACTGTCTGTTACTATCTCGTCTATGAAGTTTTTAACCGTAGAAGAGGGCATGAAACTAATCACATTATCCCCGCCAGCGTAAAAAGTCAAACCCCCATATTTGTTAGAAAGGTTTCTAACGTTTGTTATGAGGTTATTCATTACCTCGTAGACATAGTGCCAATTCTTTTCGCGGATTATGCCATAGTAGTTATTTAAATCTACATGTACAGCTACCGTATATTCGATGTCATCTTGAGTTGCTATAGAATTACACGACTTTAACTCTCTAATGCTATTCAACGCAGTAACGTACGTTTTCCCAAAACCTATGTATGCCTTTAGTTTAACTGGTACTTTTTGCGACAGCTTATGAATCATTTTTTCGTATTTTCTTGTACTAACAGAGTTGAGTATTATTACGTATGAATCATAAGTTAGTGGAATGCTGAAAGCATCAATTTGAGCACTTTCTAAAGTGAAAGATCTATTTGTATCAGCTTGTGCAGCTTGTACAGCCCATTCTCTATCGTGCCCAAAAGACTTTATCCAATCTTCATAATCTATTAGTTGAACGAAACCGATTTTAATCATGAAACCTCACTCCACATATATCGTATCCTTAAGTTCTCTCATGTCGCGGAACTTTTCCAGTCTAATGGCTGTCTTAACAGCAGCTTCGACTGCTCTTCTAGCATATTCATCTATTCTTTCTTGAGCTTGGCTTCTAGTGGCTCCGGGACCTATAATGCCCAGTGCTACCGGTTTGTTATACTGTACACTTAGATCCATTAGCTTACGTGCGGTTTGATGCGCAACTACTTCGTCATGTCCTGTTTCACCTTGGATAACTGCACCTAATGCAACAACAGCATCTACCTCCTCCCTCCTTAAGAGCTCAGTTACAGCAATTGGCATGTCATATGATCCTGGCACTTTAAAGACAACTTTAATTTCAGCGTTTAAAAATTCAGCATGAGAAATAGCTCTTTGTAGCATTAAATACGTAATATCGTAGTTAAATTCTGATACTACAATTGCCAGTCTAACTCTTTTACCATTATTCAATATTTTCACCTCGATTCAATAATGGACCTACATCTGGAATGCCTTGTCTAAGTCCTTGGCCTGCAAATGGTGTTAATCCCTCATAGCCCTTGGTCAATAGTGTTACCACATTTAGAGCGTGTTCTTTAGCCCTGTTAATTGCTATTTTATAGAGCTCTCCTGTGTCAACGGCCTCATCCTCGTGAACTGTGACATCCACTACATGTTTGCCCGTTTCTATTTGGATCATCATTAGAGCTATGCTTGCGGCTAAGTAGCTGTACTTGTCCACCAATGTTGGACCAACCCATCCAAATGTCATAGCTATCTCTGCCTTACCAAGAACCTTCCTAGTAGCTACAGGTATGTCCTTGATGCCTGGTACCGTATATCTAATCACTTTCACGCGTGGAAGGTGCTGCTTTATGGTATTTATAGCGAATTTGGCCATGTCTACCCTGGCAAACGTCGTATCTACAACTCCCACAATATACATTTAGCTATCCACCTTTGTGATTGTTTCTAGCAACTCTTTTCCTGTTATTAAGGCTAAATCGTGGTTTTCAGCAAATTTCTTAGCTTTCTCCAAGCTCAATGAATGACCATAATCCAGCATTTCAGCGAAAACTACACTTGGCTCAAGACCAGATAAAATCGCGAGAGCTATGGCAAGTTCTGTATGACCTTTTCTAACGCCTATGTCCTTAGCAATTAGTATGGGTACATGACCTGGCGCGTAAAAATCGCTGTAAAACATTTTTCGTGCTTGTTCAGTATCTCCCTTAACTACAAGAGATGTAACTTTGTGAAGTTGAGAAATAGTCATAGCTCTGTCAATATCAGATATACCAGTGCGTACATGCACACTGTTAACCCATAGTGAAAAAGGAGATTTGCCACCATACGAAGCTTTTTTAACTGATAACTCTTTATATCCTAGGCGTTCCAGTAAATCGCTCATCAACGATATACCTAATGACTTTGCAATATTCTCGTTAGTGGCAAAGCATAGCAACCCTCCAGCCTTAGTTCTTAATTTGTAAATCTTCCTATGGTCTATGAGACCAGCATAATAAACCATATCAACTTCTCCCTCTCGGGTAGGCCAATCATAAATTAACACCGGTTTGCCTTTTTTAAAATCTCTAATTGCTTTTTCTACGTCGTCTACTGCTGACATGTTGATTCCCCTCCTCTCTTATACTGTTATAATATTTAAGAGTAGCTACTTATTTTTGAGTAACATTGATAGAGGAAGCTTTTCCAGAAACTTGTCTCAAAAAGTAACCTATCGTGGCAATTTTATAAAAGAAAAGTTTGTGATCCTATACTTGATATTATTAATTTGTAATTGCAAAAATATACATGAATATTCATGTATAACATACTTTTATGTTGAAATATTTGATAGGTGATTAAAATGAATACTTTAATTATGCTCTTTGATGGAACTGCTGACAAATAGGATCCCTGAATTAGGGTATAAGACACCTCTTGAAGCTCTTAAGAAACCATTTATTGATAGTCTAGCTTCAAATGGAATATATGGATGTACAGATTCTAGAAAGTACACTCATTTATTTCTTTTAGAATTTCTCACGGGTAACAATATTATCGTCATTACCATTATACACATTTTGGTACTAATCTTTAGAAAAGAAAACAATTAGATAAGGATAAGCATGATGTTGGAAGTGAATAGAGTTGCGAGTATTAGTCATAGAATATGCTCTTGGAGGTTTTTGCCAAGGAGAACTTATTGAAGAAATACTTCTTGAAGGTTATGCTATGCTTCGAGCTCTTATAGAAGACCTAAAAATGGCGGGATATCATGTTATAACCACGATTGATTCCAGAGTTTTAAAGTGTTGTCAATTAGTGGCTGATGAAATTTTCGCTGTGCCCAAGGGCAAAAATCCTCTTAAACTCCTTGAAACATGCTTAACTCATGTTGATGGCGTAATAGTAATAGCTCCAGCTTTTAAAGAAGCTCTATATGGTATCACATGTTTCTTTGAGAAGGAAAAGATAAAAATTTTAGGATCAACATCAAATGCTGTTAAAATCTGCTCAAACAAATACACAACATATAACATTTTGAAAGATGCCCAGATCTCCATTCCTAAAACTCTTCTAGGATCATTACATGAAGATCTGAAATCTCTGGAAGAAAAGGTTTTAAAAATAGGATATCCAGTTGTTTTGAAACCTGTAGATGGGGTTGGCTGTGCAGGACTCTCACTAGTCAGTAGGAAAGAAGAGTTAAAAGCTGCTGTAGAAAGAATTAGAAATGATACACGGGAAAGTTATTTTTTAATTCAAGAATACTTGGAGGGGGATCATGCTAGCGTTAGTCTTCTTAGCAATGGTGAGAAAGTTGCAGCGTTATCGTTAAATGCGCAGCATATTAAACTTGGTTCTCCAGATGAAGGGTCGATTTATGAGGGAGGCCATACACCATTTGAACATCCATTGGAATCCTTGGCTATAGATGAAGCTGTAAAAGCTGTAAAGACAATTAAAGGGTTAAAAGGGTATGTGGGAGTGGATTTAGTGCTTACAGGTGAAAAACCTGTTGTAGTGGAGGTTAATCCAAGGCTTACGACCTCTTATCTTGGACTTAGAGAAATTCTTAATATAAATATTGGAGCTGAAATCGTAAAAGCTTCACATGGCTTAGAAATACCAACTAATGTTAGGAAAAAAGGTTATGCAATTATAGGAAAAATCCGTTTTAATGAAAGCTTCACACTTAGTGATGAGAAAGTTAAGATGATTAGTGAAATAGACGGAGTTATATCTCATTTACTTATTCCAAAACCCCATCTACATCCAAAAGAAGATGTAGCAATAGTTGTTTCTAAAGGGAAAAGTTTAGAAGAGGCAAAACAACACTTTGAAGAAATCAAACAGAAAATTTACGAAACACTAACTTCATAGAAACCCTTCCCTTTTCAAATCGTTAATTGTGATACTTTTATTGTGGAGAGCTGTTGCTATAAGAACACCTGAAACACCTATATCCCTTAGTTCAAGTAAATCATGAGTATCTTTTACTCCTCCACCAACTAGAATGGAAGCTTCTACATTTTTAACGATTCTACTTATAAAAGATATGTCAATTCCTTTGCCGGTGCCTACACGAGACAAATCAAGAACTATGAATTCTTTAACTCCCATGTTTTTAAAACGTAACATAACCGTTAATGGATCTCGATACTTTACTTCTTCACATAAGCTAAGCAGTTTTTCTCCAAAAAGATCAACACTTACAACTAGATTTTCTTGATATAAGTGTGCAATTTCTCTTAAAGATTGAAGATCTTGTAGGGTTTCAGTGCCAACTATCACCTTTGCTACGCCGTGTCTCAGAAGTTCTTTAAATTTCTCAACACTACTTACACCAGCATCTACCATAAGGGATAATTTAGTTGTCTCACTAATTTCTTGATAGAGAGAATAACAAGGATCTCCACCAGTTATAGAGTCAAGATCTGCGAGATAAAGCTCTTTGAACCCCATATTCTTGAAGACTTCTGCAACTTCTAATGGATCAGCTGAGGAACATATCCCGCTTTTAATAGGTTTATACTTCTCTCTTTGCCCAGCTACTGCATGAACAACAACACCATTCTTAACATCGATAACAGGGATAATTCTCACATAAAGACCTCCATGTTTACAAGTTCTAGTATAGCAGAAGTATTCTTAAAATATAAGATAAGTTGTTGTACCTTTGATTTAATTAACTTTGACTTGTAATTAAACTATTAAAAAATTCATTAAATGAGAAATATAGGTGTGTAGAAATGGTTTATGTGGCTGGTTTTGACATTGGCGGAGCTAATACTAAGGCTTCTCTTATAAGGGTTGAAGAGGGAGTTCTTAAAGAAATAAGAACAGTAAAGAAATATCTTCCGTTGTGGAAGGTTGGGAAGGATAAATTACTGGATACTTTACATGAAATTGGTACGGAAATTATGCGGGGTGTAAAGCTTGAAGCAGTCGGTGTGACTATTACTGCGGAGCTTTCTGATGTTTATTGGTGTAAGAGGGAGGGAATAAATCACGTTTTAGACTGCGTTGAAAAAACCTTCAAAAATGTACCGATTTATGTTTTGAATTGTGAAAGTGAACTGGTAACGGTTGAAGAGGCGAGGAAAGAATATTTGAAGGTTGCTGCGGCTAATTGGGCTGCTACAGCTTGGATGGTTTCACGAATCATGGAAAATTGTATAGTTGTTGATGTGGGCAGTACAACGACGAGTATAATACCAATATTAGAGGGAAAATGTGTTGCTTTGGGGAAAAATGATTTAGAAAAACTTATGTGTGGCGAACTTGTTTATACTGGGAGTTTAAGAACTAATGTAGCAGCTATAGTTGATAAAATACCTATTAGGGGGAACTATGCAAGGGTTTCTTCGGAGCTTTTTGCTCTTTCTGGAGATGTCCACCTAATATTAGGTAATATACGTGAAGAGTATTATACGACTGAAACTGCTGATGGAAGAGGTAAAACAAGGTTAGAAGCGATGGCGAGATTAGCTAGAGTTGTGTGCGCCGATATAGAAATGTTAACCGAGAAAGAAATTGAAGATATAGCAAGATACGTTTATGATAAACAGGTGGATCAAATAGCTGAAGGTTTAAGACAAGTATATAGTAGATTAAAAACGAAAACTTGTGAAGAAATACCAGTTGTCACCGTGGGGTTAGGTGGAGAATTTCTTGCAAAAAAGGCTGCTGAGAAAGTAGGATTTAAAAAAATTGTGAGTTTAGAAGAGTTTTTAGGAACTGATGCTTCAATAATAGCACCTGCTGTAGGCGTCGCTCTAATGGTTGCAGACAAACTG
The DNA here is from genome assembly GCA_019056805.1 of Candidatus Baldrarchaeota archaeon. Taxonomy (GTDB): domain Archaea; phylum Asgardarchaeota; class Baldrarchaeia; order Baldrarchaeales; family DXJG01; genus DXJG01. Next base: position 49,424 of record DXJG01000004.1, on the reverse strand, counting down.
GTAGGTCTAAAAGATATAAAACCACAGAAGTTCTAACATTAATAAAAGGTGATATGTTTGAAATTTGTTGTGAAAATTGGAGGATCCTTGCTAAGGTATAGGAATGAGCTTGAAAAGCTATGTAGTAATTTAGGGGAACTTGCTGCAAAATATAAGATGCTTGTAGTGCCAGGTGGAGGGAAGTTTGCTGATTTGGTAAGAAATGTTGATAAGGTTTATGGTTTATCTCCTTTAGCTTCGCATAGAATGGCTATACTGGCCATGGATCAATATGGGTTACTTTTAGCTGACATCACTCCAAACTCTACAGTTGTTTTTACGCTTGATGAGATAGGAGAGGTTTGGAAAAAGAAAAGACTGCCAATTTTTCTACCTTCACGTTTACTTTTTACTTCAGATGAACTTCCTTTTTCATGGGACGTTACTTCAGATACCATTAGTGCGTACATAGCTAAATTGTTAAAAATTAAAAGGCTGATTTTGGTGAAAGATGTTGATGGAATTTTTGCAAGAGACCCTAAAAAGTATCCAGAAACATTCATGTTAAAAGAAATAACACCAAAAGAGCTATTGAATATAGAAACATGTATAGATACCTTTTTGCCCAAATTTCTGCTTTTAGAAAAGGGATTAACTTGTTATGTTGTTAATGGATTACATCCTGAAAGGATTAAACAAATATTGGAAGGAGAGAAACCATTAGCAACTATCATTAAAGCCTAAAAAGAATTTGCATGTGATAGTGCTCTAATTTGTTCCTTAATTTCTAAAACCCTTTCTTTCTTAACTTTTCCTTTAACGCGATCACCTACACATGCTGCACTTCTAAAACCTATGACATCTGCCCCCAACTCGTAAACTCTTTTTACATCTTCCTTGCCTAGAGATCCAGCTATAGCTGCCATGAATCCATGATTATGAACCTTATCTATGAATGACAAAAGCTGCTGATCATTTAGAAACGAAAAAATCTTTTTCCCGTCCTTGATCTTGGTGTCTATCATTGCTACATCCGCCTCTGCTCGTCTAACAATTTCCGGTATTAACATGGGGTCAAGGCAGCCCGCTCGTTGATAGTCAGCGTAACCAGCAATTACGACCTTAACGTTTGGCATTGTTTCTTTAACAGCTCTACATACTTCTTTAGCGAGGAAAAGAGCGGAATCAAAGTTTTTAGGGCCATACATTCCCAATTTCACGTAGTCTACTTCGCATACAGCGGCTCCAAGAGCTGCTAGGGAAACCGTGCCAGGGAGATTAGGAACATCTCCTATAGCAGCACTAATCTCAAATTCCCTGGGTACGACCTCTCTAATTGATCTTATAATTCTTGGGAAATGTGCTCCAAGAGAACCTTCGGCTGGATTCTTAACATCGATAATGTCAGCTTCGCCGAGAACTGCTTCTATAGCTTCATCTTTATTTGTAACGCTGATTAAGAGTTTCAAGATTTACAGCCCCTTTGAGGCGGTCAACTTCTTTATTACCAAAATTTCATTATAAGATACTTTAAAATACTTTTTCATAAAGTGTTTATTGTCCTAGGAGAAATGTTTCATGTGAATTGGATGTGATGAAATGAATCGTCAAGAATATTCTCCAAATACTGAGGAGGAAGTGTCAAATGTTCCTACTGTGCTTCTTATCCTTGCAATGGTTATCTTATATGGTGTTGGAATCTACGCGATTATTAGCGTAATAATGCAGAACCCTTTAGCAGTTGCCATTTTAATACAGTTTTTAGGCGCGTTTTGGAATGTTATTATGGCGAATTCAAGATTAATAGCTATACTTATACTTTCTCTACTCTCAGTTACAATCATTTTAATGATTCTCATACTAAAGTTAATAGCGAAGATCGGACGAGAAATCACGGTATTTCTCTTCTTCTCAGGTCCCATAGTTCTTCTCTTCATAGGGGCATTGACAATTTTTCTTCGAATTTTAGTGCTTGCAGCAATCTTCATAGTTCTCGGAATACTATTTTTAGCTTTAGTTATTCATTGGCGAAAACGAATTTATCTTGCTGGCAGTTTAATAGAACTTTCAGCAAAAGCTGTCAGCGACGAACCTGAGACAATTGGTGTATCATTGGTCTTTTCAATATTTGCTTTCATATCGGCTATAATCGGAGTTGCGGGGACAATGTGGATATATTCTGTATCTACTTCTTACTTTGATTCCGAAACGATTGGCGGTGTTCTAACATTTCTTTATGTTTTAATCTATGCATGGGTTATTTACGCAGCAATGTATTTTTCAAATGGAATAATTGTGGCGATTGTTGACGATTGGTTTAGGAGTCCATCTGAGGATCGAGCGTGGCTTTCAAAGGGAACGAAACGTGTATTAAAAGTTGTAAACCCTATAATCAAGCTTGGTTTCATAATGGCGCTCCTGGATACCGTAGCAAGGTACGCTCGAAGCATCAGAATGGAAAGAGCCAGAAGGAATCCCTTGATGATTATTGGTATAATCTTCTTTAAAATAGCATCTGCAATGGCATATGGGCTTGCTCAGTTTGTAACATTTTTTGCTTTGCCAGCAATGATTATAGAGGGTAAAAAGTTTAAAGAAGCTGTTAAAAGATCTTGGAACTTGATAACTAAGCATTTCATTGACGTTATTATTTACATGAGTGCTGTAGGTGGCGTTTATGCGTTCTTCGTATTAATTATGGTGTTACTATATGGCGTCACTGGCTACCTCATTGGAGTATTTTTGTTAGTTCCGATAATGGGAATCTCGGGAGACTTGGTGGTTGTAGCGGGTATATTGACTGCTATCGGCTTCTTAATATTCGGGTTTATACCAGCTTACATGATGATTCGCCCATTACAAGTAGCATACAAAACATTGCTCTATGAATATGCCCTTGATAGGGAACATGGATTCACACTTCCATCACGTATACCAGAAGAAATCAAACAGGAATTTGAATCAATAATAGCAAATCCACCACCTGTAAAAACAATGTTCAGACCAAACAACCTCTAATTTTATAATTTTTCAAAAATAGCTTTATTTCAAAGTCCTGCTCTTCAATTTTTAAACTTAATTTTAACGTTTTTCTTTTCCGTATTTACATGTTTTTTGGCATTCCATGCACATTAGGTGAGAGTTTTTTAGTGAGTGATGGTTCGTATTTCTTTATTAATTCTATATGGTTGGTGGATTGGATAATTCAAACTCAACACTCTCGGTAACGTAGTAAATTTTTAGTCTACTTTTTTTGTCCAAACTTATATTTAGGTTTGTGCATGTCTCTACACTTAACATCATAATAAGGGTAATTTACGTTGTTATGAATATAATTTAATCAAAGTGAATTGGGAGATGATTAAGATGGTTATTAAAGTTGTAAGTATGGAAAAGTTGGTTGATGATGCTGTGGATTTTGTAAACTTGCATCCAGAGCAGCTTGGGTTTGTTTTACCCGTTACTAAAGGTATAGTTGAACGTTATTTTAGGCCTTCTTCCTCCTACTTGCTCCTTTCAGATAATGATATTGTGGGAGTTTTCTCTTATATTTCTGGGACTGAAAAAACAGCTCCTACAGGGTTTCTACGATTTATCATTGAAAGCACAGAGTATCTTGAAGATCTCTTAAAATTTGTGATGAGAAAGGCAATTGTTAATGAGAAATTGTTCATTAGAACGACAATTTACGGATATGAGCAGAAAATAATTAATTGTCTCAAAAATTTGGGGTTTAAAGTTGCTGCAGAAATTCCGGACATGGTTTCTTATGATAGACAGCTCTATCCTATGGTTATATTGTATCTGGATTTACGTCAGCTTCTCCCGTCTAAAGACGGGAGCTTGCTCTCAGTTTTAGCGATGCCATCTAACCTCATCGAGCCGGACACGGGGGCTGACTTCCCCGCCAGCTCTGGAACACTGGGGCTGGGGTGCAGATGGCTTTAGAAAAGCCTATGCCCCGCTCCAGAGCCAGAGTTGCTATGTTAAGGGAGGCAGTTCTATCTGGATTGCACTCAAACCCACATCTACAACACCTAAACAGCTTTCTCTTGTTGTCGAAGAAAACCCAATTTTTCCTGCTCGTGTAGCCACACCTCGGACACTTCTGCGATGTTCTCACTGCTGGCACTTCAACAACATCAATCCCATTCTGCCATGCCACAGATTGAATGGTAATCCTGAACTTGGCGAATGGAATTCTATGTATCTTCCTGTTAGCTCTCTTAGGTTTTCTCCCCTTACCATTCCTCTTTCTGAGGTTCTTGAGTTTCTCGATGGCTATAACTGCATCGTATCTAATTGCTATCTCAACAATTTCATGACTAATTTGCCATATCCTCGTTGTTACAAAGTTCCTTTCATCACACTTTATCCTTTTAAGGGCACGCCGTGCCCTTTTACTTCCCTTGTCTGCATAACTCCTAAGCTTGCTCCTTCTCTTCATAAACTTCCACTGCTTGTGCCATATATCTCTACCAAGATAAAGTTGTTTGAGAATTTTACCATCGGCTCTCAGAGCCGTCAAAGCGAAGCTACCGCTGTTAACATCAACACCCACAACAGCTTGATAATTCTGCTTAACTTCAAACTTCTTTCTCAGATTGGCAATGACAACGTAATGCCCATTCTGTTTATGCAATCTGAACTGAGTGCACTTCCAGCCATTGTTGATGTGCTCGATAAAGCGATTATAAGCTCCATCCTGCTTGATGGGCAATGCAATTCTACCATTGCCGTTAAACGATGCAAAGACAACGACAGGGTTACCACGCTTTGTTTTGCTGAATTTTCCACTACGAGGAATGTTGAATCTAATTGGAACTTGGTTAAACTTCTTGCATGTCTTCAAGTTCTCCCAAACTTGATGGATGCAATCAATGAGGATTTGGGAGTGCAAACTGTATTTTTGTCTAATAATAGGATAGGAGGTGTTGTGTAGAATGGCAAAGTTTTTAGGAGATTTGGATTTGGCAATTGAAAGAATCTCGTTACAGCAAGCAGCAACAGAGCTAAATAACTCAGATAACAAGCGTTCCTTATTCTTTGATGGGGGAAGTAGATTGAGTTTCAGAGCTTTAACAACTTCTCTCTCAACCATCTGCACCGTATTAGTGTGGTAGTTAAAGATATAAATAACTTCCGCCAATTCCTCCCAGAACTAAAGTTCTGGGCTTCCTTGGCGGTAGAAACTGTGACAAGTATAAATTTAATGTTGCTAGAAATTACGTGTCAGAGGAGTTATATCCGTTAAGAAAAGTGGAGAAGGTAAAAGAGTACTCGTTTAAAGTTCGTGGGCTAAGATACGAAGATTTAAGCGTGTTTGAGGAAATATTTAACGAGTTTAATGTGTTTAGAACTATGGGACGGGGAGTGTTTGAAGGTCTCGTTTATGTGGATAAAAAATGGATTTGGGAGAGTTTAACGAAAAGAGAAGTCTATACATTGACATGTATAGATGAGAAAAAGGGGTTGCCGATAGGGTTCTTATCTGTAGAACCATATAATCAAGATGTTTTAAAAGGTGTGGGCGGCATTGGCATGTTTGTTGATGAAAGATATCATGGTTTGGGTGCTGGGTCTCTTCTAATGGAAAATGCTATATTACTGGCGAAAAGATTGCATCTAAGGTTACTTTATCTATCTGTATTTGAGACAAATCCTGCGGGAATCAAATTATACAAAAAATTTGGCTTTACTGAGCATGGAAAAATCCCAGGTTGGCTTCAAAATGGATATATACATGAAATATTTATGTCTAGAAAACTATAACACACAAATCCTCTTATGAAAATTAGTTTAGCCGTGTATTATAGTTATTTCATTAGTTCAAACATACGTATAATTGATCGTTCGGCTTTTTTGGCAATCTCTTCGGGAAGTTTAACAACAGGTTTTTCGTAGAGTAGAGCATCTCTCACTTTTTGTAGCGTATTCTTTTTCATTTGGATGCAAATGGCTTCCTTGTTCGCTGGTATGAATGTTTTGTCTGGAAGTTCGCGTTTAAGTCTATCAATTAAGCCTATTTCAGTACCTATTATGATCTTCTCTGCATCAGTTTCATGCGCGAATTTTACCATTTGGCTTGTTGAACCAACGAAGTCTGCTAAACGTTGAACTTCAGGGTCACATTCAGGATGTACGACTACAACAGCATCAGGGTGCTCTTCCTTTAAGAATATGATATCAGCGGCATCAAATTTTTTATGAACATAACAGTATCCGTTTTGAGGTATTGGTATCACTTTTACACCGGTCTCTTTTTCTGTAAACCATGCTAGGTTTCTATCTGGACCCATTAGCACGGGATTTCTTTTTAGGGCTGAAGCTATTTGAGGAGCATTTGCTGAAGTACAGCAAACATCTGCTTCCGCCTTGGCTTCTGCGAGAGTGTTAACATAGGTTATGAATGGTGCTTCTGGATTAACTTCCTTCGCCTTTTTCACTAATTCTGCGGGTAGCTGAGCAGCCATGGGGCAGCGAGCTTCGAGGGTGGGTATTATAACTTTTTTATCAGGATTTAGTATGCAGGCTGTTTCTGCCATGAAATCAACGCCACAGAAAACTATGATATCAGCTTTGGTTTCTTTAGCCTTTTTTGCGAGTCCAAGGCTATCTCCGAGATAGTCAGCTACCTCCTGTATTTCTGGTCTTTGATAGTTATGAACAAGTAGTACTGCGTTCTTTTCTTCTTTCAATTTCTCAATTTCTCTTTGAAGCTTTCTGATATGCTGTTCTCGCATTGTTAAATCCCTCTTAAAATCTAGGTTATAAAATTTGGCGTTTTTCTCTCTACTATATTGCTTGGGTCAATAAATTTTTGGGAGAAGGCAAAATTTCAACTCTGAAAACATTTATGGGCAAAAATTTCCTATAACTTGGATAATGAAATAGCAACTCAACTATAGGTGGATTATAAGATGCTTTTCGGTGTTACAACTGACGTTAAAAAGCGTCAATTTACCAGTTATGCAAAGAAAATAGTAAGTACTTTGAAATCTAAGGGCACAGAAATTGTTGTAGAAGAAAAATTAGCTAAAAAAATCGGTTTAAAAGGAAGACCTATTAAAGATATTGATGCAGATATGTTAATTTGCGTTGGAGATGACGGAGTTATATTAAAAACACTATTAGAACTTAAAGATAAACAAATACCCTTATTAGGCGTTAGAACGCCTGGAAACCTAGGTTTTCTCGCTGAAACAAGCACTACAAATTTTGACACTTATATTGATAATATTTTAGAGGGAAAATGGAAGGTTGAGGAAAGGTCTAGAATAGAAGCTGAAGTAGATGGTGAAAAATCACCGCCAGTATTAAATGAAATTGCAATTTTCGCTAAAAGAAGCGCAACACTAATTCACTACACCCTTAAAATAAATGAGGAGTTTATGTGGAGAGATAGTGCTGACGGTGTAATAGTTTCAACACCTTCAGGTTCCACAGCTTACGCACTTAGTGCAGGAGGTCCCGTAGTTACATATGATACACCAGTATTAGTAGTGGTTCCAGTAAACAGTTTAAATCAAGCTAGAAGACCTCTTGTCGTATCTGATAATAGAGAGATTATTATAGATGAAATTGAGAGTCCAGTTACATGTGAAATAATTTTAGATGGAAGAATTAGAAGAAATATTGAAGAAGAAACTGTTAGAATAAAGAAATCCAAATATAGTGCATTATTTGTTAAGTTAAGTGAAGGAGTTTTTACTCCATTAAAAGAAAAATTGTATATGAAGGTAAGACAATGGGAAGAGAAGGAAAGCCTTCCTCCAAGTGCAAAACTTGTTTTAAAGGTACTTGAATACGAAGGTCCTATGACCCAAAAGGAAATTGCGGAAAAAACGTTGTTACCTAGAAGAACTGTTCGAAACGCGTTAAAAATATTGTTGCAAAAAGAATTAATTGTGAAAAGAGCAATGCTAAGGGATACTCGTCTAAGTTTATATCATATAAAGAATTTGATGAAGTCTAAAAATTAAGCAACTTACCATTGAGACTATGATAAAATGTTGAGGAATTTGTGGCAAAATTTACCTTCCTATCTTTTTAGAGGGAAAAAATAGTAGGTAGAGGTAAGTTTTAATAATATACCTTTCTTTTTGTTGGTAACCATTGTACTTGAAGTTTAATGGTTTTTGTGATTTGAATTTTCATGTAGGAGGATGTAAAGATGACTGAAATAGCATTGAAGTATGGAGAAACATCTTTGAACATCGATATCCCTGATAAAAATCTTATTGGAATTATTAATCCAAATTTTGTTAAGGGTGTTGAAAACCCAGAAGATGAAGTTTTAAGAGCTATTTTAAACCCTATAAGAACCCCTACATTAGATAAGATTGCAAAACCGGGTGATACGGTTTCTATTGTTGTTGATGATCATACAAGACCTATAAAAAGTAAAATTATTATAAAACCTCTCTTAGACCACCTAAATAAAATTGGAATACCCGATGAAAATATAACATTAATTATTGGCCATGGCTCACATAGAAAAATTAGAGAAGATGAAGCAGAAAACCTACTTGGGAAAGAAATTTTGGAAAGAGTTAATTGGCTACCACATGATGCAAATAGCGAAGACCTTGTATATATCGGGGAAACAAGCTATAAAACAAAAGTCTACATCAACAAAGTCTTCCATGATTCAAATGTAAGAATATTGACAGGAGACGTATGTTTACATTACTATGCAGGATATGGAGGAGGAAGAAAAAGCGTATTACCAGCAATTAGCGGTATGGAAACAATAAGACATAATCATGCCATGCTAACACATCCAAAAGCAACCACAGGAAACCTAGATGGAAACCCTGTACATCTCGACATGACAGAAGCAGCAAAAATGGCAAACCCCCAATTTATAGTAAATATAGTAATGAATCACAAAAAAGAAATTGTAAAAGCTTTTGCAGGAGACTTAGAGGAGGCATTTATGCAAGGAGTAAAACTTGTAGACCAAATATACAAAGTGAAAGTAGATAAACTAGCAGATATAGTTTTGGTAAGTGCAGGAGGATATCCCACCGACATAGACCTCTACCAAGCCTACAAAGCAATAGATTCAGCCCTAAGAGTAGTGAAACCTGGGGGAGTATTAGTGGTTGCTGCTGAATGTAGAGATGGACATGGACACAAAGTCTTCTACGAATGGATGAAAAAATACCAGACCGCAGAAGAAATGGAAAAAGAAATAAAAAACAACTTCAGATTAGGCGGCCATAAAGCATACTACCTCTTAAAAGCAAAAGAAAAAGCAGACATAATTTTGATTTCAAAAATGAACCCAAAAGAAGTAAAAAACACTTTCAGACTGGAACCAGCAAAAAACTTAGATGAAGCCTTAGAAATGGCCTTTGCAAAGAAAGGTAGAGATGCAAAAATACTTGTAATGCCAGAAGCAGCAAAGGTACTCCCAAAATTCACTCCATAATACGAATTTATTTTTCTTTTAACCGTAATATTTTACATAAGTTTTTACCCAGTTATATTAATAAGGCAGATAAAAGAACATTGTAAAGTCGTTAATATGAGACCATTAAAAGTTTATAGGTGATTTTATGCCGAAAAAGAGTAAAAGTGGGTTTAGAATTCTCGCAGAAGTGTTAGCGTTAATTGGCGCGACTTTACTATTGATATATGGATTTGCTTACATCATTGGGATAAGTTTAACTATTTCATGGATGTTTCATGGGAAAATGATATTGTTCGGCTTAGGACGAATAATCGATGGTATAATACTCATTTTAATTGGACTAATTATCTTTGCAAGTTATGACGTTATAAAAATCTCCTTGAAAACCGAAATGAATTGGCCAGTTCTACTCGTACTCGGATTCGTTTCTCTGATTTTCGGTGGTGGACTAGGAGCCATTTTAATACTTTTAGCTGCTATAATAGACCTACTTGGTACTGCTTAAACAAATCTCAACGCACTTTTATTTCAACGAGTCACCAATCCACTTAAGATATTCTTTATTTCCCTCTAAAATTGGCAGAGAAATTATTTCTGGGACACTATAGCTATGAATTTTCTTAACTCTTTCAATTAATTCTTTTATTTTCTCAGCTTTAGTTTTAATTATTAATAAATGTTCATCTGCTTCGTCGATTTTTCCTTCCCACCAGAAATATGATTTAACATTCGATAAAATATTAACACATGCTGCAAGTTTTTTCTCAACCAAAATTTTAGATATTTTTTCAGCTTCTTCCCTACTGCCACATGTAATTAGCACGATCCTGAAAGATTCCTTCAACATAAATTTAGCCTCCACTTTGATTCAACATACTCATTAATATGAAAAATTGGAGTTTATTAATTTATAGAATTTTAATCACCAAAAGGTACATTCATCACGGTTATATTCAGGTTAGTAGGGTTTAGATGTACCCAGAATGTAATAGAAACCGAAAAAGATTCTTCGTAGTAATCAATTTTGTTAAATTTTGATTTAATGAGCGCAACGATGTTTCTATGTAGGTCAATTCCTCCTTCTCTTGCAAACCATTCAAAAAGAGGATTTAAAAGCTTGTATGATATTTTAGTACTAAGTTTCATTCCTATCATAGCGAATCTTCCTTGTGGTTTAAGTAGATTGAATATCTTTTCAATTGCTGCCTTGTAATCTGGTATTATCTCCATAGCAAATGTGCAAAGTATTGCATCAAAGCGTATTCTAGGTTCATAATCTGTAATACTCATATTCACAAGTTCAATGTTTGTCCACTTATGTTTTGCAATTCTCTTCTTTGCCACCCTCAAAGATTCGGGGGAAATATCGATTCCAACAATCTTTCCGCTATTTTTCAAATAACTCTCTATAATCTTGAAATTGAACCCTATGCCACAAGCAACGTCAAGAACAATAGAGTTTGCGGTTAATTTTAAGGAAGCAATAGCCTTTTTTCGATAAATAGAATTCTCCGTGGCTCTACCAAACAATGCATCTAAATATAACAACAAAGGGATCTTAGCATACTTGTCATATAACGATTTGACCTTCTCATCAAGGTACATAATGCTCACCCCAAGCATTTTAAGACACGTTTTTGTAATCTTGTTACCAAGTTAACAAGACATTTCGTAAAATCATCCTTTCACGACACTTTTACTTAGAATGCAAATTAAGGTAATTGAAGCTAACAACCATTACCCAATGAATGGAGCTAAGAGATTTATGATACGCTGTAAAAATAAAAGGTTATAAGATTTAATAAAAATTTAGGAAGATTGTTACAATTTTACTTCTACTTCCTCTTTCTTGGCGGACTTTTTCCCGAATAGCACTATGAAATCTTTTTCGTTTGGAGGAACAATAAATGCGATCTGTCCACTTACTTCTTCGTTTGCTGGAATCTCGTGTTCTAATATGTCATCTTCAACTTCTATGATCTCGCCAGAACTTGTCTTTAGTCTTATTTCCTCAAATGGAAATATGAAGATCGTTCTTTTTGTATGCGTCCTTGAATTTCTGACTAACTGGTTCAGGTCTCTCAGAAATACTGTTGCTCGTTACTGTGACTTATACATTCGATATAAGTGAATTTTCTTCCCAAGTTTCTTGCGTTTTACTTCTATCGGACCAGCCTCCACAGCGATTGCTACCTTCTCTCTCAACATTTACCCAAAAATGGGCGGCACCAAGAGTGTAATGCACCTCTGCGAAAGGCATACTTATTGGGCAACCTGTACTAAGTTTAAAAATACCCTTTATCAATTGGATTTCTATAATTCTTTTTCCACGTATTTTCAAAATCAATTCGGAATTCGGGCAAATACCAATTATTGAACCGTACTTAGCTCGTGGACCTGGCTCATCAAAGATACGTGTAATGTAGCCATTGTTACCAGTGATTACTTTATCTCCACTTTTCAATTTGACCAGTTTTTTGGCGAATTCAGCAGTAACTCTCTTTTTGTACCACTTCTAACCAAGAAAACGTCTCCAACTGTATGTTCTATAGCAACTCCGCTCACAATATTCACCCAATTATTTTTTATTAATCTTAGAACTTTTCTTTTAATATTTATAGATTTGTAATCGTATCGCATCTTTTATTTAAATATCATTCGACACCCTTGTTACTTTGTAGCGCCTTTTTATCTCACCCACTTGAATACGAGTTAGAAAGTCTTCTTGTAAAAGAAAGATATCTTAAAATGGAGTTTATTACTTGTTTGTGAAAAATTTATATTTGGAGTGTTCTTGAGTGTTTATACTCTCGTTAAGAATCTAGAATTGGTGAATAGACTTTGAATGGACACGTGGTTGGTGTTTTAGCTGCGTTTCTCGCGTCTTTTTCATGGGCTTTGGCTGCTGTTCTTTATAGGAAAGCATTGACAGGTTTTTCTGATCCTTGGATTACTAATGGTTTGAGAGCTGCTCCTACACTTCTTTTCCTTCTTTTACTGGCTGTTGTTATTGGGAAAATTGATGATTTCTATTTTTCTCTGACGAATATTCATGATTTGACTATTATTTTTGTGGCGACTATTGTAGCGATAGTTGTGGGTGATACGCTTTATATGATTGCTTTAAGAAACGTAGGTGTTTCTATTGGTTACCCCATATCTTTTATGTATCCTGTTTTTGTAGCTTTTTTAGCATCTTTTATTCTTGAAGAGGTGATAACTTTTACACTTATTGTAAGTTTGTTTTTGGCATCTATTGGGGTTTGGCTTGTTTCTTATAAGGCTCCTGAACAAAAAACTCCTCTTGGGAAAAGAAAACTGGTTGTAGGTGTTATTTCGGCCATGGGTGCTAGTAGTTGTTGGGCTATTGCAATAGTTATTTTTAGGATATCTGTGAGGACTGCTGATCCCCTTGCAGTTGATGCTTTAAAAATACTGTTTCTTTTAATTGTTTTTCTTCCTCTTCTCGTTGTTAAGTTTAATGATATTAAGGCTAATGTTGATAGGAAGACCTTTTTTGTTCTTTCACTTGGAGGGATTTTAGGGATTGGTGTAGGTGACTGGTTTTTGTATATTAGCTTGGCGGAGATTGGTGCTGCACGTGCTACTGCTTTAACAACTTCTGCACCTCTTTTATCCCTCTTTTTGGCTGTATTAGTGTTAAAGGAAAAAGTTTCTAAGAGACAATTTCTAGGGACGATATTAATAATTATAGGAGTAATCTTAGTTTCTGTAACGGAAGTTTTAAGATAAACATGTACCAAGATAACTGACACTGCATATGGGTATAGACTATTTTTATTAAGATAAAGCGAAATAGTGTATGAATGTAGTATAGATTAGTTTTCCTGAGAAAAATGGGTGTAAGGGAAGTTTGGGTGTTGTGGAGGATTTATTCCTCTTCTTATATTTCTTCCATTCATCAGGTATGTTGGTGATTGAAAGATTTGGGGCATTTTACGATAAGGCTTCCAAATTGTTGCTAAGTTTTTCAAGTCCTTTTTTACTTCATTTACAACTTCTTGCATAACTTTTTCTGTTGGAGCTTCACCTACTTCTTTAACCCTGTTTAGTAGGTGCAAGGAAAGGAATCCGACGAAAGATGCTAGTAGAAAGTGGAAGTCAAATCCTTGAAAGTCGAGAATGTGTATTGATAGTTCTTTGTCCGGTTCTTTCCATTCTAGTGTGAAGGCGAGCTCTCTTTTAATGAAGAAATCTGCTGTTTGCCCTCCGAGTATGGCTGCGATTCCAGAGAATATGGAGTTTATTACGGAGATGCTTGCAAGATATGTTGTGGCGTTCTTTGGGTTTGATAGTTTTGCAGCTATGTTTCCTATTGTTAGATTTGTACCCGCCATCGATAACCCCATTAATACATGTATTATTATGAGTAAGGGTAGGCTTAGTAGGTGTTTTTCTGGTAAGGTTGTAAAGGTCCATGCTAGGATACAGATTATGAATGTGCTGCTGCTCACTGTGAGTACAGGTTTGTTTCCGAATTTGTCAGAAAGTTTGCCAAGAATTCCTAGGAAATATATGTTGAATATTTGACTTATGACTGTTAGACTCATTATTTGAAAGATTGAAAGATTGAGAATTTTTAACATGTATACGGTGAAGAATGGAGAAGCCATGTTTACTGCAAAGCTCCATAAGCCTATTGCCATTACAAGTTTCCTAAAGTTCTTATCTCTAAAAGGTTGAGTTAAAATCTTAAGAGAACCGTTATTCTTTTCCATTGGGGCTTCAGGAATATGTAAAATGAAGTATAAACTTATCAGGCCTAAGAACGCACCTAATATGAAAAGAAAAGAATAACCATAGGGCTCGTTTTCAGGGTAATTTTTTCTCCAATAATCTATGAAAATACCTCCAAGGATACTTAGAATCATACCTGGGATAAAGCTCAATTTGAGTCTTTTTGCAAAAAATCTACCCCTTGTATTCATGGGAATTAAGTCTCTCATCCACGAATTCCAGCTACAGGTGGAAATGTTTGCAATAGAAGATGCTATTAGGAAAATTAATGCAAGGAAAACCAGACTTCCCGAGAAAATGAGTGGTATAAGTGCGATTGCTATCCATAGGAACCTACTGATGGTAGAAGCTAAAAATGATATGATTTTTCTTTTTCCAGTTTTTTCAACTAAGAATATAGCTGAAATTTGAGAAAGTTGACTTAGAAAAGAGAGGCCTATAATAATACCTATAAGAGCATTGCTGACGCCCATTGAGAGAATGAAAGCTATGAAAAGAGGACCACCAGTTAAAGTTGACATAGCACGAGAGAAAATACCGTCATATATAACGTATTTTAGCTGGCCAACACTTGAATTTCCCGGCATTTTACTGGATAGGTACAAAAACTTCTTTGATTTGTCAGTTGCCATCTTTATCATCTTCCTTTAATATTTTTAAGTTTTTGATCCTTGTAAAGGCTTGATGATAGTATCAGATTCTTTTCTCGAATACTCCATAGATTGCAAGTAGATTATTTTTTGTTTCCTTACCATACAAATTGCCTCTGAGCGAGACCTCCACATTTTAAGAAGTAGGCTATGAAACATATTCTCCTATAAGTTTTTCGACTCGATAATTCATGCAGCCGTCGCGTATCAATAAGTGACAACTAATATTTCTGAAAAACTCTTACTCTCTAATTTTTCAAAAATATATGTTCATGTACTCGTAACAGGAACGAGGCAGTAAGTAAGATGGAGGAATTGAAAATCAAGGCACGAAGCTTTGTACTACATCAATCATCACATTCGAACTCTATTCGAGAAGTAGGTAAATTACATTTTACATATTTTTAGTTTGATTTCTTACCAATAAAGAGATTCAAGTGAGACTCTTATACAATTATAAGCAAATCTAAGGAGATTATAAAATTAAAACATTATTGAGAGAAATATTGATATTGAGACTTGCTAAAATTAAGTAATGTTTTAGTTAAAATATTTTAGCATATCATGTAATCCGTAAAAAGGTGTTTTGAGGGAGTTAAATGAGGTCTTTAAATAATATGATTGAAATGATTGGTAATACACCTTTATTGAAGTTAACAAAGGTTACTAAGGACTTACCGTTTGAGATTTGGGCTAAAGCCGAGTTTTTGAATCCTAGTGGTAGTGTTAAAGATCGTATAGCACTTTATATGATTCGTGCTGCTGAGAAAAGTGGGAAACTTAGGCCTGGAATGACTCTTGTCGTTCCAACTACTGGTAACACAGGAATTGCCTTTGCTGCTGTCGGCGCTTATCTTGGGTACAAAGTAATGATTGTAATACCTGAGGAGATGAGTAAGGAGAGAATGCTTATTTTAAAAGCTTATGGTGCAGAGATTGTACATACTCCCGGCGGTGAAAGCGACGTCTTTCAATCCTTAGAATATTCTCGGAAACTTGCTGAAGAACATCCTGACAAGTATTATTTCTTTGATCAATGGGATGATAAAGAGAATGTTAGAGCACATTATGAAACTACTGGGAAAGAGATTCTTGAGCAAACTGGAGGCAAGGTTGATGCTTTTGTTGCGGGAGTTGGTACTGGAGGAACCTTAATGGGAATTGCTAAGAGATTGAAGGAACATAATCCAAATGTTTATGTTGCTGGTATGGAGCCCGCCGAGTGTCCAACGATTTCTCTTGGTAAATGGGGTAGACATGAAATTGAAGGCATTGGTGACGGTTTTGTACCAGAGATCGTTAAACGTTATAAACATCTTGTTGATGAATGGGTGTTAATTAGTAGTGATGAGGCTATCCAAATGGCTAGGCGCTTAGCAAGAGAGGAAGGACTTTTTTTAGGAATATCTTCGGGAGCTAATGTATTAGCAGCTATTAGACTGGGGCAAAAACTAGGACTTAGCGATGGACAAAGAGTTGTGACCATTCTTCCAGATTATGGAGCAAGATATCTTAGTACGAGACTCGTAATAGAGGAAAAAAAGTGATATGATGATATTCAGTTGTATGAAACCAGAAAATAGATATCGTGCGGGTTTTCAGAAGTGTCTATCCTCTTTTGTATGACTTTAAATAGAAATTTAGGGTGATTTCAAAAGTTGAATAGTGTTATATGCCATGTTTGCAGCAACTAGAATTAATACTGTTCCAACTATTTTTCTTAGATGTTTTGAGGAGATTTTTGTGTTTAATCTAGGTCCAATTTGTGCACCTAAGACTGCTCCAAGACCAGCTACCAGAACTATTTCAAGGTAAACATGACCTAGGTAGAGGTGTGTTGCTCCACCGCTCACGCTTGTGATTAAAATCATAAAAGTGGATGTTGCTGTTGCAATATGTACTGGCATTCCCAATATGACTGTAAGTATAGGTACTTTTAGTGTTCCTCCCCCTATTCCAAGTAGACCTGAAATAAAACCAGCAAAGAACCCGCTTATCAACATTACAGGTACATTAACAAAATATGACCATTCTTTGCCTTGTGCATCAATAAATGTTCTTTTCCAGCCGATGTTTAGAAATTTTAAGCCTAGTTTGTTGAAAGTAACGTCCGACTTCTTTCTTACGTTTTTTCCCTTAATCAGTTTGAAACCTGAGAAGAAAAGAAAGGAAAAGAATAATGTTTTTAGAATAATTTCAGGTAATAGTTCTGTAATAGTGGCACCAATTATCACGCCAGGAACCGTTGTAACTTCCATTATTAGGCCAGTTTTGTAGTCTACTCTTTTCTCTTTCATATAATAAAGGCTACCAGATAAAGCTGTGAATATGATTGTGCATAGAGAGGTTCCAATAGCATCCTCAATAGGCATTCCTAAAAAGAGATTAAATAAGGGAACAAAAAATACACCTCCGCCAATACCCACTAAACTAGCTATTATTCCAGCAGCTATTGTCATTAAAAACAAAAACACCATTTCTAAAGCAATGTACATAGTGGTCACCTGAATACAGCAATGGGAAGTGATAAACCACTTATATATGTTGCTCCTCATCGTAGATTAAGCTTAATACTTTAGAGTTTATAGTATTTTATTCTACACTAACTACTTTTGAAAAATTATTGTTAACAAGTCTATGAAGAATTTGCTGAAAAACAAGAAATTAAGTCATAAAATAATGTATTCAGTCATGTTAAAAACATTAGCAAAAACGCTTGAACCTGATTAATTTGAAAATAAAATAAATAAAATATTTGAATTAAAGGTTTTATGCGGGAGGTATCTCTTGGTAGATGGTTCTTGGATCGATTCCTCTTTTCTGGTTGTAGACCCAGTACCCTACGAATATGAAGAGACCAAGGCCCAGCCAAACCATGTATGTCAATATTGTTATTGGATCTAAAGCTAAGCAGGCGAACCAGAAGATGTAGCTCCACCAGGTGAAGGCAATGAATCCAAGTACCGTGATTAGAGGTATACCTGCCACGGTAAGTTTGAGACCCTTCTCCCATATGTCAGGTCTCTTGTATGGAAGTATTGTTGCAGCCAATGCATCAAACAGATATCTCCAAATGCAGAGAACTGTTGTTCCTACCATTGCAAGGAACCAAGCATAAGCGTTTGCAAAGACTCCTATTAGTCCTACTACACATGTGATGAAGATTGCCCAGTGTGGGGAGTGCCATCTCTCATTAACTGCAGCTATAAACTCTGGGAAGAATCTGTCGAAGCTCCAAGCGAATATTGCTCTGCTAGTAACCATGAGGAATGCTGGAATGTCGTTCATAAGCCAAATAGCACCGGTTAATATCAGGAGAACCATAATCGGGGTATTCGGATAAGCTAGCATAGCTGCGAAGAATGGAAGTATACCCTCGGGAGCCTCTTGAACTCCCAGTATGCCAGCGAGTGCCTCGGGGTTGGCTCCATATGCATAGTTGTAGGCTGTTATAAAGTCTCCATAAGCTCCCCAGCAAGTTGCGCTGATAACAACATAATAGACCATTATGAGAACTGCTCCGATAAACATGGATATCATTAAGCTTCTGCTTGGGTCTTTAACCTCGCTTCCAAAGAACGAAGAGCATGTGAATCCTATGTAGGCCCATGTTGCTGGGGTAGCCATTCCCATTGTGGCAGCCCAGCTTGCCCCTCTGCGGTATTTTTCTGGATCCATTCCTTCAGCAATTGCAAGATCCCATACTTTGTCCCATGTTCCTGCTCCGAAAATTGCCTCGAACTTTTGTTTAGCTATGGTCGGTGCATTCATTGCTCCCCATGCGAAGTATCCTATTGTTAGGAAACCGGTTATCACTGGAATTATAACGATAATGTTCATTACGTAGGCTAATGCTCGTGTTCCGAATAAGGCTATGATACAGAATATAATGACTAAGAACGATCCTACAATTATTTGTCCTACCGTACCTGTCATCCACGCTCCTGCTTTCATTATTCCTGGATTGTCGACCATTAGACCGTACATCCAGAGGCTCATTCCGTAGAATACGCTGTCAAAGGCTCCGATGATTCCGAATGAAATGGCTTCTGTGAACCAGAAGGCCCATGATGCCATGAAGCCTATTAGTGGATCCATGGCTCTTGTGATGTAAATGTAGTCTCCTCCAGCTCTTGGCATCATTACTGCCATTAGTGCGAAACATAATGCGAGAAGAACACTTGGAACTCCTGCTATGACGAATGCCATGGGTACATCACATCCAGGGTACTTTACTGCACTCATTGTTGAGTGCCAGTTGATTCCACCGCCGATAACGTGTCCAAGAACCATAGTGAGAGCTGAGAACCATCCTATTTCTCTGACTAGACCAGAAGCTCTTCTAACAAAAACAACTCCCTCTTCGCCCATGATTCTCCACCCTTTCCAAATGTTAACTTTCAACTTTATTTTTTAAATTATTTATGTATATTTGGTTGCATATAAGTTTTATCGTCTATCGTTATTGTCTATAATATAGATGTCACAATCTTTATTTGACAGATTAAATATTACATGTTTTAAATTGGGTGAGATACACGTGTCTGAGAAGAGTGTCAGGAATAGGTTATTTTATCTAACTCAAGCGATCTCATGGTTAGATGATATTAGACGAGGTCTATATGTTAGTCATGATAAAATAGATAGAGCTATAAGAAAATCTGATGTACCCCGTGTTAAGAGTATATGGAAGAAGGCTAGAAAAGAACTTAGAGTATTAACGGGAACTTTGGCTACGGAGGATAAGATTAGAAAATATATCGTTGCTGGTTCTCTCTTAAGGGTGGCGGCAATTCTTTCTATTGGCATTTTTGGCATTCTCTACATAAATACTATGATAAATCCTCAGAAACAGACGGCTTTGTTAAAAATAGTTTCGAATCCGGTGATTATTGCTTTATGCATTATAATAATACCGAATGCCTTTATGGTAGTAGACTATTTTGCGAGACACTCACTCAAGGAGAAGATGGTAAAGTTAGGAATACAGGAGAAAAGAAGGATTAAGGGTGTAATAGATGAATTATTAGAGGTTTTGGCGGCCGAGGCTAAGAAGGGAGGAGTTGACCCTAAGAAATTGAGGTTTAAAATGTTTTTTGACGATTATAAACATATAGAGGTTCTAAAAGAACCCGGTTTCCTCAGGAGAAATTATGAAGTTATTCCTAAACTTTAAACATTTTTTCCCATTGTGAACACAGGTGCATGAAAAAATGAAATAATAAAATAGGCTTGATGTTTGATTTATCGTATTACTTCTTCGACTGGTCTGTACCATATTTTCTTTGTTCCCTTTTTCGCTCTTTTTTGCCATGCTTTGGTTTTTGGTTCCTCTTCTATCATCTTGAGAAGGGTGTCTATTCTTTCGATTACGGTCTTATATTCTTCTTCTGTTATTTTGCCTTCATTGTAGAATTTTTCTGCAAAGTTTTTAACTTTGTTTAGGTTGTTTGTTGCATCGTACCAGAATCCCCAGTCATTTGCAAGTACTTCTGCAATGTATTTACCGTTTATAGCTTCTTTTTTCTCTTCTTTTTCCACTGGATGCCCTAAGAAGAGAACTATTAGGTCTATTATGTCTTTGAGATTTATGTCGTGAATTTGTGTTTTCTCTAGTACAAGGTCTGCGAGAGTTATTGTTGGGTAGTCAAGTTCTAGTCTTCCCTTTTGGGGGGCTTCTCCGAAATCGACATCATGGCTGAATTCAAGTTTACTGAAAAATATGTCAACGTAGTAGGCTCCTTTGGGATGGTAGAATATGTATCGTTTTCCTCCGAAAAGCGTGTTAATACGTCTATCCGGCACAAACTTCAAGTCTTTTTCAAAGAAATTTTTTACTTCTTTTCTCTGTTTTTTGTAAGCTATGAGGTCAAGGTCTGTAAAGGTTGGCCCCTTTTCCCCTAATCTTCCTAAACTTTTGTGAAGTTCGATGCATCGTGGTGTGTGTTCGCTGTGGATGTGTATTGCTAGTGCACCGAGTATTCTAAGTATTATGCCCTTTTCTTGAGCTTTATCTATAACTGTTTTTGCTTCGTTGAGAAATTCTTCATCAGATATCTTAATGCCTGGACCTTCTTTTGACAAGAGCGGACTCACCCCTCTACTTTCCAGTATCTTTCTAGTCCACCTTCAGGTGTTATGTCGATTATGAATCCTCTTAGAACACCTGACATGTATTCGCTTCCAGGGTTTACTACTATCGTTTTCCCTATTTTATCGGAAGCGTAACTTTCGTGTATGTGGCCATGCAGTCCCATTAGTGGTTGGTATTTTTCGATGAATTTTCTGATGGATTTACTTCCTACATGTTCATATGCTGGTGTGCCAGCATAGGTCACAGGTTTTAAATTCTTGTCTAGTTTTGGAGCTACGTCGAGTTTTGTGTTAATGGGAGGACAGTGGAAGTTGCATAGTACATGGTCCCAGTCTACACTTACTTGGTTGGCAAGTTTTTCTAGTCTTTTCCATAATCCTTTTTCGTTGTCTTCTCTGGGAGTATTCCATGGAGTTGGGTTAACGTAGTCTAAGCTTATCATTTCATATCCTGGAAGGCCGGGAATTTCGACGGCTTTTCCAAGTGGATATATAATGTTTTCATATTCTTTGTCGAATTCTTTGATTACTTCATCTATGTATTGTTCGTCGTCGTTTCCTGGCATAACGTAGAGTGTTATGTCTTTTCCGAGTATTTCAACTGCCATATTTAGCCAGTTTCTCAGTCTTTCGCATATAAGTTCTTCGAAAAGTTTATCGACTTTTTTGGGGTCTGCTTGAAGTTCTCTTACCTCTTCTGGAGTCATTATTTTGGAGTAGTATCCGAGATCTGCGATTCTTTGTTGCATTTTCTTTACTTCTTCCATGTTGTGGAGTTCCCAGTTTCTGCCAACGACTCTACATGTCCACAAATTGTCTTTCTTTTGAATTATTGGGATAACGCTTTTACCGGTTAGGTCTCCGCAGAAAAGAACTATTTGAGCCCCTCTCTGTTTGGGGGTATTTAGCCATTTTCTCCAAACAAGGTCACTGCCATGAACATCAGTAGAGAAGAAAAACCTAACCATTCTAACACCTCATATATTGTCAATGGTTTTCATTTCAATACCGATATATTGTCTTATAAATTTACTCTATAAAAACTTTTGACGCTTTTATTTAACATTATACTACTTTTAATTTTCCGTTGTTAGTACTAGAATTAAACATTTGAATAGTAAAAAAGCATTTGATAAGACTATTATCGCTTAGTTATAATGTTGCTATTATTGAAGTAAAATACCTATTCTTTCTAGTTGACCTACCACATCTGATAAGTTTAGCTCTTCTAACTTTTTCTTGGTTGGTAATCCATTTTTTAAATCCCATTCTCTATGAATATAATATTCGTCTAACATTTGGTTTAGTTCAACGATTTGTCCTTTTGCTGGACCCTTGGGAGCCGGTTCTTTAAGAAATCTTTCTGGTAATGTATCATCTTTTCTAGTTACACCTTCTCTAGCGTTGAATGCTCTGTTTAGATTAACTATGCGTTCACCGATTTTTCTTAGCTCTGTAGACGTAAATTTGAATCCTACAGTGATTTCCAATGCCAGTGCTATGTCTTCGTAGTAAAATTCTGGTGGAATCATTGTACCATATTTGCAAACACCTACACTTTCAACAACTGCAGCGAAGTTCTCGCATTCAGCCACCATTATGCCCTTATACTTAGGATTTAGCCGATCAGCCATCTCAGGTAAATACTGTTCACCAAATCGCCTCTTAATTTCCTCATTAAAACCGACTTCATCAAGTACTGGAAAAGCATAGAGATGGTCTGCCCCTCTAGCAGCTGTCGCTGAAGCTAGTCCCATGGATTTTTGAGCTCTGGGCTCTTGTCCAGCTATTTCCTGTTTTTTAACATGCATCACATATTTTTCAGCGCCATGACCGATTTTTCTCGCTGCTCTCCAACTTCCTTCAGCTAAAAGGTTGCCAAAACCTTCTCGAAAAGCAATCATCTTAACAAGTTTTACCAATAGTTCTGGGTCTCCCCATTTTAAAGCAAGTCCTCCAGTATCCCTTTCAGTAATGATACCTTTTTCATAGCATTCCATGGCCCAGCTGATTGTTGCTCCACAGCTAATTACGTCCATGCCGTATAAGTTGCATAGGTGATTTGCATAGAGTACTGCTTCTGTGTGAGATACTCCGCAACGTGAACCTAATGCGCTTAGTCCTTCAAATTCTGGGCCTCCACCAACGTAAGCATATGGGCCCTCAGGTACTGCAGTATGTCTTCCACATCTTTGAACACAAGCAAAACATGCTCTTGGCTTAATAAGATAATGAGTACGAATATATTCACCGCTAATTTTATGGTATTCTTCGAAAACTCCTTGTTTCATGTTGTAGGTTGGAAGTCTTCCTATTTCTTGCATAAGTTCAATTAGATTGTTTGTCCCGTATTTGATTCTAGAAGGAGTAAATGGATTGTTTAACATTCTTTGCTGAAATTCTTTAATGATCTTTAGATATCTGTTTGGATCAGCAATTTTAATGTCTTTTGATCCTCGAACAGCAATAGCTTTTAAATTTTTAGACCCCATGACCGTGCCCATACCGCTTCTAGCCGCAGCTCTACATTTATCATTCATAACAGCAGCAAATCTTACAAGTTTCTCTCCTGCAGGACCAATACATGCAACTCTAATTTTATTATCACCATGGTCTCTTCTAATAATATCTTCAGTTTCAAGTACATTTAAGCCCCAGAGATGAGAAGCATCCAAAATTTCTACATAATCATCGTTAATCCAAATATACACAGGTTTTTCAGCTCTTCCTCTTATAATTATCATATCGTAACCTGCAAATTTTAGTTCTGGACCCCAAAAACCTGCTGAGTGAGCAGAACCCCAAATATCGGTTAGAGGGCTTTTAGCTGCAACAATATAGCGACTGGCTTGCGGGAAAAGTGTTCCAGTTAAGGGTCCGGTAGCAAAAGCTAAAACATTCTCCGGGCTTAAAGGGTCAATTTTAGGCTTAATAAGATCAAATAAAATTCTGGAGACGAATCCAAGACCACCAAGGTAGTTATATGCAAGATCTTTAGGTAAAGGTTCTTTCTTAATTCTTTTTTCAGATAAGTTGATCCAAAGTATTTTTCCAGCATATCCGCCTTTAAATTCCATTTATGGGTCCCCCTCTCTCTTCGCATCTTCAGGTATCTTAAGATCCTCTAAGAAAGTTGCTTTAATCTTTTTAATATATCTCGCTGTGTTATATTGAGCTAGTTCCTCTGGACTAATTATTCTAAGCGTTCCAACCGGACAGTATTTTACACATGTACCGCATAAAACGCATTTAATTGCTACATTTTTATCTGGATGCATATAGATTGCTCCAAAAGGACAAGCTTCAATACAAGCAGTACAACCCGTGCACTTTTTCTCATCCACAACAACTAGTCCAGTAGATTCAACTTTCCTTATAGCGTTTTCAGGGCAAACTTCCATACATTTAGGCTTAGCACAATTCCTACATGCAATGACCATATCGAGACCAGCTTCAACACGCATAACTCTCAAACGAGATTTTCTAGGATTTAAAACCTTTTCCCAATGAAAACTACAAACCATTTCACAGATTCTACAGCCAGTACACTCTAAGGGATCAATATAAAGAAACTTCAAAAACATCACCCTTACAATTTACATTCACATTAAAGATAATAGCTTAGCAGATAGATTTGGAAGTTATTATAGAATTCCTCGTTTTTCAAAGTCGTTAATAACAAAGTTAAGACCGAGTTCCTTAAGTTTTTCTTTTGTTGGTATTCCTGTTTCTTTGTTCCATCCTCTTAACTCGTAGTATTCATCAAGCATAACATCAAGATTAACGACTTGTCCTCTTCCTGGGCCTTCTGGCATTGGTTCTTTGAGGAATCTTTCTGGTAATGTATCGTCTTTTCTTCTTATGCCTTCACGGACGTTAAAGGCTCTTTTTAGGGTTACTTGTCTCTCACCGATCTTATACAGTTCCTCTATGCTTCCAAATTCTTTTATTCCTGTAGCTATGGGTAATATTTGTGCGAAATCTTCTATCCAAAATATGGGTGGCCAAGCACAACTATACCAGCAAACTATTAGTGCATCTCTTATTGCGTAAACGTCTTCTGTAATTTTTGTGGCGTAAGCCTTATACTTCTCAGTATATGGATTACATATTTCTGGTAATTTATCTTCTCCGAATCTTTGTTTTGCTATTTCCTCATATCCTAATTGATCAACTGTTATTAAACTTCTAAGGTGATCTGCTCCTCTAGCGGCTGTTGCATGTCCAAGCGCTATGCTTCTATGAGTTCTACCATCTTGTCCTGACATCTCTAACTTTTTAACTTGAATTGCATATTTCTCGGCGTTTTTTCCTATTTTTTTAGCTATTCTATATGTTCCTTCAGCCAGTAAGTTTCCTATGCCTTCTCTATGAGCAATTTTTGGAAGAAGTTCAACAATAAGTTCATGATTTCCCCAGGTGAAGTTTAAGCCTTCAACATCCTCTCTACTAATTATTCCCTTTTCATAGAGTTCCATCATAAAAGCTATGGTTGCTCCAGCTGAAATAATATCTATGCCATATTTGTTACATAGGAGATTTGCTTTGAGAATAGAGCCGAAATCAGGGTTTCCGCAATTGGTTCCAAAAGCATAGAGTCCTTCGTATTCTGGTCCTTCACTAAAAGTTCCAGCATATGGTCCTTCAGTAACTTTAAAGGCTTTCTTGCATGCTATGCTACATCCAAAGCAGGCTCGGGTTTTAACCCAGTAGTTTTCTCTAAGGGTTTCTGCTGAGAGTTTCTCCCATTCATTAAATACGCCTGTTTGGTGATTTCTGGTTGGTAGTTCTCCAATCTCTTGTTTATATGCTACAAGAAGTGGTGTTCCGTATTTTGTCATTTCTCTTGCTTGGGGATTTTTATCTATTCTTTCATGGGCCTCTTCAGCGAGTTCCATGAATTTTTCGAAATCTGCAACCTCAACGGTACCTGTTCCTCTTACGGCTATGGCTTTGAGGTTTTTTGATCCCATTACTGCGCCCATACCAGTTCTACCAGCAGCACGAGCAAGATTAATTATAATGCAAGCGTAGAGAACTAGATTTTCTCCTGCTGGGCCTATGGCGGCTACTTGAATTTCAGGATCTCCATTTTCTTCTTGAATTATTTTAGTAGTTTCATGAGTATCGCTACCCCATAGATGCTTAGCGTCCCTTAACTCTACGATATCGTCCTCTATGTATAGATAAACAGGAGATTTTGCTTTCCCTTTAACTATTATCATGTCATAACCTGCAAATTTTAGTTCTGGACCTAGAAATCCTCCTACGTGACTTTCGCCCCCAATTTCTGTAAGAGGACTTTTAGATGCAAACATGATACGTCCTGTAGTTGGCCATAAGGTTCCTGTTAAAGGACCTGTTGCCAAAATTAATTCGTTATCTGGGCTTAGTGGATCGATTTCAGGTCCTACTTCATCATATAGTATTTTGGCAGCGAATCCTGAGCCGCCGATATAATTTCGTACAAGCTCTTTAGACAGGGGTTCAATTTTAATTTCGTTTTTTGAAAGATTTACTCTGAGAATTTTACCTTTATATCCTCCTTTATACAAGTTACCCTCCTCCTACGGGTGGAAATATAGCTATTACATCCCCCTCCTTCAAAGATACCTCTGCGGTGTTTCTTGTTACTATTTTCTCTCCATTAATAACGATTTTAACAAGAGGATTTATATCGCTTTTATCTTCATTAAGTAACAGTTTTTCTCCTTCTTTCCCCATAAGACTAGCAACATGGAATATGATGTCTAAAAGGTTTTCACTATTGACTAAAAATTCGTTTTTACCTACTTTATCTCTGAAAATTCCGTAGAGTCTTACTTTAACCTCTGGCATAAAATCCCTCTCCAACAATTAGTGACACAAGCTCTGAAAGTTTTTTAGCTCCTTCACGTTTCCTAAGCAATGTTACCTTATCAGCTTTAACATATTTGAGAGCATCGAACTTGCAAATTTTTACACATTGAGGTTCTCCATCACAAAGATCACATTTTAAAATTTTACCATGCTCAGTGTCCCAGCTAATTGCTCCGAAGGGGCAGCTTAGAACACAAACTTTGCAACCTATGCATCGAGTCTCATCTACGACTACAATTCCATTTTTAGCATCCTTATATAGGGCGTTTGTGGGACAAATATCAACGCAAACCGGTTTAGAACAGTGTTGACATACCATTGGAACATCTACTGCTTTTTCATCCCATTTTATAATGTGAATTCGGCTTTTGATGGGTGAAAAAGCTTTTTCGTGAAATGCTGAACAAACAAGTTCACATAAGCGGCATCCTGTGCATTTTTCAGGGTCAACAACTAATATTTTCTGTATTTTAGTCACCTTCCTATTCAAATTTAAGAGCACGAGTAGGGCAAATTGATGTACATAATCCACAGCCATCACATTTCTTTTCATCTATTGAAACAATTAGCTTACCACTTTTAGCATCTTCAACTAGTTTTAATGCTCCATAAACGCAAGAGGTTACACATAATCCACAGCCTTTACAAAGTTCCTCGTAGAGTTTTGGAGGTTTAGGATGAGTTCTAAGTGGTTTTTCAGGTAGATATTTTAATGCAATTCCCTTTATATCCTCAATGCTATCATAACCATGATTTTTCAAAAATTCCTGTATTTCTTTAGCAACTTGACCATAGATTTTCGGTCCTTCTAATATAGCTCCTGTACATATTTGCACGGCTGATGCTCCAACCATAAAGAACTCTATAGCATCTCTGCCAGACATTACTCCTCCTACACCAATAACTGGTTTTTTAACTGTTCTCGCTATATCAGCGACACATCTAACTGCTAATGGTTTAATAGCCGGTCCACTTAGCCACCCATATCCATTTTTACCTCCAAGTAATGGCTTACCTGTCTCAACATCAATGTATAGGCATGGTCCAAGCGAATTAATAGCAACGACACCATCTACATATTTTTCAACAGCTTTAGCAAACATTTCAATATTAACTACATGAGGACTTAACTTAACAAAAATAGGTATCTCTACACTTTCTCGCAAAGCTTTTGCAACTTCAACAAGAGGTTTAGGATCATATTCTATATAATGTGTAGAAAATTCAATCCCATCAACACCAGCTTTCTCCACCTCTGGGCCGAGTTTTCTTAACTCATCAGCCGTATATCCAACACTTGCAATTACTGGTAGCCCGGCGCCTTTAGCAATTTTATACTCCTTTTCCAACCATTGCTGGTAAGGTATGTCGCTCCAGAGCTCTGTGTTGAGCATTCCACGTGGAATTTTAACCATGCTACGTGAAACTGATACAAGTCTAGAATGTAAAGTTAAAAGCATGAAAGATAAGAGTTCCCCTCTATCTATAAGAGCCATATTTGGTCTGGGAACCTTTGCTGCTTCCACGCTTATTGTTTTAGCTACTAAGCCTCCAGCTCCACCTCTAGCTGCTTCAACAAGAACTTGACCATTTCTTGATGGAGGACCTGCAGCGGTTAATACAGGATTGCGAAATTTTATACCAGCAATTTCAACCGAAATATCCACCATTTTAACTCAACTCAAATACGATTTTACATAAAATCATTATTTAGATAATGTTAACTTTTCACACCCGTTTTTTCTACGAGATCATATGCTGCTTTCCAAGCTTTTTCTAATACTTCTTGCTCGTTAATTGTTATTAATTCTCCGTTTCGCACCACTATTTTACCATCAACAATAACCGTATCAACGTCAGTTCCATAGGCGCAATAAACTATTGCACTTATTGGATTGTGAACTGGAGCGATATGAGATTTATTAATATCGATTACAGTTACATCTGCTTTCTTCCCTATTTCAAGGCTTCCCAGCTTATCTTCCATTCGTAGCAGTTTTGCACCATTAAGTGTTGCCATTTTGAACACTTGATCTGCAGTAATTATAGCAGGGTTAACATGATGAACTTTGTGGAGAAGCGATGCAAACTTAAGAACTTCAATCATATCCTCATTATTGTTACTAGCAGGGCCATCAGAACCTAATCCTATGTTAACACCTTCTTTGATCATCATTGGTATTTTTGCAACCCCAGAGCCAATTATCATGTTGCTGATGGGATTATGAACTACGTGTGCACCTGATTTTGCCACCATTTTCACTTCTTTATCAGTAAGCCAAATAGCATGTACAAGATGAAATCTCTCGTTTAACACTCC
Source organism: Candidatus Baldrarchaeota archaeon (assembly GCA_019056805.1). Lineage (GTDB taxonomy): Archaea > Asgardarchaeota > Baldrarchaeia > Baldrarchaeales > DXJG01 > DXJG01. The sequence goes on along the minus strand of DXJG01000004.1, from coordinate 20,347 downwards.
TATGCTATAAAGCCACTCTACACTTGTCTTTCCTTCATGTTTTTTAACTAATTCAACTTCAGCTTTTGTCTCAGCTGTGTGAATATGTATTGGTACATCGTATTTTTTAGCTAATTCAACTGTTTTCTTTAAACTTTCTTCTGTTTGACTCCAAACTGTCATAGGAGCTGGACATATCATTATCCTACCGTTTTCCTTACCATTCCACTTCCTCATCAAGTTTTCAACATCTTTTAAAGCCTTGTCGAGGTCTTCGTTAAATTCTGGTCTGGCAAGTCTAATATAGTATCCTCTTGCAACCATTCCACGTATTCCTGTTTCTTCAATCGCTTTAATTACATATTCTGTATTTTTAGGGTCAAAATGAATGTAATGATTATCTATGATGGTTGTAGACCCTGTTTTCAAATTTTCTATGCATCCTAAAAGAGCTCCAGCATAAGCGTGTTCTCTTTTAAGATTTAGGCTTAATGGCATAATTACTTCTTTTAACCATTTTAAAAGAGGTAGATCGTCAGCAACTCCCCTCATTAAGGTTTGAAACATATGGGTATGGGAATTTATTAGACCTGGGATCACTATTTTTCGTGTTCCATCTATCTCTATTTCTCCTCTCTGTTTCAATTCAGAGGTTTTACCCACAAAAGATATTCTATCTTTGTTTATTGCTATAGCTCCATCTTTAATTACTCTATTCTTTTCATCCATTGTTACAAGAGTCGCATTTTTGATTACAATGTCATATTCTTCCATTATTTTCATCTCACAGGGATTTAACGTCTATCTGTGGTTTTATTTCCCTAATTTTATCCCATAACTTTTCCATTTGCTTTCTTATTTTTTCGTTTGCTTTTTCTTCATCTAAAACTTTTATTTCACGGTTTTCCATCAAAATCTTCCCATTAACAATTACCGTTTCAACATCTAAGCCGCTAAAAGTATTAATTAAATGACCGATAACACTACTTGCATTAATAGGTGTTGGAGCTCTTCTTGTATCTACAATTATGATATCTGCATATTTTCCAGCCTCTAATGATCCTAGCTCTTTTTCTAAGCCGTAGAGTTCTGCTCCTCTTATTGTCGCCATTTCTAAAACTTCCATTGGAGAAATAACTCTTGGATCCTTATGATGAACCTTATGCAAGAGAAAAGCAGATCTCATATTCTCAAAAACATCAAAAATATAGCCATCGTTTCCAAGTCCTATTTTTATTCCCATTTCCAACATTTTAACTATTGGGGCAACACCTACAGCGTTAAGCATATTGCTCATTGGGTTATGGACAACTTTAGCATCTTTTTCCTTCAGAAGCTTCAATTCATCATCAATAAGATTAACACAATGAGCCAAAACCACGTTTTTATCTAGAAACCCTATATCATACAATCTTTCAATAGTTCTCTTCCCATATCTTTCAAGATTATGATATACATCGCCAAGTCCTTCACTTGTATGAATAGTTATAGGAACATGATATTTATCTGCTGTCTCCTTACCTTTCATCATTAATTCGTTTGAAACAGTGAAAGATGCATGTAAACTTATCATACCCATAACTATTTTCTCTTTATCTCTCTGCACCTTCTCTATAAAACGGATATTCTCCTTTAACCCTCTCTCTCCTTCCTCCTCACTATGTCTTTCAGTTGCTTCAAAAGCTAATATACCACGGATACCAACTTCCCTTACTGCTTTTTCAATATAATCTAAGCTGTTTTCAATGGAGTTTGGCCCACTATAAGTATCGGCGAAAAGAGTGGTACCTGTACGTAGAAAATCTAAGCATGCTGCAAGTGCACTTGCATAAGCGTCTTCAAGGGTTAAAGCTTCATCTACAGGCCACCAAATACGTTGAAGATTTTGTGTAAAATCTGTTGGAGGTTGGATATTTAATGTTGCACCCCTAAGCACAGTTCCATAAAGATGAGTATGAGAGCAAATGAATCCTGGTAATACAACTTTACCTTTTGCATCTATCACTTCTTCAGCCTTATATTTTTCCATTATCCTTTCTGTTTTATCTACATCGACGATTTTACCATTTTCTACTACTACAGCACCATTTTCTATTATTCTTCGATCTCTGTCCATTGTTACTACTATTCCATTCTTTATTATCAGACCGCTCATAAGTATGCCTCACAATACTTTAACACAAAATATTAAAGCAGTATTGTTATTAAAGATTAAAGTTTCTTAATTTAAAATATAGTAACATTGGACGGGGGTATTATTTTGCCAGTACCGAAGATCCTTGTTATAGAACCTGAAAGCTGCACTGGGTGCCGTATCTGTGAACTTGTATGCTCTTGGTACCATTATAAAGAATTTAATCCGAAGAGATCTAGAATAACTGTTTTAAGAAACTACGAGTTAGGCATAAACATTCCCCTCACCTGTCAGCAGTGTGAGGTACCTCTTTGTGAGGCATCTTGTCCAACTGGTGCTATTTCTCGTGATGAAAAGACAAGAGCAATGCTAATTGATTATGATAAGTGTATTGGATGCCGATTATGTATGGTTGCTTGTCCTTTTGGCGGTACTAGCATTGATCCAATTACTTTAAACGTTATTAGATGTGATCTTTGTGACGGAGATCCTCAATGTGCAAAGTATTGTCCACAAGAAGCAATTAGATTTTTGCCCGTGGATATGACAGCTATTTTGCGAAAGAAGAAAAGTACTGAGAAAATTGTTGAATTAAGCAAATTAATTTTAGGGAGTGGACGAACATGAGCGAGTTTCCGTATAAAGGATATGCAGGTCAGTACCTCGAAGTTAACTTAACTACAGGAAAAATCGTTAAGAAAATTCTTCCGAAAGAACTTGCAAAGGCCTATTTAGGTGGAACGGGCTTTGCTGCAAAAATACTATGGGATAGAGTTAAACCCGGAATTGACCCTCTAGGTTCAGATAATGTTTTGGTTTTTGCTACAGGGCCGATTACCGGTACGTTCTTTCCGCCTTCAGGAAGATTTATGGTTGCAGCGAAATCCCCTCTCACGGGAATTTGGGGAGAAGCTCATTGTGGTGGTCATTTCGGCCCTGAAATTAAATATGCAGGCTATGATATGATAGTTTTTGAGGGAAAGGCTGAGAAACCAGTTTATCTCTACATTGATGATGATTATGTAGAGCTGAGAGATGCTTCTCATCTTTGGGGTAAAACTACTAGAGAAACTACTAAAAGCATTCAAGAGGAATTAGGGGACGATAGTATTAAAGTGGCATGTATAGGTCCTGCAGGGGAAAACAAGGTTCGATTTGCTTGTGTTATTGTTGATTTTTATCGTGCTGCTGGTAGAACTGGTATGGGCGCAGTAATGGGATCAAAAAACCTCAAAGCCATAACCGTAAGAGGAACGAGGAGTATTACTGTTGCTGATCCAGATAAGTTTTTTGAATTGGCAGTTGATGGTTTGGAAAGGGAAACTAAAAGTAAACTTGGATTAATGGCTCAAGAAAGTCTTGGAAAGACCGGTACTCCAAGTCTTGTAGAATTGGAGAATGAAATTGGTAGACTTCCAACTAAAAATCATTGGACGGGTACCTTTAAAGATGCTGATAAAATTAGTGGTGAAACTATAAGAAAGAAGTATCGTACAAGTCGTGAATCATGTTTCTCATGTGGAATTCAATGTAAGTTTATATCACATGTTCCTAGTGGACCTTATAAGGGTACGCTTTCTGGAGGCCCAGAATATGAAAGTATCTTTGCTTTAGGTTCTAATTGTATGGTCTCAGATATTGAAGCTGTTTTACATGCCAATATGCTCTGTAACGAGTATGGTTTGGACACTATTTCTACTGGTAAAGTCATATCTTTCGCTATGGAATGCTATGAACATGAAATTATAACTAAGGAAGACACTGATGGTTTAGATTTAACATGGGGTAATGCTGAATCTGAAATTCAATTAATTCACAAGATTGCAAAACGTGAAGGATTTGGCAACCTACTTGCTGAGGGAGTAAAACGTGCTGCCGAGAAAATTGGAAAAGGGGCAGAGAAATATGCTCTTCATGTTAAAGGTCTAGAATGTTCCGGTCAGGATCCAAGAGGACAGTACAGTGTTGGATTAACCTACGCTGTTAATGTTAGAGGAGCAGATCACCTTAGAAGCTTGTCTTGCTACGAAGAGTTAGGCTATCCTGATGTTGCTGCGGAAAGATATGGTAGTGATAAAGCTGAAGAGATTATGAATCTTAGGTCACCAAAATATAAAGCAATGGTCGTCTTAGACCTAGAGGATTTATATGCAATTGTAGATTCTCTAATAATTTGTAAGTACGGTACCATGTGGCCTCCCATCTATTATTGGGACGACTTTGCCAAAATAATTCCAGCACTCACAGGAATTAAAGAATATAGCGATATTGAATATGTTAAGAAGGTTGGTGCTAGAATATCTACTTTAAGAAAAGCATTCAATGTTAGAGAGGGACTAAATAGAAAGGATGATACATTACCAGAAAGATTCCTCAAAGAACCAATGCCAGAAGGCCCAGCAAAAGGACACACATGTCCCCTCGATATCATGCTTGACGAATACTACGAATTAAGGGGATGGGACAAAAAAACAGGTTTATTTACAAGGGAGTCTTTGGAAAAACTAGAATTGTCAGATGTAGCAAATGAATTAGAAAAAAGAAAGCTTTTGACTTAACTTTTGTTGCTTGTAACAGTTAGTTAACAATCTTTCAATTTCCCTTCCGTCCATAGTTACTAGCCAGAGTAGGGTTTACATCATTCACGATGCAAAATTTTTACAAAATATAAATGTGAGTTGTAATTGAGATCTCGCATGTAACAACCAGTTTAACCAATATTAAATGATATTCCTAACAGGAAAGAAATAAGTTGATCAATTTCTAAGTTTATAAGGGAAAATGAATCAAAGATGAAGGTCTATTATGACAATTTCTGGTGGTGAATTAAATCTAAATCTAAAGAAATAGCCGATACAGGATCCTATGCCTCGAGTTATGTAAATTTAGAGCGCGCGCTATTTCGTGAAAACCGTAAGCACCTTTTCATCTCAGCCCTGTTGATGCAAAAACTGAACCTATAAAGGGTAAATTTATCACTCCACCGTGAGTGTGTCCGGAAAGAATAAGGTCGAGATCTTCTGTTCCCGGGAGGCTAACAACGTCGGGATTATGAGACAATAAAATTTTTGGAATATCCTCCTTAATACCAGTCATTGCGCGGGTTAAGTTATCTTCTCCCGCCCATATGGAATCCAGTCCAACGATGTAAAATTGTATTTCATTTATCTCCATTAACTTGTTTTCATTTCTTAAAACTTCTACACCTAAACTCTCAAGTTTTTTTCTCCATTAATCTCGCACCCTTTAATACACACACCATTAATTAATTCAACTCTCCACCCTTTAATGCAGATTCAAAAACAGCCTAGAAAAACAAGCAAAAAGCAACAAAGTCATAAAAGCTGAAACCAAAAACACCAGCAATATCTGTTAAATTTTAAACTCCCTCGAATCACCAAATGCAATATCTTAAAATTCCATTTCAACGACACTCTGTATTCTTGACATTATATTTATATATCGGAAATATATTTCCTAACATAGGTGCTTTATATGGGTAAAGTACCAGCTACCTACAGAGCTCGGATAACTTTCCTAATCAATATATGCATGGAAATCGAAGCAAAAGAAGGATATATAGATGTCCATAAACTTGCCGAAGAAACAGGACTAACCGAGAGAGCTATCAGAGACTACATAAACGACCTACTCACACTTGGCATCCTAAATTACGCTGGTACTGGAAAATATACAGTAAACAAGGAATGGGTAAATGAAGTATTAAAAGAAGTAGCTCTAGGCCCATATATACAACTTAAGCTTGATGATTTCATCAATCCAGGATACATACAAACAGTATTAGGAGCAAAGACTCTAGAAAACAAAGTAAAACGTATTTTCAAAAAACTGAATCTAGAATTAGCGTTTTCAGGAGAAATAAGAGAAAAAGTGAGAAAGACTAAAATAGATGGAAGATACGGCCCGCTTATAGGAGAAAAGCTAATATATGAAAAATCAGCTAGAAATATAGCTTTAGATGATATTTATGTTCCAGGATCAGCTTCCTGCCGCAACATTAACAATTATGGAGCACATTACTTTGCAGTTTTATCTGTAGTTTATCTTAGTGCAGGATGCTACATAGGCTACTATGAAAAAAACATACTAAATCAATATAGGTCAGATAGTAGGGTTGTGCCAGAACTTATATCATTTAGAGGTAAAGAGCCTTTTCTGCCTGGAGAACCTTTCTACGAGTTATCAACAGACTTCCCAGAACTACTACATGTAGGCAGAAGTATAGCAGCAAGATACCTAGAAGAAATTTTACACTACCAACTCGATATTAAAACAATAGAGGAACATGGAGACAAGTTCGATATTTATTTTAGAATGGGAACCTTAGTTCCACATGGATTCGTAGTCAAAGCAAAGAAACTAGTACTAATTAGAGATAAATGTCACGAACTATTTTATAAACTCGTAGGAGAAGCGAAAAAACGAAAAATACTTGTTGTTGGTGTAACAGCTTTTCCAACGGATAACATATTTTTAAAACATGCAGAACGATTATTAAAGTTCAAAGTTGCCGAAACAAACGACATGAATTTTTTACTAAATATTTTAGATGATGGAGACACCACATGCTTAATAGAAAGAGAACGTGAGAAAGGTAGACCCCCCGTGGAAGACTGGTATGAATTTTATCTAAAATATAGAAATTACATCGTCAGATTCGATTTCATATCTCAAAAAGATCCGTGGGAAGAATATGAAAAAATCAGAGACCTAGCATACTCATCAGCAATAGTACCACCAGCACCAGGAATCCCACCTGGACCAGGAATAGTCAGTACAGCTCAAGCATTAGCCTATTCAAACCTAGGTCAACTAAGAAGATCAATAGAAGGAGTACTAAAAGCAGTCTTTCAAGACTATGTACAACAATTACAAGAAGAAAGAGATGAAAAAAGATGGGAGAGAATTAAAAATGGAGAAGAAGAATGAAATCGGAATAATTATTAGTAGAGAAGGCCCTCCAACACATCTAAAATTCACATTCCAAATAGCGGAAGACAAAGATATTAAAGTTGGAGAGTACGTTGAAGTCCCAGCTGGAAAATACGTAATAATAGGGAGAATCACTGAAGTAAAAGCCTTTAACCAATTTTTTAAAAATCCTGAATTCGTAAGAGACCACCTGCTCAAACAACTCCCAGTAACAGCGAGATTCCCAGTAAACATTGGAAGATGGAGAGCCGCCGAGGTAAGAATCGTAGGAATGTTCGAAGAAGAAAAAATACACCCACCAAACATTGCTCCAGAACCGGGAGAAAGAGTTTACAAAGCAGACAAAAACATACTAACAAAACTAATGGGACTAAAAGAAGATGGAGCATTCATAGGTACAATGTATGGAAATCCGGAAATAAAAGTAAAACTAGACATAGAAAAACTAGTAAGATTACACATAGCTATACTAGGGGCAACAGGAACAGGAAAATCCTACACGGTAGGAGTCCTAATCGAAGAATTATTAGAACACAACTTCCCAGTAGTGGTCATTGACCCCCACGGGGAATACTACACATTCCAGTATCAAAATGATGAAAAAGAAGACCTAGAAAGACTAAAAGAATTAAATCTCAACCCAAAAACCTACAATGTAAAAATTCTATCACCAGTCTACCAAGGAACTGGGGAACTAACATTAAACTTCAACTCACTAAACGCTGATGCAATGGCAGAAATATGCCAACTCTCAACAGTAATGAAAGACCTACTATACCTAGCAATGAAGTCACTAAAAGAAAAACAAATAGAAACAATAGACCCAGAAACCCTCCTACAAGAAGTAGAAAAAATAGCTAGAGAATGGGGATTCGCCAGAAGCACCCAACTATCCCTAAAACGAAGAATAAGCATCCTAAAAGAAATAGGAATATTTGGAAAGGGACTTAAACCAGAAGAAATAGTCAAACCAAGACAACTAACAATAATAGATGTAAGTGAAGAAATGGAAGAACATATAAGAAGAATATTCGTAGGATCGCTGCTAAATGAACTCTTTAACGCTAGAAAAGAAGAAAAAATACCACCCCTAATGGTTGTAGTAGAAGAAAGCCATAGATTTGCACCACAAGACGAAGAAACATACAGCAAAACAATAATGAGGAAAATAGCACGCGAAGGGAGAAAATTTGGGATAGGACTATGCATAACAAGCCAAAGAATAGTAGGACTAGACAAAGACGTCATAAGCCAATGCGGAACAAAAATAATCCTAAGAATAGACAGCAAAACAGACCTAGACTACATAAGACCCTACATAGACTACACAACAGCAGAAGACTTCCAAAGAATACCCTATCTACCGACGGGAACCGCAGCAATAACAGGAGTAACAGCAAAATACCCAATAATAACACAAATAAGACCAAGAAAAACAAAACACCTCACAACAATAGAAATCAGAAAACAAATAAACAAACGGAAGACCACAACTCGAACAATCAACAAAAAAGAACAAACAAAAACGTACCTACACGAATTCATACCCTAAAATCAAAACTAACAACATAGAATATAAAAGCAAAAACCCATTTATAATAACAAAAAACATCAAAGAATTCCTCATAAAAGAGGATTAAAATGAAAGTATGTAAATTTACCTTCCAAGTTATGGCAACAAAAAAAGGGGTTCTAAATCCCTTCACGGGACCACAAATACAAGCCTTATTCTTAAACATAATAGCAAAACAAGACAAACAACTAGCAGAAAAATTACACCAAGAAAACGCTCTAAGACCCTACGCGGTACAACCATTAAAACCTCTTCAAGGAAAAAAGAAGATATTAGAGGAGAAATGGATAATAGAAGAAGGAAAACGATACAGTTTCGCCATAAATACCTTAACAGAAGAACTAGCAAAAACAACAACAGAAGCAATCGTAGAAACTCAACAAATAGAAATTGGAAAAATATCATTCAACATATTACAAATACAAATAGAATCGAAAACTTATGAGACCCTATTAAAAGAAGCACCCGCAACCACAAAAATACAAATAGAATTCTTAACCCCAACCCATTTTCGATGGAAAGAAGCAGAAGCATACCTACCCTTCCCCCTACCCCACCTACTCTACACAAATCTAGCAAGAATATGGAACATGTTTCATCCCTACAAAATAGATCTAGAGGAACTAAAAACGTGGACATTAAAAAACATGTACATAAAATCCTTTAGAGGAGGAACAAGAGAAGTCCAAATAAAAGATACAAAACAAACAGGATACAAAGGAAAAATAGAGTACATAATAAAAAACCCAAAAAGCGGATACGCAAAATGGACAACAATACTAACAAAGTACGCAGAGTACGCAAACACGGGAGCACACAGAGCACAAGGAATGGGAGTAACAAAAATAAACATGCAGGAAAACAGAACGACTTGACTAGAAAAACGTTCAAAATTATCATGCTATCTCTAAACTTAATAAACAAACAATACTAAAATGTCTAATACCTCAGTCCACGAGTACTTCTACACCCAAATTTTCATTTAATCCTTCCAGATATCAGTACCTTGTAACTAAGCACCAAAACTTACTTCCTCACAAATCTCTTCCTAACATTTCAAGTTTTTAAGTTAGTTCTTAATTTAGAGTTAGATGTAACATCCGTGCAGATGGCAATCTAAGATGATATAAGTTATAATGTAAATGTACATTGGTTTGTCCACCAGTAATAGAAACGTGCTGTTTCACAAAATAATGGTTTTACAAATAATATTGCGAAGAAAATTATCATAAATACGTAAAATATTTATTAAACTCAAAAAGATACCGTCCTGCGTTTGAGTAAAAGAGTTATTTTTACTCTTTGCTTTTTAAAACAGAAGTTTTGATTTAGTTGGAATTCGACGCTATGTAATTTTTCCATGTTACTATGTAAGTTAAAAACTGTTTCTTTTACAATTTTTAACTCGCCTCTAGACATAAAGATGCAAATAGAATCGCTTGGAAAAGGGAAAATTATCATGAATATCTGCTTTTAATAAATGTTTAAACCGTCGTTAGCGTTTCTCTCAAATAGAAATCATATACATTTGTTTCCATCTACTATAAACGATTTCCATACCGAAGAGACCATAAAGTATAAATAACTAAATGCAACATTTAAAATATGGTGAGAGAGAAGTGCAGGAGGAATTACATCGTCTATCTAAAGAAGAATGGGATGCTATAAAAGATTTTGCTCGCACCTTAAGATACTTTGCTAGATCAAGGAAATACGGTTACATAGATCGATTAGCCAACGCATACAATCCCACAATAGCTGAAATAACTATCAGAGAAGTTCTTAGGGAGGCCCGATCCGCATTTGATCAAAATGAAAAAGTTCATTTACCATCGGCAAACGTGGTTCAGAAAGTAGTAGAGCTTATTAGCAGGGATTTAAGTGTAGCCAGTATTCTTGCAGCCCTTGCTTTAACTTTGCCAGAAAAAGATTTAGGATAGGTGATGGGTATGTTTATCTCGGTTGGTGTTAGATTTTTATCAAATATTGAAGCCTTGAACATGGTTGAGTCTGTTGGCAACTTAACTAAACATAGAAGAGCGCCTATCGTGATAAAAAAGGGTGACCAATATAGGATAGTATACGTTCCAGCCATAAGTGGTGAATCCTTTGCTCACGCTTATCAAGTTGCTTTAACCGAAGTTGCCAAGCTTATCTATGGTAAAGAGCCCCCCATAGATGAATGGGCTCTTAGGGGTGAACTATTTAAATTTGGCGATAAAAAACACATGCCTCCTGAGCTTCTTAGTCTCTTTGAACGAAATAAGGAATTAAAAAAGAAGAAAGATGTCAAAAACATCTTAACATTGAAACATGAAATCGAAAAAACAGCGATTAAGCTTAGCCTTGTCGCTGACATAGGTGGCTTTATGATTGCCGAAGATTTTCCCGTAAAACGTACCTCAATATTTCAGGTGGGGTACATTATACCAACGTACGATACTCTTGAAGCTACTGCAATAGAATCCCAATTTCACGTCAGACATGTAGCGAGTGAAACATTAAAGGGTGAGCAATCTGGAAGCGGACAGACCGAGAGTGAACAAACAGAAAGACAAGCTCAAATGATATATTATATAGAGACTGCCTCTGCCATTTACGGTCTATCATTTAATATAAATCTAGATGGAATAGGAAGAACCAGTATGATAAAAGTGGAAGATGCTGTAGATGAGAACGAAAGAAAAAGAAGAATAAAGGTTGCAATTGGAGCATTGGCCCAAGTAATTACGGGCATGACTTACGGAGCAAAAAGAACAAGGTTTCAGCCTATAAGCGATATTCTAAGTCTTGCCATTGTAGCAAGTAAAGGTAAACCATTTACGATTTCACCGCCTCAATGGCCTAACTTCATAGAAGATACTGTTAGTAGACTTAAATCTTATGAAGACATGCTAAGAAAGCTAGGAATTCAGCCGAACACTAAAATTATAGCATACAGTAAAGAGATCGAGTTACCCAAGATGGTAGAGAAAGTTAAAACACCAGAAGAAGCATTTGTAAAACTTTTTGACCTCTTAAGTGTCTAGAGGAGGTTTTATGGCGCTTTACTACCTTAAAATTTTTTTAAGACCTCACTGGGGATTCTTGCTCAATTATCATGGTTTCACCAAGTCTAGACCAGCTCTTAAAATAATACCCCCCACGACTTTAATCGGAGCACTGGCTTACGGTCTTAATCTCAACAAAGGTGAAGTGTATGGAGAGTACAGTAGCGCCGAAAGAATAAGAAAATTATTTAGGAACATACATCTGAAAGTGGATATCCCATTACTTGAATATAATGATTTAAGCAGAGTAGTTTCTTATAAATTAAGAGAAAAAAGTATCATTACTGATGCCGTAGCTACTGGTAAGATTTATACGGTAGCTACGGGATGTTTAGAAATCATATATATTTTCGAGGATAAAGTAGCCGAGAAACTCCTAGGTAACGACTGGCTCGAGAATCTTATATATTCAGCATGGAGTATATGCCGTATAGGGGCTCGGGAATCTATAGTATCAGTTAGTAAAGTTGAGTATGGTACAATTAAATATCGAAAAGAAAGGACGGTAGAAACTAGTTTCTATTTTCCTTTAAGAGCTTCAAAAAGAGTAAACGGAGTATTTTCAATCTTTAATGTAGTAGATTGGACTTCTACTCCAATTGGAGATTATACCTCGGCACCTAAAATCCCCATAGTCTTTCCATACGATTGGGATGCCTTGGAAAGTACTAAAGTTCAGGTAGAACTCAAAGATGAATATACTGCCCTTGAAGCTGGAGACGATATAATTGTTCCTTGGAGGTAACAGTTATGGAATGGGTCATTATAATCCCCCCAGAGGGATCCATAGTAAGAGATCTAGTAATTAGCTCTCTTTCAGTGTTTACTGATTATGAATATTTCAATGCGGACGTAAAATATAATGGCAACGAATTGGTGGTCGAAACCAGTGAAAATTTCTTTATATCATTTTTGAAGGACATGTTTGAAACATCATTGAAAAATATTGCATTAAAAGAAGAGTTAGGAGTATATTTTCCTGGTATTCATAAAAACGACAAACAAACATTAAATAAAATATTTGAAGCAGTAGGTATACAAGTCCCCAATGGGGATTATCTTTCATATATTAAATACATGATTCAATGGGCTAAAGATGATATCGTTAAAAATGGGGAAAGATGGATAGACCAACTTTCGATAATTAAGGTGAAGGGAGATAATATTAAACTTGGAGATGGAAAGTATACAAACCTCCAGCCATTTAAAATAGAAAAATATGAATACGGAAAGGGATTTGGAACTTTTACCGTTAAATTTGACTATAAAATGAGCAGGGAGTGGATGGCATTAGTATTGGCTGGATTTTCGCTCAGCTACGGTTATTACGCTGGTGGAGAAATAATTTTGTCTCCGTTACCCGAATCCGTTTTCATAAAAGCTTTGGAAGATTACAATTTCAAAGAACATGTAAAAGTTTTAACGGGAGAAGGGAGGGTCAGCAAAGCCTTCTATGGAGAAAAAGGAATATATAATGTGATCTCCAAAGTTAGGGTACGACCTTCACCAGTAGTAGCCTATATTTTGCTTTTAGGTCTTCAAACATATTTAGATTATCATGAAAAGGGGATCCTTGAGATACCTTCCTACAATGTTATCAGGATACTTTATACAGGAAAATCTTTCACTATGCTTGAAAAAATAGGCATTAATGTGGAGCCTGTAATGAAATTTGCCTACAAACTGGCCAATTGTACAAATGATCCAGAAAGAGTACTAAATATACTAATAAATTTCTTATTCTGTACTATAAGACTTTCAAGCGGGAAACAAGACTACTGTTCGAGAATGTATGGCGACTACATGACATGTTATCGTATAACACAACTTCTGTATCAATCCATAGTGGGTTCTCGTAGGCCCGAGGAATTAGTCTACTTAATGGCTAGAATTACTCCTGAAAAATCACCATTAAAATATAATGACTTGTTGAAGGGTATTTATGATGCGTTATCAGATTAGTCCATCTGATGTGTATAAATCACTGGTATTGTCCGGATTCTACTCGAAGCGTAGTGAACGCCAAATTATTCCAACGGTATTGGAAAACTTTAAGGGAGACATGCTTGCAGTACAGTTACCTACTGGCTATGGAAAAACCTCTATAGTTTACTCCCTTGGCCTTTACAATATCCTTAACCCGGAGAACAGTATACGAACAATACATGTCCTTCCCCTTAGAAGTATTATTGAAGACGCCTACTCCAACTTTATTGGTAATATTAAGAACATAGGTTTATCGAAAGTATTGAAATTAACGGCAAAACAAATGATGTACGTTCCAGGCAGTCCCTTCCTTAACAAGCTCCTTATATTCACCACGTTCGATACATTCTCAATGCACTTGATGAAATTTCCACCAGCCGAAGCCACTAAGATAATTCGTAGTAGTGAATGGACTAACTACGGACATTACGAAGTATCACGAGGCGCAATACTGGAATCAACAGTAATATTAGATGAGCCCCAGATTCTTCTTGATTCACCCTCTTCTCGTGACGCTTTAGCGTCTCTACTTTTCTTCCTAGCATGGAGTAAAATACCCACAATAATAATGACAGCTACTTTTCCTAAATTCCTGAGAGACTTTATGATCAATGTGAGTAATTGCACAGGTACTGCCTACTCAAATATTATATATGGGGAAACTTATAAAGATCCGGAGTTTGAGGCAATAGAAAGAGGGAAGAAAATAAAAACTAGAATAGAAAAAGTTAATGAAATAACCTCGATTGTTGAAAAGGTTTTAGAGAAAAGTGGTAGTTATGAAAGGATTCTTGTTGTTTTAAATAAAGTTGATAGAGCTATAGGAGTTTATAATGCCCTAATCCGCAAGGGTTTATCGCCCATTCTCCTTCACGGAAAGTTAACTTCGAGAGATAAAGAACGTGCTATAGAACGTTTAAAGGAAAACGAATGGATAATAGTCTCTACTCAGGTTATAGAAGCTGGGGTAAATATATCAGCTCAGATATTAATAACAGATATAGCTCCAGCTAGCTCTTTAGTTCAACGCGCTGGCAGAGTTGCGAGATTTGAAGAAGAATTTGGAGAAATTACTATTTTACTTGACAAAAATAGTTTCAACAATTTCAGCGATAAATATCACGTCTATTCATTAGACTTAACGCTGAACACATTAAAAATTTTAGAAAAAGAGAATACTGTTTGGTGGAGAATCCCTAGAACTAAGGAAGGACTGGGTTATCAAGAATTAATAGATAGGGTGTATGTACACGAAAAGATGTTCCCAAAACCCAGCAAAATAAGGCACATGTTAAATCCTTTTTCCAGTTCTAAAGATGCTATCATCGAAGTTCTTGGAGAAGGCTTTATTAGGGAAGCAAAACTTATTAATGTCCTTGTATGGAACGAAGAATTAAATCTCGAAGAAAGGGAATTTATTAAAAATCTCTCAAAATTTGGATTTCCTGCCACAATAAGGTTTATAAAACGTTTATTACAAACAGGCGACGTTAAATTACTTGTTTACAAGGGGAGAACAATTATGTCGATTGATGATTATAGTACTCTGAAAAAAATGCTAACTTTAACTTTTCCTGAAATTTATATGGTTCATTTGGGCGTTCTCGGAGTTCAGATAGACACTAAGCTTTACCAAAAGGTGGCATATGGTGTTAGCAGCTAAATGTGAACTTCTTTCCGAACATTTAGATGTAGGAATAGAGGTATTTCAAAAATACTTCGTAAATACAAAATACATGACATTTATAAAGAAGCGGACAGGAATAAAAAACCCAGAGGAAGCACTAAAAGCAATGATACTTCTTCATGACGTCGCAAAAGGATACGACGAATATCAGGAAAGAATTAAAACCAATAGAGGTTTTCCAAAACATGAATATTACTCAGCTGCTATAGCTGGAAAAGTGCTATTAAATATCGATATTTTCCTAAGAGATACCATACAATTATCAATAATCTGGCATCATATGGCTATGAGAGGTCCGAGATTAATTAAAGACATACGCTCCTGGGATAAATTTAAGGCTCCAAAAGAATTAAACTTGAGAAACTCCAATGACCTTAAAAGCTTGATTTCTTACCTTTGCAAGAAGTGGAATATTAACATAATAAATGTAAAATTACTTCCAAACTCTCTAACATTCAACGAAGATATAGTTCCATTAGTTAAACAACTTGATGACAGGTTAAAAAGCTTCAAAAAGGGGTTAAATCTTTATTTAAATACAATAATTTTTCTGAGAATTTTAACTTTATGTGATAATATAACCGCTTCAAAAAATAGAGGTAACTGCCAAGATGCAGGATGGATGCCAATCTTTCTTAGAGATCTTCCGCATCCTGATGATATTTTAGATGCTAGAAATGAACTTATGGAATTCTTAAATAACATCAGGGTAGATTAACATGAAACTTTTAATAGTAACTCTTGGTTATGATGTTAAATTTCAAATAAAGGGAGTTATGAAGACCACGCCAAAGGTTGGAGACCACGTTCTAATTCTAAAACCCTTACAGGAAGATGAAAAGTCAAAACGCGCAGAAGATGAATTTAGAAACTTCATTACTCGATTTTTTGAAGACGTACAAATAACCGTATTGAAAGTTGACGTTACAAATCCAGAAGAAGCCATAGGAGACATCGTTAGGAAACTTTTCGAATATAGAGAAACGGAGGATGTTTACGTGAATCTTAGCGGGGGAATGAGGCTACTAATACTAGAAACCCTAGCTGCCGTATTATACGTTTTTCCACCCTACAAAATATATCTAGAGCTATATCCCGAGAATCTAGCAGAACCAGTCCGTTTTCCGATAGAACTGTTCGTGTTAAAACCGTTAACTAGCACTGAGATCAAATTATTAGGAGTTCTACGGGAATTTCCACATTACACACTTTCAGAACTAAGCAGAGAATTAGAAATACCCAAAGCAACGCTATTCAAAAGAATTAGAGGATTAATAGAAAAAGGATATGTGATAGAGAGAAAAACAGGCAGAAGAGTTGAATATAAGTTAAGACCCCTAGCATTGGCTTTAACAGAAAAATCAAGTAAGACTTCTTATGAGAAAAACTAATATTAGGACCTATTATATTTTTCAATCAAAACATAGGCCATAGATAAGTGAAATTAAGTTGCGTCTTCGCACAAATACTTATATTCGCAATCTACGCATTTAGCTGTATTCTTTGCTGGATTTGGAATATTTTCATAAATCACGATCTCATTTATTTTTTTAAGTGTTTCAAAAATTTCCAACTTGTCTGAATCATTTATTTCGAACCATGTTATTTTATCTACATCATCGTAAAGTACACCGATTTTTCTGACATTTTTCCTTAGTTCTTTTTCAGCTAGGACTGCTTGTGCAACTAGTTGCATTTTATGATGTTTTAGAAATTTGAAATTTCCAGTCTTTTTAGATTTTATTTCAACGACATCTATATTTTCGCCATCGTAAATAAGGAGATCTATCAAAGCTGCTAATCCATATTCTTCGGACAACAAATATACATTAAAATATTTTTGTTTTTCACCATCTATTTCAATTTTTTTAGATCTGTATTTTTCTTTGTGAATTTCTCTGCCTTTTCTCATTTTTACGGTTTCACTTACTCTTGCTCTTAGTACGTATCTAAAGTATATTATTCGAGGACAGTAAAAGTACTGTCTTATGTCTTCAGCTGTAAAAATAGGCTTTAACTTCACATTAACAGGTTTATTCAAGTTATTACAGCCTCCACGGCTTCTAGAGGATATCTTTCTTTAACTATAATCGTTTTTCTTAGACATTTTTCACATAGGAAAAATATTCTTACATCAGCTTCATCTTCCCCTATAAGCTCTCTAAGTTCTAAAGCTAGTTCCTCAGCTCTATTTCTAGTTAGAAATCCATGGAAAACACTAAATTGTAACCTATCTAAACCATAA
Organism: Candidatus Baldrarchaeota archaeon; assembly: GCA_019056805.1. Taxonomy (GTDB): domain Archaea; phylum Asgardarchaeota; class Baldrarchaeia; order Baldrarchaeales; family DXJG01; genus DXJG01. The sequence continues at coordinate 2,740 of DXJG01000004.1, read as the reverse complement.
TCCTGTAATTTATGTGCAATTTGTGTTCGTAAACTATCACTTGGTACATCGTAGGTTACTATGCAGAGGGGCATTTAGGTATCCCACCATTTCCATATATAAGGTTCATAACTTGCGATTCTACCTAAAAGAAAACGTACCATGTTTCTAGCTTGGTGGAATATTGCTTTTTCCATGCTTGTTTTAGCACCAGTAGGTGTCCTTGTGAATGATCGAAATTGTTTTTCTAATGCCTCAAGGAATTTTTTCTTTCCTTCTTCGGAGAAAAGGACTCTTCCACCTTCCCACGTAAATTCACTTTCATTGTTTAATTGTCTTTTCGAAAAAATTGAAACTACTGTTCTATCCACTATGGGTTGTCTAAATTCTTCTGAAAGATCAAGAATCAAACTAGGCTTCCCACTCCTATCAGTGTGAAGATAACCAGCGAAAGGTTCAAGACCGCATCTAGCAATTGCTGATAAAACTCTGCCATTCAAAATTGTATATCCAAAACTTAAAGCAGCATTTACAGGATCTGTAGGAGGCCTCTTTTCCCTTCCTTTAAATCCGTACTCCTTAGGGATAAGCATAGCTAATCCTTCGTAATATATGTGCGTTGCTTCTCCCTCTAAACCCATAAGTTTATATCTAACATCCCAAAGTAGTCCGTCCAATTCTTCAATTTTCTCAACTTTCAAAAGTATTTCTTCAGATATTTTAACAAGCTTAGATGCAAGTTCCTCATTAGTCCTCTTCCTACTTTTCGCAAAGTATTGTAGTAATCTTGCTTTGTTTATCATTCCTCCCTTAACAAAACTTTTAGCTAGGTGAAGACCTCTCCAATCATCATGGGCTTTCATTTGCTCTCTTCTGGTTAAAACAGTTCCATGCATGAAAAAGGGATGTAATAAAGCAACTGGACCATACCTACCAATAAACAATATGGGAATGTTGTTGTTTGCGAGAAGTCTTATTGCGTCAGTGCTAAGTGAAGCCTTAGTAGAGATAATAACCTCACTAATCTTGACGACTGGTATTTCTCTTGGCTTCTTCTGAGGTCTCTTTATCACAATTCTTTTACTTTTCTTCCCCAAGAAAGATCCAGGTTCATCAATTAAAACCACAACCACTACTTAAACCTCCCAGCACACAATACCTCTACCCAACAGATTTCTAACATTTAAAACATATATCTCACCGCAAAAATCAAAGAAAGCAATGTTGCCCTTAGCATAAACCAAATCTCCAAAAATTTCAGTTCCTCGCAAAATATCATTGAAATCTTGCGGCCCACTTCCCCAATCAAAGCTGTTCTTCCAAATAATATCAACTTTACCATTTAAATCATTTTTAATTTCCAATGCCGTTTTCAAGAGTTTGTCAAAAGGAATTTTCCCACCATTCATTAACTCTTCAAGTTTTTCTTCAAAATTTAAGCTAAGAGGAATACTATATTCTTCAGAGATTTTTAACTCTAATTCTTGAGCTTCCCAAAGAGGCAAATTGCCAGAAAAAACAACAGCAGCATCAACACCTTGCTCTAACAATCTATAAATGAAACCACCATCTAAACCACCTCTCTTCTCTCGAGACACACCAATCTTGATGATACTACCAAAACTAGCTAGATAAATAACGTGATTATCATAACAAAGCTTTGAAATACTGTCTTCACAAATAGGCTCACCATAACATGTTACATTAAAAGGAGAACCGCATCCTTCAACACTACATCGAAATTTAATCCCTCTTGGACTACACAAACACTTGGAACATAGTTTTAACGAACTAGCTATCTTTGCTAGTTTAGAAAAACACCACCTACAATATAATTGCCTAGAAAACTTAAAGTAATGTTCACCAAACATAGGGAAACATCCACTTCCATCAGGAGAATTCCACTCTAAGAAAAGCATATGTTCCCCGAAGAGAGGTCGCCAAGAAAAACCCGAAACAACGAAATATCCATCCAAATAACTCAATTGATTTAAGTAGCTTGTCTGAAAAATCGTATCTTGGTGGAATATGTTTGCCTTTAACATTCACTCCACCGTGTAAAAAGTGTATCATTGAACTTATAAACCTTGTGAAATATAGTTCCATTTTAGAACAATAATGTAAAAATAGTGATATAATGCCCAGAAACTATAGAATAACCGAACAAAATAGCAAAAAAGAACAGAACAAAAATCGTAAATACTTGCAAAAGCTCATACAAAAAATAGCTATACAAATAGAGAAAAAAATAAAAATCAAACTTAAAACCAAGAAAATAAGACAAAGCAATAAATAAATGAAATATCAGGCAAAGAAACATCATGACCAAGTAGCTTCGAAAAAATAAGATAAAATTTTGAGATACATCTATGTAAAGACAAAAACTAACAAAAACACTACTTGGTACAATTTTATTAGGATACAAGTCTTAGCAAAATGTTCCAACACACAATACATAAAAATCTAAACAATAAATAATATAAAGTAAAAAGATAAATCTCTATGACGCCTTGCAGAGAAATCCTCATAAAAGAGGATTGAAAGATTAAATCTACAAGAAATAGGAACATACTTCCCAGATGAACTACTTGCAGAGAAATCCTCATAAAAGAGGATTGAAAGGCACAATCATCGGAGGTTCCTCAACAATCATCCAACCCCACTTGCAGAGAAATCCTCATAAAAGAGGATTGAAAGAATGAAGATGAAATCTTAGAATCAATAAAAAAACTTAGCGAAAACTTGCAGAGAAATCCTCATA
>DXJG01000003.1 GCA_019056805.1 Candidatus Baldrarchaeota archaeon | reverse complement strand
GGTTCAAATCCCGGCGCCCGCACCATTAATTTTCCTCTATTCTTTCTGATGTTACTGCAATCTTATTTACTATTTTGAACTTCTGGATGTTTTAGTAGTTTTACTGTCTTTTAGTCATATTCAAATGTTGTAGTCTTTTTTAAGCTGTCTACTAGTATTGTGATGTATTTTTCGTTGTCCTTTAATTTTTCTGTTAGTTTTGGAAATATCTCTTTAATTAGGACGGTATATTTCAATGGAATTTCCAAATAATTATTTGGACTTCCTCATGAACCTTTTCATAAGGGGATCGTCTGACAGCTTTATGAGTTTTTGTATATTTTTCTCATAATTTTACTGGCTTCAATTGGTACGATAAAATAATATTGTGTTATTTCTGGATGTTCTGATCTATTTTTTGAAGAGTTTTGGTGGCTTGTTGGCGGACCTCTATGGAGATATTGTTTAGTTTCTCTTTTAGGTTTTGTATTGCGTTTTTGACTAATTCTGGTTTTTTCTCTCCAATTTCTCCTAGAAGCCATATAGTTCTTCTACGTGTTTCTTCGTTTGGATCGTCTAATTTTTCTATCAGTTTTGGTATCGTATCTTCGATTATTTTAGGATGTCTTTCTATAATTGTCTTCTTTAGAAAGTAGGTTAGATCTTCGAGGTTGTATTTGTTAAACAAATCGGTTTCTGTAATTACTCTAAATGTTATTTCTTTTAGTTTAGGTATTATGTTTTCAACTATTTCTGGATGTTTATCCACGAGATCTACAAGAACGTTATACGTCACTTCGCAAACGTCAGGATTCTCGTCAACTAGTAGTTCTGTTAGTTTTGGTATTATATCTTTAATTAGTTGTGGATATCTCACTCCAATATTTCCCAAGGCTGCAACGACACTATCACGAATAGATTCATCTTTACCGCTTAAAGCTTCCTTCAGTTTTGGTATTGTATTTATAACCAGTTCTGGGTGTTTATATGCAACTGCGGATATGGCTCTCGTTTTGTAGACATCCAAGTCTTCCCATAGGTTTTTCATCGCTTCTTCAACTAAGCTAGGATATTTTTTCCAAATGATATGAAGAATATCTGCGATATCTTCGTAAATTGCGTCATCATCGGAGGTTAGCCATTCTAATTTTTCCATTAACACGTCTATTTTGTCTTTAATTTCTTCTGCATATTTTTCTGCGATTTGAAGCAAGGCTTCAACTGCGCCAAAGCACACATCTGAAGGTGCCTCCACATTTCTTAACAACCTTGGTATTGCATCTTTAACTAACTCTGGATATTTTCGTCCAATGTTCTTGAAAATAAATCCTGTAGTAGCACAGACTTCATCATTTGAATCATCTAATAACTCTATTAGTTTTGGTATTTTGTCTTTGAAGAGTTCTGGAAATTTCTTTGAAATGTTTTCAAGAGTTTGTGCTATCCAAGAACGGGCGTGTTGACAATAGTTGGGAAAGTATATCTCATCGTGGCTCTCGCGGTCATATATTCTATAAGGTTTCTCACATGGTTTATCTAATTTCTTCATTAGTTCTGTTATCTTGTCCTTAAATAACTCTGGGAAAGTTGTTGAAATGCTTTCAAGGACATATGCTGTATAACGACGAACTTTACCGCTTGGATCATCTAACTTCTCAATCAACTTTGGTACCAGATTTTTTAACTGGTTTTGATCTAGATGCTTTAAATCATATTTGATATCTTCAAGGTCGCGGGCAGCCTTTTCACGAATCACAATATTAAAGTCATCTAAATCTTTCATTATTCTCTCCAATTTTTCCTTGATTTCGCTTTTCTTCACTCTTTATCACCATTGTTAATTTATTACTTGTTGTAATATTTGTATTACAATGGATCCTATCGCTGTTCCTGCTAAGTACATTATTGGTCCTCCATTTCCAAAAATTTGAACTGTTGTGTCCACAATTGGCCATATAATTTTTTCAAATATCCATGCATTGTTTCCAAATATGGTTCTCGCAATGTAGGGTATAATTTCATCAGCTAAAATAATGTCGCCTTCTTCCTCTAGAAGCATCCCTATTAATATGCCGTTTAACAAACAGCCTAGAAATGTTTGTAGTAAGACTTTTGCAACGTCTTTCAATGTTCCCTCGTCCTTTACGCGTTTAATGACTTTTGTAAAATCTTGATAATCATCTACGTTTACTAAAGCATAACTAACGCATGCTAGTAACATATAAACCTTGAATTTTTGAGAACCAGATTTTAAAGTAGTTTTAGCGTCTTCGGGCAAAATATTATAGATTTCCATTCCAAATCTAGTTCCCAAGAAGCTTGCTGTTACAAAAATGACTATAAATATTGTTGATGTACCCATGTTACATGCTTTTCCAAGAATTTTCTTGTAAACACTTTTAATCTTCTCTGATTTCAATGATTTCTCGATGTGCCCTGTCAAAAATTTTACTCCTTCTTTTTGTGGGTCAGTTGGTAACTCAACGAAAATTTTCTCAACATTTCCATCAGATACAATCTTATTCAGATTTCCACTGTAAATTTCACTTCTTGCTTTGGATCTTAGTTCGTATCTTTCTTTCCTTACCGTATCAAGTAATTCATAGTTCCATGAACCGCTTCCTTCAAATATTTTATTGCTGACTTCATTAACGGGTTTACTAAGTATTTTATTGATTTCATCAGCTGATTTAGTTTTTTCAAGTTTAGCTCTTTCTTTTCCTTCTATTTCTTCGATTTTTTGTAGAAATTCTTTATGTACTTTTTCATAGAATTCTCCAAAATTCTCTTTAATGTAGTTTTCCACTTTTATCTTGATATCCTCAACAGAACTTTTTTGTTCACTTAGTCCTTCAATATTTAATCTCTCTGATACTTTTTTGAGCGTTAAGGTTAATTCTGTATGTGCCATGGGTGGTTCATTGAGGAATGGTGGATCACATAGCTTTATAACTGTCTCAACAGTGTTATCCGTCATTACGGGATGTATTTCGAGAATCGATTGAGCTACGGTGTCAAAAAAGTTTGGCATTTTACCTTTTTCGACCTTACATTTTTCTACATATTTATTCCAGAAGTCTACTTGTGTTTTTACTAACTGCTCAACTTTTCCAATCTTACTTATCCAATCTCTACCTAATACTCCGTCATCAATTCCTAGGCCGTTATCAAACCTGTAAAGGAATTCTACACGTCTTTTACTCTCAAATTTTTTCTTAAGTTCTGGATTGCTCTCGATTAATTTTTGAACTAGTTCCGTGGGAATCAGTTTCTTGTAGCTTTCATCGAATTTATCTTCTAGTGTTCTAACATTGATTCCCTCTTTACCAGGTGTTACTTTTATTTTTAGTCCTAGTACTATTCTGTAACCTTTTAGTGTAAAGTCTTCTGTTTCGACTTTACAAGGTTTAAATTCGCTCATTAAAGCTCTAATGTCTCCATTTTCCCCGTAAAATATTCCGTCTTTAATTCTTTCTTCGAAGTATTTATCTTTTGAATTTTTAAGATTTTTATCCTCGTCGGGATCAGTGAACCAGTTTAGGTATCCTTCCCATACTATTGCAAAGGCAACAGGTTTTCCATCGATATGTGTATGAATCACTTGGACTATATTTACTTCTCCATACCAGTAATGGAACTTCCTACCAGTTTTATCGTAGTCAAGCACAATACGCTTGATCTTACCGTTCTCATCTATCTCTACAAGTTTTTTATCTTTGAGTTTTTCAATTAGTTCTTTGTTTAATACGATTCTCTCAATTCTACCAATTATTTCTTCGGGAAAATGAACGTCACGCCATTTTATATTTGATAAACCTCTTCTAAATACTATCATTACATCGTCCATTCTTAGCAAATTTGTATGTTTTACTTTGTCTCCGAGAATGTCGTACAGTGTTTTATGAAGATTCTCAACTCTCCCATTCGCCATCTTATTGGTTTTTTCTACATCTCTGCTTACAATTGTTTTCCATGATTCAGGTATTTCTATTCTTATTTTGCCGGCTATAAGGGCAGATGTAAGCCAAACATAGTAAATCTTGAACCATGATTCTAATCTTTTTTCTATGGGTTGTATGCTTATTATGAAGTCTAGGATTTTGCCAGCGTTATTCATAATAGATCTTACAAGTTTTTCAGGAAGTTTTCCTTCAACTGCAAGCTCACTTAACAAATAGGCCAAAGTCAAATAGTTGTCGACAGAGAAATCAATAAAGTTAGACCATAGTGTGTCGAATAGGTTCTTTATTTGGTTCCATATCCAGTTGAATGGTTTTATTATTGCATTTGTAAATTTTTGAGCGGCAGATTTGAATGTTGATTCGCTATAAGCGACAGCATTATCTAAAAACTTTATATTTGGATCTATCCAGCTATCTAAAATCTTTTTAACCCATGATAAATCTACGCCTAAGACGTTTGATAGTGTTTTTAGGAGTTTGTTTATTGTCCATGAGAAGTATTTTAGTATTCCTTTTGCGAGTTTTGCTATTGCGGCAATTATTAAGGCTGCCACAAGTTCTCCAAGGCTTTCTCCAGAGTTTTTCAAATTGTAGGCTATGCAAATAATTGTTTTTAAATATTGTTTTGCAAAATTTATTATGAAGTTTGCTCCACGGAAAACAGTATTATCCAATGTTGTTTTTATTGGTCCACGCATCCATTTGTTCCATGGAGCGTTAAATGTTGCATCAATCCATCTGTAAACTGCGTGTTTAATTTCGTAGTAGTTTTTGTAGATCGTGTTGAAAATTTCATCAACGATTAAAATTGTTCTTTTAATCTCATCGATGCTAGTTCTAAGTTTCCCCACAGGGCTGTTTCCAAAATATTTCTTTTCGGATTTTGGTGGTTTCCAAAATCTTCCGGCAACAAGAGGTATGCTTTTAGCTTTATGCTTGAAATCTATTTTTGGGCCTCTTGCACCGAAGGTTTTGCATTTTGGTGGAACCTGGTAACTTATATGTTTAAGTTTCTTCCTCATGTAGCTTCTTGGTGGAGTTCCGTGGTGAATTGTGGCTTTGACACGTTTTCCATGAACGGTAACTCTATAGTTGCCCCCAGAGGTAGTCTCATGTCTAAATCTGGATCCTAATGTCACATTCTCATTACTATCATAAATTTCGTAGGGATTAATTGTGGAGTTTAACTCTTCAATCTCGTCAATTACTGTAAACTCAAGGTAGCCTTCTACCGTCTGGCTTGTGAAATTGTCGATAACTTGAACAGGAAAATATACGTTTTCTTCGATCAGTTCGTAGGTTCCAGAAGATAAAATGGATTGAATTGAAGCAATGTATTCTCCGTTTAAGTATGTTTCTCCTTCGTAGGTTAGTATTTGGGCTTTGCTATATTCTTCGAAGAAAGCTACAACAGAACTGTCACTGTGGATTTCTTTCTCTCTTCCCATGTTACAGAAGGGTAAATATACAAATTTCAGTTTATCCAATCGTTTTAGCCTTAAAATTTTAGCTAAATATTTCAACGTTTCACCATTTACAACAGCCACACCGTTTTCTCCATGCATTAACATTCCATGGATCTGTGATGTCTCATTTAGAACTCCATGAGTTAAAACAACGAGGTAAATTTCATTTATTCTTCTATCTCTCTCAGTCAACCATAACATGTACATTAGGATTTTTGCTGTGCAGTAGTTTCCTGTGAGGATTATTGCTGCGTCTCCGACTTCTTCTGCGAATCTTAAAATTTCGTCTATAACTATTCTTGTTCTTTCATCGCTGAATAATGTTTCATTTAAAACTTCGATGTCTGTTGCTAAAAATGCTAAAACAAGTGTTCCAGTACGATTAATGTTCTCAATAGATTTCTCGTAGAGTTCTTCAATATCTTCACTTAAATATCCTGTTGCGTTTATCCCCGTAGTCCAATTATTTTCAATATTTGAGTTTAGTGTTATGCCTTGACCGGTATTTGGAGTATTGCCGAGTGGAGATACTACTATTCTACCAATTATTTCCTCCTCCCAAATTTTCGCCGGCGTTCCATTTTTGAATTCTTGAAAACTTGGATTTAAACTATTGATATAGATTTTTGGCTCTTTTATCCTTGAGAGTGCATCTAGGACTTTACCTTCACTCGTCGAGATGAGTCCAATTGCTGAAAAATCCATTAGGAGAACTATAAAAATCAAAATAGTTGATTTTGATTTGATTTTCATAGCTCTCCCTCCAAACACCTCAATAAACAATTTGATCAGAAAGTTTAAATATGCAAATACATGACAACTCGAAAACTCGTGTATAAGCTTCAAAATACAGATTAATAATTGACAAAAAACTTAGGTTGCATAAAAATGTCTATCTAATCTATAATTATTTTTTGGTTTGATTTGAAGTCTTTTCATTTCCTTGATATATGTAAAGGCGATGGACAAAATCCAGGGATTTTATAAATTTAACTGATACCTTTTATTCAACATGTTAATAGTTCATGTGTATAAAATACGTTAGTACGTATTTACTTCCCTATTTGCACTTTTATATCATTCATCTTGGTTTATGCGTGTCAAAAACATCTAATTCTTCCTATATTTTATTACGAAAAATAAGAGTTAAAAAGTATGTAATTAAGCCGAAAAATGTTTTAAAATTAGAAATGGAGTCTTGAAAAACGTGATTAGGAGGGAAACTGAGAAGGGAGTGTTGATGGTGCGGGGCCCGGGATTTGAACCCGGGTTATCGGCTTGGAAGGCCGACGTCCTAGTCCAGGCTAGACTAGCCCCGCCTGTTATTTTTATTTTGGTGTTTGGTTTTTAAAGTTTATTGCATGTTTTTAATATTTTTGTGCGTTTTTGTTGTTTGTTTTGGTTTTTAAGGGTTGTGGGTTTGCTGTAGGTTTGTTTTGATTTTGGGGTATATATTTTTTCGGTTTTTGTTGTTATATGTGGGGTTATGGTTGGGTGGTTTGCCGTTGTGTTAAGTTTTATATAGGGTTGTTGTTTGGTCTATGTTGATTTGCGGAGGCTTATGGCTTGGTTGGAAGAGAGTTTGGTAAGGGTGTTAGTTGGAGGTTAACGTTTATTTATATGGCGATTTTGTGTGGTGTTCTTTTTGGTGTAGAGAGCATTTTTTATTTTGTTTGGGGGTTTAGGTTTACTTGTGCTGTTAATCCTTATTTTTTGTATTATATTGTTGTTTTTTGTGTGTTGTTTTTTGTTGCTGGGTTTTTGTCTGGTATGGAGTTGAAAGAATTGGCGTTTGGTGGGGCTTTGTGTTTTCCTGTTTTTTACTTTTTGAATGGTTTGATTTTGACTGTTCAGATTGTTTTGGATCCTTTGTTTGGTGTTATGATTGTTCCTGGTGCTTGGCAGTCTTATGGTTTTGATGTTGATTTTGCTAGGGCTCAGTTGGTTAATTTGTTGAAGGATTTTTGGTTGATGTATGTTTTGGGTTTTTATTTCTTTCTTTTGTTTTATGGGACGTTGGCTTTTTCTTCTTTGGTTCTTGGTTATATTGTGAGGAGATTGATTTTAGTTTAATTTTGAAGAAGAGTTAGGGGTTGTGTTTGTTTAGGGTTGTATTTGTTTTTGGATATTTTCGGTTTTTGTTGTTATGAATGTGTTTGGTGGGATGTCTTTGTTTATGGTTGTGTTTGCTCCTAGTAGGGAGTTTTGGCCTATTTTTACTCCTGGCATTAGCATGCATCCGATTCCTGTTTTTACGTTGTCTCCGATTATTGCTCCGAGTTTTTTTCTTTTGGTATCTATTCTTTTTCCTTTTATTGTCATTTTTATTGTTTTTTCGTCTAGTCTGAGGTTTGCTGTTATGGTTCCAGCTCCAAAGTTGACGTTTTGCCCTATTATGCTGTCTCCTACGTAAGATAGATGAGCTATGTGGGTGTGGTCGAGTATTATACTGTTTTTTATTTCACAGGCGTTTCCTATTCTGCAGTGGTTTCCTATGTATGTGTGAGGTCTTATGTAGCAGTTTGGTCCGATGTCGCTGTTTTTTCCTATTAGGGTTGGTCCTATTATGTAGCTTCCTGATCTGATTATGGTGTTTTCTCCTATTCCTACTGGTCCTATGATTTTTGCTCCTTCTTCTATTTTTCCTTTTATTTCTAGTTTTGTTTCTTCAAGTAGTAGTTTGTTTGCGTCGAGTAGGTCCCATGGGGTTCCTATATCTATCCACCAGTTTTCTAATTTGTGTGCGAGTATGTTTTCTCCTTGTTTAATCATCTGTTGTATGGAGTCTGTTAGTTCGTATTCTCCTCTTTTCGATTTTTTGGTTTGTTTTATTGCGTTGAAGATTTTAGGTGTGAAAATATAGATTCCTGCATTTATGTGTTGGTTTTTTGCTTCTGTTGGGTCTGGTTTTTCTATGATTTCTGTGACTTGGCTGTTTTTTGTTTTTATGATGCCGTAGAGTGATGCGTCTTCTACTTTGTATGTGGTGATTAGGGCTGAGGATGATTCTTTGTTGAAGTGTTCTATTATTTTTGGGTAGTTTTGTTTGCTTGTTAGGACATCTCCGTAGATTAGTAGGAAGTTGTCGTTGCCTACGAAGTCTTTGGCTATGTTTGTGGCGTGGGCTGTTCCGAGAGGTTCTTTTTGTTCTTTGTAGGTTATTTTTAGGTTGAGTTTTTCTCCGTTTCCAAAATGTTTGATTATTTGTTCTTTTTGGTGTCCTACGATGATTAGTATTTCTTTTATTTTTGCTTCGTAGAGTGCAGTTAGGATATGTTCTAGTACGGGTTTTCCTGCTACTGGTAGGAGGGGTTTTGGTCTTGTTGCTGTTAGGGGTAGTAGTCTTTGGCCTTCCCCTGCAGCTAAAATTACTGCTTTCAAGATTTGGCACCTCATGGAGGTATGAATTTTTTGACGGGGTCAGTTTTTAGGATTTTTTCTAGTTCTTCTATTGTTAGTCCTTTTATTATGTCTCCGAATATTTCGCATTTTTCTTTTAGGTTTATTTCTTCGGGATCGCGAATAATTATTTCGATTTTGAAGTTTTGTTTTGTTTTAACATAAATGTGTGTGTATTCTTTTACTGTGTTTTCTATACATCTTGTGACGTTCTCTATTCCTGTTATTTGGTATTTGGCTTGTTTTAGTTTTTTAATTACTTCTTCTATGTTTCTTGTGTATATGTAGATGTCTATATCGCTGTTTCGTGTTATGATTCCTCTCCAGACGCTCCCAACTAGTTTGGGATAATATTCGCTTAGTGTTTTCATTATTTGGAGCGATATTTTTCTCATTTGGATGAGGCGCTGTATTCTTTCTTCTCCCTCTAAAAATTCAGCTAGATTATCAAGTTCTAGGGCTATTTCTTTATTGCTTGGTAAAAATCGAGTTCCTAATTGTTTTGCAGCCATTCTTTTGGCTGCATAGTATTCGGTTGCTAAACCATAATATAGTAGTCGGGCTGCTTCTTTTGCAACTTCCTTTCGCTGAACGGTTTTACTCATTTAGATCCCTTGAATAGCGGTAACAATAAATGTTATAGTGTGTTGATGTTTAAATTTGACGTATTGTTGTATTTTGTGTTTAGTATGCTACAGGTAGGAACATGCTGCTTTCGTCTTCTACGTTTCTTTCTAAGGCTCGTAGGAATTTTTCTAGTCTTGAAGCCGCATTAAAAGTGTAAGAGAAGTTTATTTCTGGGATTTTTACTTCTGCTATTCTCCCGCGTAAAGAGACATAGATCCCCCCTATAGCAATGGAATGTCTGAAGTATAGGCGTTGTCCATTTCTTTTTACGGGAAGGAATTTGTGCCGTCTTAATACTTTCTCTAACATTTTAGACCCCCTACATAAATTTTATTGATAATGGGCTCTTAGGAGCACAGTCTCTGCCATGGCGCCGCTTTATAAGCCTTTTTATACGCGCCACATTTTAAACTCGATTTTAACTGAACAAATGTTTTGATTTTTTGTCTTAAATGTAACAAAAATAGTGAATAATTGTTCTATATGAAACATATCTATACAGACTACTATCCAAATAAAAATACTATATATACCAGGGTAACGTCAAGGCGCCACCCTCATCAATACGGTGATCTAAGTTCGATTTCCAAAATTTCTAAAAAGGAGTTTTTAGGTCCGTTTAGGTTTTTATAGAGGAAAATACTAAATTTGGATACTTTAAAATTAGGTTGTTTTTTACTGGGGTGTGGGTTCTTCTAGTAGTTTGCTTTTTCTTATATCGCATTTTCTGAGTGCTACGATTTTTTTGGCTTCGTTGTATATTTCTGAGCCGATTTTTCCTAGTACGCATTCTTGGACGAAGTCTTCGAATTTTAGTTGTTGGGCTTTTTTCTCGATTATTTCTTTCATTATTTTTCTTACTGCTTTTTCTTGGCTTGTTTTTGCTCTTGAAACTGTGAAGGCAACTGCTGAGAGTCTTAGTTTGTATCCGTCTTTTGTTGTTACATTGAAAATGCCATCTATTCTTGATGTTCTTCTTCTTACTAGGCTTCTAAGGTAGTCTCTGGCCCATTCGTGTCCTTTGAATTTGGTGTAGGCTACGTCGCTTTTTACGTCGTTTATTTGGAAGTATAGTTTTACGTGTATTTGGTTGAAGTCTCCTGTTATATCATATAGGGTTGTTTCTATTATTCTGCCTAGGAGTTTTTCTGGTTCGTCAGCTGGGGTTAGTCCTATTTCTTTGTTGCCGAAGTATGGTGGAGCGATGACTGTGTACCATTTTTTTAGTTTCCATTTATCTCGTACCCTTGCTTTTTCTTTTCTCTTTGATTTTGAAGACATGTGTAGACCTCCGTGAGTAGCGAAAGTAGTTGAAATGGAATTAATAAAAATCTTTCCATTTTAGATTAGTAATGTTACGATTTTATCGTATTAATATTTGAAGTGTTATATAGTTTTTGTTCCCATAGTTATTGATGGGATCATTCGGTTATGCTGTAAATGTTGTTGATTAACTTTATTGTTTCAAAAATATCGTTTAGAGTTGAGAGTATGGTTTCAACTTTTTCTCGGCCTTTGATTGTTGATATGATATAGTTTTGTTGAGAAATGGTTTCTACTTTTATTGTGGGGGGTGCGAATTTATCTTCTATTGATAGAATTTTTTGAAGTATTTCTGCATGTTTTTCATTCTTACAGTGAATTCTAACCGTTAGTATTATTTTGTTTAGTATTTTCAAGTTTTTCAGGCTCCAACATTTCTTTTAATATGTTGTCTAATTGTTCGATGAATTGTTCTTCCATATTGATTGGTACTTGCCCTCCTGCTGCTATGTTATGTCCCCCTGCGATGGGTTCGATTCCTAGGTTTTTAACTGCGAGTCTTAGGGCTTTTCCTAAATCGACTCCTTTGTTGACGAGGGTTTGTGTTGTTCTTGCTGAAAGTTTAACCATGGATGGATATTCGTTGCTATATGCGAAGCCAACCACTACTTTATCATCACTTATTCTTTTTGAGGAAAGGAGGAGGGATGTGACGGTTCCTATGATAGTGTCATCGATTATATCTTCTCCGTGGAAATACCTAACATATTTTTTCTCTTTGAGTTTTTCTTCCAGGTTTTGAGTGATCCATGATATTGAGTTTGAGAGTTTTTCTCTGTATTTTGAAAGTATTTGTGCTGCTTCTTTTAGTGCGTCTTCTCTGTCGCCCATGCATATGGCTACTCCGATTTCCGGATATCCCATTCTTCCGCAGGCATTTAGTAGGGTGGCGAATTCTCTTCCATCCCTTAGCGGAGTTCCTTTTTCTTCGTTTAGGAATGTGTATACCATTCCAATAATGCTTTGAGCTTCTTCTGCGCTTAGTCCTTTAATTATCATGTAATCTATGAGTTTGGAGGCTAATTGTTGTTTTTCTTCCTTTGAGAGGTCGGATAGTGTTCTCCATTTTCCATTTTCATCTTTTAATGGGATTTTAGCTTCATTTTCTATGAAATATTTACATCTCTCTCGACAGCCAGATAGCTCAGGGATGAATGGATCTGTTGTGTATTCGAGAGCTATATGGATTGGTCGTGTTTCCCGTCCGAAAAGTCTTATGTCTTTTTTGGCCTCTAGAATTCCGAGTTTAACAGCTTCGTCTACCACTTCTTTATTTACTCCTGTGAGAGAGTACTGGTTTCCTTTGTCTTGTCTATCTCCTAGAGCACCAACTATTGCTATATTAGAAAGATTTTTGTTTCTTTTATCAAGTGCTCGAGCAACTAGGTAGGTTGTTGTGGAGCCACTGATTTCTCTTGCACCATCAATTCCATAGAGATGAGGGTTGAAATGAACTAAAGATTCATCTTCTGATTTTATGGGTGGATGGTGATCTATAACTATGATTTTTTCTTTTTGATTTAGATGTTGCTTAATTAGGTTTAATTGGCCGCTTCCTATGTCTGTGAAAATGAAAAATGTGTATTTTTCTTCTTTCAAGTTTTTGAGAATTTCTGGGGTTAGTTGTTTAACTATGCTGAGGTGAAAAGAAGCTTGTAGTCTGTATAGTGCAGCACATATTATTCCGGCTGATGATATGCCATCGGCGTCAAAATGAGAAATTATGCGGGCTGTTAGTCCTTCTTCAATTTTTTCTTTTATATTTTTGGCTATTTCTTTAGCGTTTCCCCAGAACTGGGGGTATTTTTCTTCAAGCAAAATTACTCCCCAAATTTTAACGGACTAGAATTTCAGCCTTCTTTGGATCATATTTCCAGTCTTGTGGTATCTTTTTAACTCGTTTATAGTATTTTACTAGTCTGTGTATTTTACTTTCAATTAATTGTAATCCTCGTTTTGAGTGAAGGTCTTTTGGATGTTCTTCAAGATGTTTTCTTAAATTGACAGCTCTCCTAATTAGATTTAGGAGATCTTCTGGTAAGGGTAAGGATAAATTATTTTCTTCCAAAATTTGGGTTATGCTTTTTCCGACTATTTGTTTAACTAATGGTATACCGTATTGATCTCTAAGGATTACGCCTATTGTACTTGGAGGGTGCCCTTCACGGGCGAGTTTTACGACTAAGTCTTCAACTTCTTGAGGCGGAATCTTAACCCATTCTGGTGGTGTTCTTCTTGGAGGTCGCGTTGAACTTGATTTACCTCTTTTTCTAGCGTGCATTCTAGCCATTAGTTTCACCTCGTAAACATGAGCGTAACAAATTTTTGATACAGTAATTTCTAAGAGGAAGACTATGAATGTCTTAAAAATTTTTTCTATTCAAATTTTAGTATAGATGAGCATTCTAACACTACAATGATGATGTTAGGATATTATAGAGTTGACATCTGGATTTAAAGTTAGTCTTTGTTATTACATTGCTTCGAAAACCATGTGCCAAACTTTTCTAATGCTTTTCTTCTGTGTGAAACTTTGTTTTTGTTTTCTGGTCCCATTTCAGCATATGTTTTTCCTTTTCCTTCTTTAGGAATAAATATTGGGTCAAATCCCCAACCTTTATCGCCTCTTACCTCATATGCGATAGTGCCATGAACTTTCCCGGTGAACGTAATCGGTTTGGATGAGGGTTTACAGTACGCGATAACGCTCATGAAAAAGGCTTCCCTTTTCGTTTCTCCCTCTAATAGTTTTAGAATACCGGTATTTCCGATGGTTTGGTAAACATATGATGAGTAGGGTCCTGGAAATCCGTTTAGAGTTTGTATAAATAGTCCAGCATCTTCTACGAAAACTTTTTTCTTTGTTTTTTCGGCGACCCATTTTGCTGTAAATGCGGCGATTTCCTCTAAGCTTTCGGCTTGTATCTCTGGGTATTTTCCCTTTAACCATTTAACTTTTATATTAAAGTTCTCTAGGATTGCTTTTGCTTCAAGGTACTTGTTTTTGTTGCTAGTAGCAAAAAATATTTCCTTCATTTTTCTCGCCTCTCTTCTACGTATCTTCCTCTGAGTCGAATTTCTTTTATCTGTTGTAGAACTTTATTTGTATAGTCTTTCATGATTTTTCTATATCCTTCGATTATCCAGTTGAAGTATTTTTTGGCCATTTTGTGGTGTGTACTTTCTAATGTTCTTTCCATTAAATGTAAGTCGACTGCATGATCTTCTAGGTTTTTGGAAAATGATGCTAGGCCGAAGTCAACAAAAACTATTTGGTTGTTATTAGTAAGTATAATGTTAGATGTTGTTAGGTCGCCGTGAACTATACCGGCTTTGTGCATTTTCCCGATGTTTTCTCCAATTAACATGCAGATCCTTTTTTTCTCTTGTAGTGGTAGGGTGTCTAAAACTTCTTTAAGTACTTTGCCTTTAACATCTTCCATTATAATTGAGGATTCCATTAGATTTACCATAAAGACAATGGGTGTAGGTACACCCTTTTTACGAGTCTCAGAAAGTAGTCTTGCCTCATGTTTAGTTCTAAAGACGCGAATAGCTTTGTCCAGTTCTTTTACACGATATTTTTTAGGTATTCTCCACTTTCTTATAACATCGAATTCATACCATTTTTCTCTAAATAACCAGGCTTCTGCGCCCTTTTTTATTAATACCATGAATAACCCCTTTTATGAAGTTATTTGTAGAATTAAAATTAGATTACTTACGGTGTTTTTAGGTATTTAGCTTATCGACTTTACATTTTAAAATTAGAGATCTATAAATGGTTTTTACTTTGAGCTTTGTTCTTTCTTTTTGTACTCGGTGTATCCGCATTTGCCGCATGAAAATCTATCTTTGTGTTCGGCTAAGAAAACTCCTGGACCACATCTTGGGCAGAATTTTCTTTTTCTGATGAGTTTGCCTTCCTTTATTTCGTAATATGTACTCACTATAACTTTAGGTGTTTTTGACATTTTTCACCCCTCTTTCATCTGTTAGTTACCAAATTTATTGTTAGTTATAGTATAGTTTGTGTAAGTGTTAAGAGCGTTAGAAATATTTTGTTAAATGGTTATTTTTTCTCTTCTTCTTTTTCCAGTTTGTTTCTTTCTATAATGTGTTTTGGTTCTATAGCTAATGCTCTTTCTTTGCTTTCATATATTCTTGCTTCTCCTTTTGTTTCTGGTTTTCCAGTTTCTGAGTATAAGTGTTTGATGTATACGCATTCTATATCCTTGTTTAGCATAGCTGCAATTTTTTTACGTATATCGGTTCGTTTCGGCGTGCCTTGACCAGCGTGAAATATAATAAACTCTATTTCTTTTCTTTCTAGTAGAGGATTATCTTTTTCGGAGATAATTTTTATTTCAAAGGACACTCTCTGATCCCTCCATTTCTAGTAGGATTTCTTTCACTTTCTTTTTAGTATTTTGATCAGATTTTACTACTACTATGCCTTCATGTGGTTGACCATAAATGATAATTGATCCCTCGGGTGCGAGATAAATTGCGGGGAGTGTTAATAAGTCTTCCTCTCCATTAACTAGTATTATAACTTCTCCTTTCTTCTTCATTGCATCTTTCACAGCTTTCCAAGCATCATATGTAATTGTACCTGCTGGATTATCTGTTTTTATTATGGTTTCGTTGCCTGTGTAACTGATATGTACATCACTCTTTTTTCTCATGGTTTTTAAATCTATTATGGCTATTGAAAGGGGTAACTTGTATTTTTTGGCTGAATGTGTAACTATGTCTCCTACTGTAATGACTTTTGGAGGTCTTAATTTTTTAATGATTTCTTTAGCAGTTTTAATTGTAATGTCTGGGGGACCTTTAATGAGTTGACCCAGGGGTTTTTTAAGTTTGCTACGTAAATGTTCGGGTAATTTAAAAATTAAGGACAATGTTATCTACCTAGCGCACTCTAAATGCATATCTTCCAGGCTGGTCAATATGTAGTTTTTTTGCGATTTCAGATTTTTGGGGATCGATTATTATGATAAGCCCGCTAAAGTCGTCAGAAAGAGTATGAGTTTTGCAATAAGGACAAATACTTTGATTTGTAACAATTCTATGGCAGGTTCTACACGCTTTTTCTTTCACTTGTTTTTTCCTCCTTTTCAGCTTCTATTCTTTTAATTTCTTCTTTTATCCATTCTAATTTACCTAGGAATGGTTGTCTCATTGTTAAGCCTAGTTTCCCACTTCGTGATCCACCTCTTAAACTTACGGCAACTATTCTTGCTCTTACGCGATCGTTTTCAGATATTACTTTGCCAGTTTCTCTTCCTATGAGTGCCGATCTTTTTGAGTCGTAGGTAATAAAGTCATCTGTTATTTGGCTAACGTGACATAGTCCATCAAGAGGGCCTAATCGTATGAAAACTCCGAAGTTTAGTACCTCTATTACCTCTCCCTCTACAACCTCTTGTAACGTTGGTTGAAAAGTTAAAACTGTAAAATCTACATCGTGATACGTGGCACCATCTCCTGGAATAATTCGTCCCAAACCAACACTATCGACATTTATTACAGCTATAATATATCCTAATTTGGGATCGATTGTTCCTTCAAGTTCTTTTCTCAGTACTTCTAAAGCAGCATCTTCAATTGGTTCACTAAGCTTATTTGGAGGAATACGAACTACATCTTGAACTTTAACTAACTTATACATTGTTAACTCAATCCCCGTGACAATCGTTATTTTATTAGGATTAAAACAGTGAATTGAACATTTGAAAAGAGTTTAAGATTGGTTTTGATGTAAATTATTAAACTTATATGTGTTTCGCGTGATTATGGAATTTCGCCTTCAATGGTTAAATGGGACTTCTGTCTGAGAAATATAACTGGTGCTCCTACTTCCCTAATTTTTCTTCTTAATTCGTTGTCACATGTGCAAATTACATATTTTCTGCTCTTTGCCAACCGTATTAGCATTTTATCGATGTTTTCCCCAGGTTTAGGTTTTATTGGAATTATTTTGAATTTTTTAGCTAGCTCTAAGGCAAATTTAGCTATGCGACGGGTTTTAGGACTTGATGTACTGATCAAATTTTTAAGTTCCTCAATCACTCCTTCAGGAACTACAACTTCGTATCTTAATTGTAATAGATTATCAAGTTCAGCTGAAAGATTTATGTTTAGTTGAGCCGGTAACATTAGTATATTCGTATCTAACACAATTTTCAATTTATTTTTTTGCGTCATTTTCATCATTTTATTATTCCGTGTCCTATAAGTCTCCATCTTCCACCTATATTTCTACTGATGGCTACTCGTTCACCCTCTTCTGCACATATAGGTCTTCTTAACTGAATTTCCGCTTCGTCTTTCACTGCCTCTGTTACAATGCCTACCGTTACAGCAGTGCCTATATTTAGCATAATAGTTTCATTCTTTTTGATTTCTTCAACTTTTCTTAAATCTTCAGTGCCAACAACCCTTTCCATAAGATGAACTTCAATACGTAGTGTATTGTGTATGAGGGGTAGTGTATCAGGTTTACCAGCGATGTTTCCAACTAGTCCATCAGCTTTTGTTAGAGAAGGGTCAAGCTTTGTACCGACCCCTATTAAACCACCAGGACCAGCCTCCTTTAATGGCACATAAGGTCCAGCTCTTAAGCTTGTAACCTCGGTGAATAGTGGTTCATACTCTATTTTTCTAGCTCGTTTTTCTGGTAACCCTGGTCGTATTTCGATTTCATCTCCTACTTTAAGTTTTCCTTGTATGATTGCTCCTCCAAGTACTCCGCCTTTTAAATCGTCGGGTTTTGTCCCGGGTCTATTAATATCAAATGATCTAGCAATATAAAATCTGGTTGGCTTATTTGGATCTCTTTTTGGTGTGGGTATAATTTCCTCTATAGCTTGAATGAGTACATCTAGGTTTACTTTATGAACAGCGGAAATCGGTATTATAGGCGCATCTTCAGCTATTGTGCCTTCGACAAATTTTTTGATTTGCATATAATTTTCTAATGCTTTTTCTTTCGACACTAATTCCACTTTGTTCTGAACAATAATGATGTTTTTAACACCAATAATTTGAAGAGCAGCAAAATGTTCACGTGTTTGTGGTTGAGGACAAGGCTCATTAGCAGCAATAACTAAAATTGCGCCATCCATTAACGCGGCGCCAGAAAGCATAGTAGCCATTAATATTTCATGTCCAGGACTATCAACGAAAGAAATTCTTCGTAATACTTGAAGATTTGATCCACAATATGGACATTTATCTCCGTTAGCGAGATAAGTAGTTGTAAAACATTTGGGAGGGGGGCATTTCGGGCATTTTCTAATGGTAGTGTCGGCATAGCCTAGCTTAATGGAAATTCCCCTTCTAATTTCTTCACTATGCCTATCTGTCCATTGACCAGAGAGAGCTTCAACCAAGGTTGTTTTACCATGATCTACGTGTCCGACTGTGCCGATATTAACCTCACATTGAAACATCTCGTCTTTTAATATCATTTTTATCCTCCTGACGTATATTAGAAGAAACATTATAGCTTCTAGGCATATTAAACTTATACAATTAAGCTTCGATTTACAGTTAATTGTTAAGCAATTACATGAAGATTTTATTTCGAATAAAGTTCACTTCTTTAATAATTTTTCTATTTATAATAAAAATGTGTAATAACTAATATTTGATGTGAACTAACCTACTCGTAGAATAATATGAATTATTACTCTGTTTTCCCTAAAATTTCCTCAATTGGTTTTTCTCCGTGTTTTACTATTTTTGCGTTAACTTGTACGATCTCTTCTGTGACGACGTTCCCTCTTACTGTTTTTCTTCTTCTTTCACCTGGACGAGTTGGGTGAAATCCTGGTGGCCCTGAAAGTAGTACCCTTTTTCTAACGCCTCCATGGACATCGGGTCTCATCGGGAACCCGTCCTTGTCGCTTCCACCAGTTATCTCGACTTCGTATCCAGGTAGCCCTATTAAGTCTCCTGAAACGGTTTCTCCTATTTTTCTACCTATTAGTGCCCTACTTTTCTTTTCATCTAAAGTTATTTGATAGGTTTTCCCAGTTTGTGGGTTAGAGATGACGAGTTTTATTTCTGGCATTTCACTTTCCTCCTATGTTCCCCAGAAGGGTTTTTCTTTTCTCTTTATTTCAATCAATTCCTGCAAAGTTTCGATTTCATCAATTGTTAGATCATTTTTAAACTTTGTTAATAATATTCTTGCATGGGATTCAGGAACATCTACATATAGTACGTCCCCTTCTTTAATATGTCGTCCAACAATTGGCCCTTTAATTGATACTGCAACTTCCATATCTTTTGTAGCTTCTTTAATGTTTTGCCCTTTATCTTGTATTTGAAGTATTGACCCTACTTTCTGATTGTCTGAGTTAATTAGTGAATATTTTGGCTGTATTTTGCCAGCAAGAACTTTGACACCGACTATTGCCGGCTTACTTCTCCTGAACACATACCCGGGTAATATTTTGAATTTTCCAGGTCTTATAAGGGATTCTAGTTCCTTTTTCTTTTGTTCTTCTCTTTTCTTTATTAACCAGTCCTCGTAGTCGTTGAAAAGCCTATATATAATGTTGCTCTTAAATATTGGTATATTATGGCGTCTAGCTTCCTCCTCAGCATCAGGAAGAACTTTTACATTAAAAGCTAGGATGGCGGCGAGGAATGGATCCTTTTCTTTTACTGCAATAGCTTCCATTATGTCTCTTTTTGAAACATCACCGACATCAGCCATTCTTATCGGAATATTTCTTTCTCTAAAATAGTTGACTATAGCTTCTAGAGAACCGAGAGTGTCAGCTTTAAGGATTGTTCCTGTTTTATCAGTTGATATTCTTATTTTTTCGAGTTCTTCTTCAACTTCTTTTTCAATTTCTTCAACTATTGATTCATCCCAGACAATTCGTATCGGCGACCCAGCAACAGCCCCTTCAAGATCTGGGGCCACTATTTTAACGCCAGCTGCTGCGACAACTTGATCAACTGGATTAAATTTATCTCTTGGATCTCTTATTTCATCAAGAGGTTTGGGTTGGAGAAGAGATCTGATTCGGGAGACTATTACACCATCTAGACCGCCAACTACGATTATGTCTCCCTTTCTTACGATACCATCGTATATAATGGCGTCAAGAGTCAAACCTAATCCGGGTTCTTCTCTAACCTCCAGAACAACTCCCTTTCCAGGACCTGTTACAACTTTTAATTTCTCTTTCATATAACGTTGAGTTAAACCGGCTAAAACTGCAAGAAGTTCGGGTATGCCTTCACCTGTTTTGCCACTTGTTGGAATAATAGCAACTGTTTTTGTAAAATCTTTAACTCTATCAAATCTTTCGGCTTGAAAACCTTCTGTTGATAGTGAACCCATGATTTCGTAGACTTTTTCGTCTAGAAATTTTTGAACGTGAGGACTTTGTTTCTTAAAAGATTCAAGAAAAGGTGCTCCCGGGTTAGGTTGCCATCCTGGAATTCTATCTATCTTGTTTGCAGCTACAAGGAAAGGTACCCGTCTGGATTTTAAAATATTTATACACTCCCAGGTTTGTGTTTGAAATCCTTCAATGACATCAACTACAAGGATGGCGAAGTCTGCTGCAGCTCCCCCACGAGCTCTTAGATTATAAAAAGCTTCGTGACCCGGTGTATCTATAATTAAAATTCCTGGAATTGTAATTTTAATATTAAATTTTTCTAAAAGTTTACCACATATTTTTTCTATGACTTCGGCTGGAAGGAACGATGCTCCTATATGTTGGGTTTGGCATCTAGCCAGAGAGCTGTCTGGCTAGATTATGCCCCCGGCTTCTCTTAACTGAACTACTGTTCCGCGAATTTTATCAAGTAGAGTTGTTTTCCCATGGTCTATATGGCCAAGTACAACGCAAATTGGTTGTCTGAGAGCCATTTCAATAGCCTCCTATAAAATTCAATAATTTTTGATTTTCTCTTTAAGTTAATGAAGCGAAAATAGTATCGACCTTACTATTTTATAATCCTTTTAATACTTTACGTGTAATCCTTACATAAAAGAACATATTTTTTGTAGTTTTTACATAAAATATAAATAAAAATGTTAAGAGTTTTGGTTTAATAAAGCCAATTTTCATCGGTACGTTCATATTCTATTGGTTTTTCTGTTCCAAAGATTACATTTATTTCTCTTTCTGCGTTTTCTGGCGAATCTGCAGCATGTACTACATTTTTAGTTATGGTTAAAGCATAGTCACCGCGGATAGTGCCAGGGTTTGCTTTGGAGGGGTCAGTTGCACCTATCATGTTTCTAACAATTTGAATCGTGTTTTCACCCTCTAGAATCATTGCAACTATTGGCGCTGAAGTTATATGGTTAATTAATTCTTGAAAGAATGGTTTTCCTTTGTGGACACTGTATAGTTCCTCCGCTTTTTCTCTAGATAATTTCATCATTTTTAGGGCTACGATTTTTAGTCCTTTTCTTTCTACACGAGATATAACTTCGCCTATTAATCCCCTAACAACCCCGTCAGGTTTAACAATTAGAAGTGTTCTTTCCATTTTTATCTCCCATTACTAAGGTTGTAGGTAGGACGTATTAAACTTGGAAGAAATTAGTAAATAAAATTAGATTAAATTTGAGGGCTGTTCGTGTTTTATTTGAATTCTTTTACTTTCTCTACTATTTCGCGGACAAGATCCTTGGCGTCTCCAGGATTTATAATGCATGCTGAGGCTGCTGCTACATCTATTCCAGCGGCTGATCCAAGTTGCTGTTTGCTTGGTACGTATATGTATGGTACATTCTTCTCCTCGCATAAAATAGGTAGGTGCAT
The DNA here is from genome assembly GCA_019056805.1 of Candidatus Baldrarchaeota archaeon. Classification (GTDB taxonomy): domain Archaea; phylum Asgardarchaeota; class Baldrarchaeia; order Baldrarchaeales; family DXJG01; genus DXJG01. Next base: position 38,144 of record DXJG01000003.1, on the reverse strand, counting down.
TACTATTTCTGGTGGATCTACATCTTCGGCAATTAACACTAGTTTTGCTATTCCTCTCTCTACAGCTTTAGTTGTTTCATTGGTTCCTTTTCTTACCTGTCCTGTATCTCTGGCTATCTCCAAAGCTTCCAGTGCTTTCTCAGCTAGCTCCTTAGGTACGGTAAATTTTACGTAAGGTGGTTTTGCCATTGAAGCCTCCCTCCGGTATCGTCATTTCTCATCGGCGGTTTATGGATACTACAGTTTATTTATGAATTTTTCGATTTTACCTTTAATAGGGCACTATCCTTTTGCGGATATTTGACAGTAAATTTAAAAAGATAATGAAGTAAAATAGTTGCCAGCAACTTATATTTAAAAACTAAAAACGTATCATGACACGTATGGGAACTAAAGTATTCATGGAACTGCTTGTGTTGGAGGTGTCTTCATGAGTTCAGAGGTAGATAGAGGAACCCCCGCGGAAGTTATTCAAATTATTGGTCGTACTGGTGTTACTGGAGAAATCACGCAGGTTAGAGTCAGAATATTAGAAGGAAGAGATAAAAATAGGATTCTTACAAGGAATGTAAAGGGCCCCGTTAGACTAGGGGACATCTTAATGTTAAGGGAAACTGAAAGAGAAGCTAGAAAGATAGTTGTAAGATAAGGGGATGACTATGGTAAAGGTTCAAAAATGTTCTTTTTGCGGAGGAGATATTGAACCTGGAACTGGAATGATGTACGTTAAAAATGATGGTACGGTATATTGGTTCTGTTCAAGTAAGTGCAGAAAGTCCTTAATAGAGATGAAAAGAGATCCAAGAAAATTGAAATGGACGTTGCGATGGAAAAAGGAATGAACATGAGTGTTATTTCTTTTTATAAGTCACAATGACAGTAAGGTGTAATTTTCACCTGCAGAGAGATTATTTTAGATTCAAAATGCGCCAATAGGTTTATTCGGGGAATATAAAGAAAATTATTGTTTGGGGCTTTTGATGTAATTCCGCTACGTATATTACGGTCCCTCTTATTGGGGATCTCACGTAGCGTATTTCACCCTTTTTTGTAATTATTGCTGCAAGTTGAAGTTCCTTAAATACTCTGTTGCCTAGTTCGGCATATGGTTGAACTATATAACCTTTTGCTTCAACTATTGCTACTCTGTCTCCTTTTTTCAACCTAATTTGTGTTCTCCTGTCTGGATAAATAATGATACAGTCCTTTTTTACCTCTCCTTTCTCTAAATCGAATATTTCCTGATGAGCTGTATCATAAATCTTTTGAATTAGAACCTTAACATTTTTCATGTCTGGAATATCTTCTCCTTTGTTTATCCACATTTCTATTTTCTTTTCAGGTAAAATAACAACTAGATTTGTTTTTGCCTTTCCCTTTTCAATGTATTTTTCGAATTCTATTTGTGGTATTTCGACATATACTTGTGGTATTTTCATTTTATTTTCTCCATTTGTTGCTTTCTCCTGTTTGCAAATATTGTTACATCAAAGCCTCTAGCTTTTAACCATTCAGCTGTTCTTCCCATAATTATTATGTCGGCCTTTTTTAGGTCATCTATTTTAGAAGCTCCAACAAGAAACATAGCTATTTTAAGTTCTTCGATAACTTTCTGTAGAATTTGAATTAGTTTTTCTACCTTTCCTTCATATGCGGGTTTTAGTAGTGGTAGAGATATACCTACAGCATTGGCACCAAGTGAGATTAATTTTGCTGCATCTAGACCTGTTCTAACTCCTCCTGTTGCTATAATTTCAATGTTGTTTGTGAAAAAAGCTGTTTCAATCGTACTTATAGTTGTGGGGATTCCCCAGTCCCAAAATGTCTTACCTATACTTGCAGCAAAATGCATTCCACGACTTTCAGCTCTATAAGTTTCAACAGCTGCCCAACTTGTGCCTCCGGTTCCTCCTACATCGATTGCTTTTACGCCGATTTTCTCTAGAGATCTTGCTTCCTCTCTTGCAAAACCAGCGCCAGTTTCTTTAGCTATTATAGGTACTTCTATTTTTTCTACTATGTCTTTGATAGCTGAAACTACTCCTTTAAATGTGGCTTCTCCCTCTGGTTGAATTGCTTCTTGAAGAGCGTTGAGGTGTATTGCTACAGCATCTGCATCTATCATTTCTATTATTTTTCTAATATTTTCGATTCTATTTTCCTCTAATATTTGTGGTGCTCCTATATTTCCTATTAGAAGAATGTCAGGAGCTTTTTCTCGTGCTATGGAATAGGTGTATTCTAGGGAAGAGTCCTCTAAGGCAGCTCTTTGACTCCCCACTCCCATAGCTATATTTAGTTTCTGAGCAGCCTCTGCCAACGTTGCGTTAATTTTGGCCGCTTTGGGGTGTCCCCCTGTCATAGCTGCAATAACTATTGGAGCTGCCAATTCGTGGCCTAAAAGTTTAATTGATGTGTCTACGTCAGTTTTATTTATTTCGGGAAGAGAAACATGAACAAATTCAACATCTTCAAGTCCTGTGGTTTTTTCTTTTGCTATAACATCTTTTGATAAGCAAATAAGTATATGTTCTATTTTTCTTCCTTCAGTTATTTCACTTTCCCGATTTATACGACAACTTTGCTTGTTTCCCTTTATTGCATCAGTCATGTATACTTCACCTTTTTATTTCAAATTTTAACCGTGAATGTAAGTTCCGACCGTTTTTACTCCTGTTAGTGCTTTTTTAAGTCTTCCAGGAACATTACCATTTAATAAAATAACGGGTATTCCCTTTTCAGCTACAGGTATTATCCACTTAACTTTTTCAGCTATTCCACCTGTAACATCAATTCCTCCCTTTCTTTCAAAGATATTTGTTGTTTTTTTAAGAGATTGGACATCAATTTCTTCTATTAATTTTGCTTTTTCGGGAGTTTTACGAGGATCGTCTGTAAATAAGCCGTCTACGTCTAGAACAAAAATTAGTTGTGCTGCATTGAATTTTATAGATAAATGGGATGCTATTTGATCTCCCGAAACTATTGTAAATCCCATGTTCATGTCAAGTACTGTATCCCCATAGAGAACCGGGATGAGTCCTATGTTTAGCATTCGTTCTATTGTTTCACATTCTAGTTTTTTTATGATCCCATCCTGGCTAAGGGTTGTTGAAACAGGAGGTACAGAAACCGCTGGGACACCGTATTTAATTAATCGTTGTGTAACTATAATATTTAACTTTTGCATTGCTGAATGGGTTTTCGCGAACCCAATAAGTTGTTGTTTCTCCTTATAGCCGTCTTTTATCTTATATTTATGGGCAACAGGATGTCCGAATGAACCTCCGCCGTGTATAATTATCATTTTTCCTTCGTATTCAGATACTTCCCTTGCTAATCGATCTATTACATTTACTCTTGCCTTGAAAGGTTTTTCTTTATCTGTAATTACACTACCTCCAAATTTAAGAATTACAAAGTTATTTTTCTTCAATTTTGACCCCTTTTATGGAAATTTTTGTTATTAAGGGTTTTCCACCCTCATTTTCTATTGCCTCTGCGACTTTTTTCTGTTTTTCTGGCGAGGTTAATGCTATGATACATCCTCCGCCTCCAGCGCCGGTGAGTTTTGCTCCATATGCGCCGGCAGTTCTTGCTGCGTAGATTAATTTAGCTATTTCTCTTGTTGAGACTCCTAATGCATCTAGTAGTCCTTGGTTGATGTTCATTAACTCTCCGAGTGTTAGTAGATCTCCTTCATTTAGTGCTTTTAATGCTTTGGGTATTATTAAGCCAATACTTTTGATTACTGACGTTATAATGTCATTGTATTTTTCTTTAAGGGATTTAACTTTTAATACAAGTTGTTTAGTTACTCTTTCTATTCCAGTGTCTCCGATCACTAGTGGAATGTTTTCTTTTACATTTATTTTTGTGATATTTCCTTTTTGAAAGAGGACTGCCCCTCCAAATGTAGCTATTGTATTATCTATACCACTTGGAGTTTCGTGAACTATTTTTTCAGCTTCATAAGCTAATTTTGAAATTATTTGTAAAGGGAATTTTGCTCCAATCAATGTACTAACGGCCATGATTGTTGATACTGCTACTGCGGCAGAGGATCCGAGTCCTGCTCCTCTGGGAATTTCGGATTCTATTCTTAATTTTAAGCCTTGTTTGGTATTTGTGTATTCTAGGACTTGGAGACATGCTTCCCAGATTGGTTGTAAAATTTTAAGTTTTTTGCGTTTTAGATCTATCTTTTTTCTTTCTTGAGGGAATTCTGCTTTTATTCCGTAATTTACTGCATTGATTTCTATCGTTGATGTATTTAGAGGATAAACTGTTGTATATGCTCTTTTTGATAAAGCTATGGCTATGGCTGGTTCACCGTAAACAACGCTATGCTCCCCGTAGAGGATAACTTTACCGGGAGCAGAAGCTACAACCTTATTCAACATGTTAATACGTCCTCTTGTCAGATTTTATTATGGTTATATGCTGAAATTAGGCTATAATTAATTTAAAAATGAATCGTATTTTAACTAAGCTATGAAAAATGAAGAAAAAGAAAAGTACATATTTTTAGTTGAGAAAATTTATATTACAGCAGTTTCTCGAGAAATTGGCAATATTATTTCTTATAGGTGCGTAAGTATATTCTCAAATGTGTTTGTGAATGTTTTTAATGAAAATTATTTTACCAGTTCTTGCTTTCTTAAAAAAAGAACGAAACTATACATGGATAGGTAGTAATTCGATAGTGTTAATTAGGTTTTAAGGATAATTTTTGTTTCAAATTCTTCGATGGGTGTAGGAAGCTCTCCATCTGGCGGTATTTCTCCTCTTTCTCTTAAGACTTGGCGAGTTAATAGCCAGTATATAAGGGCTAGTGCTTTACGTCCTTTATTATTTGTGGGTATAACTAAGTCTACATTTGCGGTAATGTTATCCGTGTCGCAAAGTGCTACTACGGGTATTCTAGCTTCTATTGCTTCGCTAACTGCTTGTCTATCCGCTCTAGGGTCTGTAACCATGAGTATACTGGGTTCTAAGTATCCTGGATAGGCGGGATTCGTTAATGTTCCAGGTACAAATCTGCCCACTATGGCGTGAGCCCCGATGAGCTCGGCAAATTTTCTAGCGGGTTTTTGTCCATACTGTCTGGCTGATGCAACAAGAATTCTATGTGGTTCGTATCTGGCTAACATTTTTGCAGCTATTCTAATTCTTTCATCTGTTTTTCTAACATCTAATACATAAAGACCGTCAGGTCTAACTCTGTATACGAAATCAGCCATTGATCTTGTTTTAATTCTAGTACCGATGTGAATACCTGCTGCTAGATATTGTTCAAGTGGAATTAATAAGTCTTCAACGACTTCTTCGCTCATTTAAACCCTCCATAGGATAACTAAATATATAGGGTGCGAAAAGAAACAAATTTTTGCAATAAAAAGTTTTCGTATCTAGGTGGGTAGGCTAAAATCTAAGATTTCATCTATTAGGTCTACGTGGCTGAGAAGCATTCTTCTACAACAATATCGTTTAATGCCTAAGTCGTCTAATACTTGTTTTGGATCTTCGCCTTGTCTTACACGTCGTGCAAATTCTTCCCACTTATCAGCGATTAATTTCCCGCATGTAAAGCTTTCCGCTGGCGCCCCATCTAAGCTCAATTGGAGCGCCAGTATCGGACCGGGATTATCACATAAATACACCTCTTAACATTTTAGACTCAAAATGGTTTTAATGGCTTGTTTAGCCACCTCCATGTGTACATAGAACTAAAAGAAAAAATTATTTAAACATTGCTTTTGTATCGAATGTTTTAAGTGAATTACTAGCTGATATAAAGTTCTGATCTGATAATTTTCTGAAGAGTAATGACATTACAATTAAAATTAGGAATGTAATAGGTTATCTGTAAGACTTTTGTCTTCTAGCTCTCGCGCTTCTACCTCCAAATTTTTTGGGCTCTGTTCTTCTAGGATCTCCTACAATCATTGTTCTATCATACTCTATGAACTTTTTTCTTAATGTCGAGTCCCCTGTCCATTCAAGCAGGGCTCGTGCAATTGCCATTCTTGCAGCTTCAGCTTGTCCCATGACTCCTCCACCTTCTACTTTGACATCTATATCTATTTTACTTATAATATCGTCACCTGCTAAAAGTATGGGTTCCATAATTTTCCATCTTGCCAGTTCAGGTTGATAAATTTCGAGAGGTATTTTGTTGATTCTTATTCTTCCCTTTCCTTCTCTTATGACAGCTCTGGCTATTGCTGTTTTTCTTTTACCACTCGCAAGGAGAATTTTAGCCATTTCATTGTTCCTCCATAACTAGGTTTTTAGGTGGATTCCAACCTATGAGTTGGGATAATTCAAATATAGTGATGTAACTTCCTCTGAGTCTACTGGCATCAACTTCTTTAACTCTCTCTACTTCTTTGTTCTTAAATTCTTCTGGAACCCCTATATAAACGCGAAGTCTTTTATAAGCTTGTTTTCCACGAGGGTTCTTCCAGGGTAACATGCCTCGAATAACTCGTTTTACAAGTTTGTCAGGCCTTCTATAATGGAATGGTCCCTTTTTAGGGTTTGTATGTGTTCTAATTTTCAACCATTCCTTATATTTTTCGATAATGCTATCAAATTTACCTGAAATTATGGCTTTCTCAGCGTTTATGATAGCTATTTTTTCTCCGTTGAGTAATCTTTTAGCCACTATGCTCGCAAGTCTTCCGAGTATTGCATTACTTGCATCAATTACCCTAATTTCTTCAGATGCCATTTTTGTTACCTCATTCCATAATTATTACATTTGATCCTCTGGGATTCATTTGTATGAGTTCTTCGATTGTTAAACATTTTCCTCCAACTGCTTCTATTTTTTTTCGAGCGTTTTCAGAAAATGATAATGCAGCAACATAAACCTTATGATCTATTTTACCAGCTCCTAGAACCTTCCCAGGAACTATTACTGTATCACCATCTTTGGTGTATCGATTTATTTTCGAAATATTAACTTCTGCTCTTTGTCTTCTAGGGCCTAGAAGTCTTTCGGAAATATCACGCCATATGTTAACTTGTTCTATTCTGGATTGTTTTCTTAATTTTCTTATTAGTTTTCTCACGTTTATATCGGTTGGACCTGTACGATGAACCATCGATTACACCTCATATTTCTCTATTTTTCTCCATCTCTTTAATTAATTGCTCAGCTTTTTCGGTAAGTATTTTTGCTGCTTCTTCTAAAATTCTTTCTGGAGGTAAAGCACCAGTACTTTCAATGATGAATATAAAGGTTTTATTATCATATGAAACTTTAATAGCCTCTAAGTCGCATGCCTCTTCGCATGATTTACATAAGTTACAATTGAATATATCTCCTATTACAAGTTCTCCATCCCTTAATGTTAAGATTTCCCTTGGACAAACTTCTACACAAGCCCCACACTGATCACATTTTTCATAATCAAGATTTATGATGGGTAAATATTTGTACGCGGCTGCGGATACGGGTTGCCATTTTGCATGTTCCTTGCCAAGTCCTAATCGGGCATATGCCTCCAAAACAAGTTTTTGTCCTTTTGCTAGCTTAACTATGGGGATTTTTTCACTTACAGGGACAATTTTAGGGTCTTGAGATTTTAGATGGCCTGAGTAAACCGTCATAGGGCCATCGGTTGCTTCAACTTCTAGAGTTAAGGCTACTTGGCAATTCGCACAACCTTCTCCTCCACATTCACATTTTTCGGGAAGAACATAGGTATCTAGGTCTGTTTTAAGTGGAATTAGACCAAGTCTATGAGCAATTATTTCATCAAATAAAGGTGAACTGTTTTCTATTACTATAACATCATCTATAGCCATAGTTGGTACTTCAGCTATCATTATACGTCTTAAACTGTTTGCAAATGCCGCATCTACATCTTCTAGAATAAATTTTATCAATTCTTCTCTTCTTTCCAAAATTCTGATATTCATATTAGTTCCTCCAAGGGTGAAAAATACGTGTTTAGACTCGTCTTCCTCTTCTTCCACCGGGGCGGCGGGTTCCGTCATGTGGTATTGGTGTTACGTCTTCTATTCTACCAATTCTTAACCCTGATCTTGCTAAAGCTCTTATGGCTGCTTGTGCTCCTGGTCCTGGATTTCTTGGTCCGTGTCCGCCGGGTGCTCTTACTTTGATGTGTATCGCGGTTATACCCTTTTCTTTTGCAGCTTCTGCTACTCTGAATGCTGCTTGCATAGCTGCATATGGTGAAGATTCTTCTCTATCCGCTTTAACTATCATACCACCGCTAGCTATAGCGATTGTTTCAGCACCAGTCAAATCTGTGATATGTACAATTGTATTATTGTAAGAGCTGTAGATGTGTGCTACTCCCCATTTGGTTTTCCTTTTTTCTTTACTCATTTTGTGTAGCCTCCTCTACGGGTGCGGCTTCTGGGGTGGCTTGAGGTCTTTCAGGATGTTTTGGATCATTATATGGTGATGCAGGGAAATATGAAATAAGATCTTCTTCCTCTCTGCTAACCAGATAGGATGGAGCGGTTATTCTTCGACCATTTATAGCAATATGTCCATGAGTAACAAGTTGTCGAGCATGATAGATACTCTTTGCTAATCCCTTTCTATAAACAAGTGTTTGTAATCTTCTTTCTAGGATATCTTCAACGGTTAAGCCTAAAACATCATCAAGCGTTGCGTTTTCGTGAAGAACACCCATTTTATATAATTTATTGATAAGTTCCTCCTCATACTTCTTTCTAATATCTTCAGGTAAAGCAAGTATCTCACGGGCTCTATGCCTATATTTTCTTAATTCAGTTTGATGTATCCATAACTCTCTTTTATTCCTAAGACCATATTTTCCTACAATAGCTAATTCTCTCTCTAAGCGTTCCTTCTGCCATGGATGTTTCGGAGGAATGTATTTTTTTCTTTGTTTTTTCGGATCTCCCATGGTTTAACCTCCACTACTTCTTTTTCTTCTTTGTTACGCCGATCGTTCTTCCACCTCGACCAGTGGTTCTGGTGCGTTGTCCACGAACTTTTAAGCCAAGTGCATGTCTGATACCCTTCCAACTTTTAATGCTTTTCATACGATCAATATCGCTTTTGATGGTTAGAACTAAATCTGAACCAGTTAAATGAATATCTTGACCAGTTGCATAATCTTTACGGCGATTTAACATCCAAGATGGTATACCAAACTCGGTAGGATTAGAAAGTACTTCTTCAATTTTTTTAACATCTCTATCTGTAAGGAAACCGACCTTCATATTCGGATCTAAACCGGTAACTTGAATTATAGCCTTAGCTAACCTAAATCCAATTCCCTTAATTCCTGTGAGTCCATATAGTAAACTCATAGTACCTTTCAAGTCTACACCAGCGACTCTCACTGCGTGACGATATTCCTTCGATACCAATAACTGCACCTCCAAAAGGCTATCCAATTGAAAAGTCCAGTACTATTTAAATTTTCCCATTAACTTACAGCTTAGAGAACATCCCTCCAATGGTAATATGCGGTGTTAAAAGATAGTAAAAATTCCAGTTTAAAATTTCACTTTTTGCAAATGATATAACCAAACATAAATTCAAATTTCTTTATCCACATGTCATAATCAACCTATTTTACAGTAAAAACAAATAAGAAAACCAAAACCTCAACAAGAATAATAAAATTTTAAAGCCACATTTAATAATTCTCTATAACAAGTTACTTTTCGTTCTCCTAGATTTTTCAACAATCCAAGGAATCTGGCAACAGAGATCAAACAGGAAGCGAGATTCATATATATGTTTATAATCCACATTTTTGACAATGGGAATGGGCTTAAACCCCTTGTTTATCCCCCAGCGTACTCCTCTAGAACTTCCCAGTCTTCAACCAAATCGAACGAACAATCTCACCTCTAAACCATGCTACCTCAAAAATTAAGTGATTTCGCGTCGGCAAGGAACAGTATCCAAAACTGACATGCCAAAGGCGAGATGTATTACGCCTCTTCAACCCCGCAACATGCAAGACATAGAGCAAATCATCGCTGCGCAATAAGGGCCGTAACTAACTCTACATGTATTTAACTGGTACTTTGATTATTCGTTTTAAGAAAGGATAAATCTTTTTGCATCACTATTTATAATCTAATGTAGCAGATCTACGAAAATAAAAAAGGTTTAGGCTGGTTGTTAAGTAAAGCCAGACTTATGCTCTTGCGTGGCCAGCTAAGATTGTTCCCTACTAATTAAAGTGTATCTCTCCCTCATAGTATATATCGGGTCTTTCACCTGGTATCTCTGGTATCTCTTCATCTACACCTTCATATCCTGGTCCCCACCAAGTTCCTCGCCCGCGGAGGTTCTCCAGTTCGCCTGTGCCGCTTAGGATCACCCACTGACCATACCACCAGAACCGTTCCTCGTCCCACCATGTTCTCTTACCAACTAACTGGATAACCATGGTGCCAGATTTACCATCCACTTCACCAGTAAAATTACTTCGAAGCCACACGTTCCAAAAGCCCGAGGAAAATATCACTACCCTGAAGACAGATTGTGCGGTTCCAGAGAAGTTTCCCGTCCAGACCTCCTTCTCTGTTGCTTCTATGAAAGTGTTGCCGTCGGCGACCCATATATCTGTGATAGTGAAGGTGTAGTCAAGGGTTCCTGATACGGGTATAGGTGTTGTTGCATGCACCGGGGTCGATAGTGTGAACAAAAGTGTAACCATGCACATCAAGAGTGCTGCCGAAAAAATCTTTCGCATTCCATCATCTCCTTAAATTATGTTTGGGAAGAATTCCCATCAAAAAACAGGAAAAAATCTCTTCGTGCCGTGCACAATAGGGTAACCATATTTAAGGTTTACTAAATCTCATGTTCTTAGCAAGTTTATCAAAACCTACCAAATCTTTCGTTTCATCATAAACTAAATTGGGGAGAACTGCACCCTATTTTTCCTGAATCTTAAGTTAAGCAAGATATTCAAAGCAGCCTAATTCTAGGGCTTATCTAGTGAAAAACCTAGGAAAACCGCTTAAAAACGCTAAACTAATATGGCGCCGGGGGTGGGATTCGAACCCACGCGGCCCGTAAGGGCCACGGGCTGTCCCGTGTCCCGGTAAAATCTCCAGGCCCGCGCCCTAACCGGTATAAGGCCTGTAGTCCACTTGGCTACCCCGGCACTGCTAGTTATTTTTATCTAAAATTGCTAGATATTATTAACGTTACTAGTGTATTTAAAGACAATGCACATGTATGATCAGCGAGGTGACAAAGGAAACAGTAAAAATATTTTTTAACCTATTGTTTACTTTTTAAGGTTTTTCTTGAAAGTAAAACACGGTATCCAGATTTTTTGGATATTTCCTCAACATTTTTGAATATGTGTAACATTTTTTCTGATATTCTTTTTGCTCCCATTTTAGTTTTGGCAACTATTTGTAGAGTACCATTTGAATTTAGGTGTTTGGGTGCTTTTTCAATTATTTCAAAAACTGTTCTAAGTCCTGCGTGAATAGGTGGGTTTGTTATTATGGCGTCAAATTTTTGATTCATCACAGGAGAATATAGATCCCCCTGCAATATTTTTACATTTTTTACTTGATTTAATTCTACATTTCTCTTTGCAAGCCAAATCGCTCTTTTATTTATGTCAGTCATAATTATTTTTAATTTTGGGTTAAGTTTTGCTGCAACTATGCCTATTACTCCGTAACCACATCCTAAATCTAGTATACATCCCTCTTCCGGAAGTACCATTGATTCTATGAGAATACGTGTACCTTTGTCTATTTTTTTATAAGAAAAAACTCCTGGAGCTGTTAAAAATTCAAAAGATATACCTCTTAAAATAGTTTTAACTTTATGAATTTTCAATGGAGTTGTAGGAGTTTCTGAAAAATAGTGATCCGGCATATATTATTCTTCCATTTTAGCGTCTATTATGTTTTTTGTTCTTTCTTAAATTCATGCCAAGAAGGATAAATATTTCTCTCCATTAATACTCTTTCGGTATCGACGATTATACCATGATTTTTCTCTAGCATTTCTTTAGAAGAAACCAAAGCTTTTCCTAGTGCTACAGCCTCATCCTTTAATGTACAAATTACTATTAAGTCTCCAGGTGATATACCGTCATGAAGTTTTACAACACCAGGAGCTGCTAAGTTTGCCCCATGGCATATTGCATCTACAGCAGAATCTCTAATCCAAATGTGAGGTAGGTGTTCTAAACCCTTTTCCATTGGTTGTATGACTTTTCGTAGAAATTCTTCTTCTCCATCTTCCTTCCAAAAATAGTAAGCATCAACTACATCGTGAAGAGTTACTAGGGTTTCATCTTCTTTAAAGGGTCCTGTACGTGTTCTTCTAAGTTCTCTCATGTGTGCTCCGACACCTAATGCTTCTCCTATATCATGGGCAATTTTTCTTATGTAAGTTCCAGCTTGACATCCAATCCTTAATAATATATTGCGATTTTCTATCTCAAGAATATCTATATAGTAGATTTTTCTTATTCTTAGTCGTCTTTTGACTGATGAGCGTACTGGAGGACGTTGATATATTGGCCCTTCAAATTCTTTAATGACTTTTTCAATTTTCTCTCTCGGTACATCCCCATGGAGTTGAATAATTGTTACATATTCTTTACCAGCTGGAAGTAAGGATTGAACAATTTTTGTGGCATCTTCTAGTGCAACCGGAAGTATACCTGTAACGTTTGGGTCTAAAGTTCCTCCATGTCCAGCCTTTTTTAAATTTAAGATTTTCTTTACCCAAGCAACGACTTCATGACTAGTAGGACCAGCTGGTTTGTCTAAATTTATTACACCCTTTCTTAGATGTTCCTCAATAGGTCTTTCATATGGTGGACAACCATAAGCAGGGTCAGTTTCTGCTTCACTTTTTACTAGAATCTCTCTTTTAATGTCTGATGGCAACTTTCTTTCATACAAATACTTCACCCTAATACTATAACAAACATATCTAGTTACTAAAATATTAGGAAATGGTGTTAGATGATTTTTGGAGTTATTTTAACCTTTTCTTTCAGTTCTTCCAGTTTTCCAGCTTCTTCAAGAGCCTTTTTCACTTCTTCGTCACTTGCTCCTCTACTTATTTCTATTTTATCTGGCGTCGGTTCTAAGTGTTTTATGTTACATCGTCTTCTTCTAACACCAGTCACATCCTTGGGACCTGTTATTAAAACAAAGTTCTTATCTATTATTTCAACAATAACGCACTTTCTTCCTGCTTCTCTTCCACTAGTTTTAACACATATTCTACCTACTTCTATTGCGCTCAATTATTTCACCTCCTACACTCTCAGTTATCTACCGGGTCGCCCCAGTTAGATTCATCCTATTGAGGTGCGGGAGGCAACATATTCCTCCACTATTTTCTTTAAAATTCTTACTGCTGCCTCTATAGTGAATTTGCTTGTATTTAAAATGACATCATATAGGGAGATATCGTAAGGATTTGCTCCATATATAGTTTGATATCTTTTTAATTCGCTTTTTTCTCTTTCAACTGTTTCTCTGAAAACTTCATCGTAATCTTTATTGTCTCTTTTTGCTATTCGTTTTACTCTTATTTCAAGAGGGGCTGTAAGAAGTATTTTGAGATCTGCGATGTCTCTTGTTACCCAAGCAGTTAACCTTCCATCTAACACTACATTGCCTTTTTTTGCTTCTTCTAAGGTTCTTCTGTCTATTTCTTTGTCTATGTCAAAATTTTTCTCTGCTATTTTACCAAATTCTACAAGGGATAGTTTTCTTTCTTTTGCCATTTTTCTAAATAATTGTCCTGCTGAAACGTATCGTAATCCTAGCTCTTTTGCCAGTCTTTTGGCATAAGTTGTTTTTCCACTACCTGCAGGACCACTAATGGCGATAGTAAGGTTCATTGTTAAGCTATACCTCTAACAGCTTTCTTGATTTCCATTGCTAAGCATTTGTGGCATAGATATCCACCGAAAGGTCTCTCTGGTCTTCGTTGACTTTTTGTCAACTTTCTGAATTCTCCTGGCCTTAGTCTGGGAATTCCTCTGAGAGGTTGACCACATAATGCGCATTTTGCAACGTCAGGTTTTTTTCTCCTGTAATGGATGACGGTTTTTCCTCCAGGTGTGTGTACGTATCGTCTTCTTAAAGACCTTGACCGGTAGCGTGGTTCTGGCATTTTTATACCTCCCTGAACGACATATTAGCAACAAATGAAACTTTATTAAGTTTTTGCTGATAGCACTACTTCACGTTATCCTAAATATTTTTTGAATTGGTCCTCCAACAGCAAAGTTGCAAAGAAGATACCACCAAAAGAAGGTTAGTTGGCTTCCAAGCCGTGGTAATTCGAATGGTAATATTACAACCGTTATCCCCTTATATACGCTGTTAAGTATCCAGAATAATAGCATAAAGGGTACGAGGTATATAAACATGGGTTTAAATCTTTCCGAGGCTACTTCAGATTGTAATCTCTGTATGTATTTGCTTTGTCTTTCAACCTTTACAAGTAGTTTTTTGTCTCCGGTTCTTTTTGCCTTGAAGTACATTTGTCGCCATTTGCGTATTTTTTCTTCGTATCGTCTTAGTTTTTCTATGTCAAGGATCATTCTATTTATTGTTGAGATGGTGACTGATAACGCAATGGTGAGTATTAGTATGAAAATGGCGGAGTTTGGAGGATATCTATAAGGCTCAAGTAAGTTACTTATGAATGTTACTAATTTTTCCCATATGCTAATCATGTTTCTCCCTCATTCCATTCCTAATAGTCCTCTTAGGGCTGGGTGGATTTCAGCAAGTTGTTCTTGGGCAATTATCTGATAGTATTGATATATGATTCCAACGGTTAAAAGAACTCCGACTCCAGTTCCTAGAGCTCCTAGAAAATCTGCAATTGCAGCTATTAATCCTACAATAATGCCGCCTAGTACGGTGACTGTTGGAATATATCTTTCTAAAATTCTTTCTATTATCTTTGGCGACCTTCTGAAACCGGGAACTTGCATTCCGGCTTGAAGTAATTGATAGGCAATGTCTCTGGGTCCAATACCCGAAACCTCTATCCAAACACTGCTAAACATAGCACAAAGCGCTACAAATATTAATAGATATATGATTGCTCTTAGTGGTTCTGTTGCTATTGTTTCCAAACTTCTTGGAGGAGTTAAATAGTAGACTAGTCCGCCTATCGGTTCTAGATATCCTCCTTCTTCGGAGTATTCAAATTGTCCAAGAGCTTTTACGAATAGGGATAGGAAAATGTTATTTGTGTCTTTCCATCGTGACCAGAATAATTGTCCGAAGAATAGGAAATTTGCATAAAGTGCTTGCACTAAAATTACAGGAATGTTTGAGACGTATAGAAGTTTTATTGGGTATTTGCCTTTGTATCCTCTAAATCTTGCGTACGAAACTGGTATTTCGACTCTACATGCTTCAAGGTATATAACGATCAGAAAAACTGCGACTGTAGCTAGGACTCCACTCATATCTGGTAAGTTGCCAGGGCGGTTAAATGCGTGGATAAGGTTTTCACGCCATTTACCTGTGCCAGCAGCTTCCATCATGAGTTGGACAAAGGCTAGAACGGCGCCTCTGTAAAGTCCATCTCCTTCATCCCCCGTTGGGAGGGGAGCAAATGCGCCCCAGAGTATTAGTTCAGCTGTATTTGTTGCTATGAATAGACTTACTCCACTTCCAAGTCCCCAACCTTTCTGAAGTGTCTCATCTAGAAGAATTATTAGTACTCCTGCAGCTACAAGTTGTAAGAATACTGCTACTGAATTTTCGAAGGGCAGGGGGCCAAAAGCTTTAGCGTAGAGATATGCAAACGCTTGAAAGAACGTTATGATAAGGGCTAGTACTTTTTGAGCTCCTGTGAAAAGTGCTCTATCTTCGGGGTTTGAGAAATCTATGTCTATTATTTTTGATCCAGCTAGAAGTTGCATTATTAAGCCAGCGGTAACTATAGGTCCTATACCAAGTTCGGTTAAGGTTCCACGTTTAGAAGCTAATATGACACGCATCCAAAAGAGATAATCGTATCCTGCACCTTTTTCTATTCCGTAAAGCGGTATATTACTCATAATTAAGTATATAATTAGTACAAGACCTGTCCAGAAGAGTTTTTCTCTAAATGTTACATCTCGGTCTGGTGTCTTTACTTCTGGAGTGAATCGTATGAAAGGTGCAAGGAAGTTTAAAAACCTGCTCATCGCGGAACCCTCTTTATCAGCATATATATTTTGACTTGAAGTTTATAATATTTTGAGTATAATAATTGGCATAAGATTAAAATTTAATGGATAATTATTGCTTTCCCTCCGGCTTCTTCCAATTTCTTTATGGCTGATGCGGTAAATGATTTTGCTTTTACAATGAGAGGTTTAGTTATTTTTCCTTTTCCAAGAACCTTATCTAAACCTAGTTTTGTCACGTCAACGACGATGTGTTCATTTTCATATTTAGCTATTTTGTTTTCAAGTAGAAAATCGATATTTTCCTCTAGTTCTCCTATATTTATAGTTCGGGGTTCTTTAACTAGGCTTTGCGGACGGTGGAACCCGTGTTTTCCAAAGCGGTCAGGTTCGTACTTAACTATATAGGACCACATGTGTCCATGTTTGCGTCCAGCTGCTCTCCCTTTGCCTCCTCTGGATCCTCCTTTACGATGTTGTCCTACTCTACCATATCCTTGAGTTCTTGATCCACGGAATTTTCTAATCTTTTTTCTTCTTCTTACCACCATTTAGATATCCTCCTGTTAAATCATCTTCTTAAGTAAATCGTTTATTGTCTCGCCTCGATAACCAAGTTCTCCTTCGTCGGAATAGGGTCTTTTTTTCGACCTTTTTAATCCACCCTTTGGGGGGTGTAGGCGAAATACTGGTTTTAATTTTGGTATGTCGCTGAGCTCTGCTTTAAATTCAATGATGGCCTTAGCGAACTCTTCAATTGTTTTGTATTGAGTATATTTTTGAACAATTTCATCGGTCAGTTTTTTGTCTCCTACAAGTCTTCCTCGTTTTTTTATCATTGCTGCTAATGTTTCTGCGTTGATTTCGCCCCATGTAACGTAATCTTTAACTTTTTGTAACATACCTAAGTAGCTTGGACTATTATCTATAATAACAGCGTGATGAACCTTATGAAGCCTTAGTATTTTCAGAGTATCCTCTACTTCTTCGCGAATTCCAACACTTCCCCGCAGCCTTATTATTGCAAGTCTTTTTTTCTCTTGCATCGATACGTCCTCCTTAGACTCTTCCCCAATCCTTAGGGGACATGAACTTGTATGTGTTTCTGAGAGCGTCATAAACGGCTTTAGCGAAGTTAGATGCTGTTCTTGTCTCACCAAAGGTTCTAGACCATACATCTTGGATTCCAGCAAGTCTTAAAACAACTTTTGCGATGTCACCCGCAACTAGGCCAGTACCTCTTGGTGCAGGTATGAGTATTACCCTTACACTTCCACTTTTACCTTCAACTTTGAAGGGTACGGAATGTGAATGATGACATCTACATTCCCAGCTTCCACAGCCTCTTCTAACAGGAACTACATTTAATTTAGCGTCAACTATGGCTTTTCTTATTGCTTGGCCGATTTCTTGTGCTTTACCTTCTCCTACACCTACATATCCATCTCTATTACCAACAACAACTGTTGCTCTAAATCTAGATTTCTCACCCGCATCGGTTTGACGTTGAACCAGGTTTATATCAACTACTTCCTCTTCAAGATTGGGAAGTAGAATATCAACTATTTCAGGTTCCCTAATAGGCAGAGCTGCACGAAATATTTCATCAATTGATGTTATTTGTCCTTCTCTTACTAAACGGCCTGTTTCAGTTCTGGGTTTCCATTCTCCGGTGTCTATAGATTTACTTTGCATGGTTAAGCCTCCTCAAAACTCGAAATTATTTTGTTTTTTACCTCTTCGAAATGTTTTGGAAGATTTTTAGGATCTAAGTTCTTTTTGAGATATTGTGAAAATTGTCTTTGGTATCGTTCTGGATCTGTTTTTTCTAATAGTTCAGCATATTTAGCGATATGTTCTCCTTTTATCCTAGACTCGTCTGGTAATATTTCTTCGCTGTGCGGAATTTCTAGTCCGGCATCTACAGCGCCTTTAAGAACTGCGAATACTCTATTTCCTTTAGTTGGTCTGTGAAGTCCTATATCGAGAATTGCTTTTTCGATATTAGCTTTTAACGCTTTATAACCTATCAATAATCCAGTTAAGTATGCTGCTGGTATGTTTCCAGTTCCTCCAAGCCAACCATATTTTTGTACGAGTTCTTTGCTATGAGCAGAGATTAGGGTTCTATCGCCCTCTGGGCGGGCGACTATTATTTGTGTAATCATATGTTTTAGAGTTTTTCTGGCGACTAATCTGGGTAAGCCGGATATTACTAATTTTCTCCTCAGGTAGTAATCAGTTTTTCCTTCTCTGCGTCTCCTAAAGGGTACTCTGTACCTTGGGCCTTTTGCCACTTTTAAACCTCCTATTCTAGTATTGCTTTTCTTGCTAGGTTATGTTCCTCTATATAATGTAATAAATGACGAATACTTCCAAATGTTCCTCCTTTTGCTTTCATATATAACATTCTATAAACTCTTCTGGTTATAATTCTCTTATCACGTAGTTCTCTAAGTTTTCTTCTTATGGCTCTTATTCTATTCATCCAGCTTTCTTTTCTGGGCATTCTAGCTGTTTTTCTTCCTTTTCTACTTCCATGTCCTCTTCTTCTGCCTTTCTTTTTTTGTTCGTGAAGTTTTTTAGTTCTACTTGTTGATATGCCCTTCTCAGGTAGAGCACGAATTATACCATCTTTAATTAAACGTCTAATATCCTCACGTCTAACAGCCATACTAACTTCGTCAGCATACTCGGGATCTATCCAAACTCTATGAATACCTACTTTAAGTATTTCAGATGCTAATCTCCTCTGACTCCTCAATTTCACCTCTGTGAACCTCCTTGGTAGGGTTTAGTACAATTAGTTCCAGTTCTTCAGCTTTCTCTAGAATAGCAAGTTTCTTTTTAGTTCCAACAGTATGAGCAATTCTTACGGCATGTTTAGTAGGATCTAATTTTTCTAAATCCTCGGGTCGATATACAATAACTTCTTCAAATCCTGACGGATGAACTCCTCTAACAATTTTTGGCGATCTATAGCCAACATTTGGCATCTTAATCCATCCTTTTTTCTTCTGACGTACCTTGCTGTCTATTCCTCTTGGTCTGCGCCAATTTGGTTTAACACGTTTATATCTCCAACTTTCATACCTGATGAAATCTGGTTTTTTACTTTTTAGTAACTTTTTTAGTTCAAGTAACTTTTCTTTAATCATTATTCTAAGCCTCCTAGGCTACGCGTTTGACAATATCGCCAATGTGTTTTTCGTAAACATATATACCGTCTTGAAAGACCCTGGGGTCTTTATGCTTTATTTTTGTCGCTAGTTGTATGTTTGCTGCTGTTTGACCCACGTTTTCTATATTTATACCTTCAACGATCACATCATCGCCTTCTACTCTTACTTTTACGTCATCTCCCACAATTTCAGCTACACGGGGGGATCTTTCTCCGAGGAAATTTTCAATAAGTACTTTTTTTCCTTCAACTTTAACATTTATTGGAAAGTGAGCATAAACAATTTTAAGTTTGTATACAAATCCTTTGGTAACTCCAATTATCATATTCCTAATATGAGATGCGACCGTTCCGACCATTGCTTTTTCCTTTTTCCTAGGAAAGATCGCTTCCACTCTAATAATATTCCCGTCTAGGGTAATGTTCACTGGTGCGTTAAATGACCTTGAAAGTGTTCCTTTGGGACCTTTTACAATTACCTTTTTTCCCTCTACAGTTATTTCAACATTTTCTGGTATTTCAACTTCTGATTTGATATATGGGACTCTGGTCATTTTAATCACCAATTTTAATAGACGTAAGCGAGTAGACGTCCTCCAAGACCCTTTTTAATAGCATCTTTATGAGACATTACACCTTGGGGGGTTGATACGATGAGAATACCTATATTGTGTGCTGGAAGATATTGTTTTTCCCATTTTTCGTAATCTTTCTTTTTGACTGGAAATCTAGGTTTAATAACTCCACATTTATTTATTCTACCTAGTAACTGTACTCTAAATTTTCCAGCTCTTCCATCATCTATGTATTCAAATTCTCCAATGTATCCTTCTTGTAGCATTACTTTTAGGACCGCGCCTATAAGTTTTGAAGCAGGTTTTATAATGACTGTCATTTTTCCTGCTTGTTCGTGGTTCATGATATTTGATAATGCATCAGCAAGGGGATCTAATAGAGGCATCATATGTCACCTTTCTCCTAATTTTTTGAATCCGAGTTTCTCGGCAATTTCTCTAAAACATCTTCTACAAATCATTAATCCGTATCTACGTATTATTGCTCTGTGTGTACCACATCTTCTACATACACGGCTTCCTTTTCCAAACTTTTTTTTGCTTTCTTCACTCATGTTTTATCCCTCATGCTTCGATTTTTGCACCAAATTCCTCCATTAAATACACCATGGCTTCATCACGATGAACCCTATGTTTTTCGGGTATGCGTGCTTTGCGTATTTTTCTTCGTTTAATCCTATAGCCAGGTCTCTCTATGGAAATACATACATCCATGCCAAATATTCCAAGGTCAGGGTCATATCTTACGCCAGGTAAATTTATATGCTCTTTTATTCCAAAGCTTACATTTCCATAATTATCAAAGCTTGATGCT
This sequence comes from Candidatus Baldrarchaeota archaeon, assembly GCA_019056805.1. Taxonomy (GTDB): domain Archaea; phylum Asgardarchaeota; class Baldrarchaeia; order Baldrarchaeales; family DXJG01; genus DXJG01. The sequence continues at coordinate 17,405 of DXJG01000003.1, read as the reverse complement.
TTAATTTTAAAGTCCACAGCTTCTAAAGCTTTTCTGAGAAACTCTTCGGCTTTTTCTCCTCTAAGTGTAACTTTGCATGCTATAGGTTCCTTTTTACGTATACCAAAATCTCTTATCGTTTTTTTAGCTCTTATTTTTACGGGAGATTGACCACTTAGGGTTTCAAGTATCTTCACTGCTTTTTCTAATCTTTCTCCACTAGCACCTACCCCAAAATTTACTACGACCTTTGCAAGTCTAGGTTTTAACATAGGATTCTTACTCCATTTTTTCAAGATTTCCTCTCTTTTCTCGGGATTTAATTCCATTTTCGACCCTCTTTGACAATTAACTTACATTAATATAGCTCTTGACCTCGATTCTATCTATTTTTCCTTATAATTGAGGTAGCGATATTATGGGTTTATCACGGCCTATCGGGAACACGTATTCAAGTGACGTTTGGAACAATTCGCCGTCAGGACTTTCAAGAGTGACGACGCTCATTCGTCTACCGATTCCGTGGATAATCTCCTTTATTCTTCCAACTTGCCCCATGTTTTTGCCCCATGTCACCAACACAAATGATCCTTCTTCAAATTTAATGTGTTCCTCTATTTCTTGCCCTGGCAAACTTATTTTTAATACATCCATTGTTTTATAGGTATCTTCCTCAGGATTTGTAGGGTCGTTAACTCTGATAAGAATGTTCCGTCCATCGTGAAGATTTAACTGAATATGACCGCCATCTACGGTTGTCTTATTTTCAATTCGACAAAGTTTAAACTTGGCTTCTTCCTCACTTATCGGATGTAAATTTAATCCTTTTCTTGGAATGGGAATTAAGCGATACGCTTCTTTTACATCCGGGATCTCTATAACATCCATTAATCCGACGGGAAATTTGTAATCTCGTCTTATTTTACCGTCTACTTTTATTCTTCCTTCAGAAATGATTCGGCGAGCTTCTCTTGCGGTTTTCGCATAGCCTAGGATGTCTCTAATTATCAATAGAAGTGGTAGTGATCTATTTATTGGATGAGGACCTGGGCTTGGTCTAACTGTCCATTTTGCTTCTTTTCTAGGTATTGGCCAGAATTTTGGCGCTGGAAGTCGTTTTAGGTGTCTTTTTGGTCCCTTTTTACCCAACCTCTTCTCCCTCCTCTAGTGTTTCTTCGATTTCTTTTTCTAGTTCTTCTAGTTTCTCTTCGGCGGCTGCGGTCTTTCTTTCAAGGATTTTCTTCCTCCACTTGTCGCTTAGATCAAGTTTTGTAATCATTACATTTGAAGGATGTACGGGGTAATATACGGTGGATTTATCTGTTTTCTCTCTAGTTACACCTTCGATATGAAGTCTATATTTTTTAAGATCCACTTTAACAACTTTTCCTTCAAGATCTTTGTAATCTCCTCTAACTACCATAACAGTATCGCCTTTTCTAACTGGTAGTTTTTTAATACCATATTTTATTCTGAGATCTGGTGATAGAGGGGCTGTCACTAACTTGTTTCTGTGGTGTAGTGGGGCGTTATATAAGAACTTTCTTTGTTTTCTTGGTTGCTTAGACTTAGGAACTGGCATCTTTCCTCCTCCTAAACAACTGTACTAGCTATTCGGGCGACACTTGGCCATTTTTCAGCTGCTTCTTTAGCTACAGGACCGCGGATTTCCGATCCCTTTGGTTCTCCTTCAGGTGAAACGACTACTGCTGCATTATCTTCAAAGGAAACCCAAACTCCATTATATCTTCTATATGGTTTCCTCTGTCTTACAATAATGGCTCTCACAACTTGTCTTCTCATTTTTGGTGTACCTTTTTTAACCGAAACAACAACCATGTCTCCAACTCCAGCTGCAGGTAAACGATTTAATCGTCCTTTATACCCGATAACAGCTATGATGGCTAGTTCTTTAGCTCCTGTGTTATCGGCACATTTTAGTCTTGCTCCAACCGGGAGTCCACGAGTGATTCGAGGTTTATATCCCACTGCAATTTTACGGATACGCCGTGCAGGCAAATATTATCCCTCCATCATTCTCTCTGTTGACTTAATTTTTCGATAACCACAAAACTTATAGTTTTACTAATTGGACGGCATTCCGCTATTTTCACCCTATCTCCAATTTTAGCATTTATACATGGAGGATTATGAGCGTGAAGAAGCGACTTTCTTTTTTCATATCTCATATATTTTTTTACGTACCAAAGATAATCTCTTCTTACAACAACTGCTCTATTCATTTTGTCGCTAACAACAATACCCTCAAATATTCGTCCTCTAACAGGTAAACTACCATGAAATGGACAATAGGGATCATTACACTCAACTTTAGGCGGCGTAACATCTAACCCTATATTTCTAGCCAAATTTGAAGACCTCCACTTTGTTTCTTAAGTCATATATATCGAAACGCGGTCTTTAGGTACGAAGCTAGTTTGGAACATCAATAATAAAATCATTTTTAACTTTTTCGCGTTTGAAGCGAAGGTGAACTAGTCTCGATATGTATACTTGCGTAACCAACACAAAAATAAACAACTTAAAAAGTTTACCTAAAAGAAGCGAGTAAGAACTACTCCCCATATTCCGCTTTAAAAATGTTTACTGATTTCGAATTAAAATAATTGAAGCTTTATCATATTTTTGGAACAATTGAAGGGTAAAGTAATGACTTAATCTGTTATTATGCCTCTAGATATTAGATTTCTACTTGTTCTTCAAGGAAATGAAACAACGAAACAATTAAATAACTAACTTATTATAATCGCTGACAAAGTGTTTTTGACTTGTATTAGAGTTGAGGTTTTCTAGTAATCCAATTGAAATAAGAAAAATTAATAAAACTTCATCTTGAAAAATTTAAACCCGTCAAATGGAAGCGGTAATAGTTCAGAATGGTTTAATTAAACCGGTCTTTAAAAATTAATACCATAGAAGTATTTAAAAGGGAAACTCTAATGGTAGAGGTGGTGTTTACTGTGCCGACATGGGAGTACTCAATTAAGGACATAGATCCGGATAGGACAGCAAAAGCTTCAGGTAGGGATCTACGTGTATCTCTAAAAGCAGCAAGGGAAATATGTCATACAATAAAGGGAATGATGTTGAAAGATGCAATAGAGTATTTAGAAGACGTTATAGCGTTAAAGAAACCTGTTCCATTTAAAAGATACAATAAGGAAATTGGGCATAGAAGACAGCTTCAAAAATGGCATTCAGGAAGGTATCCAGTTAAAGCAGCGAAAGAGATACTCGAAGTTTTAAGAAATATTGAAAATAACGCTGATTATAAGGGACTTGATACCGAGAAATGTAAAATAATTCATGCTGCAGCTCAAATAGGTCCAAAAATTAAGAGGTATATTTCGAGAGCCTTTGGCCGTTCATCGCCAAAGTTTCAACAACTTACACATGTAGAAATAATAGTGGAGGAACTTCTTGGGTGACGTGAAATGCCGTTAAAAAACATATTTATTCAGGAAGGGTTAAAACGAGCAGCAATCGACGAATTTCTTGAAAAGGAATTAAAACGAGCAGGTTATGCGGGTGTAGAATTATTTAAAACACCAATAAGAACAAGGGTTGTAATATATGCAGCGAGACCAGGAATAATTATCGGAAGAGGAGGACATAACATAAGAGAACTTACACAGATATTAGAAGAAAGATTCGGAATAGAGAATCCACAAATAGAAGTGGAAGAGGTAGAAGAGCCAGATTTAAGTGCAAAGGTCGTAGCAGCTAGAATAGCAGCAGCGCTTCAAAGAGGAGTACATTTTAGAAGAGCAGCGTATTTCGCGCTGCGTAGAATAATGGAAGCAGGCGCTAGAGGAGCAGAAATAGTTATAAGAGGAAAATTAGTTAGTCAACGAGCAAAATATAGAAAATTCACAGCAGGGTACGTAGCAAAAACAGGAGAACCCGCTGAAAAATTCGTTGATGAAGCAGTTACTCATGTACTATTAAAACCTGGAGTAATGGGAATACATGTAAAAATCATGTTACCACATGCAGAGTTGCCTGATCACATAAAAATTAAAGAAAAAGAAGTAGAAATAAAAGAGGAAGAAGTTGAGGAGGAAGAGACATAATGGCTATTTTAAGAGCTAGTGAGATAAGAAAAATGCCTCCTGACCAACGTAGAAAAAGATTGGAGGAATTAAAGACAGAATTGATGAGACTTATGGCAACAAAAGCTATGGGTGGAGCGGTGGAAAATCCAGGCCGTATAAGAGAAATAAAGAGAACCATAGCTAGATTAATAACTATAATGAAGGAAGAAGAAAAGTAAAATCGTGTTATCCATGAAAATTACTCCTGAGAATATAGTTCAACACGAATTAATTGGTCTTTTAGCAAAAATCGTTGAAAGTAGGGATCCTACACTTTTAGGTTTTGAAGGAAAAATAGTAGATGAAACACAAAAAACTTTACTTCTCTTATCTGAAAATGGCAAGACTAAACGGGTTCCAAAGGCAATATGTGTTTTTCATATAACTCTTCCAGATGGAATAATAGTTAAGGTGGACGGTAAACTTCTTATTGGGAGACCACAAGATAGAGTTAAAAAAATTCCTAGAAAAAAATGGTAATTTATTAAAAATTGACAACTTAAAAATTGTAATTATAAATAGCTTTTATGTCCATATAAACAGGTGTGTAAATTATGAAAATTAATTTAGATGACATAGAAACTTTATATAAATTAGATACAGGAAATGCGATTTCAAATGTATTAAAATATCCCGAGGTGTGTTTAGAGGCTTATAAATTAGATCCATCTCATTTACCAAAATTTCCAGTTACTCCTAAGACCATAATTATAGCAGGCATGGGAGGATCAGGAATTAGCGGAGATATCATAGCAACATGGCTTCAAAACAAAATAAGAATACCAATCGTCTCGGTGAAGGATTATGATCTGCCAAGCTATGTTGATGAAAGTACTCTTGTGGTAGTTGTAAGTTACTCTGGAAACACAGAAGAAACTTTAAATGTATTTTCACAGGCTCTTAAAAGAAAAGCAAAAATATTAGCAGTTACAAGCAATGGAAAATTAAAGGAGTATTGTCAAAAGATAAAAATACCATTTGTCTGCATTCCAAGCAAATTTCAACCAAGAGAAGCTATAATATATCTAACAATACCAATAGCTTCATTTCTCGAAAAATTAGGACTTGTTAATGGCCTGGATAGTGATATAAAAGCAACTGCAAAAACTTTGCAGAAAATTCGAAGTCAAATTCGGCCAGAAGTCTCATTAGAAAAAAATCCAGCGAAAACTCTGGCATTACAAATATTAAATACCGTACCGGTGATCTATGGAGCTGGAATCCAAAAGCCAATAGCATATAGGATGAAATGTCAATTGAATGAAAATAGTAAGATTCATGCTTTTTACGGCACAATACCTGAGATGAACCATAACGAGATTGTAGGCTGGAGTTATATGCAATCTACGGATTTTTCGGCAATATTTCTCAGGTACCACGGGGAGAGAGAAGAAATAAAGGCAAGGATAGATGTAATAAGATCCTTGTTTCTAGAGAGAAAAGCAAAAAGAGTGTTAGAAATATGGGGACAGGGAGAGAAAGTTTTAGAACAAATGTTTTCAACAATGTTCATAGGAGACATGGCATCTTTATATCTTGCTTTTCTAAGAAATGTAAACCCGTCAGAAATAAGGCCTATTGAAAAGCTTAAAAAAGAACTAGAAAAAAGAGGAACAAAACAAAGGATACTTCAAGAACTTACAGATATCATAAATTCTCATTCTATTTTCACGAGTTAAAATTTATTCTCTATCTTTTCACATTCCTTTAGAAATTTGTATAGGGATATTACAACTACTACAAAGTTTTTATACAAGTTTTGTGATAATACGAATTACTACTGTTTGGGAGGGACATACATGTTTCAACCATTATTGTTAGGTGGATTAATAGGACTACTTATACTGGCATTCATATTGACACTAGTGATTGGTTCCATCTTTCTGCTAATAGGGTTGAAAGCAGTTAATGCTCCGGTTACAGACTTCGGTAAAGTAATGGTTACAGTACTTTTAATGGCAATTGTTGCTGTAATACCGTGTCTTGGCTGTATTTTGCAGTGGTACTTTATAAAAACAAGACATGAAGTAGGATGGGGACAAGCAATTGTTGCATGGATACTCGCGGGACTAATACCTATAGTAATAACTCTCGGTGTAGCCATGTTCCTAGGATGGGGTATCCCCCTAATTTAAGCGAATACCAACAAAATACAACTCTTCTGTTTTTATTTTTAAAACCATGTACCAAATACCTTCAAAAATATCAATAACTAGAGGGAAAAATTCTGAGACTAAATTTTAAAAAAATTTTAAAACATTTACGTACTTTTTGCGGTGACCTTCAACCATTTCTACTTTCACATCATCCTGACTGTAAACATTTTAGAGATCATTATTTTGTTTTGGGAAGATTTAAACTTTGTAAAGGTTGTACCCTTGGTATTCCAGCCTTTTTTATTGCCATTATATTGGTTCTTACAGTCCCTATATCGATGATAACTCCTCAAACATATATAGGTCTCGGTGTATTTTTAATAGCAATAAATACTGTCAATATAACTCGCATACCTCGGAAAATTCCATATATAAAAGTGGTGACAAGAATATGCATAGGTATTGGGCTAGGTTTAGTTTTGATTGGAATTTTCGGTTTGGAAACTTATCTTATTATAAAAATATTTCTTTTTCTGCCTGTATACGGTCTAATAAATGGTATTTTGGGGTTATATCGAATAAACAATATACGAAAGGTTTGTCAAGCATGTGAATATAAAGCAGACTGGAAAAGATGTGAAGGTTTTAGAGATATCTACAGACGATTAAAACAACACGGATTTATAGAAAACAATAGTAAAATAACGATTTGAACCAAGAATTATAATAAACTTTGTTAGGTTGTATAGTAGTTATAAGTGTTATTTTAATGTTTAGCGGGTTCTAGTTCATCTTTTACTTAAGTGGGACATATAGTGATGATCGTGTAGCTCCGATTCCTGGCGCTCCATGTTGGACTCGAACACATGTTGGTGAAAACTCTCCTAAGTAGTGACCGATCATTTCTGGTTTTATTTGTACGGGAATGAATTCCTTTCCATTGTATACAGCTATTGTTAGTCCAACCATTTCTGGTAAGATAACCATATCTCTTATATGAGTACGTATTACTATGTGTTTCTTAGTTTTTTGTTGCAATCGTTTTACTTTCCTTATTTTTTCTAGTAAAGTTCTTTGTTGTGGTGTTAATCCACGTAATAATGATCGCCGCTGCCTTGATGGTAACAAATTAATAAACTGATCCATTGACATTTTTTGCAATTCTTCTAATGTATATCCTCGATATGTGAATTTTTTAGGCATGCTGGTCACTCTCGTATCTCTTTATTATTTCTTGTGTATGTGATTTATGAACGATATATAAACATTTTTTATCTTTAACTCCTCGATGAACTTATGATATTAATTTAAAAATTTGTTTTTGGTATTTAAAGGAATATTTAGCGGTAAAAGATAATAATAGTGTGTTGTTTTCTTTTAGTTGCGGGATTATTCGGTATGTACTCTGAAAAGATCTATATCTCCTGGTTCCTTTGGCGTATGTTCTGCTATTTTTATTAGAAACTCACGTGTCGACCTTTCGACATCTTTACTTTGAGTTATGTATCTACCTACTATGAGGATATCTGCACCGTTTTCAAGGGCTTCTGGTACCACTTGTGGCGTTATGCCTCCTGCAACTGCCAACAATATTTTCCCTTTATATTCCTCTTTTATCTTCTTAATCCAAGACCATCTCAGATCTTCTTTTGTCTCTATATCTATTGCTCTGTGTAGTATTACTCCATCTGGCGGTTGTTTTAATGCTTTTAACTTTTCTAGAGGATTTTCTACATACATCATATCTATGAAAGCGTATATCCCTAGTCTTTTTGCCTCGTAGATAAATTTGTCTAATGTTTCTGGTGCCGCTAGTCCGCTTGCTACAACAGCATCTGCTGTTTCTTCAAAGGCAATATCCACTTCTACTTGGCTTACATCCAATGTTTTTAGGTCTGCTATTATGAATTTGTTTTTTGATATCTCCCGTATGTCTCTTATTACTCTTACACCGTATTTTTTAATTAGTGGCGTTCCTACTTCTAGGATTATTCTATCACTTTTTGGTAGTTGCTTGAGAATTTGAATGGTTTTTTCAATATCTGGTATGTCTAAGGCTATTTGTAGGTATGGTGGTCTCCATAGACGGTGGTTTATTCTATGTCCTATAATAGGATGTACTGCTCTGTCTTTTTCATACATGATTTTCTCCCAAGGTGGATAGTTTGATAAAGCTCTTTTAAGAGCGAGTTTTGTTGCGCTATAATTGTAATTGTATATTTTTCTATTATCTTTAGCTTTTGGATGTATAAATACACTCACTATTACTACCCATTCTTCCAATTTATCCATGGGTATTAGCCCTTCTTCTACAGCGTCTGCAACTGCTTTTGCGACTGCTGATTGGGCTGGGCCAAATATCTTGTCTGCTTGTTCCATGTTTTTTATGGTTACTTTAGGTACTATTAGTGTCCAGGGTTTTGTTGGGAGGTTTGGCCTAATGACGGCTAGTAATGGTGTATGACCATATTTAGGGTTCGCAAAAGCTTCTATGAATGCTTTTCCTACCGGTCCATTTCTCTCCCCTATTATTAGCTCTATGTGTGCTATTTCTTCGTCTTTTCCGACAAGGGCCTCGCCAATAAGATAAGTCAATCATAAACCTCCACATATTTTGCATCGGCATTGAATACAAGGGAATTGTTGATTTAAAGTTTTACTAATGTTAATGTATGAAAATTACATGAAATTCGTGTGAAGTTTTGCGGTGAAATACTACCGTAAATAGCATCATAACTCTTAAATAAGGCTAAAAACTTATTTTTGTTTGTTCTATTTTAAGAAATCGCATAAAACTATACGGTGATATGTTTAGGTATCTTAAGATGTATTAGACTGAGTGGTGGTTAATCATACATACTCTTAATTATCTTGGTAGTTTATGGAATAAAAATTTACGATAGTAATGTAGCTTGTTGAGGTGTTGACATGAAGTTTTGTGTCGTCTCTGATCTCCACGGGAATGTTGGTGTGATTTCAAGGATAATTTCATGTGTTCGGAAATTTCAATGTAATTTTATAGTTTTTTGCGGTGATTTAACAGATTTCGGCTCTGTTGACAATGGCATTGAAGTTTTGGAAAAGTTTTCTGAAAGTGGTTTAGAGTTATTGTTCGTGCCGGGTAATTGTGATCCTGAGAAGCTTGTTGATGTTAAAGTTGAAGGTGCTGCGTGTATTCATGGTAAACTGTTTTGTATGGATGATTTTGGCTTTATTGGTGTGGGCGGATCTTCTCTTACGCCTTTTGGTACTCCTTTTGAATTAAGTGAAAATGAGATTTGGAGTTTATTAGAAAGGGCTATAAGCGAAGTTGCTGATTTTAACCGTATAATTTTAGTTTCTCATGATCCTCCGTATAATACTGCTCTTGATTTAACTTTTGCTGGTCTTCATGTAGGAAGTAAGTCTGTTAGGAAGTTTATTTTACAATATAAGCCTTTAATGGGTGTTCATGGCCATATTCATGAAGGAAGGGGTGTTGATAAACTAAACGGGGTATATATTATTAATCCTGGTGCCTCTGCAAATGGATATATAGCGATAGTGGATATAGGAAATGATTTGCAAATTAAATATAAGTTTTTAAATGTTTTTGATGTTTAACAATTGGCTTATAAACCTCAAAAGCATTATTTGAGGTAACGGAGAACACGTTGTTCAGGTTCTTTAAATAGCTTGTTAAAATTTTGGTGATATTATTTGATTGATAAAGGTTTAGCCAAGAAATTAGCGGAGAAGTATGGTTATCACACATATATGATTGAAAGATACCTTGAACTTTTCGGTGAAGACGAAACTATTAAACTTTTGGAGGCAAATGAAAAGCCCTTAAACCCTGTAATTAGATGTAATACTTTAAAAATAAGTGTTAAATCTTTAATTAACAGACTTCTTGCAAAGGGATTTAAACTAGAAAAAGTTCCATGGATTGATTATGCATTTCAAGTCGTTAAATCTCCCTTTTCACTTGGATCTACTACAGAATATTTGATGGGGTATTATTATATTCATAAAGGCATGGGATCCCTTTTGCCGGTTCATGTTTTGGACCCTAAGCCTGGGGAGATAATCATTGATGCCGCCGCTGCACCTGGAGGAAAAACTAGTCAGATAGCTCAATTAATGGAAAATAAAGGTGTTATTTTGGCTATTGATATTAATAGAGAACGTATGAAAGCTTTAAGATCTAATTTATCTAGACTCGGGGTTGAAAATGTTATTGCTTACAGGATGGATGCCAGAGATCTTCCAAAATTTGGTATAAAAGTTGATAAGATTCTTTTGGATGCTCCGTGTACCGGAGAGGGATTAATTCCCATAGATAAATCTCGTAAAAAGAGTCGATTAATTGAAGATATAAAGTATTGTTCCACCTTGCAAATATCTATGCTTTCTGCTTTATTGAAATGTTTAAAAGAAAATGGGGTTGTAGTGTATTCGACGTGTAGTATTGCTCCCGAAGAGAATGAACTTGTGATTCATCGCATTCTAGAGCAATTTCCTGTTTCTGTGGAAAAAATAAGTTTAAAAGATGGATTATCCGGTTTTACTGAATTTTTTGGGTACAAGGTTAGAGAAGAACTACGAAAAGCAGCAAGATTTTATCCTCATATTCATGGAACACAAGGATTCTTTATATGCAAGTTAAAATTGAGGGAGGAATTAGATGATAAAGTTTAGAGAAGCCACTGTAAAGGAAGAATCAAAAATACGAAAAAGCTTACATGAATGGATTGGAAAAGATATTCTTGAGAAAATCACTTCAGGAAAAGTTTTAGTTATTGGAGAAGGAAAAATTAAGGAAGTTTTTTTGGTGCCAATGGAAGTTTATAGTGTTTTAAAAAAACTAAAGGATGTAAGGATGCCTTATTATTTGGGATTATTTTTTCGGTGAAATTAATAAGGAATTTAAGATTAGTTTGGAAGGGTTATGGTTAATTTCTAGATATGGTAGGGAAAAGGGTGTTGTTGTATCTGAGAAAGGGGAACAACTCTTTCTTTATGGTCGAGATATTTTAGAAGAATCTGTTATTAAGGTTGGTTCGCTAGTCCAAACAGGAGATAAAGTAATTGTTTTTAACAAATTTTATGAACCATTGGGTTTAGGTGTGTTAGTAAGATATCCAAGTAGACATGCTAAGAAAGTTGGACGAGTTATAGTTAAGAATATACTTGATAGAGGTTGGTACTTGAGGAGGGGAAGATAAGACTTACATAAAAGCGATAATTTTAAAGATGGATCGTTGTTTCGATTAGTGCGTATTATTTAAAGAGGGATGAAATATGTCTGAAAGCATGGTTGAGGAGAAAGACGCTGTTCAGGAAGGAGATTTTATAATAGTGGATTACGTTGCTCGTATTGAGGAAACCGGAGAAATTATTGATCTAACACTCGAAGATGTAGCGAAAAAGGAGAAAATCTATAAGGAAGATGGCATCTATAAGCCCAAACTTGTTGTTGTAGGTGAAGGATGGTTTATTAAAGGGTTTGAGGAAGGGTTGATAGGTTTAAAAGTGGGTGAAAAAGCAGAAATAAAAGTTCCACCAGAGAAGGGATTTGGGGAAAGGGACTTAAAAAAGATAAAAGTTGTACCCATGAGGGAATTTAGAAAGAGTGGAATAACACCTAAACCTGGAATGAGAGTTACAATAAATGGAAAAGTTGGTACTATTCGTATGGTTACTAGCGGCAGGGTTCGGGTTGATTTCAATCACCCTCTCGCAGGAAAAACCCTTGTTTATGAAGTTTTTGTAAGAAAGAAGCTAAAAGATGATTTGGAAAAAATTAAAGCCCTTATAGGGCGAAGGTTAAGAGGAATCGATGAGGAAAAGTTAGAAGTTAAGATCGAAGATGATGTTGTAAAAGTAAATATGCCAAATGAAGTTTTTCTTCTTGAAAATATACAATACGCTAAACTTGGTATAGCGTCGGACATTCATAAACACTTTCCCAAAATAAATTCTGTACAATTTATCGAAGAGATCAAAAGAAAAAAGGAAGAGGTAGAAGAGGAAGGGGAAGCTATCTCATAAATGGTGATATATCGAAATACTGATTAACTTTCCATTCTTTTTAATCGTACAAGAGCTAGTTTTTTTCCTAATTTGCATTCTATTTTTTTATCTTTAATTTCTTTTATTTTACATTTATCTCCATCTTTTAAACCTAGAGGGAAACATAATTTTAAAAATTTACAGTTATTTTCAGAACATTCTTGAAAGTGAAAAGTTATTATAGCTCCTTCAAATGCTGCTTTTTTGTCAATAATTGCTTCTATCTCGGCTTCCTGGACTTCAACAACCATTACTCCTTCTTCATGTAAGCTACATGAATGTTTTATATTTCGTACTTCAATAACCTCATATACTCTCCCCTTTTCTAAGTTTCCCATGCAGGTGTTATAAAGGGGACAATTGTCGCATAGTTCTGATGGCCCGAGATGCACGAATTTAAATCCCCTTTTTGCTTGTTTAATTCCCACTAAAGTGACCTTGTTTGTCATGTTTTCTCCAACCGAGATATTAATTTTCTAAGCTGTTATTTATATTTGAGGCTAGCCAAGATGATAACTATTTCGAAACTTTTAAATAGTTTAAGTTTCACACCTAATGATGTAGTATAAACGATTTTTAGATGCTATACTTTCTGTATTTGAGGGTACATTATGACAAAATTTCTAATTACTGGCATTATAGAAATAATTTCAACTCTACGAATAACCTAATTCACTTATTTGTATATTTGATTGGGATTTTATAAGGAACGATGAAACACTAAAAGAAGAGGGATTAATTTGGCTAGAGAAGAAGTCATAGACATATTCAGCGAATTAAAACAACAAATATTGAAAAGTTTACCAGAAACTGCCCAAATAACATCACTAGAACTTGAAGGGCCAGAAATAGCAGTCTATTCGAAAAACCCAAAAGTTTTGTTGGAAAATGGAGATATTATAAAGGAAATTGCGAAGCGATTAAGAAAAAGAATCGTAATTAGGTCAGATCCTAGTATACGACTCGGCCCAGAAGAGACAAAAAAGCTGATTTTAGAGATTGTCCCACAGGAAGCAGAGATAACTAACATAATGTTTGATCATAATGTTGGTGAAGTTATTATAGAAGCTAAAAAGCCTGGGCTTGTCATAGGTAGAAGTGGAGTAACTCTAAGAGAAATTATAAAGAGAACATTTTGGAGGCCATCCGTGGTAAGAAGCCCTCCACTTCAATCTAAGACCATAGGACTAATAAGAAGTATTATACAATCGGAGAGCGATCAACGTAAAAGAATACTCAAAAATATAGGTCAGAGAATTCATAGACCAATTTTAGTTAAAGATGAATGGATAAGATTGTCAACGTTAGGGGGTTTTAGGGAAGTAGGTAGGACTGCGATTTTAGTTAGGACTTCTGAAAGTAGCGTGTTGATTGATTGTGGAGTAAATGTAGGTTCACCAGAATATGCGTTTCCGCACTTAGACGCGCCTGAATTTGACATAGAAGAATTGGATGCAGTAGTAGTTACTCATGCTCATTTGGATCACAGCGGGTTTGTGCCTTTTCTTTTTAAATATGGTTATGAGGGCCCTGTATATTGTACACAAGCTACAAGAAACCTTATGATTCTTCTTCAATTAGATTATCTTGATGTAGCTGAAAGAGAAGGAAAACTTTTACCGTATAGTCAAAAAGACATAAAAAAAGCTATAATGCACACAATACCTTTGGAGTACGGAGAGGTAACAGATATAGCACCAGATATAAGACTAACCCTCCACAACGCTGGACACATACTTGGCTCTTCAATAGTGCATCTCCATATAGGTGAAGGATTATACAATATTGCTTATACAGGAGACTTCAAATTTGCAAAAACAAGATTACTGGAACCAGCTACCCACACCTTTCCACGTTTGGAAACATTGATTATGGAAAGTACTTATGGAGCTCCAAATGATATAATACCGCCTAGAAAAGATGCTGAAAGACAACTTATGAGAATAGTAAATGCCACAATAGAACGTCGCGGAAAAGTTCTTATCCCTGTTCTGGCTGTTGGAAGAGCTCAAGAAATGATGCTTGTATTAGAAGATTACATGAGGAGAGGATTAATCAAAGAAGTCCCTATATACATCGATGGAATGATATCGGAAGCCACTGCAATTCATACAACACACCCAGAATATCTAGCAAAAAGCTTGAGAGATAAAATATTCCATGAAGGACACAATCCTTTCCTTGCAGACTATTTTGTCCAAGTAGATAGCAAAGAAGCTAGAACTGATATTGTTGAGGGAGAACCTTGTATAATCATGTCAACATCAGGTATGCTCACTGGAGGTCCCAGCGTGGAATACTTTAGACTTCTCGCGTCTGATCCTAGAAATAGTATAATCTTTGTAAGCTATCAAATCGAAGGAACCCTTGGAAGAAGAGTACAAAAAGGCTGGAGAGAAATACCGATGAGAAATAGGGATGGAAAAATAGAAGTAGTCAACGTTAAAATGGAAGTGCATACCATAGAAGGATTTTCAGGGCATTCTGATAGGAGACAGTTGCTTAGTTATCTTCAACAAATTACACCAAAACCAGAAAGAGTGATTACTTGTCATGGTGAAAACAATAAATGTATAAGTCTCGCAAATGCGATCCATAAGAAGTTTAGAGTTGAAACACGAGTACCGTATAATTTAGAGACTATAAGACTACGCTGACTATTCATGTGAATTTCATACTTTTCTTTTTCCTTCTTGAATTCTTATGAAATGTGGAGTGACAATGATGTATTGTCCGCCTAGACTTCTCATGTTTCCGTTGAGAACCTTGCAGATCGCTCTTAATCTTTCAATTGCTCGTTTACAATTTACTGGAGAGTTCTCCATGAGGGGGTAAACATTCAGAATTACGATGTTACCTTGTTTTAACTCTTCTTCGACGTATTTAACATCAGAAAGATCAGAAAGGGTGAAAGTTTTAAGGTAAATTTCACTTAACAGTTCTAATTCCTCCGCCTCACTTGTAATTTTATCTTCCGTATTATCAAACACTTTTAACTCCTCTAAAACTTTTATAACATCAGATGTATCTTCACATCTCTTTTTTTCTTCTTCCTTCTTTTTTGATGTTTTTAGCATTTTTTTAAGAAAACTCAAACCTTACTTCCCACCTTTACTACTTATAGTTAGCTCTTCAATATCTCATTAACGGTTTTCCACAATTTATCGCCAACGTGATGGATATTGCGTATTGCCCTACCCTTTTCAGATTCTTTTATTTTATCGGAACTCATTAATGCAAGGCCAACAGCTATAACTCTTTCATGCTTTTCATCAACAACTACAACAATATCTCCTTCTTTGATATTTTTATTAATGTGTGTAATACCAGGTATCATGACATCAGCACCCTTACTAACACGCATTACGGCACCCAAATTTATGACAACTTTGGGAATATCCATAGAGAACTTATCGAGAAACCATATTGTTGGAAAAATTTTATTATTCTTCTCCAAAAAATATGGTTCTCCATTCACCATATATAAGCGGGAACCGTCATCAAATACTATTAATTCAATAGTGGCCTTCTTAGGAATAATGTCTAGGGCATTTGAACCTAAATTTTCTGCGATAAGATTCTTTAAGGTCTTAATTTCACCGCTCTTTAAGAAGTGGCGCTTCCTAACTTTCATATTTACCACTCCAGAAAAATTTAAATAATCCCTGAATAAGAAGCCAATTGCAGCTATTTATTCTTTCCGTGAGGAGACATGATATGAGTAGATCAAAAACACTCGACCTACTACAAAAATCGATAGACATGCAGGTGCTAGTAAAATTAAAGGGTGGAAGAGAACTTAGAGGAAAATTAAGAGGATTCGATATGCATATGAATCTAATACTGGATGAGGCAGAGGAAATCTTAGAGGAAAATAATACAAGGAAATTAGGTACTGTAATAGTGAGGGGTGACAATGTAGTAATTATTTCGCCGCCTCCACTAAAATAAAATAGAGGTGAACATCTTTGGGTAAGGGCACACCATCCATGGGGAAAAGGAACAAAAAAGTACATATAAGATGCAGAAGATGCGGTAGAAGATCGTATCACGTAAGGAAAAAGTATTGTGCAGCATGTGGCTTTGGAAGATCTAAGAGAATCAGGAACTATAGTTGGCAAAATAAAAAGGTTAACAAAGTGAGGATTAAATAATGAATGAGGAAAAACCTCAATCTTATGTAACTTCTCAACCAATAGATGTAAGGATAGTAGTAGAGGGAGCATCAGATGTGGAAGCTCTTTCAAAAGCTGTGCAAAAACTTGCTCTAGGTTCTCAGTATAATATAACGATATCAGCAATAATACCTACAACTAATCCAGAGTTGGCTCTTAAGGCAATAGAAGGAGCAGACTTAGCGTTAATTGCGACAGATGCGGATAAACCGGGAAGACAACTTGCAGAGAAGTTGGCTGAGATGCTTCAAGGAAAAGTGGGGCATGTAGAAAGAATGAAATTACCATATGGACATGATCTTGAACATGTTAATATAGATTTTATAGTAAAAGAATTGGAAAATGCGATAATCCGTGCAGGACTAAGAGTGATACAACAAATTAAAACAATACAAGAATTAAAACAAGAATTAACTGAAAAAAGAGAAGAAGTTCAACAACTTAAACATGAAATAGAGAAACTAAGAGAAGAAATGAAGAAAATAGATGAGGAAAGAGGACTAAAAGTTTTTAGAATATCGGAACTTTGGAGATTAAATTTCCCTACGGAGGAGTTACCAAAAGATATAGAAGAAGCTGTAAATGAATTAAAATTGGCACCAGATATAATAGCAGCACAAAACTATATAATAGCTAAAAACAAAGATCTAGCAATACAGGCACTGAGATTAGCAAATGCAGCAATAAAACTGGCTAAAAGGCTTAAAACATCAGAACCTCGAGAAACACCAGGAGATCATATACTACAAAATGAACACGAACCCATTTGATCACCAAAATATTGTTAACCAAACTACTTGCGAAATTATGACCTTCAACCATTTGTTGCAAAACTAATTAGAATTGTTAGATTGTTCTTGGAAAAACAGAGCCAAAAACCCAAAGAAATATGACCACCCATTAAAAATAAAAGGTAAATGATACAAAGAAAATGTGATATGGGCCCGTAGCTCAGTCTGGTAGAGCGCCGCCTTGGCATGGCGGAG